>NZ_ANNU01000011.1 GCF_000346615.1 Nafulsella turpanensis ZLM-10
CATGAGTGGTCGGAAGAAATTCCGGCCACTTTTTTTATGTTTTGAAGAGTCTGTCGAGGTCTCCCTTGCAGTGCACCACCACGATAGCAATGGCTAGGTTTCTGACTTCCATAGCAAATCTTCTTTTGGCAGTTTTGTAGCCTATAGCGTTTGCTTTCTTGTAGATAAGTAGCAGCATAGCTAGAATCAGGGTCATATAAAGCATCACCTGTATACCATTCTGGTTGAGAGAAACCAGATGGCTCAGGTTCAGTTCCTGTTTTAAAAAGCGGAAAAAAACCTCTATGTCCCATCTTCGGCGATAAGCACGGGCAATTTCTTCAGCAGGCATCTCCAGTTCATTGGTCAGCAGCCAGAAATGCTGCTCTGGCTGTTGCTTAGTTTGCACAATAACCAGGCGAAAGTCCTGCTCAAGCAAGCTTTCCCGATGATGAATGTTGCCTTTCTTGTTTTTGATGGGCTGATTGCAATAAAGCCTGACCAGTTCATCGCTCAACAGGATTACCTCCCCCAGGTCTGTCTGCTGGTCTTCCTTTAGTAGATTGCTTAGTGGTTCGTATTTGCGGTTTTCCCTGGCCCGGCAAACAAAGCTGACTTTCTGCTCATCAAAGACTTGCAGACTGCGGGAGGATTGCATGCCCCGGTCTAAAACGTAGAGGTTCTGATGATGGGCCTGCTGTTTAACATGCTGCCAGACTATCTGGGGCAGGGCCACTTCTTCGCTGTTATACATCTTTTCTGTAAAAGCCTGGGCACTGCAGGGTAGTAGCCCGTCAAAAGCCAGGGTGTATTTCACTGCCTTCTTACCACGGTCATGTCCCAGGCTTGACTGGAGCTTGCCTGCCGTATCGCTAACCAGAGAACTATCTACACGGATGAGCTTTTGCTGGTCACCATCAGCATATAGGGCTGCATATTGCTCATAAATACACTCATAGATTTGGCGAAAATAATCAGCATCTATACAAGATAGCCGCTCCGAGATAGAGCTTCGTCTTATGCTTTCGCTTGCATCCAGCTGGAAAAGCTGCTTAAAGAGTGGGTCATTAAAGGTGTCTTCCAGGCTGCGCTGACTGAGCCGCTCGTTTTCCAACATGCCATAAAGCAGCAGGTAGAACATCTTTCGTCCATGCAGCACCTTACTATAACGGTCTACACTGCCCTGAAGGGAGAGCTGCTCTAGGTATTGGTCAGGAATAAGCGATAGCAACTCTTTTACGCTGATTTTGTGGTCTTTAAATGTGCCCATAACTCATTGTCATTTAGCCTGTAATAACAACAAAATTAAAGCTCCTAAGGCTAAAGCATGGAATGAATTGTTACCACTAAAAATAAAAAGGTCGGAAGAAAAAATCTTCCGACCACTCCTG
>NZ_ANNU01000012.1 GCF_000346615.1 Nafulsella turpanensis ZLM-10
ATGGAATGAATTGTTACCACTAAAAATAAAAAGGTCGGAAGAAAAAATCTTCCGACCACTCCTGCCTTAACAGTTAGCCTCTTTCTGCTTCTTCCATTAGGAAAAACCTCTATTATTTCCCCCGCATGTTCTCAAACATATCCCACATTTCCGGCGTCACCATTTCGAGCATATTAAACTCTCCTGCTCCTTTAAGCCACTCCCCTCCATCAATGGTAACCACTTCGCCATTAACATAGGCTGAAAAATCTGATAGTAAGTAAGCTGCCAGGTTCGCCAGCTCCTGGTGCTCTCCTACCCTTTTAAGCGGCACTCTTTTAGCGAGGTCGAACTTCTCTGCCAGCTCACCTGGCAGCAGCCGACTCCAGGCTCCTTCTGTCGGGAATGGTCCCGGGGCAATGGCATTGCTTCTGATGCCATATTTTGCCCACTCCACCGCCAGTGAGCGGGTAAGGGCTAAAACACCTGCTTTGGCACAGGCACTCGGCACAACATAGCCCGAACCGGTCCAGGCATAGGTGGTAACAATATTAAGAATAGTACCCGGCTGCTTTTGCTCAATCCACCGTTTACCCATTGCCAGGGTAAACTGGGAGGTTCCTTTCAGTACAATATCGAGCACAATATTAAAAGCCCTGTGCGAGAGTCGTTCAGTAGGACTGATAAAATTACCTGCTGCATTATTCAATAGGCCATGAACTGGCCCGAATGTATTCTCGGTCTCTTTTATTACCTGCTCAATCTGGTCATATTCACGAACATCGCAGGAAAGTGGCAAAACTTTTCCTCCGGTTTCAGACTCAAGTTCTTTTGCCGTTTCTTTCAGCACATCGAGCTTACGGCTGGTAATAATTACCTGTGCACCCAGCTCTAAGAGGTATTTGCTCATGGAACGACCAAGACCAGTGCCACCCCCGGTAACAATAATATTTTTGCCTTTAAAGCTTCCTTCGCGAAGCATTCCCTCTGTGTGTGTCATGATGATAAATTGAAAAATATAGGTTCTTTAAACTATTATGCATGCCGAGCAACTAATATAAAAATAATTCTTTCCTAATCCTTACACACCCTGTACAAGCCTCAACATTTTTCCTATTTTAGAGGAAAATTAAAGAATCCTTCTCTTTTATGACTTTAAAAAATTTCACCGGGCTTAGTCTCGGCCTTTTCTTACTTGCCTCCGGCAGTGCCTGTGTGTCGCAAAAAAAATATGACCAGTTACTTTCTGAAAAAGTAAGGCTGGAAGCGCAGAAACACGAATCTGAAGAAGCACTGGCAGTAGCCGAAAGCACCATTGAACGACTGGAAACCGCTCTAAAAAACACAAAAGACGAAGCAGACTCTATCCGCCAGGAGCTTAGGGCCAGTACAGAGAACTTAAACGCCAAAACCCAGGCTTATATAGAACTGGAAGAATATTATAATAACCTGGTTAACAGCAGCGGAAAACTAAACAAAGACCTGGCAGAGCAGCAGCAACGACTGCTGAGTGCCCGCGAAGAACTGGAGTTAGCCAGACAGCAAAACCAGGAATTAAGTCTGAACCTGCAGGAAAGGGAAAAAAGAGTTCGGGAGCTGGAACAAATTCTTGAGGAGAAAGAAAAAGCAGTTGCGCAGCTTAAGAAGAGGGTGAGCGATGCACTTCTGAACTTTAAGGAAAATGACCTGACTGTACAGGTGAAAAATGGTAAAGTATATGTATCGCTGGCGGAGCAACTTCTTTTTAAATCTGGCAGTATTGCCGTTGACCCTAAAGGAGTAAATGCGCTCAAGCAACTTGCTGGTGTTCTGAAGGAAAGCCCCGAGATCCAAATTTTAGTAGAGGGCCATACGGATAATGTACCCCTGGGCCGTACTTCCCAGTACATGAAAAATAACTGGGATTTAAGTGTATTGCGCGCTACCTCTATTGTGGATATCCTCACTGATGCAGGAGTGGCTCCTGACAGAGTTACAGCCGCAGGCAGAGGAGAACATTTGCCCCTCACCACAAACGAAACAGCTGAGGGCAGGGCAAAAAACCGCCGGACAGAAATTATCCTTACTCCTAAGCTGGACGAATTATTTGAAATTCTGGAAGGCAATTAAAATTGCCCCTCCTTTTGGTTTAAAGCCCGCTTCTGGCGGGCTTTTTTACTATAAAGTATAGAAAGAAATTGATTTTGGCTCCCTACTCCTCTACAGAAAGTTTTTTGCCCTCGGCGGCGCTTCTAGTAGCCAGTTCCAGCAGTTTCATTACTTCCAGAGCCTGTACAGGTTTTACCACCAGGGGTTCCTCTTTGCGGATATGCTCATACACATTTTGGTAGAAGGCCCCATAATTTCCTGCGAAGGTTTCTATTTTTCCTTTAAAGTCCAATCCATTCAAATGGGTATGGAGAGTGCCCCAATTCCTTTCTTCCTCCCTTCCCCAATCCGATCCAACAGGTTTTAGCCCAGCTCGCAGAGCAGCTTCCTGCGGATCCAGTCCCCATTTAATAAAACCGCCAGCCGTTCCGTTTACCGTAAATCTGGGCCAGGCGATCCGAACAAGTGTGCCTGCATTCAGCTTTACTTTCAGGTGTTCGTAATCCAGCAGAAGCTCAAATGAATCGGCTGTTTTTGCCTCCGGCCGTTGCTGTCGCACATCCGCAAAAACAGCTTTTGGTGTACCAAACAGGCACAGCGCCTGGTCGATAAGATGAGGACCCAAATCATATAAAATACCACTACCTGCCTCTTCTTCTTCTCTCCAGTTGTCCTTTATTCTGGGCCGAAACCTGTGGAAATTCGATTCAAACTCTACCGGTTTACCTATCATTTTTTTATCAAGCAGTTGTTTAACTGTTAAAAAATCACCATCCCAGCGACGGTTATGAAAAACAGTGAGCATTTTCTGCTGTTCCTTCGCAAGTTGAATAAGCCCTTGGGCCTCCTCCAGCGTTACGGTAAAAGGCTTTTCCAGCACCACATGCTTACCGGCTTCCAATGCCTGCCTGGCCATGGAATAATGAAACGTGTTAGGGGTGGTAATAACCACAAGCTCAATTGCGGCATCTTCTAAAACAGCATTAAGCGAGCGGCAAACAGCCACCTCCGGGTATATACTGGCCGAATCTTCCCGATGGCGTTCCACCACTTTCCTCAACCTAAATGTAGGATTTGCTGCAATAAAAGGGGCATGAAAGGCTTTACCGGAAAGACCAAATGCTACAATGGCCGTCTGTATTGCTTGTTTATGGTTACTCATAGAATACAATTTTTCTTCACGACAGGCAATGTTAATTAAAAGACCGCTTCTTAGGAGGCTTCAATATGCCAGGTAAACACTCTCCTGAAAAACATTTTTCTGAGCCGATGGTTCTCTATCCCTGCCCGGTACCAATTATCGTTTCCTTCCGGTAAACTCCGATGTTCGGCATAAAACACCATAACCCATTAACCACCAGTATTCTAATAGTTAGGGCAAAAAACTAAAAGCTTATAATTTATTTTTAATGAACCCATTATATAAATTATTTTTCGTTTCCAAGTAAAAAAAGCAGGCAGAGCATTTAGTCATTAGGGACAAAACAGGTTAAAAACCAATTTTTTTTCCGCCCGTATAATAGCTCATTCATTTTTGGTAAAGTTTTTGTAAAACCCTTTTTAGAACCAACTTTTAATTTTATGAAAGCATTAAAATTTTCAATAATTCTATTATTATGTGCCAGTGTAATGGTATCATGTAAATCCTGGAGCAATACGGCCAAAGGTGCCGCTGCAGGTGGTGCCGGTGGCGCTGCGGTAGGTGCCGGCATTGGTGCATTAGCCGGAAACACTGCTAAAGGTGCCATATTGGGTGCTGTTATTGGTGGTGCAGCGGGTACAGCTATTGGGGTGTATATGGACAAGCAGGCCCGGGAGTTAGATGAAGAGCTTGAAGGCGCTACGGTAGAAAGAGTAGGCGAAGGTATTAAGGTTACTTTCGATAGCGGTATCCTCTTTGGTTTCGACTCTTATAACCTTACTCCCGAAGCGAAAGAAAATATCCGCAACATGGCAGAAACACTGAAGAAGTACGAAGACACCAACATCCTGGTGGAAGGCCATACCGATAATGTTGGTAAAGATGCTTATAACCAGCGCTTATCTGAACAAAGAGCCAATGCTGTTTCAGAATATGCAATCAGTCTTGGCGTAGACCCTGACCGTATTCGTACCCGAGGTTATGGTGAGGAGCAACCTGTGGCTGAAAATGAAAGCGAAGCAGGACGCGCTCAAAACCGACGGGTAGAAGTGGCCATTTTTGCCAATGAAGAACTGAAGGAAAGAGCTGAAGATGGCGAATTGTAGTTTTCGTTTCTGAAAAAATCCTCAACCTTTTAAACAGGAAAGTCAGTCCATATGGGCTGACTTTTTTTATTTCCAACCATTTCAGGAAAAGTGGTGTCTTTTAAATGTTCAGTCCAATATCCTTTTTTCGGCTGAACACATGCTTTCCATCCTTCTAAGCAGCCAGCGGCAATCACGGGTCTCTGGCTGCTTTCATTCTACTTCGACCCTTTCTTCTTTCGCTTTCAGTAAAATTCTTTAAATTTAAAGTTCCGACATTTATTCCGTCTAAAATTAGTCATTAATCAGAATTTAATTTTTAAGATGAAAAGTAAACATTTGTTCTCTCCCCTGCTCGCCTGTATGCTGAGCATTCCCCTGGCCCTACCAGCTCAGACACCTCAAAATCATACAGCCACCCCGGACTGGCAGCCATTTTTACAGGAAATTGCAAACAGCACCTCCCCCGAAAGAATTGAACAGGATATCCGGAAGCTGGTAAGTTTTGGTACCCGCCATACTTTATCTGACACGCTTTCCGATACCAGAGGGATTGGCGCAGCCCGCCGCTGGATTAAGCAGGAATTTGAGAAGATTTCTAAAGAATGCGGCGATTGCCTGGAGGTGTTTTATGTTCGCCATATGGTGGATGGAGAGAATCGTATTCCAAAACCTGTGGAGGTAGTAAGCGTAGTGGCCGTACAACGGGGCAAGACTGACCCAAAGCGGGTAATCATGATGACCGGCGATATTGATTCCAGGGTTTCCGATGTAATGGACTATACCTCAGATTCGCCCGGCGCAAACGATAATGCCACTGGTGTAGCCGGTGCGTTAGAGGCTGCCCGTGTTCTAAGTAAACACCAGTTCGACGGGAGCATCGTATATGCCGCCCTTTCCGGAGAAGAACAAGGTTTATTTGGAGGAGAAGAGCTGGCAAAGTATGCGAAGGCTCATGACTGGCGCGTGGAAGGCGTTCTCAATAATGATATGATTGGCAATATAGAAGGAATTAACGGGGTCATAAACAATACGGTAGCCAGGGTTTTTTCGGAAGGTACGCGCGCCGTGGAAACAGAACGGGAGGCGAGAATTCGCCGCTATACCGGCGGAGAGGTTGATTCTCCTTCGCGGAACCTTGCCCGCTACATTGATGTGATGGCCCACCAGTACTTCCCTAGTCTGGATGTGATGATGATATACCGTCTGGACCGCTTTGGCCGTGGCGGGCATCACCGGCCATTTAATGAAGCAGGTTTCCCGGGTGTAAGAGTAATGGAAGCTTATGAAAACTACAACCGGCAGCACCAGGATTTAAGGACCGAAAACGGTATTGAATATGGCGATGTAATTGAAGGGGTAAACTTCCCCTATGCCGCTAAAATGACGGCACTCAATGCAGTAACCATGGCCGCTATTGCCAAGGCCCCTGCCCCACCGCAAAATGTTACCATAGAGGGAGCCGTGTCGCCCAGTACTACCCTTAAATGGGAGAAAGTATCACCGGAAAAGAATAAGGATATTGCCGGCTATAAAATTTACTGGCGCTTAACCACTTCTCCGGTATGGACCAATAGCGTGTATGTCGGGGATGTAAGCGAACACACACTGGAGAATGTAATTATTGATAATTACTTCTTTGGTGTATCCAGTGTTTCGAAAGACGGCTATGAAAGCCCGGTTGTTTTCCCCGGGCCTGCCGGCTCTTTCGGCGATTACAAATAGTAAGGATAAATGCAAAAAAAGCAGCGACTTCTCAATGAGAGGCCGCTGCTTTTTTTTGTGCTAAGCCGTATAAATAGTTGTTCCGGCCCTAATTAATTTTAATGCTGAATTACCGTAGCTTTATTGCCATAACCATTCTGGTAGATATAGGCAAGGTCGTTGGTACCATACTGGTAAATGTAGGCTTCGTTATCTGTACCATACTGCTCTACCCAGGCCTCATTACCTTCTCCATACTGCTCGGTCCAGGAGTAGTTTCCTACACCACTCTGGAAAACATCTGAAAGAAGGGCAACGCCATCCTGCACCTGGTAAGATTCATTGTAATCATAGTGCTGTACAGCTTTGGCATAGTTATCATTGCCCCACTGGCTTTGCTCGGCCTGGTTGTCCATACCTCTGGCCTGGCTAATTACCATGGCATTGTCTGTACCATCCTGGTACTGAACAGCCAGGTAACCACTACCCCACTGGTTAACGGTCATGCCATTATACATACCATACTGCTCCTGTAAAATACTGCTATTGTTGGTTCTTCCATCCTGGCGGGCATGTACGTTGTTGTAAGTACCATCCTGCTGTTGGTCCACAAAGTTATCGTGGCCTCTCTGGCGGATAAAGGCATCGTTTCCTTTACCTAACTGGTACTGAAAGGCCGTCTGATTGTAGCCTGTCTGGTCAACATTAGCTAGTTGTTCCACACCAAACTGCTTTGTAAATGAAATGTGACCGTCCCCTTCCTGGTAGGTGTTGCCTTCATGGCCAGTTCCATTTTGGTTGATCTCACCATAGCTATCAGCCCCAATCTGGCTGATAACAGCATAGGAAGACGAACCAATTTGTTCAATCAGTGCCTCGCTGGCACCATTTTGCTCGATAAGCCCTTCATGACCTTCTCCATCCTGGTCGATAGTGGACACTGCTTGGGCAGATACAAAAAAGGGCAGCAATAAAGCACCTGCTAATAAGTGTAGCTTTTTCATTGTAAATAAATTTTGGGTTAAAAAATAATCGCTCACTTTAATAATTAACGAGTTTCTAAATTGTTCCTAATATTTTATCAATAATGTCCACTAAACCAACTAAACCAATGATTAACCGCTGTAAATCAGGAGGAAAGCAAAGGCCATTCATTTTAATTTTTTCCTGTTTCCTATCCTACCGTTCATGATATATCATAAAATGATACCCTTCCTTTTGCCGGACCTCAGCCGGTTTTTATTTGCCTTGTTGAATAAAAAAAGAGCAGCCCTTTTTACGGGTTGCTCTGCAAAGGCTTTTACGCCTGATTTTTTTGCTTTTAATAAAAGAAAGGTTCAACTAATAAATCTTCTTAAAAGCGCTCCTTCAAGAGGGTGCCTATCGCAAATTTATCTGCCCATGCTCTCCGGTTTCATACTGCTTTCCTTTCATGATTGCCTTTGCCACATTCAGCATTTGCTCCATTTTACTGGAAGAGGCATTCCAGTATTCAGCAGAATGAGGAATTACTTTTATCAGGGCCAGGTTAGGATCTTCAAGCCCACGCGGGAACCAGGCTTTTAAAATAGGGCTCCAAAGCTTATCTATCACCATTCGGTCTTTTACAATTTCGGCGCTTCCGGAAATTGAAACATACGACTGCTTATTTACATTGGCATAGGCCAAATTTACATTCTCATACATCTCCAGCTCATCCACTTTTTCTGAAAGCTCATTGGTAAAAAACCACAAAGTACCATCTGGATCCATCTTGCGGGTAGACATGGGGCGGCTAAGAATTCGGCCATCAGGCTCAACAGTAGAAAACATACATATTTCAATGTCTTCGATTTTTTCCTTGAGCTTTTCTATAGACATTAGTCTTAAATTAGTATCATTCATAGGGCGTTTGGGGGTTTTAGTTTTACCTTTTTAACCTACTGTCCATCGAATTGTTTTTAAGCTTCAATAATTACTCCTTTCAATGCATTCCATCAGGGAAGTGGAAACAAACTAACCTGTGGCCCCATTAGGGTGAAGGAGCAGTGAAAATAGCCTGCAGCGAAAGGAACTTTCCGGCATTAGCAATAAAAAAAGCCGGATTCCCATCGGAAACCGGCTCTAATAAAACTACTATTTGCTCTTTTACATAGTCTTTTGTTCCCCTTCTTCACGCAGGAGCCTGCGCAGAATTTTACCAACATTGGATTTCGGCAGTTCTTCCCTAAATTCCACCACTTTCGGTACCTTGTAGGCAGTCATGTTTTCGCGGCAGTAGGCGATTAATTCATCCTTCGTTAGGCTCGGATCTTTCTTTACCACACATGCTTTCACCACCTCACTTGACCGTTCGTCAGGTATTCCGATAGCAGCAATTTCAAGCACTTTCGGGTGCATGGCAATAATATCTTCAATCTCATTCGGGTACACATTAAAGCCCGAAACATTTATCATATCTTTCTTGCGGTCCACAATTTTAAAGTAACCGTCGGCCTGCATAATGCCCATATCGCCGGTCCGGAACCACTCTTTATGAAAGAATGCATTTTCAGAATCTTCGGGACGATTCCAGTAGCCCTGCATCACCTGTGGGCCACGGGCGCAAATTTCGCCAACCTCACCTACTCCCATCTTATTTCCCTCTTCATCGAAAATAGCCATTTCTGTATTTGGCACCGGCAAACCAATCGTTCCCTGGTTTTCGCGCCCATCCAGCGGGTTTACACTTAGCACCGGGGAGGTTTCGCTTAGCCCGTAACCTTCTACCAGGGAAATACCTGTTACTTTTTTCCATTTTTCAGCAACAGCCTTTTGTACGGCCATGCCACCACCAATGGCCGTTTTTAAATGACTGAAATCTACTGATGAAAAATCTGGTTGGTTGAGGAGCCCATTGTAAAGGGTATTTACCCCGGTTATAAGAGTAAAGGGGAATTTCTTCAGATCCTTGAGGAAGGCCTTCATATCTCTCGGGTTCGTTACCAGTATATTACGGGCACCGATGTGCGTCATAAATATCCCATTTACCGCAAGCGCGAAAATATGGTAAAGCGGAATAGCCGTAATCATAATTTCCTGTTTTCCTTTTTCGAGCAATGGTTTAAACCATTCAGTTATCTGGAGGGTATGAGCAACGACATTCCTGTGGCTCAGCATCGCCCCTTTGGCCACCCCTGTTGTGCCGCCGGTATATTGCAGAAAAGCCAAATCTTCCGGTTTTATCTCAGGCTTATCGAAAATGTACTTTTTACCTTTCGAGAGTACTTCTTTAAATGGAATGGCTTTTGGCAGCTTGTAGTCAGGCACCATCTTCTTCACTTTTTTCACTACAAAATTGACCAGACTGCCCTTTAAACCACCCAGCATATCGCCCAAATCAGTCACCACCACATGCTGAATATCAGTTTCAGGTAACACCTCTTCCAGGTGGTGAGCAAACATACTCATAATAACCACTGCCTTTACCCCGGCATCTTTAAACTGATGCTTCATTTCACGGGGTGTATATAACGGATTTGTATTTACAACAACTAATCCGGCTCTTAAAGCACCAAACATGGCTACCGGGTACTGCAGGCAGTTGGGCATTTGAATGGCAATTCGGTCGCCTTTCTTCAATCCCATACCTTTCTGGAGATAAGCGGCAAAAGCCCGGGAGGCTTCATCGATCTCTTTGTAAGTATACGTTTTACCCATATTGTCAAAGGCTTTCAGATCAGCATATTTCCTGAAGGCCTGATCGAGCATATCAACCAGAGAAGAATACTGGCTGTAATCTACCGTAGAAGCGACTCCTTGCGGGTATTCTTTTACCCAGGGAAAATTTTCCATATCCAGAATTTAAATATTATGCATGCAGATGAATAGTAGGTAGCAAAATAAGAGAAAAAATGAATTTTACCGATTGCAGACCTTAAAATATAAAAATTTTATTTGCCTCCATATTTCAAATACAAAATTCTTCCCCCTTCTGTTTTAACAAAAAAGCTTGCCCTCCTTAAAAGGTTTGCTTTCCTTCTCATGCAAACTAAAATAACTGAGAGCCTGTGGGCACTCCTCTTTCAAGCAGATCCTAAACAGCCTCTTAAGAGAAGATGGCCGTTCTCTGCTGTTAAAAAACATAAAAGTAATTTCACCCGGTAATTTATAGCACGACAAGCGCAAAAAAGAAGGCTGGCCCAAAACGAGGCTGCTCCGGGTTTGGAAAGGAAGGCTTTAAGGGCTATTTTTGTGGAATATTTACATCTACTAAATTAAACGAAAGCATTGTAAATCAGGGAGATAACCCACTTTTAAAACTACACAAATAGTTGCCAAAGGCGTAATTATCATTTTATTACTTAAAGGGAACATATATTTTTAAATTATGTTATACCTTTGAAAGGTTATTTAGAATTAATCCAAACAAGATATATATGAGCAAAGACACCGAAATTCTTGATGAACTAACCAGCTCGGAATACAAGTATGGTTGGGAAAGCAAGTTCGAAGCGGAGTCGGCTCCTAAGGGGCTGAATGAGGATACAGTTCGGTTTATTTCTGCTAAGAAAAATGAGCCGGAGTGGTTACTGGAGTGGCGCCTGAAGGCCTACCGCCACTGGCTCACGCTCACTGAACCAAAATGGCCCAATGTAAAGTATCCTGAAGTTGACTTCCAGGATGCCATCTATTACTCGGCCCCAAAACAAAAAGCAAAACCAAAAAGCCTGGATGAGGTAGATCCGGAGCTACGCGATACTTTTAAAAAGCTGGGTATTTCGCTGGAAGAGCAAAAGCGCCTGACAGGGGTAGCCGTCGATGCCGTAATTGACTCTGTATCGGTAGCCACTACCTTTAAAGAAAAGCTGGGCGAGCTTGGCATCATATTCTGTTCCTTCAGCGAGGCGGTACAGGAACACCCTGAGCTGGTAAAGAAATACCTCGGTTCGGTTGTGCCGATTACCGATAACTTTTATGCAACCCTGAATTCAGCCGTTTTCAGCGACGGCTCATTCTGCTATATTCCTAAGGGTGTACGTTGCCCAATGGAATTGTCGACCTACTTCCGTATCAATGCCGCTAACACCGGGCAGTTCGAGCGGACGCTAATTATTGCCGACGAAGGTTCCTATGTGAGCTACCTGGAAGGTTGTACCGCACCAATGCGGGCCGAAAACCAGATGCACGCGGCGGTAGTAGAAATTTATGCCGCTAAGAATGCAGAAGTAAAATACTCTACTGTACAAAACTGGTATCCTGGCGATAAGCAGGGCCGAGGTGGTATCTATAACTTTGTAACCAAGCGTGGTATTTGCGCCGGCGATAATTCAAAAATCAGCTGGACGCAGGTAGAAACAGGGTCGGCCATTACCTGGAAATACCCCAGCTGTATTCTGAAGGGTGATAATTCTGTTGGTGAATTTTACTCTGTGGCGGTAACAAACAACTACCAGCAGGCCGATACCGGAACCAAAATGATTCATATCGGAAAAAACACCCGCAGCCGGATTGTTTCCAAGGGTGTATCTGCCGGTAAGAGCCAGAACAGCTATCGTGGGCTGGTGAAGATTATGAAACGTGCCGAAGGTGCCCGTAACTTCTCTCAGTGTGACTCCCTGCTTATGGGCGATAAATGTGGCGCACATACATTCCCTTATATCGAAATTGAAAACAGCACGGGTAAGGTGGAGCACGAAGCGACCACTTCTAAAATTGGCGAAGACCAGATTTTCTACTGTAACCAGCGTGGTATAAATACAGAAGATGCCGTAGCCCTGATTGTAAACGGTTACTGCAAGGAAGTTTTAAACCAGCTCCCGATGGAGTTTGCGGTAGAAGCCCAGAAGTTACTGGCATTGACACTTGAAGGAAGCGTAGGTTAAGCATTTATTATCATTTTTAATTGCTGAACCATGCCATCTAAAAGTGCATGGTTCAGCCATGTAAAAGGGGCTTCCCCATTATTTATATAAGAATTATCATAAGCTATTTAAGCACCACCCGATATGTTAAGCATCAATAATTTACAGGCTTCTATAAACGGCGAACCCATCCTGAAAGGTATCAACCTCGAAGTAAAGGCTGGCGAAGTGCACGCCATTATGGGTCCTAACGGCTCCGGAAAAAGTACCCTTGCCTCTGTTCTGGCCGGCCGTGAAGAATATGAAGTTACTGGCGGAACCGCCACTTTTAAGGGAAAAGACCTGCTGGATTTGGCACCGGAAGACCGTGCCCGTGAAGGCGTTTTCCTCGCCTTCCAGTATCCTATCGAAATTCCCGGTGTAAGCTCCACCAACTTCCTTAAAACTGCCATTAACCAGGTGCGGGAATACCGCGGACAGGCTCCGCTCGATGCCGTTTCTTTCCTTAAAATTGTTAAAGAGAAGATGAAGCTGGTGGAAATTGACCAGTCCCTCCTGAACCGTTCACTGAACGAAGGCTTTTCCGGCGGTGAAAAGAAGCGTAATGAAATTTTCCAGATGGCGATGCTGGAGCCAACACTTTCCATTCTGGATGAAACCGACTCCGGACTGGATATTGATGCCCTTCGCATCGTCGCCAATGGCGTAAATAAGCTAAAAAGACCAGATAATGCTACCATTGTGGTTACGCACTACCAGCGTCTGCTCGACTATATTGTGCCGGATTTTGTACACGTACTGTACAAAGGGCGCATCGTTAAATCAGGCACCAAAGAGCTGGCCCTTGAGCTGGAAGAAAGAGGCTATGACTGGATTAAGGAAGAGGCCGATAACATAAAGGCCTAATAAACTTTTTCCATTTTTTTCACTACAGCCAACGACTATTGTACCATGAGTACTACTACCGATATTAAAAGCAGTTTTATCAGCCAATACAGGGAGTTTGAAAAAAGCCTGAATGGCAGCGCAAAAGGCCCTCTGCACCAGTTGCGGAAAGAAGCCATGGGTATTTTCGAGGAAACTGGTTTTCCGCATGCCAAAAACGAAGAGTATAAATATAGCAATATTGGCAAAGCATTGGAGAAGCAGCTTGCAGGGCAGGCTATCACCCAGGCCTCTTCGCTGGATGCTGCCGGTGTTCAGCCGTTCCTTTTTGATGAGCTTGAAGCCAATCAACTGGTTTTCATCAACGGGCAGTATCGTCCGGAGCTGAGCAGCCTTATCAGCAATAATTCCGAAGTGGTTATTAAAGAGCTAAGTGAGGCATATCAGGAGCAGCCAGAGCTGGTGGCAAACGCCCTCAGTAAAGAGGCTAATCCGGCGACCGATGCTTTCCTTGCCCTTAATACGGCCTTTGTGCAGCATGGCATCTTTTTACATGTGCCAGACAAAGCAGTGGTTTCTCAGCCTATTGTGCTTCATTTTATTTCCGACAGCAGCAGGGGAACGACCACCAGCCAGCCACGAAACCTTTTCCTGATTGGCAAAAGCGCTCAAATCAGCGTTGTAGAGGCATTCCATTCTGTAGGGGAGCAAAGCAGCTTTACCAATATTGTAACCACCATTGATGTTAAAGAAAACGCACAGGTCGATTATTTCAAACTACAGACTGAACAGGATAATAGCCTGCAGGTAAATACTACCCAGGTACAGCAAGAGGCAAACAGCCGCTTTACCGCCACTACCATTACCCTTGGCGGTGGACTGGTGCGAAACAACCTTAACATTGCCCAGAATGCTTCGAATATTGAGTCAAATATGTTTGGGCTTTACTTCCTGCACGGAAAGCAGCATGTAGATAACCATACGGTCGTTGACCACCGCAAACCTCACTGCCAGAGCAACGAATTATATAAAGGCATTATGGATGATGCCTCCACCGGTGTTTTCAATGGTAAAATATTCGTAAGGCAGGAAGCCCAGAAGACCAATGCCTTCCAGTCTAACAAAAACATTCTGCTTTCCGACAATGCCACTATCAATACCAAGCCTCAGCTGGAGATTTGGGCCGATGATGTAAAGTGTTCACACGGAGCCACTACAGGCCAGATTGATGAGGAGCAGGTGTTTTATCTTCGTGCCCGAGGCATTAGCGAAGAAAGCGCCCGGGCCATGTTACTATATGCCTTTGCGGCCGATATTATTGACCAGATAAGTATTGAGCCTCTGAAGGCGCGTTTCCTGAAATTCCTTTCAGATAAGCTTCAAACCCAGATATAAAATGAATAATAATACCAGCGAACATACCATCACCAGTTCAGGAACAGCCGGCTCTCCGGCTCTGGACATTGACAAAATCAGGGAGCTCTTCCCTGTGTTGCATCAGGAGGTAAACGGGCAGTCGCTGGTTTACTTCGATAATGCAGCCACTACGCAAAAGCCAAAGCCTGTATTAGACGCCCTTCATGACTATTATACCAGCATGAATGCGAATATACACCGGGGCGTACATACGCTGGCCGACCGGGCAACGGCTGCCTTTGAAGCCACACGCGAAAGCATTCGTCGCTTTATTAATGCTGCGGAAAAAGAAGAAATTATCTTTACCAAGGGGACTACTGATGGTCTTAACCTAATTGCTGCAACCTGGGGCCGGGCTAACATTCAGCAGGGCGATGAAATTATAATTTCAGCACTGGAGCATCACAGCAATATTGTTCCATGGCAAATGCTTTGCCAGGAAAAAGGTGCTACCCTAAAGGTTATTCCGATAGATGGGAATGGAGATATTCGGTTGGAGGAATTCGAAAAGCTCCTGACGAATAAAACAAAGTTAATTTCTATTGTCCATGCGTCCAATGCTTTGGGCACCATCAATCCTATTGAAGCAGTAATTAAAAAAGGTCATGAGGCAGGTGCCGTAGTGGTAATTGACGGGGCCCAGGCCAGTGCCCACATCACTCTGGATGTACAGGCGTTGGATTGCGACTTTTATGTATTCTCCGGCCATAAAATGTATGCGCCAACCGGCACGGGCATAGTGTATGGCAAACGCAGTTTGCTCGAAGCAATGCCACCTTACCAGGGCGGTGGGGAAATGATTAAAGAGGTTACTTTCGAAAAAACGACCTACAATGTAATTCCCTATAAATTCGAAGCCGGCACCCCAAATATTGCCGATATTGTGGCTTTTCGACATGGGGTGGAATTTATTGAAATGTTAGGCAGGAAAAAAATTGCCGAATATGAGGAGCAGCTCCTCTCCTATGCAAAAGAAAAGCTTTCAGAAGTGCCCGGGCTACGCTTTATTGGTACTGCCAAAAGGAAAGTAAGTGTTGTTTCCTTTGCGATAGAAGGTGTACATCATTTTGATGTAGGCATGATGCTCGATGCCAAAGGTATTGCGGTAAGAACCGGCCACCACTGTACCCAGCCTCTGATGCGGATGTTAGGTATTGAAGGAACAGTTCGGGCTTCCTTCTCTGTTTATAACACGACGGCTGAAATTGACCGCTTAGCCGAAGGTTTGAAGGGTATTGTAAAAATGATGAGATAGTGCATGAATAAGGCTTCCATAAACGAAATACAGGACGAAATAATAGAAGAGTTCAGCCTTTTTGAAGGGGATCAACATGCCAAGCTCGAATATATTTTCGACCTCAGCAAGCAGCTGCCCGATTTGCCTGAAGAGCATAAAAAGGAAGAAAACCTGATAAAAGGCTGCCAAAGTAAAGTGTGGCTCATTTCAGAACGAGAAGGTGATATTCTTTTTTACAAGGCCGATAGCAATACTGCCATTACCAAAGGGCTTATTTCTTTGCTCATTAGGGTATTATCGGGCCAGAAGATGGAAGATATTGCCAGGGCAGATCTTTACTTTATCCCGGAAATTGGTATGAGCCAGTTTATTGGCTCTCAGCGGTCCAATGGCTTTGCCAATATGGTAAGTAAAATGAAGCTCGATGCAGCCGTGGCCTATAAAGAGTTGCAAAATTAAATAATAAAATCAGGGATTGCCTGGCTTGCCAAGTAATTACTTAAAAATAAGTAATAAACCCTATTAAAAAAACAATACAACTATGGCAGAAGAAGAAAATAAGGAACAGTCTGGGGATTCTCTTCGCGATAAGGTGCTGAACGCCATAAAAAGGGTATATGATCCTGAGATTCCGGTAGATGTATATGAACTGGGACTGATCTATGAAATCAGCGTGTATCCTGTTAATAATGTTTATGTACTAATGACGCTCACTTCGCCGGCCTGCCCCAGTGCAGAACAAATTCCCGGAGAGGTAGAAAGAAATATCAAGGAAATTGAAGGCGTAAATGATGTAAAAGTCGAGCTGACCTTTGATCCACCTTATACGCAGGATATGATGTCCGAAGCCGCCAAGCTTGAGCTAGGCTTTTTATAAGATAATTATGAGTCTTTAGTCATGAGCTCCGGAGTAATTTCACCCCAATCTCTGGCTCTGGATTCCTGGTTAAATAAATTAAATTTTCAATTTAGTACTTTAAAAATATGTATCCAGAAGAATTAGTAGCGCCTATGCGCACCGATCTGACCTCAGTAGGTTTTCAGGAACTAAGGTCTGCCGAGGAAGTAGAAAATATCTTAAATGAAGAGCAGGGTACTACTCTTTTAGTAATTAACTCTGTTTGTGGCTGTGCAGCAGGCTCTGCACGCCCTGGCGTAAAAATGGCGGTTAATAACAGTGCCAAGAAGCCTGGTAAACTCGCCACCGTATTTGCCGGTGTAGATAAAGAAGCCGTTGCCAAGGCAAGGGAATATACCATGCCTTATCCTCCTTCTTCTCCATCTATTGCCCTGTTCAAAAATGGTGAACTGGTGCATTTTGTAGAACGCCATCATATAGAAGGCCGCTCTGCAGATATGATTGCCAACCACCTTGTACAGGTTTTCCAGGAGTATTGTTAATCATTCATTCCTGAGATAAAGGAGCCTGTAAAGGCCTTTACAGAAGCTTGAAGCTGTCCAGAAATGGGCAGCTTTTTTTTTGGAATGGAAAAAAAGATTTGAAAGATGAAAGAAATGTTTTCCAATTTCAAGCAGAATCCACAATTAGAACTAATCGTTCCTTCCTAACTCTTACCCCACCTCACCTTTTCGTACTTTTACTTTTCAGCTAACTACAGTTCAGCAACTGCACCAGCAGCTTAGCTTTCCGCATGCGGCTGCACTGAGGTTTAAGGTGTTAGCAGTGCAGGCTCACCTTTCTGTGGTAAGTATGAAGTTCGTCTGCTCCCGTTCGCTGTTCAAGCCAGAGAGCCTTTTCTTTATGCAGTCTTTTTCATGATTCCTTTGTAATTTGGAGCCTGATCAAAAGTAAAAATTGAAAATGAAAAGAAATGTTCTCTCCGGCCTTTTAGCAGGAACTCTCCTTGGCAGCAGCATTCTTAGTGGCTGCGGAAGCGATAAAGAAACCGTCGATTATATTATTACCAATGCAAAAATCTATACGGTAGACAGCCTCTTTAGCAGGGCAGAGGCACTGGCTGTAAAAGATGGCCGCTTTGTGGAAGTAGGACAGGCTAATACCCTACTGGAACTTTATGAGACAGATAGTCTTGTCGACCTGGAGGGTGCTGCGGTTTACCCTGGCCTTATCGATGCACATGCACATTTTTACCGTTATGGCCTTGGCCTTACGGAAGCCGACCTTACCGGCACTACCTCCTTTGCAGAGGTGCTGGAACGACTGAAGGCCCATCGCGAAGAATATCCTGAGTCACCCTGGATCATTGGCCGGGGCTGGGACCAGAACGACTGGGACAACAAAGCTTTCCCCACCAGGAAAGAACTGGACGAGCTGTATCCTGAAACTCCTGTTCTCCTGACACGGGTCGACGGGCATGCAGCACTGGTTAACCAGAGGGCACTGGAGTTAGCTGGTATTGATGCAGGCACCAGCATTTTAGGCGGCAAAGTAATAGTGGAAGCCGGAAAGCCTACCGGTGTTTTGGTTGATAACGCTATTGACCTGGTGAGCCACCATATTCCTGAACCTAACCGAAAACAGCAAATACAGACTCTCCTGCAGGCGCAGGAAAACACCTTTGCCGTAGGCCTCACTACCGTAGACGATGCAGGACTGGAGAAAGCCACCGTCGACCTGATAGACTCCCTGCAGAAGGCTGGAGCGCTTAAAATGCGTGTGTATGCCATGCTCAACCCAAGCGAAACCAACAAAGCATATTATTTTGAAAATGGTCCCTATGTAACAGACCATCTTAGTGTTACTTCTTTTAAGGTATATGGTGATGGTGCCCTTGGCAGTCGCGGAGCCAACCTGCTGGAGCCGTACCACGACGATCCGAAAAATTATGGATTCCTGCTTCGTACCCCTGAGGCCTATGCTGCGCTGGCAGAAGAGATTCATGCCAACGATTTTCAGATGAATACCCATGCCATCGGCGATTCGGCCAACAGAACACTCCTGAACATTTACAGCAAGGTGCTTGAAAAGGATAATGACCGCCGCTGGCGCATTGAACATGCCCAGGTCGTAGCTCCGGTTGATTTGGATATCTTCGGTGAGTACAACATTATTCCATCCGTACAGCCTACCCATGCCACTTCGGACATGTACTGGGCGGCAGATAGGTTAGGTGATGAGCGCGTAAAGACTGCCTACACCTACCAGGATTTATTAGAGGCAACAGGCATGCTTGCATTGGGGAGCGACTTCCCGGTGGAGCATATCAACCCTCTTTATGGGTTCCATTCCGCGGTAGCCCGTAAAGATGCCGAAGGTTTTCCTGAAGGTGGCTTCCAGCCCGAAAATAAAATAAGCCGTGAAGATGCCCTTAGAGGAATGACGATTTGGGCCGCTTATTCAAATTTTGAGGAAGATATAAAAGGCAGCATTGAAGCAGGTAAGCTGGCAGACTTTGTAGTGCTTGAAAAGGATATAATGGAGGCACCCGAAGAGGAATTACGGGATATAAAAGTCCGCTTTACAGTGATTGGAGGGGAGAAGGTATTCGCAGCTCCTGACCCTGGAAACACAAACAACTGACTCCTAAATCATTAAGAATTTATTCTTAAATTTTCGCATGATGGGTTTGCTCCTTTATTGAAAAAGCATAGTTTTGCAATCGCTTTAAGACAAAGAAGCAAGCTTTGGGGGGATACCAAAGCGGCCAACTGGGACGGACTGTAAATCCGTTGTCTTACGACTTCGCAGGTTCGAATCCTGCTCCCCCCACTCCCCTACTTCCGCCTGATTACGATCAGGCTTACATCATCTCTAAAACCTTTTTCCCCTCTCCAGCCTTCTCCTGCTTCCATCAAGCCACGGATTATTTTACCGGCTCCCAGGGGGGCCAGGAGCTCAAATGTGTTTTTTACTGCCTCAAATCCATATAGTTCTCCTTCTTTATTCTGTGCTTCGGCAAGTCCGTCTGTCATTAATAACAGCACATCTCCACTGTGCATCCTGAAATACTTTCTGTTTCCTTTTTGATTCTTTGCCACGCTTAAAAACATGCCTTTCAAACTGTGCTGCTGTACTTTTCCCCCCTGTGCTTCTGATTGGTAGTAGAGTACCGGCGGCATACCAGAACTTACCATCTCAATCAAGTCTCCATCAATTTTTAATAGGGACAAGCCCATATAAAGTCCTCTGGCATTCAGGCTCAAAATTGCCTCCGATATTTTCTGCAGGATATCCTCGGCCTTACTTTTTCCGCTGAGTGTCTGGAAATAGCTTTTGGCCGTAGCAACAAGTATCCCGGGCTTATAACCATGCCCGGTAGCATCTCCCAGCACTATATGGAGGTTCTTTCCAGCCTCCTCAAAGCTGTAGTCGTAATAATCACCTCCTACTTCCGTGGCAGGCCTGGAGAAAAGGGCAATTTCATAGCCGGGGTAAAAAGGAGTTTGCCGGGGAAGCATAGATAATTGTAACTGCTGAGCCTCCCAGAGCTCTTCTGTCTTTCGGAAATTATCTTTCTCTACCAGAAGTAAGGCTTCTTCCAGCTTTTCCTTTTGCTGCTCCAGCTCCTTACGGGTTTGTTTTAGCTCCGCTACCAGCTGATTGAGCTTTTCAAGTTCAGACGAAATTGCCGTCTCGCCATCTGGTAAACCCATTGAAAAAGCCTGCTTCAACTCCTCACCAGTGGCTACGGGAGGATTAGGCAGAAAGTGGGCGAACATGCCTCTCACCTTTAGAAGAATCAAAATGGTAAGCACCACCAGCACTCCACATAAGCCTACTACAATAAAAACATCTTCCTGAGCATACATAGAAGTGAATAGTGGTTAATCTGAAAAAGTCATGTAAACTTACCAGCCTGTGTAAGAGCATTAAATCTCGGCAAAAGAAAAATTATTAGGCTGAATATCATGAAAAATAGAAGAAGTAACAAATGCGGCATAAAAAAAGCCTCGTCTGCAACAGACGAGGCTTCTATATGATCATCGAAATAATCTCTTATTTATTTAAGCTTGCCGGCAATCGCAGCAAAAGCTTCCGGGTGGTTCATGGCAAGGTCGGCCAGTACTTTTCTGTTAAGCGTAATATTGGCATCCTTAACTTTACCCATAAACTGGGAGTAAGACATTCCGTTGAGGCGTGCACCTGCATTAATACGCTGGATCCACAATTTACGGTACTCACGTTTCTTTTGTTTACGGTCACGATAAGCATACTGCATACCGCGCTCCACAGCGTTTTTCGCTACGGTCCAAACGTTCTTACGACGGCCCCAATATCCTTTGGCGGCTTTCAGAACCTTTTTTCTTCTTGCCCTTGAGGCAACATGGTTTACTGATCTTGGCATTGTTTTTTCTTTTTGACGTTCGGCATCTCCATGAGATCTTGCGTGCGTTTAAGCAACCAAAAATCCGGTGAATTTAAATTACCTTAAATGAATTAAATGTTGAGCATGTCTTTTACACGGCCTTCATCAGACTTGTGCACAAGGCCCATGTGAGTAAGGTTACGCTTCTGCTTGGTTTCCTTTTTTGTAAGGATGTGGCTCTTAAAAGCGTGCTTACGCTTAATTTTGCCGGTACCAGTCAGCTTGAACCTTTTCTTTGCTCCAGATTTGGTTTTTACTTTAGGCATTATTACAGGGTTTATGAAAAATAATAATTGCTACTTTTTAGGGCCGTTTTTAGGTGACAGCATCACCGTCATCCGCTTTCCTTCCAGTTTTGGAAGCTGATCTACCTTTGCCAGGTCTTCGAGGGCCTGGGCAAACTTCAGAAGCAGAATTTCGCCACGTTCTTTAAAGACAATCGTGCGCCCAACAAAATGCACGTAAGCTTTCACTTTTGCTCCATCTTTCAGGAAGCCCTTGGCGTGATTTAGCTTAAACTCAAAGTCATGGTCGTCGGTATTTGGGCCGAAACGAATTTCTTTAATAACAGTTTTCTGAGCTTTGGCTTTAATCTCTTTTTGCTTCTTCTTTTGCTCGTACTTAAATTTCGAATAGTCGATAATTTTACACACAGGCGGATCGGCCTTGGGAGAAATTTCTACCAAATCCAGTCCCTGTGCTTCGGCCATTTCCAAAGCTTTACGGGTAGGGTACACTCCTACTTCCACATTCTCACCAACCACTCTAACCTCAGGTACTCGTATTCTATCGTTGACTCTATAGGGTTCTTCTACGCGCCCTCTAAAGTTACTTCTGCTGGGTCTTCTAATTTTTACCTCCTTTTTAAGTTAAACCAATGTTATTAAAGTTATAAAATGGCTGAGCCCAAATAATGTTGCAAATATAAAGATAATTTTTTTCTAAACTATATGCTTTGCTAATTTAGTAAATACTGGCTATCAGCCCATCATTTCCTCCACTTTTTGCTTAAAATCTGCAGCAAAATCAGTCACGGAAAGGCTTCCCTGGTCCCCTTCGCCATGTTTACGGACCGACACCTTTCCTTCTTCCTGCTCTTTCTCTCCTACAATAAGCATATAAGGCACCTTCCGTACTTCCGCATCGCGAATCTTCCGGCCAATTTTCTCATCACGGTTATCGACAAAGCCGCGGATATCCTGTTGCTGCAGTTGCTGATAAACCTGGTTTGCATAATCAGCATATTTCTCCGAAATAGGCAGCACGGCTATTTGTTCCGGCGAAAGCCACAGCGGGAAGTTCCCGGCACAGTGCTCAATAAGCACTGCCACAAAGCGCTCCAGCGAACCAAATGGCGCACGGTGAATCATTACCGGGCGATGCTTCTGGTTATCGGACCCGGTATACTCCAGCTCAAAACGATTCGGGAGCTGGTAATCGACCTGAATAGTACCCAACTGCCACTTCCGGCCGAGGGCATCCTTAACCATAAAGTCCAGCTTGGGACCATAAAAGGCCGCTTCGCCCAGTTCGGTTACTGTTCTTAAACCCTTTTCGGAGGCTGCTTCAATAATAGCTGTTTCGGCACGCTCCCAGGCCTCATCTCCGCCAATATATTTTTGTTTGTTCTCCGGATCGCGCAGTGAAATCTGGGCGGTATAGTCATCGAAGCCCAGGGCGTTAAACACATGCAGCACCAGGTCAATCACTTTTATAAACTCTTCCTTCACCTGGTCGGGGCGGCAAAAAATATGGGCATCGTCCTGCGTAAATCCTCTAACGCGGGTAAGACCGTGTAACTCTCCACTCTGCTCGTAGCGATATACCGTACCAAACTCTGCCAGGCGAACCGGCAATTCTTTATAGCTACGGGGCTTAGCCTTGTAAATTTCGCAATGGTGCGGACAGTTCATCGGCTTCAGAAAGAACTCCTCTCCTTCGTTCGGCGTTTTTATCGGCTGAAAAGAATCTGCGCCATATTTTTCGTAGTGGCCGCTGGTTATGTACAGGTTTTTATGGCCAATATGTGGTGTCACCACCGGATCGTACCCAGCTTTAGCCTGTGCTTTCCTGAGGAACTGCTCCAGCCGCTCCCGAAGCATGGTACCTTTTGGCAGCCACAAAGGAAGGCCCATTCCCACTTTTTCGGAAAAAGTAAAGAGCTCAAGCTCCTTACCCAGCTTCCGGTGGTCGCGTTTTTTTGCCTCCTCCAACATCTCCAGATATTCAGTCAGCTCCTTTTGCTTAGGAAAAGTAATACCATAGATACGGGTTAGCTGCTTGTTCTTTTCATTCCCTCTCCAGTAGGCACCTGCCACATTCAACAGCTTAACCGATTTAATAAAACCAGTATGAGGGATATGGGGGCCACGGCAAAGATCTGTAAAAGCACCCTGCTCATAGAAGGTGATGTTTCCATCCTCCAAGTCCTGCAGCAATTCTATTTTATATTCGTCGCCTTTCTCCTCAAAGTATTGGAGGGCATCTTTTTTACTGATTTCGCGACGACTGTATTCATTCTTTTGCCTGGCCAGCTCCAGCATTTTCTGCTCGATCTTTTCCAGTTCTTCAGCACCAAATTCCCGGTCGCCAAAGTCCACATCGTAGTAAAAGCCGCTTTCAATGGAAGGCCCTATACCAAATTTAACACCGGGATACAAAGCTTCCAGGGCCTCGGCCAACAGGTGGGCTGAAGAGTGCCAGAAAGTAGCCTTTCCTTCCGTATCATTCCAGGTGAGCAGCTGTATGGAGGTATCCTGGTTAATAGGCCGGGTAGCATCCCACACCTCATTACCGACTTTTGCTGCTAATACATTTCTGGCAAGCCCCTCGCTAATGCTCTGGGCAATCTGAAAGCCAGTTGTTCCCTTTGGATATTCTCTTACACTCCCGTCGGGCAAAGTAATTTTCATCTGGTCCATGAAAAAAATACGGTTACTAATTTAAAACTTCTGATTTCTTAATTTAGGCTCAATCATTACCGGCTGTGGCAGGCTCTCTTCCTTTGCCTCCTGCTGCTTCCGGTAAATATAAGCCAGCTTTTGCTCCAACTCTCCTAACGCCTTCTGAGCTTCCTGATAACTGGTATCTATGAGTAAGGCATTTTTAAACTGGTCGCGGGCGGTATAATACATCCTTTTTCTATCATACACCTGCCCCATCAGCAAAAATGCTTCCTTACTCTGCGCCTCTATCTTTAGCGCCCTGTTCAGAAAATAAAGAGCCGAATCGTAGGTGTAACTCTTGTAATGAAGCTCCGCCAGTTTGTAGTTGAGCGCAAAGTTAACAGAATCTTGCTGTAAATAGCTATTCAGCATATTTTTTGCCTGATCTTCCTTTCCTGCCCGCAGGAGCACATCGGCCTTTTTCGCCAGCAGAGATACTTCAGGCTTCTTCAACAGGTGCAGGCTGCTGTCAAGGTAAGCAACGGCTTCTCCATATTTCTTGTCGGCTACCGAAATATCGGCAAGGGCTTCATACACCTCCGGCCCTGCTTCTATTTTAGGCAGGTTGGCAAGTATAAATTCCCTTGCTCTTGCAGTATCGGACAGCTGCAAATAAAGCCGGCCTTTCCTGAATACATAATTGCTATTACTCGGAGAGCTCTCCAGCGCCTTGTTCAAATAACTTAAGGCTACGGTATGTTCTCCTTTTTTATTGTAAATAAGCGCCAGCAGTTGATGTAGCTCGGCAGTCTGGTCTCCTAACTGCACTGCCTTCAGGGCATTTTCTTCTGCCCGACCGAGCTTATCCTGTTTGGCAAACACACGCGCCAGCCCTTTAAAGTAGCTGGCATTTAATGAATCGAATTTAATGGCGTTTTTGTACTGAAGAATAGCATTATCCGGCTGCCCCAGCTGCTCCAGCACCACCGCTTTTTTAAAGAAGGCATCTGCATTTCGGGGGTAGTTTTCAATTTCCTCATCCAGGGCTACCAATGCCTGCTGGTAAAAGCCTGCGTTGAGGTGCGGGAGCTCATGAATTTCATCGCGCGACACCTCCTGCCCACAGGAAGAAAGGCCGGCACTTAAAAGCACAAGCCATGCTATTTGAAGAAGATATTTCATTCTCTTATAAAAACTGTTCGGAACAGATAGTTCATTCCTTTTTTAGGAAAGTAAAATTACATCATTATTCTGATTTGTAAGCGGATTCAGGTACCTATTTGATAGGCCTGGAACTACAGGAGAACAATTTATATCCCTGAAAAGAAAAGGCAGCCCCAATAAAAAAGGCCTCAGAAATGAGACCTTTTATCTACGGATCCTATTGGCTTATCCTATGCTTTATCTTCGGGTATTCCTTCAGGCACACTCAAACGACTGCTCATTAACTCCTAATTTATTTTTGGAGTGCAGTGCTACCGGAAATCCCCACAGGTACCGAATTTGCTCCAGCGTTTTTTTGGTGTTTTCAGATTCTAGTTTTCGCTCATTCTGGATATAATGGGTAAGGTAAAGGGTATTGGTAGCATGTCTGTCAACCCCTGTTACCTGAATGTTAGGAATAAGGTTGGAGCGGTCGTACTGCTGGCTGAGCTGCTCCCGCAGTCTCCGGTAGCCCCGCTCATTATGGATAGCGCTGATTTCATACTCTTTTTTTCGTTCCTCATCAGCAATGGAAAACAGCTTCATGTCGCGCATTACCTTAGGAGAAAGATACTGTAGGATAAAACTATCGTCCCTGAAGTTCTCCATCACAAAATGTAGCTGTTCAAGCCAGTCTTTCCCAATCAAAGCGGGAAACCATTCCTTATCTTCAGCGGTTGGCTCTTCGCAAATTCGCTTTATATCCATAAAGATGTTGAAACCAAGAGTGTAAGGGTTAAGGCCGGAGAAGTACTTGCTGTTGTACTCAGGCTGGTACAGCACTCCGCTATGACTCTTGATAAACTCCAGCATAAAGCCATCATTAACATAGCCTTCGTCGTACATTTTATTGATGATATGGTAATGGGTAAAGGTGGCAAAGCCTTCGTTCATAACCTTGGTTGCACCCTGCGGGTAAAAGTACTGACTTACCTTCCGGACAATTCTTACAATTTCCCGCTTCCAGTCAGCCAGAGCCGGTGCGTTCTTTTCAATAAAATAAAGGATGTTTTCTTCGGGTTCCTGCAGCATTTTCTTTGCCCGCTGCTGCTTACCACCATTATCCTGTGCATTAGCTGCAGCAGGAAGAGTCCTTAAAAGCTCATTGTAATTCTCCCGCTTAATACTGGTTAGTTTCCGGAGCCTTTCATTCTCTTCGCGGGGCGAAAGTTTCGATGGTTTTTTGTATTTATCCACTCCATAATTCATAAGGGCATGCGCTGCATCGAGCACCCTCTCTACCTCTTCCCAACCGTACTCCTCTTCACATTTAAGGATGTAATCCCTGGCAAAACCCATGTAGTCTACAATGGAGTCGGCAGAGGTCCAGTCAAGGAACATATAATTATTGGCGAAAAAGGCATTATGCCCCTGGCAGGCATGGGCAATTACAAGCACCATCATACAGGTGGAGTTATTCTCCATGTTATAGCTGATGCAGGGATTAGAATTAATGACCATTTCATACGAAAGTCCCATTCGGCCCTTGGTATAATTGTGCTGGTTCATCACAAAGTCCTTCCCGAATTTCCAGTGCGGATAAGAGGTCGGAAGGCCTATTAAAGAATAGGCATCCAGCATCTGCTCGGAAGTAACAATTTCTATCTGGTTCGGATAGGTTTTTAGCTTCAGGTATTCCTTACCAATCCTGGAGGTAATTTCATCGGCTGCCTCCAGGGTCTGATAATCCCAGTTAGGGTTGCAAAACAGGGCCTTATATTTATCTTTTTGCTGCATAGTTTTCTCCTCTTTACACTTCGCTCATCTCACTCTTTTTTCTGAACAATTCCCGGAATACCGGCCAGATTTGATGTACTTCATGAATATTCCGCATGGAGAAATTCGACTCACTTCTCAGCTCTTTATAAGCCTGCCACAGGTCACCTTCTCCCCCGCTGTTAATTTCGATATAGGCCATGTACTGTACTGCCGACAAAATTTCTCCCTGCAGGAGACGACGACAGTTTAATGCATCTTCCCGCGACCACACATCACCATCTGAAGCCTGACAGCAGTAGATATTCCAGCGCTCATCGTACCGCTCCCGCATAATCTTCTGCATTAGCTCCAGCGAAGGAGCCACCACCGTACCCCCACTTTCGCGGGAGTGAAAGAACTCCTCTTCATTTACTTCTTTGGCCTGGGTGTGGTGCCTGATAAATACCAGCTCCACCTCCTTATACTGCTTGGTGAGGAAAATATAGAGTAGGGTAAAGAAACGCTTGGCAATATCTTTTTCGTGCTGGCCCATAGAGGCCGATACGTCCATGATGCAAAACATAACAGCCGAAGTAACAGGCGTAGGTACTCTTTCAAAATTGTTGTAGCGGAGGTCAACATCCTCGAAGAAAGGAATAGTCTTCGACTGTTTCACCACCTTCTCAATTTCCGCTTCCAGCGCCACTTTATCCTCATCATTTTTGCTGGCTACAAGCTTTGCCTGCAGCAACTTCAGCTTCTGCTCAAAAGCACCTTTTAAGGCCAGCTGCCGCCCCAGTGATTGCTGGAAACTGCTTTTAATGTTGAGACGGGATGGAACACTGTCTTTGGTATAGCCGGTCCGTTTCATCTGGTAAGTAACCGTACTTTCCATATACTTCTTCACCATATTCGGCAGGGCCAGGTCATCGAAGAAATATTTCAGAAACTCCTCCCGCGAAAGCACAACGGTAAATTCATCTTCTGTAACTTCGGGGCTGTTCGAGCCTTTTCCACGACCACCACCTCCCCCGCCACCTTCAGGCTTAGGAATCTTATCTCCTTCATTAAAGCGATCATTCCCGGGCTTCACAATCTGCTTTTTCCCTGATTGTCCGTCGTGCCGGAAGCTAGGCTCATCGATACCTTTTACCGGCACCTTTACCTTCCCCCCCGACTGGCTATCGGTAATACTTTCCTGGCTGATAATATCGGGAATGGCTTTTTTTATCTGGTCCTCGACTCTACGAAGAAACTTTTGCCGGTTATTGGTTGACTTTCCTTTACTATTCTTTCTTCTGTCTATAATATTGCTCATACAAAGAATTTTGAATGGTTGATTGAGTGAATGATAGAATAGTGAAATCTGAAATTCATCTGGACAGGTTCCTGTCTTATTCCATCATTCACTCATTCTATCATTCATTCATTTCTTTTTTACGCCAGTGTTTTTCGCACCCGCATAAACCAGTCGACCAGTATCCTGATTTGCTTATCGGTATAGCCTCGCTGCTTCATTCGTTTGGTAAAATCCTGATGCTTTTTCTCGTCTTCTTCATTGGATTTGACATTGAAGGAAACAACCGGAAGGAGGTCTTCCGTATTGGTGAAGATTTTCTTTTCGATCACATTTTTAATCTTCTCATATGAATCCCAACGCGGATTTTTACCTCCGTTATTGGCTTTATACCTGAGGGTAAAATTGGTGACCTCTGCCCGGAAATCTTTTGGATTGGCAATACCCGCAGGCTTTTCAATTTTCTCCAGCTCTTCATTCAGGATAGCCCGATCTAAAACCTCCCCTGAGTCCGGGTCGCGGTAATCATTATTCTGCATCCAGTGGTCGGCATAAATCACATATTTTTCAAAGATATTCTGCCCATAGGAGCCGTATGATTCGATATAAGCCTTTTGTATCTCGTCCGAGATAAACTCTGCATACTTATTCACCAGCAAAGACTTAATCAGGTTTAGGTATTTATTTTCTGTTTCTGGCGGCAGCATCATTTTAATCACCTCCTGTTCCAGTACATAAAGCAGGTGCACCGGGTTAGCAGCAATTTCTTCGCTATCGAAGTTGAAAACTTTGGACAGAATTTTAAATGCAAAGCGGGTGGAAATTCCCTGCATCCCTTCATTAATACCGGCCTCGTCGCGGTACTCCTGTATAGACTTGGCATTGGGGTCAGTTTCTTTCAAGGTCTCTCCATTGTATACCCGCATTTTGGAGTAGATGCTGGAGTTCTCCGGCTCCTTCAGGCGTGACATCACCGAAAATTCTGCCAGCAGCTCCAGCGTTTTAGGAGCGCAGGGGGCTTCGCTCAGGGAGCTTTCTTCAATTAGCTTCTCGTAAATTTTAATCTCTTCGCTTACCCGCAGGCAATAAGGCACCTGTACTTTATAAATACGGTCAAGGAAAGCTTCATTCTTTTTGTCGTTTGTAAATTTGGCCCATTCCGACTCATTGGAGTGCGCCAGAATTATTCCATCGAAAGGGATCGCACCAATCGGCTCTGTTCCTTTGTAGTTCTTTTCCTGGGTAGCCGTGAGCAGCGGGTTCAGCACCTTTATGGGCGCTTTAAACATCTCTACAAATTCCAGCACGCCCTGGTTTGCGAGGCACAAGCCCCCTGTATAGGAGTAAGCATCGGGGTCGCTCTGCTGGAACTCGGCCAGTTTTCGAATATCGACCTTTCCCACAAGGGTAGAAATATCCTGGTTATTCTCATCGCCCGGCTCCGTTTTGGCAACCGCAATCTGGTCCTGTATGGAAGGGAATAGTTTCACCACTTTAAATCGGTTAACATCTCCGTCGAACTCTCGTAAGCGCTTAGAAGCCCAGGGGCTCATGCAAATAGGTATATAGCGAACAGGGATGTTATACTCTTCCTCCAGCTCCTTTTTATAATCAGCAAATAAGCCCAGCGGGCTTTCATAAACCGGACTAATCTGGTCTCCTGCTTTAAGCACATAAATAGGATTTTGCTGAATGAGGTGCTTGATTTTTTCAGCTAAGGAGCTTTTGCCTCCACCTACAGGTCCCATCAGGTAAAGGATTTGTTTTTTCTCCTCCAGCCCCTGGGCAGAATGTCTGAAGTAAGAAACAATCTGCTCAATTGTACTTTCCATGCCATAGAAGTCTTTAAAGGCAGGGTATACTTTTATCTTTTTATTGGAAAAGATTCTGCTTAGAACAGGATCTTCCCTGGTGTCAATAAAATTCGGTTCCCCTATTGCCTGCAGTATCCGTTCCGCAGGTTTGGCATAAGCCTGCTGGTTTTTTTTGCATTCCTCCAGGTATTCCGAAACCGTCATTTCATTGGTGGAAGCACTGTAATTCGTTTTAATTTTGTCAAGGATGCTCATAAGCTATTTTTTGTTTTGATTTAGCCCTCCTTATGGTCAGGTGATTCTTTATTTCTGCACGAAAAGAGGAACTACACTTCAACTACTTAATTTTGTTTTTATGACTAAATACCATATTTACACTTATTTAAATCTACTAAATAGATTGTTAAAATCCGTATAATCAACGTTTAACCATATAATATTTTTGCCCCGTTTCTTCAGTAACAGGAAGCTGTTCCATAAAATTCCTTTCAGAAATCTTTCAACGGTCAGGACATGTAATAACAGAAGCTAATGTTTCCTTCTTTCTTTACCGAAAAGAATAAAAATGACTTGTAAAAGCGCTGAAATCATCTAAAAACAGGTCTTTTTCAAAGCTTAAAGAACATCCTGCCAAAAATTTTCCCCTCTGATTTTTTTAACATTTTTTTTCTCTCACGTAGGGAATACAAGTTACACAGACAAATTTCCGGCACCCCCTGCGGATAAAAAAAGCAGCAGCCATCAAGCTTTGAGTAGAAAAGTCAAAAGGAGCCACACAGAACCTGTTCTTCACAAATTCCCCTCCTGCCATAACTTTTCCTGCTTATTTAGTCTTTAAAGAGTAGCGCAAGAGGATTTCCTCTTTTTTCACCAATAAAATTATAGACATGAAAATTCTGCAGGGCGGTGTTCCTAAGTGCGGAAACTTTTGGCTTTACCAGATTATTCAGCAGGTTTTAAAAAGGAGTGGTCGCGATGCTCCAAGCTTTATAGAAAAGCAGCCAATCTTTTCTTTAGCAAAAGAGTGGGATTTAAATTTTCCTGAACAGGCACGGATAGATGTCCTTGAAATTACAGACTTGCAGGATCGATATCGTATCAGCAGCGTCTTTAATATGCCTATTGATAGCATTGAAGACTATGTGGCAAAAACAAGGCACGTTTGGACACATTCACCGGTATGCAAAAGGAGTGGTGAGGTTTTTAGTTTATTCGATAAGAAGGTTTATATAATCCGTGACCCGCGGGACAGGGCTCTTTCAGCAGCTAAATACTACTGCTCTCCTTATATGCTGAAGTACTTTCCGCAGGAAGAAACTGAGCCACAGCGTTTTTTAGAAAAGAACTTCGATAAGCTCATGCAGGAATGGGTATGGCACGTGTGGGACCATCTTCGCCTGGCAAAGGGGCACAATATACACATTACCTTTTTCGAAGGCTTTAAAATGGATTTCCCCCAGGAGCTGGAAAGGCTGCTAAACTACCTTTGCATAGAATTAAGTGAAGCACAAAAGAAAGAACTGGAAGAAGCTGTAAGCTTTAAAACCCTCCAGAAAAAGAACCCGAAACACCTTAGAAAGGGCAGCTCAGGTTATTGGATGGAACAATTAAGCGACGAGCAACTGGAAAAAGCCAATATTATCGCCGGCCCTCTGCTCCGTTACCTTCATTATCCTGAAGATCGAAACCAGCCAATGGGTTTTTCATACCCATCGCAAAAGGAGGATTTTGAAAAGCTCAGGCAGGAGATTATCCAATCTCAGCAGTTGCTGTACCAGGAGTAGAAGTTTACCACACTCCCAATTGACGACCGATGGCTTTTACCTGGCCTATGGTGTAGGCATTATGGTGAAAAGTCGTCATAGCTGCCCATGAGAGGGTTTTACCATTCCCATACACTTTGTGCAAATCAGTTTCCCGATCTTCCACTATCGCAATCATTCTTGACACATCTTTCTCGAAACGGGCAATGCCCTCTTTCCATTGCTGCTCACTTTCGGGCACAGGATTATCGGGCCAGTAAGCACCGGGCCATACCTCCTGCTCATTTTCCGGATCTTCCATAAACCGAAGAAGCACCCTTTGCCGATGGCGCATATGCTCCAGCAGGCTCCAGGCAGAAAAAGGCAGCCCATCGAGCACAATACCAGTTTTATCGAAATGAAATTCCCTCAGTAAAATTACTACCGGCGCAAAACCACCTCTTAACAGTTCCACTAAATGCTCCCTGTGCAATTGTTCAGTATCCTGATTGCTAATCATTTTTTATTTTTCTTATCCCTGTTTCTTTCATTTTATAAAAGCAGCAGCCTCTCCTTTTTGTTTGTAAAGATTAATCCGTGACTTCCTTTAGGCATCAAAACCTCTTTCTCTTTGCCTCTCCTATAATTCCCCTTATCTTTGCGGCTTCGAAAAAAAATTTCATGAAGGAATATAAGCAAAAAAGACAGTACCTCGAGATTAGAAACAGGGTGTACGAAAAACTGGAGCTCAATCCGTTTGTTTTAAGCCGGCAGTTTCTGTTCTGGGTAATCATCGGACTTATTGGCGGTGCAATTGCGGCTGTTTACTGGATAGCTCTTGAATATGTTCTGCATTTTAGTATGCTTCTGTCTGGCTGGGTTTTAATCCCCCTGATGACAGGAGCCGGCCTCCTGGTAGGGCTAATTATCCACTGGATTGGCGACCCGGGCGAGATGGACCTGATTGTAAACAACATCCGGTTCAAAGGCGGGCGGTTAGATCCAAAGAATAACCCATCCATGCTGCTCTCTTCCTTTGTTGGGATTGCAGCCGGGAGTAGTATTGGCCCGGAGGCACCCCTGGTACAGGTGACAGGCTCTACCGGCACCTGGCTAGCCCGTAAACTGCGGTTAAAAGGAGAAGACCTACGCTCCCTCACCATTGCCGGCATGGCGTCCGGCTTTACCGCTCTGTTTGGCGCCCCACTAGGCTCGGGCTTTTTTGCGCTTGAAATTCTGCATCATCGCCATATGGTAGAGTTTTACCAGGCTCTAATTCCGGCCTTTGTTTCAAGCTGTGCGGCTTACCTGATATTTGTGTTACTAACGCAAATCGGCTATGAACCCACCTGGCTGTTCCAGGAATATATTTATACAGGCCCTTCAGACTTTCTTTGGGCAGCCGGTGCCGGCGTGATTGGCGCGGCGGCAGGTTGGCTGTTTATCATCTTTTTCCGCTTCTCTAAAAGCCAGTTTTCAAGGGTTAAAAAAATCTATATTAAAACTACTCTTGGGGGGCTTATTATGGGAGTGGTATTTACTTTTTTACCTATTACCCGTTTTTTTGGCCATTATAGTATAAATGAGCTCATCAATACCGAATTTACCATTGGAATGCTGGTGCTCATTTTCCTCCTTAAAATTGTGGTAACAGCGGTTTCGGCCACAGCAGGATGGCGAGGAGGATTTATTATTCCGCTCTTCTTTATTGGCGCCACCCTGGGCCAGCTGGTGGTAAATATTTTCCCTGAACTAAATGCCGGCCTTATAATGATTAGCTGCATGGCAGCCGTAAATGCCTGTGTTACCAGAACCCCCATCAGCACCATTATTCTGCTCACCACCATGACTGGATTCCACGGTACCATTCCAATCATGTTCGCTAGTTTAAGTGGCTTTTTTCTGGCGCCAAAAACTCCTCTAATAGCTTCACAACTGAGACAAGAAAAGCATTAACAGGCTACCAAGTGGATGTTAAGGTTCTCATACAGGACCCCTTACAAAAAAAGAGGCTGCCCCAGGATTTCTCCGGGGCAGCTTCAATTATCTGTAATTTATAAAGAGGATTTTTAGCCTTTATGGGCTTTATTTTTTTGAATAGTAGTAATGCTGATTATCGATACTCAGTAAAAATTCGCTTTTCTTTAACCAGGCCTTAAGTTCTTCGCTCTGCTGCATTTCTTCTTTAGTATAACTGCCACTAAAGAGCAGTTCATCTGAATGATTGTAGATGTTGATGACAATACGGTCGTTAAACATAAATGGCGAAGAAAAATCAAAATCAAATTCGCCATCGTTCACCGGCTCTGTTACTTTGGCTTTATGAGAGCTGGTGTCAGCATCAATGTGGTCTAAAGCGCCAGCCTGGGCGGAAGGCACACCTCCAAAAAGAAGGAGGGCTGAAAAAATAAGACCAAGTCCGAGGGTGTTGCGAAGGGTTTTCATAATCTTTGTAATTAAATGATGATGTTTGATTATAGTGTGTTCTAATTGTGTGCCAAAATAAAAATAGGCCCTGAGTGCATTTAAATCCATTTTACCTTTTCTAAAAGTGTCCGTTTTCGAACATTGGTGTCCGGGCTCGCACAACCTGGATTTTCATTTTTAAACTTCTTCTATTAAGAAGCTAAAGTAAATATCCTGTTGTAAGTATAGGACGCCCAAAACAGCGAATTGATACAGCCATAAAGCCAGAATTTCCTGATATTTTGATATACGGTAATAAAGTTGAGGGAGCGGTTGTAATGAGGGAAGGAGAAAATAATTTACTGCTCTATTCCCTGCCACTACATAAAACCGCTTTTTCCGGTAAAACAATGCAGCTATGGCCTTAAAACTTTGAACTAAATTTTGATTTTCGTTGCTTAATAATTAATATTGAAGCTATTTTTGTTTAATTACTTAATTTAAACTTTAAACAGAGCAAACCAAACTCCGCATTTTTCTATGAGAGTAGCCGTAATCAGACAGGAACATTTTAATGCTGCCCATCGCCTGCATAATCCGGATTGGTCCGACGAAAAAAACTCCGCTGTTTTCGGCAAGTGCAATAATCCCCACTTCCATGGCCATAATTACAACCTTAAAGTGGGGTTAACAGGAGAAGTTGATCCTTCAACTGGCTATGTGTATGACATGAAAAAGCTCAGCGACCTGATAAAAGAGTTTATTTTAGATAGATTTGATCATAAGAATTTAAACCTCGACACCCATGAATTTAAAAACCTCAACCCCACCGCAGAAAACATTGCAGTGGTTGTTTGGAATATTTTAAGGGAAAAAATCGATCCTCAATACGATCTAAAGATTACACTTTATGAAACAGAAAGAAACATTGTTGAATACCCCGCAGATTAACGGCCTTTCCATTGAGGAAGTGGGCGATGAGCATATAGGAACCTCTCACGACACTCCCCTACGCCCCGATGCTTTTGAGCTGGACGATGACCTGAAGGTGGAACTGATTGAAAAGCATTTCCGCGAAATAATGACCATTATGGGGCTGGACCTGAACGACGACAGCCTGGCCGGCACTCCTCAGCGGGTGGCTAAAATGTATGTAAAGGAAATCTTTAGCGGCCTTAACCCGGCTAATAAGCCTGTTGTTAAGCTGTTTAATAACACCTATAACTACGACCAGATGCTGGTCGAAAAAAATATTACCTTTTACTCCAATTGCGAACATCATTTTGTGCCGATTATCGGCAAGGCTCATGTTGCCTATATTTCTAGTGGCAAAGTAATTGGCCTTTCAAAAATTAACCGCATTGTACAGTACTATGCCAAGCGCCCTCAGGTGCAGGAAAGGCTTACCGTACAAATAGCCAATGAACTTAGAGAATTGTTAGAAACCGAAGATGTAGCTGTGGTAATGGATGCGAGCCACCTTTGTGTTTCTTCCCGTGGTATACAGGATGTAAACAGCAAAACAGTTACCTCCCAGTTTTTCGGAAAATTTAAAGAAGATGCAGTCCGCCAGGAATTTTTCAGGTACCTGGAGCTGGACAAGTAAAGAATTTTAGCAGCAAATTTCCTGCTTTCAATTGAAAGCGATTTCAGTGGCAGCCCCTTTTAGGAGCTGCCATTTTATTTGTTGCTTTTTTCCAGACCTGCTCCTCTTCTCAACCTTTTTGCCTTTCAGGGGTTAGAGAGGCATATGGCTCGTCAGAATCTCCTCGAAATTAACGAATATGGCATTTACTGTCCGCAGGCAGATGTATATATTGATCCCTGGAAGCCGGTAAATAAAGCCCTTATTACCCATGCCCACAGCGACCACGCCCGGTGGGGAAATAAACATTACCTGGCTCATAAAGCCTCGGAAGGTATTCTTAAACTCCGGTTAGGAGCCGACATTAGCCTTGAAACCACCTCCTACGGAGAGGTGCATGAAATCAATGGTGTACGGATAAGCTTTCATCCCGCGGGCCACATAACAGGATCTGCCCAGATTCGGCTTGAGTTTAAAGGAGAAGTTTGGGTAGTCTCAGGCGACTATAAAACAGAAGCCGATTCAACCTGTGCTCCTTTTGAACCAATTCGATGTCATACTTTTATCACTGAATCTACCTTTGGCTTACCTGTTTTTAACTGGCAACCCCAGGAAGAGGTGTTTGAGGAAATAAATAGCTGGTGGAAGCAAAATGCTTCTGAAGGCAAAAACAGCCTCTTATGTGGCTATGCGCTTGGGAAAGCCCAAAGGCTCCTTGCCAATGTAGACTCAACGATTGGTAAAATCCTGCTTCATGGAGCTGTCGACAATGTAAACCAGGCCGTTCAGCAAAATGGTTTGCAACTTCCACCATGCAAACGCATCACCCCCGATACCCCTAAAACTGATTTCGCGGGAAGCCTAGTAATTGCCCCTCCCTCTGCACTCAACACCCCCTGGATGCGAAAGCTACGACCGTTGAGCACTGCCCTGGCTTCGGGCTGGATGAACATCCGTGGCAACCGCCGCCGCCGTGCCGTCGACCGAGGTTTTACCCTCTCCGACCATGCCGACTGGGAAGGGTTAAACCAAGCCATAAAAGCCACCCATTGCGAAAGGGTGCTGGTAACCCATGGCTACACGGCGGTTTTCAGCAAATGGCTGCGGGAGCAGGGCTACCAGGCCGAGGAAGTCCATACACTCTACAATGAAGAGCTGGAAGAAAAAGAAGCATAAGCCTTTTTCTCTTCGGCCTCACATTCGCTCCTCTTCCTTAAAACTCAACCACTTCAGCCTCATATGCACAGTCTGAACACCTGTAATTTCCACCGAATTTTTTCAAGGCCTTACAGTCAAATACACCACAATAGTTTATATACCAAAGCTACTTTACAATAAACTATGCCTGAACAGAAGGAATACAGGATTTAATTTTTAATATTAGGGCAGAATTATAAATTTGTTCAGTTCAACCAAAACCTTTTAAGCTGATATTATGAGTAGTATTCTTTATGTAGTTCCGGCTCTCGGAATTATTGGGCTCATTGTGATGGGTGTGAAATCGGCCTGGGTATCGAAGCAAGATGCCGGGGATGCTAAAATGCAGGAACTTGCCCGCTATATAGCCGACGGTGCAATGGCCTTTTTAAAGGCGGAGTGGAAAATTTTAACTTATTTCGCCATCATAGCAGCCATACTGCTGGCATGGTCTGGAACCCTTGTCGAAACCTCCAGCCCCTGGATTGCCGTTTCATTTCTTATCGGCGCATTTCTCTCGGCCTTTGCCGGATACATTGGCATGAATATCGCCACAAAATCGAATGTCCGCACCACACAGGCTGCCCGAACCAGCCTTTCCAAAGCACTAAAAGTGTCTTTTACAGGCGGCACTGTTATGGGACTAGGTGTAGCAGGCTTAGCCGTTTTAGGTCTTGGCTCTCTCTTCATTGTCTTTTATTATACATATGTTGTAAGCACAGGTGCCAGTGTCAATGGCATTGAAATGGAAAGGGCCCTGGAAGTATTGGCTGGCTTTTCGCTCGGTGCTGAAAGTATTGCCCTTTTTGCCCGTGTAGGTGGTGGTATCTATACAAAGGCAGCCGATGTGGGCGCAGACCTTGTTGGAAAAGTGGAAGCAGGTATTCCTGAAGATGATGTGCGTAACCCTGCAACTATTGCCGACAACGTGGGCGATAACGTAGGCGACGTTGCCGGTATGGGTGCTGACCTTTTTGGCTCCTATGTAGCCACTATCCTGGCCACTATGGTACTGGGTCGCGAAATAGTTTCCATCGATGAGTTTGGTGGAATTGCGCCCATTTTACTCCCAATGGTTATTGCCGGTCTTGGACTTGTATTCTCAATTATCGGAGCTTCCTTTGTTCGGATTTCTACAGAAAAAGGAAATGTACAGCAGGCATTAAATCTTGGCAACTGGTCATCTATCATTTTAACAGCTATTGCCTCTTACTTCCTGGTAGGCTGGATGATGCCGGATACCATGGAAATTCGTGGCTTTGTGTTCGATGCCATAGATGTCTTCTGGGCCATAATTGTTGGTTTGGTCGTTGGGGCGCTCATGAGCATTATTACTGAATATTATACGGCAATGGGCAAGCGCCCGGTTAACTCCATTGTGCAGCAATCCTCTACAGGCCATGCCACCAACATTATCGGCGGCCTTTCCGTGGGCATGGAGTCTACTGTGCTTCCTATTCTTGTTTTGGCAGCAGGTATCATCCTCTCCTACTTCTTTGCAGGCTTATATGGTGTTGCTATCGCTGCAGCCGGAATGATGGCGACTACAGCCATGCAGCTGGCGATTGATGCCTTCGGTCCTATTGCAGATAATGCAGGCGGTATCGCAGAGATGAGCGGCTTACCCGAAGATGTCCGTGGCCGTACCGATATACTCGATGCTGTTGGTAATACCACCGCAGCCACAGGTAAAGGTTTTGCCATTGCTTCTGCAGCCCTTACCGCCCTGGCTCTTTTTGCGGCTTTTGTAGGTATCGCAGGTATTAATACCATCGACCTCTACAAAGCCCCTGTGCTGGCAGCTCTTTTCGTTGGTGCAATGATTCCGTTTATATTTTCCTCTCTCTGTATCGCCGCGGTGGGCCGTGCCGCCATGGATATGGTGAACGAAGTTCGCCGCCAGTTCCGCGAAATTCCAGGCATTATGGAGTACAAGGCAAAGCCGGAATATGAGAAGTGTGTGGAAATTTCTACCAAAGCCTCTATCCGCGAAATGATTTTGCCAGGAGCCATTGCACTACTAGTTCCTATTATTGTTGGCTTCGGATTTAAAGATGTTTTCCCTGAAACAAGCTCAGCAGAAATTTTAGGTGGCTTACTGGCCGGTGTTACGGTAAGTGGTGTACTGATGGGAATCTTCCAGAGTAATGCAGGCGGTGCATGGGATAACGCAAAAAAATCGTTCGAGCAAGGGGTAATGATCAATGGCGTAATGGAATACAAAGGTTCCGAACCCCACAAAGCTTCAGTTACCGGCGATACGGTGGGCGACCCTTTTAAAGATACTTCCGGCCCTTCCATGAACATTCTAATTAAGTTAATGTCTATTGTAGCCCTGGTAATTGCCCCTCATATTTCTGTCATCGAACCTCACCAGCCTATCCCTGAGCAAACAGAAATAAAGGAGATAAAAGTAGAAGAAAAAGCAGCTGAGTTAACTCCTGAACTAGCAGAACTAAAAAAGGAAAAAGCAGAAGCTTTATAAAAATTTACTTGTTTCAAAAAGTCCCCATTTGTACTCAGGCAGATGGGGACTTTTTGTTTATGGATGCGGGAAAATGACTTTCCATAAGCAACATATTCAGAAAGTCCTCTAAAACAGCAGAGGGTAACCTCCAGGTATATATGCTAACCCTCAACCTGATTTAGAATCCAGTCCACCCACTTTATAACCGTAGATGCTCTTCTAAAGAAGGTAGATTCTGACTCCACCTTATACACATTCGATTCCTTCATTATCGCTACCACCTCCTGCCTCTCCGGTTTCCTTCCATTTCTAAAACAGTGTTCTAAAACCCGCTTAAATACCAAATGAGAAAGAATTAATTCGATAAACTTTACCTGCCTGTTGGTAATGGATAGGCGGAATAAACTTTCACCCTCCCCTGTTAAAGAATAAACTGTTTCTCCATTATCCTTTTCCTTCTCAATTAAGCCAAGGTACCTTCCTGCATTCATATAATAATCCACCTGCCTGGGGTCAAATGAATCTCTAAGTGTAAAATCATAGTTTTGCAGAAGATCTTCCTTGCTCAGCTGGATTTCCGCTTTCAAAATCTCCAGCAAATTAATTATCCTCTCAAAGGAATCCGCCTGCGGAAAGGGAATAGGCGGTTCTGCTATAATTTGGGTGCTGTTCAAGGCTTTTTCAATCAGCTCAAAGCTGATGGCTCCGTCCCTAAGAACATATTTCTTTTCCCGCAAAAGCCGCAGAGAGTTGTAGTAAAAAGGATCTTCGAAAGTATACTCTCTGAAATGAAACACTCCATTCGTGTAGGTAAGAAATAAGGGGCGCACTTTTTTAGTAACCTTTGCTTCCCAAAGCCGGTAAGGGTAAAAAAGCTGCCTGATTAAAAAATCCTTTGAAATGGAACTTTTAGCTTCAATTAAGCTTAAAGAATGAAGCCCTTCATAGCCACCATCTATTTCAATCTGGGAATTTTCAACCTCCACTTGTAGCAAACCTTTCCCGGAATCAATATTAAATTCAAAAGCAGATGAACCCATACGGCCGCTCACTGTTGGCTGAAGCTTTTCTTCCCCGGTAAAATGCTCAATTATCCCTGACAAATATGCACAATGTAAGGCGGTTGATTCGCTGGTGATGTTATTGAAGTCAATGCTTTCCAGGTGTATCGGAAAACCTGCCTTCACCACTTCAACTTCATTATTTTCAAAATCTTTAAATGTCTCGATACTGGAAATGATATACCCTCCCCTGGAAACTGGTAAAATTGAAAAGCCAGTTTCTTTAAAAACTTTAGGCAACTGCGACCTATAGTCGAATTTCGTCATCAGGCGAGTCTCCCTGTACCGGTTTATTTCTGTCGACTCTATTCTATAGAACCCATTCTTTTCAACCTCCTCCTCTATATTATGGCCGCGGAACAGCTGCTCCCAGGCAAGATCATTTTTTGAATTACTCATAAGTTATTAGCACCTCACAATTAAGCATCTGAAGTTATAGAACGTCCTGGGTTTTACATAATGAATGGTTAAAACTTTAAATAAAGCCAGAAAAAGAACCTAGTGATAAATAATGAGGGTACCCTCCCTGCCAAAACATTCAACTTCCCCTACCGTTTTCCTTAGAAAAACCCTTTGAAACAGTTTGCCTCTCTTTTTTCCCGGCTCGACACGACCAATAAAACCAATGATAAGGTACAAATCCTGAAAGAATATCTGGAGGAAGCGCCGGATAAAGATAAGTTATGGGCACTGGCACTTTTCACCCATAAACGACCTAAAAAACCTGTTAACAGCACCCAACTCCGCACCTGGGCTGCGGAAGATGCCCGCCTCACCGACTGGTTGTTCGAAGAATCGTACCAGGTGGTAGGCGACCTTTCCGAAACCATCGCCCTGCTTTTACCTCCCCCACAGGAAGAACAGGACCAGCCATTAGCCTGGTGGGTAGACTATATACGAGAGATGGACCAGTTGCCTGAACCGGAAAAGAAAGCCCTGATCCTGAAGGCCTGGAGACAAATGGAGCCACAGGAGCGCTTCGTTTTTAATAAGCTGATGTCGGGAGCGTTTAGGGTAGGAATTTCCCAGAGCCTGATGGTACGGGCAGTCTCTGAACTGTTGGACATAGAGGCGACCACCATCGCCCATCAGCTGATGGGAAACTGGCACCCCGATAGCACCACATTTCACGAGCTTTTCGATAAAGAAGACGAATCGGCCGATCTTTCACGACCCTATCCTTTCTTCCTGGCCCATGCCCTCGATGGTCTCCCCGAAAAACTGGGTGCTCCCGAAGAATGGCAGGCAGAGTGGAAATGGGATGGCATCCGCTCCCAGTTCATTCTTCGCGAAGGAGTATGCTTCATCTGGTCTAGAGGAGAAGACCTGATGACCGATAAATTTCCGGAGCTACAGGAGCTGGCAAAGGCGCTCCCGGATGGAACAGTCATTGACGGAGAACTACTCCCCTTTAAAGAGGGAAACGTTTTATCATTCAATGCCCTCCAAACCAGAATTGGCAGAAAGAATGTTACAAAAAAGGTGATGGAGGAGGCTCCTGTCATCATTTTTGCTTATGATCTGCTTGAATTTAAAGGCAAAGACATCCGTAACCAGCCGCTAAAGGAGCGAAGAAAACTGCTGGAAACAATTATTGAAGAAGCTAAGCAACCCACTTTACTCCGGCTATCGCCTGTCGTGGATTTTACCGAATGGCAGCAGCTGACTGAAGCACGGGAACAGTCGCGGGATATACTGGCAGAAGGTTTAATGCTAAAACGGCTCTCTTCCAGCTACCAGGTGGGGCGAAAAAGAGGCGACTGGTGGAAATGGAAAATTGATCCGCTTACCATCGATGGAGTTCTTATTTATGCTCAGAAAGGAAAAGGGCGCCGTGCCGATCTTTATACCGATTACACCTTTGCGGTGTGGGATAAGGAAGGACAACTGGTGCCTTTCACTAAGGCTTATTCTGGTCTTACCGACCAGGAGATTCGGCAGGTCGACCAGTTCGTTAAGCAAAATACCAGAGAGCGCTTTGGGCCGGTGCGAACGGTAAAGCCGGAGCTGGTTTTTGAAATAGCGTTTGAAGGAATTCAGGAAAGCAAGCGGCACAAATCGGGTGTCGCCCTACGCTTCCCCCGTATGCTACGCTGGCGTCACGATAAAAAAGCAGCAGATGCCAACACTTTAGAAGAACTGCAGGAAATGCTCCACATCTATGGCTAAAAGAAAAGTAAATGAGTTGCAGCAGGATTTTTCCGTAGCAAGGCAGTGGTTCAGCGATAAAGGATGGGCGCCATTTCCATTTCAAGAAGACGTATGGCGGGCTTACCTGGAAGAGAAAAACGGCCTGCTGAATGCTCCAACGGGCAGCGGAAAAACCTATGCACTTTGGTTCCCCTGCCTGCTGGAGTGGATTCGAAACAACCCGGATGACTGGCAAGGAAAGCGCCCCGGCAGCCTGCAGGTGCTCTGGATTACTCCTTTACGGGCATTGGCGCGCGACCTGCAGCAGGCCATGCAACAGGTGTGCGATGATATTGGCCTCCCCTGGACAGTTGCCCTCCGTACCGGTGACACCTCTTCGGCTGAGCGGCAGCGACAACTCAAAAAAACACCTGAATGCATTATTACCACTCCGGAAAGTCTGCACCTACTGCTGAGTCAGAAAGACAGCTCACGCCTGTTCAGGAATTTCAGGGCCTTAATTATTGATGAGTGGCACGAGCTGTTGGGAACCAAAAGAGGCGTTCAGGTAGAGCTGGCCATCAGCCGCCTTCAGCAAATTAATAAACAGCAGCCAAAGATATGGGCCGTATCGGCCACTATTGGGAACCTGGAACAGGCCATAGAAGTACTGCTCGGGCAGAAGGGAGCGCGTGAGGCTGCCATTATTAAAGCAGCCATAGATAAAAAAATAGAAATTGCCTCCATCCTTCCCGAAGAGGTAGAGAAGTTTCCCTGGGCCGGTTATTTAGGCATCAAGCTTCTTCCCAAAATTCTCCCTATTGTCGAAAACAGTCAGTCTACCCTTCTTTTTACCAATACGCGCAGCCAAACGGAAATCTGGTATCAGCAGCTGATGGCCCAGGCACCTGAACTGGCCGGACTGGTAGCGATGCACCATGGTTCTCTCGACCGGGAGGTACGCGACTGGGTAGAGAATGGCCTGCACGAAGGAAAGCTAAAACTGGTCATCTGCACCTCCAGCCTTGACCTGGGGGTAGATTTTAAACCGGTAGAAACGGTTATACAAGTAGGAAGTCCCAAAGGAGTTGCGCGCTTTATGCAGCGTGCCGGCCGTAGCGGCCATCAACCTGGGGCCATAAGCCGCATCTATTTTCTTCCTACCCATTCGCTGGAATTAGTGGAAGCGGCGGCCCTTAAAAAAGCACTTAAAGAGGAAGTATATGAAAGCCGCCCCCCACTCGAAAAATGCATCGATGTGCTCCTGCAGTACATGGTTACCCTTGCCATTGGAGAAGGTTTTGATGAAAAGTCCTTATTCGAAGCCGTTAAAAACACCTACTGCTACCGCCACCTGAGCCGGGAAGAGTGGGAATGGGCACTGGACTTTATTACCACCGGCGGAGGAAGCCTTCAGGAGTATGAAGAGTTTAACAAAGTGGATCTGGTCGATGGGATCTATAAAGTACAAAACAGGCGGATAGCTATGCGCCACCGCCTATCGATGGGCACCATTGTAAGTGAGCCGGTGCTGAAAATAAAGTATATAGGCGGAGGATTTATAGGCACCGTGGAAGAAAGCTTTGTTTCGCGGCTAAAAATGGGCGATGTATTCTGGTTTGCCGGCAGGAGTCTTCAGTTAGAGCGCATAAAAGACCTTACGGTTTTGGTCCGGAAAAGCAAAAGCAATAAAGGAGTGGTTCCGCGATGGGCGGGAGGTCGTCTCCCTCTTTCCACTCAGCTTAGCAAACTTATCCGCCAAACACTGGAGGAGGCAGCTGAAGGTAAAAATAATGAGCCGGAAATGAAACGAGTTGAACCTATTTTACAGCTCCAGAGCAGATGGTCCGCCATTCCTGATAGTAATACTTTGCTGGTAGAGCATTTTCTAAGTCGCGAAGGTTACCACCTGCTGTTCTATCCCTTCGAAGGTCGCTTTGTTCATGAGTTGCTGGCTGCACTGGTTGCTTACCGGATAAGCAGGTTAATTCCTATCACCTTCTCCATGGCCATGAACGACTATGGCTTTGAGTTACTGTCAGATACACCCATCCCTTACCAGGAAGCCCTAGAGCAGGACCTTTTCAGCACGAAAAATTTAATGGAAGATGTTCAGCAGAGTGTCAACAGCACGGAAATGGCTAAAAGGCGGTTCAGGGAAATTGCTGCCATTGCAGGTCTGGTCTTCCAGGGGTACCCAGGTAAGCCGATTACCAGCAAGCATCTTCACGCTTCTTCGCAAATAATTTTTGATGTATTCGGGGAATATGAACCGAATAATCTATTAATGCTCCAGGCCAGGCAGGAGGCCATGAGCCAACTGCAGGAGCAGGACCGCTTTACCGAAACGATTAATCGTATTAATCGCCAACGGCTTCGACTGGAGCTCCCCCCCCGCCCTACTCCTTTTGCTTTTCCTATTATGGTTGACCGGCTAAGGGAAAGGCTTACTTCGGAAAAGCTCCTCGACCGCATCAGCCGCATGCAGCTAAGTCTTGAAGAATATGCCAGTAAAGAAGGATTCCTGAAATAAGAGCCATAAAAAAAGCTGTTACTCGTTTAAGAATAACAGCTCCCCTTGCTTTTTGGATGCTATACTATTTTACCCTTTCCCAGGTAGAGGTACGCCCAATAAGCGATATACCAATGTACCCACGCAGGTCCAGCTTATCGCCGTTTAGCTCCGCATTGGCTGAATAAGTTTTACCACTTTTAGGGTCATAAATCTTTCCATCTTCATACTCATTGTCCTCATCATATTCCAGGTCTTCCAGAATTACAAGCCCATCCAGCTTCCTGTTCTTTAGCTTGGCATCCGGATTTTCCTTATCCACCTTTGGTTTACCGTTTTCATTTGGCTCCACCAGGTGAACAATTTTGCCGAAATATTTACCCTTCTCCTTATACACCTCAATTTTAGCCGTTTTTTCTGCATTCCACCACAGGCCGGTAATATCATCGGGGCTCTGGGCCCTGGCAGAAAAACTTAACAGCACTACAAAGGCCATCAGCAGGCCGCTTTTCATTAATGTTTTTTTCATGATAGATGACAATTTTAAAGACGTAAATTAAAAATAATACTTTTATTCTATTCAGCAAGTCCTGAATTTTCTTTTTCAATACTGTAGCAAATGAAGGGCCATAAATTTCGGTCTGAACTCCTTCCCTTATACTGCTGTTTAAGAGGTAGTTCATTAGGCATTTATATCCTGAAAATAATTGAAACTTAATACCCTTACAGGCAGCGCAGCCATCACTTTCCCCTTTATGGGGCAGCAGCTTCAGCTCTTTCCCGACAAAGCCATTTTCTGGAAGGAACAAAAAAGCCTGCTGCTTTCCGACGTTCATTTGGGAAAAGCAGCACATTTTAGGAAGGCAGGCATTGCCGTACCTGGCACTATTCACCGGCACGACCTGGAAAGGATTAGTAATTTAATTCATCAGACCGGAGCGGAGCGTGTACTTTTTTTAGGAGATTTGTTCCATAGCGAACTAAACAAGGAGTGGTGGTTCTTCGAAGAATGGCTCCATACTCACCAGGAAGTTCAGTTTGTGCTTATCAAAGGCAACCATGATATCCTGCCCCCGGCCATTTACCAGCAAAGCCGGCTGAAAATAGCAGAGGAGGAATTAATACTTTCGCCTTTTATTCTTACACATGAGCCTTTAAATAGTAAAAAATCAAAAAAGGGTTTGTATAACATCTGCGGGCATATCCATCCCGCCATTAAGCTTCGGGGAGGGGCTTTTCAGCAGCTGAGGCTTCCTTGCTTCTACTTTGGCTTACATTATGCATTGCTCCCCGCTTTTGGAAAATTTACAGGATTTTATCAAATTAAACCTAAGAAGGAAGATATCATATTTGCAATTGCAGAAGACCGGGTACTCCATCTATAAGGCTAACACTCAAGCAACCCAGGGCAGGATGTATGTTTTCTTTGAAAAATTAACTCCTCCACCAGGTTACTTAATCAGTTAAACAGGTATTAACGTTCAAAGCGCTGCTTTTTAATGAAAGACAATGAGGTATTGGAGCGGATGAGCCGGGGAGATGAGAAAGCCTTGGATTATCTCTACAGGAAATACTACCGTATGATGACCCGCCTGGTAATATCCAACAATGGCTCTGAACAGGAGGCTAAAGATATTTTCCAGGATGCTCTCATTGTTTTCTGGCAAAAAGGCGTGAGTGGTAAGCTGGTTCTAACCTCTAAAATTAGTACTTTCCTTTACAGCATTTGCCAAAACCTTTGGAGAAAAGAATTGGAGCGTAAAAGCAGGCTGGTTCATGAAGCTAAGGATGGGGAACAGTATATCGACGAAGACAGCGAGGAAAGAGGGCTAATTATCAGGCAGTGTATTGCCAATTTGGGAGAGACCTGCCAGAAGGTTTTAACCTTTTATTACTTCGACGGTTTATCGATGGAATTGATTGCAGAAAAAATGGGTTTTGCCAACACCGATACCGCCAAAACAAAAAAGTACAAGTGCAAGAAAAAGCTCGATGAGCTGGTAAAATCAAAATATACAAAGAGCGACTTTTTGGATTAAAATGAGTATTGACCCACATCATATAGAAATGATTGATGCCTACCTGACAGGCCAGTTAAGCCCGGAAGATTCTGCCCGGCTGATGCAAAGCCTTGAACAGGACCCTGCCCTGAAAGAAGAGTTTTTACTGCAGCAAAGCACCGTTAAAGCTCTCCAGGAACACAGGCGAAAGGCATTAAAAGCCCGCCTCGATGCCATAGAAGTCGGTAGCGGCTATTCATTTACTTCCTCAGCAGGCTTTAAAATGGTAGCTGGCACTGCGCTCGTAGCCCTGCTTGGTACCGCAGCCTACTTTGGCTTTACCGAATGGAAGGATGCGGCTCCGGTCGAACAGGCGATAAACATTTCCGAAGGAGAGAAGCCTGCTACTCCTTCTGTACCGGAAGAAGAGATTCCTGCAAAACCAGAACCGCAAAAAGCAGATGAGCTAATGGCGACTGAGGAGTTAACAACAGCAAAAGCAGACACAGAAAACACCCCTTCAGCAAATACCCCATCTGCCTTTACAACTACTACCACAGAGCCTACGGCTGTTACTTCCATTAATAAGGAAGTAGAAAAAGGAATAACTGAGCCTGCCCCGGCAACTGCACCAGCAGCAGCCAATGCAGAAGTGATTAAGCCGGATATAGTGACTGATTTCGAAGAAAAGGATATCACGGCCCACACTCCCGAGGTGGAGGTGCCGGAAGACCAGCTGACCAAAGTACATTCTTTCGACAAAAGTACCATTTCGGTTAGTACTAAATCCGGTACGCGTTATAACTTCCACTATCGCTTCTTCGATAACCAGCTACAAATATTTGGCGACTTCAGTAAGGTACCCTATGAAGTACTGGAAGTAAATACAGGCCTCTCTACCAGTTATTTCCTGTACCACAAGGAGAGATATTATGAACTGAAGCCAAACCAGGAGAAGGTTACCCGCCTGCAGGAGCTGATAGATAAGAAAACCATTAAAGAGCTTGAGATAACGCGCACAGAAAAGCTCAATAAGTAAACACCCCTACTCATAAAAAAAGGCAGCCTCTGTTTTTACAGGCTGCCTTTTTTGCTTTTCCGTAGGAGCCACTTTAAATTGTCAGGCAAAAGCCCTTACTTTGTCCCTAATTCAGCGCCGTGGAAGAAGAAAAAAAATACAGGAAGAAGAAAAAGCTGGGTAGCTACCCTATTGCAAGTGCCGTATTCAGTAATACGCTGGCCTTGTTAGTAATAGGTTTGTTTGGTTTACTGGTGCTGCATGCCCATCAGCTCACCACCCTTATACAGGAAAACCTGGAGCTCCAGGTGTATCTGGAAAAGGACATGACAGAAGCCAACCGTATAAAGATCAATAAAATACTGGCCAGTAAAGCTTTTACGGCTAATAAAGACCAGGTTCCACAAATAAACTTTATTAGTAAAGAACAGGCGGCTAAAGAATTTTTTGAAGAAAGCGGGGAAGATGCTGTCGGCTTTTTAGGAGAAAACCCGCTGCGCGATGCTTTTATTTTAAAGCTCAAGCCTGCATACTACCAGACCGACAGTCTGCAGCAGGTTCAGGCAGAGATTGAAGAAATCAGCGGAGTGTTTGAAGTAACCTATGTCAGGAGCCTGATAGAATCCATTAATGAGAATATTACTAAAATCGGGCTCGTCCTTTTAGGCTTTGTCATCATTCTTTTACTCGTAGTCATCATTTTAATCAATAATACCATAAAGCTGGCGTTATTTTCCCAGCGGTTCCTGATAAGGAGTATGCAGCTCGTGGGGGCTACCAGCCGTTTTATCCGGCAGCCCTTCCTGTTCCGGTCGGTGTGGCAGGGCTTATTATCCGGCTTACTGGCTTCGGCCTTTTTATACCTTGTACTCAGCTGGACCTATACCAAGCTGGAAGACCTAAGGCTGCTGGCCGATGAAGAAAAGATGCTCATCCTTTTTGGATCACTGATAGTGGCAGGTATTATCATCAGCTATTTCAGCACCCGGCGAGCCATCAACAAATACCTGAAAATGTCTTTAGACGAACTTTATTAATATGGATAACAGCAAAGAAAAATTAGCTTTCGATAAAGGAAATTATCTCCTCCTTCTGGCAGGCTTACTGTGCCTCATCGTGGGGCTTACCCTAATGGCAATGGACAATGAACCTCATGGTTTTGGAGTGCTGGGACTTACCCTCGGCCCGATTATTATTGCCATTGGTTTCCTGATTGAAATCTTCGCCATCCTTTATAAGGGAAAAAGTAAGCAGCAGGAATAATGCCTGCAAATTCGGGACTGCCTCCCGGTAGGGGCATCTGCAACTAAAAATTTCACCGGCAGGCTTTACTGTACCTACTTTTTATAAGGAAAATGTAAGCACCTAATCAGGCTTTCATTTAATGTAAATCCCGCCTGCTAATGTGCTGGATAATATTGATATGACAGAAAAAGATTCTTTTGATTTTGCAGCAGGCGAGGTGCTGCTGATTGACAAACCTTATCAGTGGACCTCTTTTGATGTAGTGAATAAATTACGCTGGGGACTGAAAGTAAAGAAAATAGGCCATGCCGGCACCTTAGATCCACTAGCCACCGGCTTACTCGTGCTCTGTACCGGCAAAAAGACAAAAGAAATAGAACAGTACCAGGCGCAGGAAAAAGAATATACCGGAACCCTGGTACTTGGAAAGACCACCCCCTCCATCGACCTGGAAACAGCTTTCGACAGCGAAAAAGAGTTTAGCCACCTGGAACCGGAACAAATAAAAGAAGCAGCACTCCAGTTCCAGGGCCATATAAAGCAAATTCCGCCTATGCATTCGGCCATTAAGGTAAAGGGGAAAAGGGTATATGAACATGCCAGAGCAGGCGAGAGTGTAGAGCTGAAAGCCCGCGATGTTCAGGTGCCGGTTTTTGAAATTACCCGGATAGAACTTCCGGAAGTTGATTTTAGAATTGTCTGTTCCAAGGGTACTTATATCAGGAGCCTGGTAAGGGATTTGGGAGAAGCATTACAAACCGGGGCTTATCTTTCGGCCCTCAGACGAACCCGTATCGGCCAGTTTACAGTCGATGGTACTACCGGTCCTCTTGAATTTCTGGAAAAAGTAAAAAAGCTGAACGAGCATGAAAATATATGAGGGCTTAGAAAGCTTTAAGCGACTGCCTAAGGCTATCGTTACCAGTGGTACTTTCGACGGCGTACATATCGGTCATCAGCAAATACTGGCCAAGCTTAGCGCCCTGGCAAAAAAGGAAGGCGGCGAAACAGTAGTTATCACCTTCTGGCCCCACCCCCGCCTGGTCCTCCACCCCGACAGCAAAGACCTCAAGCTCCTCTCCACCTTCGAAGAAAAGGCCACCCTCCTCGCCCGCTTCGGGGTCGATCACCTCATTAAAATTGCTTTTACTCCTGCATTTTCACAACTCAGCTCCTCAGAGTTTATTCAGCAAATTCTTATCGATGCCATAGGAACCACTCACCTGGTAATTGGATACGACCACCGCTTTGGCAAAAATCGCGAAGGCAGCTTTGACCATCTGGTCGCAAACAAAGAAAAGTATGGCTTTGAAGTGAAGGAAATAAGCCGGCAGGATGTCGATAATGTAGGAGTCAGCTCCACCCGCATTCGTAATGCACTGGCCGCCGGGCAGGTCGAAATAGCCTCGGAATACCTGGGGCGCCCCTACAGCTTTAACGGCACGGTGGTGGAAGGCGATAAGATAGGCCGAAAAATCGGATTCCCTACCGCTAACGTTTCCATAGCCGCCAGTTATAAACTCATTCCGGCCGATGGCGTTTATGCAGTAAAGGTGGAATATGAGGGAAAGCAGTACCAGGGGATGCTGAATATTGGCCAGCGGCCCACTGTAGGTGGACATCAGCGGCGTGTAGAGGTCCACATTTTTGATCTGGATGAAAATTTGTATACTAAAGAACTAAGCGTATTTTTAATCAGGCAAATAAGGACAGAGCTGAAGTTCGATTCCTTAGATGCCCTCAGGGCACAGCTTCACCAGGACAAAGAAGCAGCCATCGCAATTTTGAATTAACCTTAACCTATTTTTTATGATCGACAAAACTGTTAAGGGGGCCGACGAAGCCCTGCAGGATATCCAGGATAATGCGGTAATAATGCTTGGCGGCTTTGGCCTCTGTGGTATTCCGGAAAACAGCATTCAGGCCCTCCTGCGAAAGGGAGTAAAAGGACTTACCTGCATTTCAAATAATGCCGGGGTAGATGATTTTGGCATTGGCCTCCTGCTCCAGACACGTCAGGTTAAAAAAATGATTTCTTCTTATGTTGGAGAAAATGCCGAATTTGAACGACAGCTCCTTAGCGGAGAGCTGGAGGTGGATCTGGTTCCGCAGGGAACCCTGGCCGAACGTATTCGTGCTGGTGGCGCAGGCATTCCTGCATTTTTCACCCCCACAGGTGTAGGAACCGAAGTAGCCGAAGGAAAAGAAGTTCGGGAGTTTGAAGGTAAGCAGTACCTGATGGAAAGCTGGCTCAAAGCGGATTTTGCACTGGTTAAAGCATGGAAAGGCGATACGGCTGGTAATTTAATTTACAAGGGAACCGCCCGTAACTTCAACCCCATGATGGCTGCTGCCGGTAAAATAACCATTGCAGAAGTTGAAGAACTGATTCCTGCCGGTGAACTCGACCCGAACGAAATTCATACCCCCGGCATATATGTACAGCGTATTTTTGAAGGAAAGGGATACGAAAAGCGGATCGAGCAGCGAACCATCCGTTCCTAAAAGTCAGGCATTTGAAAATATGCAGGAATTGTAAACAACAAAACCAGCTTATCCTGCAAGAACAGATGAATGGCAATTTTTAAATTCTCAAATTTTTAAACTTTCAAACTGGACTATGGCTCTTGATAAAACAGGAATTGCAAAGCGCATTGCGCAGGAAATAAAAAATGGAATGTACATCAACCTGGGCATTGGTATTCCAACGCTGGTGGCCAATTACATTCCGGATGGAATTGAAGTGGTACTGCAGTCGGAAAACGGGCTGCTGGGTATTGGCCCTTTTCCTACAGAAGAAGAGGTGGACGCCGATTTAATCAATGCCGGCAAGCAAACCGTAACCATGCGGCCCGGTTCTGCCTTATTTAGCTCTGCAGAAAGCTTTGCCATGATTCGCGGCGGACATGTGCATCTTACCATTCTTGGCGCCATGGAGGTGTCTGAAACGGGCGATATTGCCAGCTGGAAAATTCCCGGCAAAATGGTAAAAGGCATGGGAGGCGCAATGGACCTTGTTGCATCTGCCGAGAATATTATTGTAGCCATGCAGCACCGTAGCCGCAACGGACAATCCAAGCTACTGAAAGAGTGTTCCTTACCCATAACAGGCTTAAACTGCATAAAAAAAATAGTTACCGACCTCGCTGTACTGGAAGTAGTTCCTGAAGGTGGATTTAAACTACTGGAACGTGCTCCGGGAGTAAGCGTGGAAGAAATTATGGAAGCAACTGAAGGAAAACTTATTGTGGAGGGGGACGTAAAAGAGGTACAAATCTAAAAATCCTTTATGAAATATAGCGCTCTTTACCTGTATCTGCTCCTGTTTGCTCCCCTGCTAATTTCCAGCTGCGACCGGAATGGCGATATAGTTATTTTCTCCCCAAAGGAAGATGTGGCACTTGGTGCCCAGGTCAACCAGGAAATTCTCAATAATCCGGACGAGTATCCTGTTCTTTCTGAGGAAGAATACCCTGAAGCATACAAATACCTGCGGGCCATTACAGAGGAAGTGTTATCTTCCGAAGAGGTACAGTACAAGGATATCTTCGCCTACGACTCGATCAAAATTATTCAGAATGACAGCATTTTAAACGCCTTTGCCACTCCGGGAGGTTACATCTATGTATATACAGGTTTAATAAAATACCTCGATTCTCCTGACCATTTAGCCGGCGTTATAGGCCACGAAATTGCCCATGCCGACCAGCGGCATACCAGCAAAATGCTTCAAAGACAAATGGGTATTCAGTTGCTGCTCGACATTGCCCTAGGGCAAAACCAGGGGGCGGTAACGCAGGTACTCCAGCAACTCGGGAGCCTGAAGTTTAGCCGAAGTGCCGAAACAGAATCCGATGCCTTCTCTGTCGCCTACCTCAGCAGCACCCCCTATGCATGCACAGGGGCCGCCGGCTTTTTCGAGAAATTAGAAGAAGAAGCCTCCGGCAGTGGGGTACCCACTTTTTTAAGTACCCACCCAAACCCTGATAACAGAATCGAAAACATTCGGCAGGCAGCCGAAGAAATGGCCTGCGATACCACCCCTTCCGGATCAGATATTTTACAAAAATTACAAAACAGTCTGCCGAACTAAAGCGAAGACTGCAGAATACTGTTACCAATTTTTAATTTTGAGCACCTCCTATGCGACATTTCTTGCTTAGTCTGTTTATTCCCCTGGCCATCACACTCTCTTCCTGCGACCGGAATAATAATTTTGTAATGATGGCTCCGGAAGAAGATGCCGCCCTTGGCAAACAGCTAAGCGAACAGATTTTAAGCCAGCCAGAGCAATACCAGGTATTGGATCCTGATGAATATCCGGAGAGTTACGCCTACCTCAGGAATATCGTCCAAACAATTCTGGAAAGTGGAGAAGTGGTGTATAAAGAAGAATTTCCATGGAAGGTTTATATTGTAAAAGATGACCAAACCCTTAATGCATTTGCTACGCCGGGAGGATATATTTTTGTATACACAGGGCTGATTAAGTTTCTGGAAAAAGAAAGCGATTTGGCTGGTGTTATAGGCCATGAAATTGCCCATGCCGACCTACGCCATGCCAGCCGACAAATACAGAAGGCCCAGGGACTTAACTTTGTCCTGAGCCTTATATTGGGTGAGAATAATAATGCCTTAGGCGAAATTGCCGCACAACTGGCCGGCCATCTGGCGGGTTTGCAGTTTAGCCGGGAATACGAGCAGGAAGCGGATGCCCGCTCAGTGGAATATCTTGCTCAAACTTCCTACCCCTGTAGTGCTGCGGCTTCTTTTTTTCAAAAGCTTCAGCAGGAAGAAAAACAGGGCCGTACTCCCACCTTCCTGAGCACCCACCCGAGCCCGGAGAACCGTGTAAAGGAAATTCTGGCTCATAGCCAGCAGCTTGGCTGCGACACCACTTCTACCAGTTCTGGAGCCTACCAGGAATTTCAGAATAGCCTCCCCTGATCCTACTTTCCCCTGCAGCTTCATATCCATTGTCGGAACATCCTTTTCTTTATCCGGCAGAATCTGTATTTTTGCAGCCTTACGTAAAAATACCATCCATGAAAAAATCCAGAATACATTTTGAAGTAGAACTTGACGACCAGAATATTCCGGAAAATATATACTGGCAGGCGACTGATAAAGAAGATGATGGCCTGGACCAAACCAAGTCTATCAGCCTGGCCCTTTGGGACCACTTCAATAAAAACACCATGCGCATCGACCTCTGGACAAAGGATATGCCCATTGATGAACAAAAACGCTTTTATGTTGATTGCATCGGAGGCCTCGCCCAAAGTATCCTTACCGCAACAGGCGACGACTTTATGGCCGGAGAAATGAACAAGCTGTGCGAAAAGTTTATCGAGCACATTAAAAAAGAAGAGGAAGCCCAGGCTCGCCAGCAAAAGAAAAAGTAAAGCTGCCTTTATTCGAACCGAACTGCCTGCTTTTGAAAATATTTTATTCAGAAGCAGGCTTTTTTATTTCTACATAGCCCCTACTCTTCTTGGTCTTCCGGTAAAACATTCCATGAAAAAGGATTGTGAGGAAAAATAAATATAAGCTGCCATAGAACACAAAGCCTGTTTATTTCCCTCCTTTAACGACCAAACCCACCTTTCAGCGCGGCAATCATCTTCCTGATTGCCCTAAGCTCTGCCTGTAACACTAACAATTCATGCTGTTGTTTCTTAGCTAAAACAATTAAATCTTCACAGCAGGTGGCAAAAGATTGAGTAGTCATATCAATAAAGCCTTCCTCCTGCGCTGCCCCCCACAGGATAAATTCTTTTTCAAGGCGTTCCAACTCCCTCTTCCACTCGTCAATTACCTGAGGGTCCAGTGATTCCGCTTCGACCACTGCTTTTTCCTCAACCCCAAAAAGGGCATCAATAGAAACCTCAAGGATATCGGCTATAGCAGGTAGTACCTGGGGAGGGGGCATGTGCAGACCGGTCTCATAATTGGAGACACTTGTAAGCGTGAGTTTTTTCCCGGTCGCCTCGTAGAGAAGAGCGGCAAATTCTTTCTGAGAAATACCCTTACTTTTTCGGTACTTCTTGAAATTATAGCCGAATATCACTTCTTTCTTCAAGTTTTGTTTTGTTTACCTGTTTACTTTTTCTGACCGGGGTGGATATAAAGTATAAGATGTCAATAATTTTTAAATTTAAAAAATATGGAGAAGATGACCGTCCAGCTTTAACACCTTTCAGCTGAAGATTAAAGAAAGGCAGACTTTTTAATGGAGGCAGAAAACATTATGTTTTATTGTGCAATTGGCTACGATCACCTCTGCCTGCAGGAAGGTTACGAGCTGCTAATTTCTTATATTGAAGAAGGGGATTTAGGATGAAGTCTATTGTTTAAAACAAAGCTCCTCTCCCACAAGTGAATAAAACATCTGCCAAACATAATCTCCAGGCGGTACAAAAAAAGGGGTAAATTAGATTTCCCTAATTTACCCCTTTGTAGTCCGTAGGGGAATCGAACCCCTGTTACCAGGATGAAAACCTGGCGTCCTAACCCCTAGACGAACGGACCATAATGTGATTTGGTGATGCAAATATAGAAGTCGTTTTTTTAAATGCAA
>NZ_ANNU01000013.1 GCF_000346615.1 Nafulsella turpanensis ZLM-10
AATCACCTGAAATTTAAACTTGTAGTCCGTAGGGGAATCGAACCCCTGTTACCAGGATGAAAACCTGGCGTCCTAACCCCTAGACGAACGGACCATTTTGTGATTTGGTGATGCAAATATAGAAGTCGTTTTTTTAAATGCAAAATGTCCTGCTGAATTTTTCTTAACAGGCTTAGGTCCCCTCCTCTCTTTGTTCCGCTAAATCAGGCAGTTAGCGATCTCAAAAGTTTTAAAAAAAAATCTAAACCTTTAGCCGTTTAGATAATTATTAAATACAGCAAGAATAAGCCAGAAAGGCTTTTCAGCCACAACGTCTATAATCGACGCTTCTCTTTTTGTTTTAATCTCCAAGAGTTGTAGTTTTGGCACAAATTATAAATTTTTAACCTAATTCATTCACTCCAATGGCAAACATAAAAGTTGCAATTAATGGCTTTGGCCGTATTGGCCGGCTCACTTTTAAAGCTTTACAGGAAAAAGGCGACAATATAGAAATCGTAGCCATTAATGACCTTACCGACACCCTAACCCTTGCCCACCTGCTGAAGTACGATTCGGTACACGGAAAATTTCCGGGTGAGGTAACTGCGGATGCAAACAGCATTACTGTTAATGGTAAGAAAATAAGAGTAACAGCAGAAAGAGAGCCTGCGAAATTGCCTTGGGGCGAATTAGGTGTAGATGTAGTTCTGGAATCTACCGGCCGTTTTACCGACGAACAGAGTGCCAGCGGACACCTTCAGGCAGGTGCCAAAAAAGTGGTAATTTCTGCACCGGCAAAAGGCAATATCCAGACGATTGTACTGGGCGTAAACCAGGAGAAGCTTACCGGAGATGACAAAATTGTATCCAACGCTTCCTGTACCACAAACTGCCTTGCTCCTATGGCCAAAATCCTGAACGATGAGTTTGGCATTGAAAAAGGATATATCAACACCATCCACGCTTATACTGCTGACCAGAACCTGCAGGACGCCCCTCACAAAGACCTGCGTCGTGCACGTGCGGCAGCCATTAACATTGTTCCTACCTCAACCGGTGCAGCCAAAGCAGTAGGTCTTGTACTACCGGAGCTTAAAGGCTTACTCGATGGTATTGCCATGCGTGTTCCTACTCCAACAGGCTCAGTAACTGACTTTACAGTGGTATTGAAAAAAGAAGTTACGGCTGACCAGGTAAATGCAGCCGTTAAGAAAGCAGCTGAAGGCCCAATGAAGGGAATCCTTAAATTTACGGAAGATCCAATTGTATCTTCCGATATCGTTGGCGACCCACATTCATGCATCTTCGATGCTCAGCTTACTGCCGCTACCGGGAACCTGGTGAAAGTGGTAGGCTGGTATGACAATGAAGCCGGATACTCTAACCGTACAGCCGATCTTATTCAGAAACTGGCCAGCATGTAAGCGCAGTATAGAGAAAACTTCTTAACATAGAAAAGGCTGTTCCTGAATTAATAAGGAACAGCCTTTTTACTTTTTGTTTAACCCCATTAATTGCCTTACCTCTATTATACTTTTAGAGTAGTCGCAAAAACGGTTACAGCATCGCCGGTAATCATTACCCGGCTCCCCATAATTTTTACGCCCAGGTTTCCGCCCCTTGCAGAGGCCTGATAGGCTTTTAATTCATTCTTACCAAGCTTCTGCTGCCAGAAATGCGCCAGTTCGCAATGGGCAGAGCCGGTAACCGGATCTTCCGGCACCCCAACATTCGGTACAAAATAGCGGCTAACAATATCAAAAGCTTCCCACTTACCACTACCCCTGGCGGTAATAATAATTCCCTGTCGGCTGTTTTTACTAAGGTAGCCCATATCCGGAGAGGCTTTAGCGACTGCCTCTGCTGAGGGCAGTTCTACAATATCATTTTTGGCTGTACTGGCCATTTCCACCACTTCTCCGAACAGCTGCCGTACCGCTTCCGTTGGTTCCTGCCGTTTTGTTTCCAGCAGCGGAAAGTCCATACAGAGTTGAGCAGAATTTTCACTCGTTACCTGAAGAACTCCACTGCGGGTTTCGAATTTCAGCGCTTCGTTTCTACCAAAGTATTGCTGCTCGAATAGTATATGAGCGGTGGCCAGGGTAGCATGTCCGCAAAGATCTACCTCGCTCGTAGGGGTAAACCAGCGAAGTCGGCTATAGCCATCTTCGGTGCTGACGAAAGCAGTTTCCGAAAGGTTCATCTCAGCGGCTATCTGCTGCATAAGCACATCTGGCAGCGGTTTTTCACTGATGCAAACACCCGCAGGGTTTCCTTTAAACTTTTCTTTCGTAAAGGAATCAACCTGAAATAATTTCATATCCATTGGTAAATAAATTTCAACTTATCTGGTTTAATACCTGTCCTATTGCCGCTTCATTTAAACCGAAAGCACTTTCCGACTCGGCGGCTGCCATTCTAAGCTGTACCTCAAGCCGACGGTTCGCCTGCTGCAGCATTTCATGGTGGTCAAAGGCCATAGGTTCAGGAAGCTTATCCAGGGCAAACCACCTGGCTTCAGCAGCATCGTCGCCCCCGGCCACAACCGGGAGCTGTCCCTGCAATAGACTGATATACCCAATACTCACCGTTCTGTGTCGTGGGTCGCGGTGAAGACCTGCAAAAGCCCCAATCTGTACAAAATGATTTGCCTGAACCCCTGTTTCCTCCAGGAGCTCCCGCTTTACCGCCTCTTCAGGCACTTCATTAATGTCCATAAAGCCACCAGGGAAGGCCCAGCTGCCTTTAAAAGGATCCTGCTTCCTGCGAATCAGCAGCACATGCAACTGTTCATCCGCCAGAGCATAAACAACAGCATCGACTGTTACTGCAGGTCGAGGATAATCATAGGTATAAGCCATTTCTTTCAATTAAGATTTAAATGTATAAATGTCGTTGCTTTAGAGCCGCGCTGCCGGGCTTTCGCCCGGCTTCCTCCCTATTCACTACCGCAACGGCGGCCGCTCCTTACTACAGAAACTACATTCTTTCCATCTGCTCATCGGTCGCATCTATATTATGGTATACTTTCTGAACATCATCGTCATCCTCGAGCACCTCTATTAGTTTGTATACTTCTTCAAAAGCCTCATCATTGAGCGGAATCCTGTTTTGCGGAATTCTTTGTAACTCCGCATTCTCTGCTTCAATATTTAAGTCATCCAGCTTACGTTGTACGGCACCAAAATCTTCCATGGCACAGCTTAGGTGCATATACCCATCTTCCACCTCTACTTCTTCTGCTCCCGCATCTATTATTTCGAGGGTTAGCTGGTCAATGTCGGCTCCATCCGGGAGTTTAAAATTAAATATTCCCTTCCGGTCAAAAATAAACTCGAGCGATCCGTTGGTCCCGAGGCTGCCGCCGTTTTTGCTGAATGCAGAGCGGACATTGGCGACTGTACGGTTAATATTATCGGTCATGGTTTCCACGAATACGGCTACCCCATGGGTGGCATAGCCTTCATAACTTGCCTCCGTATAATTCTCAGAGTCAGCTCCTGAGCCTTTCTGGACTGCCCTTTCAATGGTATCTTTAGGCATATTGGCCCCCTTGGCATTATTTATTGCCAGGCGCAGGCGCGGATTGGCATCCGGGTCCTCACCTCCTTCCTTGGCCGCTACGGTAATTTCTTTTATCAGCTTCGTAAAAATTTTTGAGCGTTTTGCATCCTGGGCTCCTTTCCGTCTTTTAATATTCGCCCATTTACTGTGTCCTGCCATAATTTTTCTGTTGCTTTAAAAGATAATCAAATTTAACTAATTTTTCTTCCGGCTGCCATCCATTTCCCGCTTTAGGCCTTCTCTGGCTTTATTTGCTTTCGTTTATACTGAATGTTGAGAATTACCCCTGCCAGCACGAGCAGCATACCCAAATAACTAAATGGATGAAAACTTTCTTCAAAAACAAAATAGCCGAAACCAATGGCATACAGGATACCGATATAGTTGAGACTGGCTACTTTACTAAGCTCCTCCAGCTGGTAAGCTTTGGTCATAAAATACTGGGCAAACTGGGTAAGTACTCCTATTAAAATGAGGTAGAACCACTCAATCCCCTGGGGTTGCTCCCAGTTAGCCCATACATAAAAACCGGTAAGCGGCAGCGTTACCAGGGGGAAGTAGAAAACAATTACCAGTGGATGTTCGGTTGTATTAAGCTTCCGGATAATGTTATAGGCAAGCCCGGCAAAAAAGCCAGCCCCTATCCCTAACAGCAGGTAAAGATTTGTAACCCTGGGATCGAAGCCTTTTATTACCAGCACCCCACCAAAGGCCATGGCAAAAAAGAGAAACTGAAGTGGCTTTACCTTCTCTCTCACGAGAAAAATGCCTAGAATGGTGGTAAACACCGGCGAAAGGTACTGCAGGGTTACCGCACTGGCCAAAGGGATATTCTGGAGTGTAATAAAGTAACAAACCAGGGCCAGGGCCCCTGCCGCCCCTCTCAGGATCAATAATTTTTTATTATTGCCAAACACCGACACCTGCTGTGATTTCAGTGCCACATAGCTCATGAGGAGGGAAATGACAGAACGAAAAAAAATGATTTCGATAGCCGGAATATGAGGCACCAGCTTAACCAGTACATTCATACATGTAAAAAGCAGGGTAGCAAGGAGCATATAGCCCATCCCTCTAGAAATTACCATAAAGCCTTTTATATTTGGCCTGCAAAAATAGCCATTTAATCTCCCGCCAAAAAGAGAGCGCCCTCCTTTTCAGAAAAGCGCTCTTCAGTACAATAATCTCTTTGCCTGCACCAGATTCAGTTATCTTTTGGACCATTTAACCTTATCCATGGAAGGGGTACTCAACCCTCAGTCTCTTTTCTCCGGCAGGCACATCTATTGGTACTGCTGAATAAAAAGCCCACCGGCCCCTTTAACAAAATTTAGAGGAGGCATCAGAACTTCGGAACTTCCACATAAAAAGTGGTTCCTTTTTCTTCTTCACTTTCAAACCAAATGTCGCCGTTATGCATTTTCACAAGGGTCCTGATGAGGTGCATGCCTAAACCAACCGGCCGTTCTCCCCTCATCCCAGGCCTCCTTGCTTTAGTGAATTTATCAAATATGTAGGGCTTCAGTTTATCAGGTATACCTATACCATTATCTTCAAATGTCAGAAGAACCGTTTCTCCCTTATCCTTCACTGAAATTGAAATTCTACCATCATCAGCTGTAAATTTGTACGCATTGGACAGGATGTTTTCAACCACCAGCATAAAACGCAGCACATCTACCTCAACGTAAACCGCCGGTTCTGAGGCATCCAGTATAATTGTTTTCTGCCTATCCCGCAGATGAAAGGTATCTACCTGATTTTGCAAGCGGGCCACGATATCGACGCGACTCTTCCGGAGGGGCATAGCCTGGGATTCCAGGTATTCCATATCCAGAATCTCCCGAATCAGCTCAAGGGAATTATTACAGGTGACATTTATGATTTTAAGTAATCGTTCCACATCCTCCTCTTTACTATTTTTAAACTCCTTTTCAAGCAATAAAGAAGACATTTTAATGGTATTGAGCGGTGCCCGCAAATCGTGTCCAAGAATTTGCAGCACAACATCCTTCTGCTCTTTTACGGTGTAAAAGTTCAGTTCGGCTTCCTTGCGTTCGGTAATGTCCTCGACAAATGCCACAAACTGGGGCTGTGGGCTTTTCGCTCTTACGCCATAGCCTTTTAACTGGACCCACTTGGTTTTCTGTCCCGGCAGGAGCAACCTGAAATCCAGTTTAATAAAGGGAGAAGATGGTTTTACTTCCGGCTGCTTACTTTTAACATACTCCTGGTCATCCGGATGGATTATCTCCAGCAGCTTTTCTGGTTTTGAAATTACCTCTTCCTGGGAGAGTCCCAGTAATGCTTCAACAGCCTTATTTACAAAAGAAATAGTGTTTTCCTTAAAATCGAATACAAAAATACAATCGGGCGATCCTTCCGAAATTTCTCTAAAAATATCTGTTTCGCTACTCATTAACACTTCAATTACTCATTATACAAGCCTCCAAAAAGAGGATAATCAACTATAGAGCTTCATCATTTCCTGCAGTGGCATAGGGAGGCGCATTATTTTATAAGCTGCAGACTAAAGTATTACCCCATCTTCCATTACATATTTCTGATCGGCCATATCTGCCAGTTCATTATTATGGGTTACAATAACAAAAGTCTGGTTGGTTTCTTCCCGAAGCTGGAAAAAGAGGCTGTGCAGGGAATCGGCACTGGCCGAATCGAGGTTACCGCTGGGTTCGTCGGCAAAAACTATGGAGGGTTTATTTATAAGGGCCCTGGCAACGGCTACACGCTGCTGCTCTCCACCACTTAACTGTCCGGGTTTATGATGAATACGCTTAGCCAGGCCCAATCGCTGCAGCAAAGCTTCGGCTTCGGCTTTCACTTCTTTGTCGGACCGGTTACCGGCAATAAAACCGGGAATGGCTACATTTTCCAGGGCCGAGAACTCGGGCAGGAGGTTATGAAACTGGAATATAAAACCGACATGCTGATTTCTGAAGCGGGCCAGCTGGTTGGGTTTCTGGTGAGTATGAACGGCTTGCCGGTTGAGGTAAAGCTCTCCCCCGTCAGCCAAATCCAGGGTACCCAAAATATGCAACAATGTACTTTTACCCGCACCGGAGGCTCCTACAATGGAGACAATCTGCCCTTGCTGCACCTCCAGCGACACACCCTTTAATACCTGTAAACTTCCGTACGATTTGGTAACATTAATGGCTTTCAGCATAAAAAATCTGCTTTTACTCTGGCTTTCAATGGTTAGCCACGATTGAAACACGTGAACAGGAGCCTGGTTCAGATTACAGCAGAGCGTATGGCTTCATACTTCAAATTGGAAACTACTGCCTGCAATTAATTAAAAGATGAGCTCCATCCTCACAAATCACTCCCAAACATACGCAATTCCTCCCGCTAAATATTCACAGAAACGCAATTTTATGAAGCAGGACCGGTGCCACTTAATCCGGTTCAGGCTTGAAAAGCTGCCACAAAAGCCTTACATTCGTGCAAAAATTTTTATCAGGAATGAATATACACGAATACCAAGCAAAGGAAATCCTTAAGAAACACGGCGTTAAGGTGCAGGAAGGCTATGTAGCTGAAACTGCCGAGGAAGCCAGGCAGGTAGCGCAAAAGCTGAATACCGAAACAGGTACCAGCTGGTACGTTATCAAAGCCCAAATCCATGCCGGAGGCCGCGGAAAAGGTAAAATCCAGCAGACAAATTCGAATGGTGTAGTCTTAGCCAAGAGCCTCGACGAAGTGCCTGAAAAAGCAAAGAACATCCTCGGAGGAACTCTCGTTACGCACCAGACAGGTCCTGAAGGTAAAAAAGTAAATAAAGTGCTCATTGCGCAGGATGTTTATTATCCTGGCGACAGCGAGCCAAAAGAATATTACCTGAGCGTGCTGCTCGACCGCGCAAAAGGCTGCAATGTTATAATGGCCTCAACCGAAGGCGGTATGGATATTGAAGAAGTGGCAGAGAAAACACCTGAAAAAATTCATAAAGAGTGGATTGACCCTGCCATTGGCCTTCAGCCATTCCAGGCCCGCAAAGTAGCTTTTGCTCTTAGGCTGGAAGGAAAAGCATTTAAGGAGATGGTGAAATTCATTGGCAGCCTTTACGAAGCCTATGTAAGCACCGACTCTTCCATGTTCGAGATCAACCCTGTGTTAAAAACTTCAGATGATCAGATTCTGGCAGTAGATGCAAAGGTTAACCTCGACGACAATGCCTTGTTCCGCCATAAAGACCTGGCCGACCTTCGCGACCTTTCTGAGGAGGATCCACTGGAGGTAGAAGCAGGTGAAAGCGGCCTTAACTATGTGAAGCTCGACGGAAACGTTGGCTGTATGGTAAATGGTGCCGGCCTTGCCATGGCAACTATGGATATTATTAAGCTAAGCGGTGGAGAGCCTGCAAACTTCCTCGATGTAGGCGGTAGCGCCAATGCGCAAACGGTAGAAGCCGGTTTCCGCATCATCCTGAAAGATCCGAACGTAAAAGCTATCTTAATTAACATCTTTGGCGGTATTGTTCGTTGCGATCGTGTTGCCAATGGTGTAGTGGAGGCCTACAAGAAAATTGGTGATATTAAAGTACCAATTATCGTTCGTCTGCAGGGGACCAATGCCGAAGAAGGTGCTAAAATTATTGAAGAAAGCGGCCTGAAAGTAAAATCAGCTATTTTACTGAAAGATGCTGCCGAGAGAGTAGAAGAAGCACTTGCTTAAACTCCTTTCTTTATCAAAAAAAGGTCACCAGAACTGAAGTCTGGTGACCTTTTTTTTCTCCGGCCAACATCTATTTTTTTGGTGGTTCCGGCTGGGCTTTTACATAATCGAAGTTAAGTAGCTTTGTCAGGCTGTTGCGGTGGGCATCAAAAGAGAAGTCTCCATCCTCGACCTTATTTTCCACCAGTTCATCATGTCCTAACAGCATTTGCCGCTTAATTTTATCGGGCTCCTCTTCCCGCGAATGATACAGGGCCACATAATCTTTGGTAGTGTAGTCGATATGGTGCATCATTCCATTTAGCTTATCCACCACTTCCGGCTCTGCGCGCCCGGCAAAACCTAAATATTTAAAATCCTGATTTTCTTCTGTTTGGTGGCGCCAGAATTCGTCCTCTACTTTTTTTCTAAAGGCATTCTCTGCCTTATTGTCTTCGAAATGATATAATAATACGTAGTTTTCCATTAGCTCTATAGTTTTGATATTCAGACTATTACCTCTAGTAATAGTACGACCACATACTCTTTATGTTTATCCGAAAACCAGTTTGGAGATGTATTCCGCCCCAACAGCCTATCCAATGTAACTGCTTCCAATGCCCTCCGCCCCTTAACTTCAGAACGGATAAGAACTATTTTTTCACCTGAGCAGGAACTATATCTGTCTCCTGTAAAGCATGTAAAAGCTTTGCTTCCGTTAAGGGTTTCTCTATAGTACAGGAAATACCCATCTGCTGTAAATCCCCCTTTTCTTCACCTGAAAAGCCTTCCATAGAGCTTAAAAGGCATATTTTAGAGGGAAAATGAAAAAGTAAATCCCTGAGCTGCTGTATCAGTTCCCTTTCACCCACCAGCATTTTGGTGCTTATAAACAAGCTAACAGACCCGCTACGGGAAGAATTAAGGGCATTTATGAATTCCAGAACTTCCTCCATATTAGTAAAAAAATGAGATAGCCCCTTGAAATTGATTGCCTCCAGCAGGCTTTCAGCTAAAAACAGGCTAATTTCATCACTTTCAATAAAAATAATCTGATCCTGCTTTTTCATGTGCTCCATATTTAAGATGAAAAAATGATGGTGAATTCCTCCGGACTGTTATAGAAAAGTGACAAAAGTCTTTTCACTCAGCACCTGCACGTTTTCTTTTCAGCCGGAAAAAAGCACAGCGCCCGCAAAAGGAGGCGCTGTACTCTTTTTAAGGAAACCAAATAGAAATTTACAGACAAGGTCTACTGGTTTAAACCCCGCTTTTTTTTACTTTAGACTTATAAACTATCGTTCCATTTCTTCCGTGGCCTGTTCTTCTACCACTTCACCATCTTCATTAATCGCCAGTACAAGATCCGGCTGTCGGTCACTGACTTTCTCAATTTCTACCCCCTCAAAGACCGCAGCAGTTTTTTCACCTGATTTTTCTACCAGTTCAAATTCATAGATTACAGGCTCCGTCCCAATTTCTGTCGCAAGTTTATAAACTGCCACTAATTCCAATTCAGCTGGGGCGGCTTCCTGATAAGCCTCCCTGACCACAATAGGAAGTGAGGCAAGTTCAACTTCTGTCCGGCCGACCTTATCCCCGGATACCATTCTTTCTTTTACTACTTCCTGTTCCTCAGTGGTTCCTGTCTCAACAGAACTTCCTGTTTGGGCACAGCCAATAGAAACACTAAATCCAACAGCTAAAAGGCTTAAAAATATCTTCTTCATCATTCTAAAAATTTATAAACATCAAAAATTCTTTCTGTCTGTATGGATAAAATAACCATGCCAGAAACCTACCCAAACCACAAACGCTTGTTTTACAGCATATTATCATAAAAATCAACAATAACTTTTTTTGTATAACGGGAAAAAGTCCCCAATGTGGGGAAACTTTCTTCATTAAAAGTGTGGAAGTATGGCGTTCTTTTGCCAGCTAAAGCAAAAAGGCCTATTCGCAGAAGATCCAGTTTTTACTGTTTTCCCGGTTAAGATGGCAGGAAAAGTGCCTAGGAGAGGAAAATTTATACTACCTTTTATAGCAAGGCCAACTTTTTCAGAATCCCGATTCTGGTTTACCTTTACCAGAACCAGCCGGTCCAAAAAAGTAAATCTGTAAGTTATTTGCTCCTAAGCAATGGCGTGGAGGTTAAGAGAAAATTTAAAACATACTATTGAATTCTTTTACACCTTCAAGATGTCAATGTAGGCGGACCGTTAGAGCAGACACGGATATTTTTAAGAAAAAAGCAGCTTCTTTTTAAACAGCAATTACAGATAAACTTATTATTAATTTAATAAAGTTGATTCCATTATAAATATTTTTTTTACTTAATTAAAACTTTTATTACAGGCCATTCATCAATTTACCAGCCCTAATCTATCATTCTCATCTTTCTCATAACAAAAATTAATAGTTCTTAAAGCAAATTGTCTATCAGCAATTTATTTATCCTTTAGCTTCTTTCAGCCGCTATTATTCATTCCACTTATTCTTACATAAACTTACATACACCAAAACCAGAGAAGAAAACCATCCGCATTTTCCCTTCGTACATGGGCCAGTAGCAAAATTTATTTTCTATACTTTTCAAACTCATTTCATGAAACTCATTTCTAATTTAGGAAGACAGCCCGAGTTCGGCGAAGAGGTTAATAATGCCATAACTTTTTCGAACTGGATAAGCCTGCTGATTGTAGGTGCCTCCCTGGGCTGTACCATTCTAAGTTACAGTCTATCTGCTGAGCTTGTAATAGTCAGCTGGCTATTCACTTTTATTAATGCTTCCTGCCTGTTTTTAAATGCCGGAGGTCACTTTTTCAGCTCCCGATATATAATAAGCATAGCTCCTAGTTTGTACCTGGCCATTCTGCAAATAGCCATCAAGTTGCCTGACCAGAAAATGGTGGTAGCCGTCTTACTTATTCAAACAGGTATGCTCACCGTTCCGTGGATGATGTTTCGCTTTAAAGAAAAAGCCGGCCTTATTTTCGTTAACCTCCTCAATGTGGCGCTGATTCTCTTCAGCATTTACTTACCAGGTCAGAACACCTCAGGAATGGATAATAGTATTTACCATTTAGGAATAGGAACCGATTTTGGGTTACTCATTTCGGTTTTCGGCACTATTAGCATAACCGCTCTTGCCAGAGGAATGCAGCAGAAGGCTCAGGAGAAAAACCAGCACCTGCTCGTGGAGATGGAAGAGAAAAACAGCAAAATGGAAGACGATCGTAAAAAAATGGAGGAATACATTCTCCAGGTTGAAGAGGCGCAGGCACAAGAAAAAAAGCGCCGCTGGATTAGCCAAAGCCTGCAGGAGCTAGGAGAAATCGTGCGATACCAGAACAACGAACAGGAAATTTTCGATAAGGTCATCAGTAAAATAGTTAAAACCCTTGGCGGCAATCAGGGCTCTCTTTACCTGCTAGAGGAGCTGGATGGAAAAAAGCGGATTCAGCTAAAAGCCTGCTATGCCTATAACCGTAAAAAGTTTGTTTCTCAGTATCTGGAACCTGGCGAAGGACTGATTGGGCAGTGTTACCTTGAAAAGGAAGCTATTTATTTAACGGACATCCCCCAGGGTTACACCTATATCACTTCCGGCCTGGGAGAAGCTACCCCTAACTCTCTGATGATTATTCCCCTCATGTTTAACGGCAGAGTGGAAGGGATAATTGAGCTCGCTTCCTTCTCATTAGCAGAAGAACATCACCATGAATTTCTGGAAGGGGTAAGCAGTTTATTAGGCAACTTCATCTACAACGAGCGCCTGCTCAATAGCCATTTCTCCATCAGAGAAGAAAAGGCTGCCCGACACTTTCCGGAACCCCGTATGCTTTCGCCAAAGAAAAAGATCGAGGCTGTGCCGGCATAACCTATCATCATTATTTTCTCCGGAAAATCCTTGCCTCCACCTAATTGGCAAATAAATAATACTCTTTTACTTAACCGTAAATACTATGCGTACATCTTTACCCCTTGAAGTTACCAGGCCATCCAAAGAAGAAATATTTATTCTGCTCGACCAGCTGCTCCTAAAGGAAGGGCCGGAACCGGAAGAATATGAAGCGCTCAACTATGCACTCAACTCCTTACCAACCCTCCTTAAAAGCGGGGAAATTAAAGCCGGGGAATTACAGGAAATAATGGATAACTGTCCTTTCCTTCAATCTCCTGAAAGTATAATGGGCCATATTAAACACAAGCCTTTCGGCTATGCAGGTGATTATTCCATTATTGACCGGATTTATCTCAGAGATGTGTCTTCTCAATACAGCAAATGGGATGACTTTACCATTAATCATCCTGCTGCTGAAGCAGTACGAAACCGCAAGGATTACTTCCTGAAATTGATGCAGCAGAAGCTAAACTCCTCTGCTCCTTTACGGCTGTTAAATGTTGCCAGCGGACCCGCCCGGGACCTTTGCCAACTTTACGCTGCTAGTGATCCGGAGAGCCTGCAGAGCACCTGTATAGAATATGATAAAAGGGCTATCACCCATGCACAGAAAGTGTGCGACCATTTTCTGCAGCATATTTCCTTTATCAATGAAAATATTTTCAGGTTCGATACGGAAGAGCAGTACGAAGTAGTGTGGTCGGCGGGCCTTTTCGATTATTTCGACAACAGAACCTTTGTAAGGATTCTCAGGAAGCTGATAAAATGGACCGCCCCGGGTGGAGAGCTTATTGTCGGGAACTTCTCTAACGACAACCCCAGCAGGGCTTATATGGAAATTTTCGGCGACTGGCACCTGCAGCACCGGAGTCCGGGAGAACTAAAGCTCCTGGCCCTGGAGGCGGGTGCTTTACCGGCTCAGGTAATGGTAGATACAGAGCCTTTAGGCATTAACCTGTTCTTACGAATCAGGAAAGATTAATCCTCTTCTCTTTCTGTATAGCCTGCTGGGTCATTCAAAGCTCAGCAGGCTATTCCTTTTACTAACTCTTCAACAGGCCCGGCCATCTCTTTACCAGCAGGTAGCTCCAAAACAAATGTCCATTCTTTTTATAAACTCCCGAGCTCTTTTCTACTCGAACAAGAATACCTCTAGAGCGTTTTGTTTGCAGTTTAGCTTTTACAGAATTAAAACTCAACAGAAAAATGACTGCTTTAGAAATTGTACAACAGTATTATAATGCCTTTAACCGGGAGGACTGGGAAGGAATGCTGACTTTGGTTCATCCCAATGTACGACATGAACCTAACCAGAGTGAAGAGCCAAGAATTGGGCTGGTAAAATTCACTCAGTTTCTTCAGCACATGGATGCCTCCTATGAAGAAGAGCTTACTGATATGGTGTTCTTTACAGAGGACAAAGGAAACAGAGTGGCTGTTGAGTTTGTGGTAAACGGAGTATACAAAAAGGCAGAAGCGGGGCTTCCGCCGGCACGCAACCAGCAATACCAACTACCTGCCGCCGCTTTTTTAGAGGTAAAGGAAGGAAAAATCTTCCGGATTACTACCTATTACAATCTTACCCTCTGGATAAAGCTGGTTTCCTCCTAACCCACTCCTAAACAATGGATAAGTTAACCTTTACCAGCAAGAAAGGCAGGGAAATTGAAAGTGTTTTCGATGATTTAGCCAGATTGCGAATTATGGTATTCCGCGATTACCCCTACCTCTATGAGGGCTCTGTGGATTATGAAAAAGAATACCTCGCCACCTATATTCACTCGGAAAGGGCTTTCCTGTTTGGAGTATATGATGGTTCCCAAATGGTAGGTGCCACCACCTGTATACCATTAAAGGATGAAATGCCTGAAGTGAGGCAACCATTTGAGGAAGCGGGATTGGAGGTTGATAAAATCTTTTATTTTGCGGAAAGTATCCTGCTGCCTTCCTACAGAGGAAGGGGCTTCGGACATCGGTTTTTTGATGAGCGGGAAGCACATGCCCGCTCTTTTGGCTGTTATACCAAAGCCTGCTTTCTATCTGTCGAGAGGCCTGCCCACCACCCTCTAAGACCAGCCGCTTACCGCTCCAATGAAGCCTTCTGGCAGAAAAGAGGTTATAAGAAGGAGCCTTCCATTCGGGCAACCATGGAATGGCCCGATATAGGCGAAAAGAGGAGCAGTCCTAAATATTTAGTTTGCTGGATGCGAGAGCTGTAAAACTGAAAGAATCTTTAGCAGGAGCTTTTAGCAGCTAAATTTCCCCTAAAATTAATTCTCCTGCACCATTTGTTCCCTCTCTGCTTCCCTAAACGTACCCGCCCTAACCTATGCCCCCGTAAAGACATGGCTCTTACCATTTCAGCTTACAATTTTCCTTCACCGGAAGATTTATCGTAACCTGAATCAAAATCAGCAACAGAGCTGAGCACCCACAGAAACTAAGGCTTCGTACTATCCTGCTGCGCAGACCCTTTCGGTGGATAAGCGATGGTATCCTTCAACTCATCAATCTTTTCTGGATCGAAGGAAGGAATCTGCATCTCTCCTGCCTCCTTCCATTTTCGCACCTTCTCTTCTGCTGCCCGGGATTTTTCTTCAGATAAACCTGCATCGCGGGCAATGTAGAGTGTTTGTGAAGGAAAGGCAAAACCAGTACCACTTGCTTCCACCACATCTATCATCCGTAAGAGTAAATCTTCCCGAATCTCCACAAATTCATTAAAGTCTTTGGTAAGAATGTAGGCGAAAATTTCCACATTTAGTGAGGCGGCAGCAAGCTCTGCAAAGCGCACCCTTGCAGGAACAGGATCGACTTTAGGGTGTGCGTAAAGAATTGCCCGGAGCTCTACCAACAGGTAGCGCATCTGGTCCGGAGTAGTTTCGTATCTTAAATTAAATACCGGAGCAAACTTGAAGCGATCACGATGGGCATAATTTTCAATTTTAGCAGAAGAAAATTCCCCATTCGGAATGGTTACAATGGTACGGTCTAGGGTACGGATACGGGTAGACCGCATCCCAATCTGCTCTACAGTCCCAATGGTATCCCCGGCCTTACAGAAATCTCCCACCCGTATCGGCTGGTCGGCAATAAGTGTTACACTTCCGACAAAGTTTTCTACTGTTTTTTGTGCGCCCAGGGCCAGTGCAATACCACCTATCCCTAAAGCAGCCAGACCGGTAGTAACATCCACACCAAATGCACCTAATACTACTATAACTCCAAACACAATAATGGCCACTTTTGCCGCACGCCTGAGAAAGAGAACAGCCGATACCCCCGCCAGGTGGCCCCGGATGCTCATCCTTTTTTCACTAAAACTGGTAATAAAATCGGTTAAGCGCCATAATAGCAGCAGCAGGGCTGCCAGCCCAATAATGAGGGTAATGCCGCTAAACCGCTGGCGCAGAATAATGGAAATTCCTGCCTCCTGCGTGGAAGCCACAAAAATCCACACGGCCAGATAAAGCCTTACAGGCAGTACAAATGCCTGTAATATCCCGGAAAGAGGTTCTGTTGCTGCCGTATGCCAAAAGCGGCGAAGCAGAAACAAAAAGGCAGCAGTAATTAACCATGCCAGCAGGTACGCAAGTACTGCCAATACTACCATTATCAGCCATTGTCCGGCAGCAACTCCTCCCCACTGGTATTCCTCGAGAATTTCCGGCAGCAGTCTGTCTACCAATGGTGCGGCCATAACCCCCTGAAGGGCGGCAATTTTTTCAATCGTTTCGGAGGAGAACAACCAGATCGGTCCACCCTCAGGCCCTTTTATCTCCTCTACCAGCACTTCAACAGTCTCCTCCTGAATCATCAGGGTACCCACCTGATCGAAGCTTGGCCTTAGTTCATCCTCAACCTCCCCGGCGGTATCATCACTAATTAAGGAATAAGGGAATATATTGCCATCTTTATCCAGCAGGCCCTGTAATACTCTTGCTAGTTCAGCCCCTTCCTGGCTTTCCTGCAACGCAGGTTCTATGTTGAGATAGAAGGCGGCTTTTTCGTAGTTCTGGTCTGCCACCGCTTTAATAAACCCACTTACAGTGCCACGAGGGGTGCGCCGACCGAGAGGATCTTCCGGCCACTTCGGCTCCATCACTTCCGCGGTATCTTTCTCTGCCGCAGCCGAAGGAAGTAACTGGGCCTGAGTATCAAAAGAAAGTAGCAGGAAGAGCCAGAGGAAACTACCAAACAAAGCCAGTCGCACATGGCAGAAAAGTGGTTTTTCATTCAAAACAATATGTACAGCCATAAAAATATCTGTTCTTAAAAATCTAAACTAAAGCATAAGCCTCTTGTGGAACTGCCACAATTTAAAGAGCTCGTGAGAATCAATTAACTTTATTACAACCTCAAATCTAATAAGCAGCCTGCTATCATAAAAATACCACCATCCTTTTTAGCATTTATCCCGGATGGCAGATTCCTTTTCAGATATACCTTTAACTACTTTTTAATTTCCTTCCAAAAGTAGTAGATTGTCCTCCTAATATTGCTTTTACCTATCAACTATTCCTGAAAGAATACGTAAAAAGAAGCACCAGAAGAAGACAGGTGTTGAGTACAGGGGCCTTGGACTTATAATTCCAGGAATAGTAAGTGAGCGATGAACTGGTTTTTTTTATTATTATAGACTTTTTGGTGAATGCCTGAAAAATTTAGTAGCATTCTGTTGGTAGACGACGATCCTACCACGAATCATTTTAATAAGCTTCTGTTGGAAGAGATGAATCTTTCGGAAAAGATTCACCTCGCTTACGACGGAAAGGAAGCTTTGTCGCTTATCAGGGACACTTCCTCTGTACTGAAGGATCAGCAGCAGATTCCCTCTATCATTTTCCTGGATCTCTATATGCCAATGATGAACGGCTTTGAGTTTCTGGAAGCTTTAAAGGAAAGAGAAGATTGGTACCAGACTTATTGGGTCGTACTCCTGACTTCCTCTAACCAGCCTGCGGATATAGAAAGAGTCAATAACTTTAAGGTGGCCAATATTCTTAGGAAACCCCTGACCAGCGAGAAAGTAAGACTGGTAATCCGGGAGGCCCTAAAGTCATAAACTTACAAAAGGCAAATCCCTCTTTACTTCATTTCGGCTCCAATTGGCTACCATAAACAACAGGCGCCCGCTACTTTTACAAGTTGTTCGGCTGGCAACTTCCGGTTAGCCTTTGGTCGAGAAGTAGTAGCTATAAGCGCTCTTACTGCTTTAAGAAAAAAAACAAATTTATCAGTGGAAAAGCTTTTCCCTACCTTGATTATAGAGGTAAGGTATAATTAATTGCCTAAATGAGCAACTTCCTTTCCACTAAAGAAACTTCAACTAGCCGTGAACAGAAAAAGCCGGCTTGTTACAGTCAGCTTTTTCTATTTATTAACAATACTTATTTTTTAATTTTTACTGACCAATGGTAATCAGCCCCAGCTGGTCTTCACTCACCGAAATCAACTTCCATCCAGCAGCGGCCTGTTTATCATCTTTACTGGCGTATATTTTCCATCGGTATACTTTTCCAGCTTCCAGGTTTTTGCTGGCCGTCTGGTCAAAGTTAAATTCCACGCTCGTTTGGCTGGAAGGAATGCTTACTTTCTTTACCAGTACATCCTGGCTATAGTCAAAGCCACCCCAAATTACATTACCATTTGCATCACTCACTTCTATTACATAATCGCTGGCACTGGAATAAGGAGTCCAGGAAAAGGTTGGGTTAGTACCACTCACCGTTAGCGGAATGGTGGAAGTAGAAGGGTTGGTCGGGTCGATAAGGCTTACTGAGTTAGTAAGGCTAAAGTCCCTGCTAACAGCTCCGTTGCTAACCTCCACCAACGGCTCTCCAAACTTCACTATCCAGTCCGGGTCGACTACCCTTTGGTCATTCTGGTAGGTCGCTCTTGCCAGAAAGGTTCCTGCAGGCACATTTTCTATGGTATAGTTGGCACTGGTTTTTGTCTGTAATCCAGGTACCGCCTCTTCGGTTAAGGGGTGGGTTAAGGCGACATCCACTTCAACAGCTGTGCTGGCCAAAAAGGAAAGGGTACCACTTACCGAGCCGGCCGCTCCTTTACTCAGGTTTACAATTTGTTCAGCACCCTGTCCGGTTGTTACATTCACCGATGCCTGCTCAGACTCATATCCGGCGCGCCAGCCCTTTAGCGTGTAGCTTCCTGCAGGAAGGTTGTAAAGAAAGAACTCTCCCGCGGCATCCGATACGGCCGAATATCCTTTACCATCCTTCACTCCTACTACCAGCACCCCTGGAACTCCTTTTTCTGCCTCCACTACTTTCCCATGGATATACCCGCCATTTTCCACTTCGCTCAGGTTCATGCTCACGGGCTTATCAAGCTCCATTCCTTTACTAACTGTAAATGGAATTGGGCTTATGTTCCGTGGCGGAACATGATCGTAGCCCTGCCGGTAAAGCTTCAGGTAATAACTCCCCGGGAGGAGCTCTGCCGAATAAGCACCATCTGCTCCCGTTGTGGTGGAGGCAACAGGATTATTTGAATTAGATTCAAAAACGATAATTCTCACGTTCTCCAGAACGGAGGTTGTTGCCGCATCTGTAACAGTACCATACAATACTCCTGTAGCGGGTTCCTCGTCTTCTTTACTACAGCCCCAGGCTGTTACAAGAAGCAAAGTCAGAAATAAAAGAGATTTCTTCATGTTTAAGCTCAATTTTAAGCAAAGAAAGCCATTCTCCCTTCAGCAAAAAACTGAGACTTCAGCCGCTTATTACAAGTATTTTAACAAGTAATTTTTGAAAGGAATGAAAAGGCTCCTAACAATTACCTTCCGCCTATAAAGAGTTTAAACCCTTACACTAACCAGCTATTGTTCTGAAATAATCTTTCTACCTGTTTTTTAGAGAGCCCATTCTTAAAAATATTCCCTTTTACTGTAAATAATTCCTGCCTCCTTTCATGTACTTCTTTAGGACTCCAGACTTACCTCAAATCAATGTTTTTAATCTTAATTAAGTCACAACCTACTCAAGTAAGTTTTTCCCATCCCCGCAGAAGACATTATCCTGCTAACCCATCTATTTTGGCAGGATAATCAAAATAAAACATATGAAAAACGTAATTCTAATTGCGACATTTTTGCTGCTCATTATAGCCTGCGGAAAAGAGGAAACTACTCAGGAGGTAAAGTTTGCTATCACCGGCACCTCCGTTACAGAAGTAAAATTCAACTACAAAAGCTCCATCCAAACCATTAACACCCCTTTTGATGGGACCTGGGATACCACTATTGTCGCCAATATTGGAGAAACAATTAGCTTAGATTCAAAAGCAACAGGCGGAGCACTAAAGGGCCAGGTGTTTATAAATGGAACTCTGGTTACTGAAGAAATAGATGCTGATACAGATGGAGATGGAAAAACACAAATAAAAGTAAACTGGACTACTGTAAAATGATTTATTAACAGTATATAAGTTTTTTCTTTGAAGGAGCAGGCTGGGTTAGCCTGCTCCTTTTTCTTTCTAGCGACAGAGGGCATTTCATTTCTCCAAGCTTTCGTATAGTCCAGAAGAGTCTCTGTCTTCTAATGTGGTTTTGGAGACTGCCAAAGGACATTCATGATGTACCACTTTCCATCCTGTTTAGCTAAATGAAAATAGTCAGTTCCCCACACCGCAGTAAGTTTGGCTGTAGCTGTTTTATCCTGCACATCGTACACTTCAATTTTCCGCATAGATTCGCCATTTGCCCGTTTACCATCTTTATTCCAGTGCTTGGTAAGGTTTACCAGCTGCTGAAAGGTCATTTCCTGGAGCGGAACATACTCCCCTTTTTGCCGGTCAAACCAGCTTCCTCTCTTTACCAGGCTAGGATGAACACTTCGGTAAATTCTGCTGGTATCCATCGTGTATACCCCTTCTACATAGTCCAGAATAGCTTCTTTAACCAGGTCATGCTCAGTTCCAGGGCTTGTTTGTAATGGCTTCAGTAAGAAGGCTGAGGTGCCAACCAGTAGCATACCGGCGGTCAGGCACAGGAAAAGTTTTGTTTTGAGAGACATAAGCTTAACATTTAAATGAAAATATTTTTAATTCCACTATTTTATTTCTGGCTCTTACCCGATGATTTAGCAGAAAGAACCTGTAAGTGCTTCCTTAAAACGCTACGGACTGATTCTTTTCATCAGGTAGTCTGATGTTTTACCGGAAGACATTAAACGGGCGCTCCATGAATCCTTGTCAATAAAGGTCCAGCAGAAACTGTTGGACGCATTTACAACCGGCTCAAAGCACCAGGTTCTTCCCTCATTTTGAGTCATCTTCCATTTTGATTGGCCGTATGTGTGGAAAAGAGTCCCTTCCTCCAGAAATAAATTACCCGATGCCTCTATCTCCCTTAGGGTGGAGTCAGCATAGTAGTCTATTCTTATAAGGGTATCATTCACCAGTTCATAGCGCTCAAAAAACGGAGAACTGCCTGCCATGCCTTTCCAGGCACCTTCCATCCAGGACAGCTCCTGAAGTAAGCTTACTTTCGTTCTTTCACTCGGGCTTTGTGCGTAAACCACACCCACGGTAGATAGTAATACCAAAATCAAGAATAGCTTTTTCATATGTTAAAGGTTTAGTTGACAGATATAAAGCTTCCATCCAAGGACAGTTGGTAAGTTAGCAGCCAAAGACCTAGTCCTGAACCTGACCATCCAGCAGTTGGATGATGCGGTTTCCAAAAGCAGCATTTTTTTCAGAATGGGTTACCTGCACAATCGTGACCCCTTCCTCCTTATTGAGCTGCTGAAACAGCTGCATGATCTCCTCTCCCTGAGTGGAATTTAGGTTACCGGTAGGTTCATCGGCCAGAATCAACTTTGGTTTGGAAATTAAAGCCCGTACAACACCCACCAGCTGCTGCTGTCCACCCGAGAGCTGGGAAGGGAACAAATCCTTCTTCCCTACAATTCTGAAGCGATCCAGCATATCGCCAACCATAGCCTTCCGCTCTGCCGATTTCACCCCCTGGTACAACAAAGGGGTTTCGATATTTTCATACACTGTTAGCTCATCCAGTAAGTGATAAGCCTGGAACACAAAGCCAATGTACTGCTTATACAGCTCCTTTCGCTGTTTTTCCTTCAGGTTAAAAACATCTTGTCCCATGAAGTGATAGCTTCCTTCCGAAGGTTGGTCGAGCATTCCCATAATGTTTAATAAGGTAGTTTTCCCTGAGCCGGAAGGCCCCATAATGGACAGGAAAGCTCCTTCATCAATCGTAAGGCTTACATCTTTGAGGATGAAAGTAGGGCGGTTGGCGGTGTTATACCATTTAAAAATATTCTGTAACTGTATCATTATTCGCTTCTGAGGTTTTTAACAGGATTATGATAGGCCGTTTTAATCGCTTGTAAACAAATGGTAAGGAAGGCAATGAGCAGGCTCAGCACACTGGCGGCAAGGAACACCCACCACTCTATCTCTATCCGGTAGGTAAATCCTTCTAACCATTGGCTTACTGCCAGAAAAGAAAGGGGAATGGCGATAAGAATCGCAATGAGCACCAGCTGCACGAAATCCTTCGAGACCAATGCCAGGATATCCTGCACACTGGCTCCCAGAATTTTTCTGATGCCTATTTCCTTGGATCGCCGGACCATTGCAAAGGCCGTTAAGGCAAATAAACCCAGACAGGCCAACAGAATAGCGACCACAGAGAAGGCGGTAAAAACTCCTGCAATTCTTTGCTCTGCCTTGTACATGGCCTGGTAATTTTCATCCAGAAACTGGTATTCGAATGGGCGGTGATTTACCCGTTGCTCCCATATCTTTTCCAGTTGGGCCAAAGAAGAGGCGATATCTCTGCCGGACAACTTCACGAACATGGCGCCTACTAAACGTTTATCCATAAAAATTACCAGCGGACCAATGGGTTCATGCAGGGAACGGAAATGAAAATCTTTTACAACCGCCCGAACAATTCCTTCTCTTCCTTTGGCCACCTTTTTACCGATGGCTTCCTCCGGCGTCCAGCCTAATGCACTTGCTGCCGCCTCATTAAGCATATAGGTATACGTGATATTATCGCCTCCTCTGGCAGGGTCTGCCAGTTGAATATCGCTGCGGGTAAAGTTACTGCCGGCAACAATCTCCAGGTCGAGTGTTTCTACAATGTGTTCATCGGCTGGCAGCGCATTAATGGTAATGCGCTTATTTCCTTCAGTAGTACTCAAACCGTCGCCCCAGCCAATATGGGTAGGTTCTTCATAGGCACCCCCAACTTCTGCCACTCCCGGCGCCTGCCTCAAGGCGTTCTTTAACAGGTCATACTGCTCTCTTATTTGTGCATCTACCGGAAGCACCACCACCTGCTCTCTGCTGTACCCAAGGTCTTTATTTTTGATGAAAGAAAGCTGCTGCAGAATAACAACCGTGGCGATAATCATAAAAATTGATACTACAAACTGAAAGACAATCAGTCCCTTGCGAAGACTCGTGGAACCAGTAAAGGAAAAACCTGATTTTAAAATTTTACTTACCTTACCTCCAGACAGCACTACAGCCGGATAAGTACCCGCGATAAAAGCGACCACTACGGATAAGCCAAGCAGCATAAGAAATATGAAGGGCGATAGTAACAAGTCTGGCTGAAATTCCTTTCCTGCCAACTGATTAAACCACGGCAGCACCAGAATGGTAAAGCCTACCGCTACTCCTACGGCCATCAGTACCAGTAAAAAGGCTTCGCTGATAAACTGAAGGAAAATTTCTCTTCGCCCCGCTCCCATTACTTTTCGCATGCCAATTTCCGCACTTCGTCCGGCCGATTGTGCCGTGCTTAAATTGGTATAGTTGACACAGGCAATCAGTAAAATCAAAAGGGCTACAGCCGTTAAAACATAGAGGTAAACAACGTTTGTATTTGGTTCGAAGCCATCCAGCTGCGAATAAAGGTGTACCTTGGTTAAGGGCTCGAGCTGATAGGTTGTATAGCTATTTCCTGTTAACTGCATTTCATCCTTACCAACCTCCTGCATATAAGCAGTAATTTTAGCCTGCAGGGTCTCAATTGCTTCCTCGTCTCGAAGCAGCAGGTAAGTGAGATAGTTGGCTTCACTCCATTTTTCTTCTTTCGAAGCATTCAGGCTGGTAAATGAGCCCACAAAGTCAAACTTTATCTGGGAGTTATCTGAGGCATCTGCCGCTATACCTGAAACCACAAACTCTTTATCTCCCCCTACGGTAATACTTTCGCCAATAGGGTTTTGACTGCCAAAATACTTTTTGGCCATGGATTGGGTAATGACCAGTTTATGGGGGGCATCCAGTACAGTGGCCGGATTCCCCTCCAGGAGAGGAAAGGAAAAAACGGTAAAAAAAGCAGAATCCGCATAAAGAAAATTCTTTTCCTCAAACATTTTATCAGCTACAGCCAGCACCCGAGGGTATTTCAGGAGCCGGACAAAAGCCTCTGTTTCCGGAAATCTCCTGTTAAACTCAGGTCCTACCCTGGTACCGGTTAGAGCGGTTTCGTTCAGTACATCACCAAAATTAAATTCCCAGGTAACCCGTACAATTCTATCAGCCTTTTCATGAAAACGGTCGTAGCTCCATTCATGCCAGATGTATAGCCCGATAAGCAGGCAGCCCATAATACCAACAGCCAAACCTATGAGATTAATAAAGGCATAGCGCTTGTTCTTTTGGAGGTTGCGCAGTGCAATTTTAAGGTAGTTCCGTATCATAATCGCTCCTTTTGATTATTCAAAAAATATTAAAACCCTCATCCTGAAACAGGAGAAAAATCATATCATTTAATCTGTTCTCAGGCTTTTTACCGGATTAGCCGAGGCCGCCTTTATGGCCTGATAGCTGATGGTCAGGAAGGCAATCAGCAGGGCGAACAGGCCCGCTATCAGGAACACCGCCCATCCGATTTCAATGCGGTAGGCAAAGTCCTGCAGCCACTGGTTCATATAATACCAGGCGAGCGGAGAGGCAATGAGCAGTGCAATTCCTACCAGCTTTAAAAAGTCTTTTGAGATCAGCATTACGATGCTGCTGATGCTTGCCCCCAGTACTTTTCGAATGCCAATCTCCTTTGTTTTACGCACCACTACAAAGGCAATCAGACCCCAGAGACCGATACAGCAGATAAATATAGAAATAACAGAAAAGGCCTTGAACAGCTGGTAATCCCGCCTTTCCTGCTCATAGCGGGAGGCAAGGGTTTCATCGACAAAGCTAATTTCATACACATGCTCAGGAAATACTGTTCTCCAGGCTTCCTCTATTTCCGCCAGTGTATTGCGCATCTGTCCCGGATGCAGCCGGATACCTGCCGTTACGTAGAAGTAAGGGAAAGGCAAAAGCGCCACTGGCGTTATATCCTCGTGCAGCGAACTGGTATGGAAGTCTTCGGTAACCCCTACAATGGCGGGTCTCATGGAGTTAATCCCCAGGGTTATTCTTTTCCCGATGGCTTCTTTCGGATCGGTATATCCCAGGGTATTTATCAGCTGCCGGTTAACGACCACGGCACTTCCAATATTTTTTTCATCTGAAGGCAATAACCAGCGGCCTGCCAGTAATTCAAGGCCAAAGGTCGCTTTGTAGTTGATATCGCAGGGAATTATCTCTGCTTCATAGCTGGTATTTTCAGGCAGTTCAGGAGCCTCCATGCTCACGCCGAGGCCATTATCAGAAACAGGTGCCCCCATACAGAAGGAGAGCTGCTGAATGCCGGTCTGGTTCTGTAACAGGCTTTGGAAATGGGCCCTTTTTACACTATCCGCCTCCGGCAGCTTAACCTCCACTACTGCTTCTTTGATAAAGCCTAACTCCTTGTCCTGAAAATATTCCATTTGGCGGGCAATGACCAGGGTACAAATAATAAGGAGAATAGAGACGCTAAACTGAAACACGACTAATGATTTCCGCAGCAGTACAGATGATTTTCCGGGCAAGGCCAGCTGGTTTTTAAGGGAGGATACGGGATTGAAGCCTGCCATAATTAAGGCCGGGTAAGCTCCTGAAATAAAGGTAAGCAGCAGGAGGGCCAGCAGGCTTCCTGCAATAAAGTCCAGTTCCAGCAGAGGAGCTGCCGTAATTCCTTTGTCAAGGATCTGGTTCACTGTCGGCAAAAATGCCAGCGCCAGCAACAGGCCCAGTACAGCTGCAGCACAGGTGAGGGTGAAGGTCTCCAGCATATAATGAAAGAACAGCTGCTTTTTAGAAGCCCCTATGGTTTTCCGGACCCCTACCTCTTTCGACTTGGTAAAAGCAAAGGAGGTAGAGAGGTTAATGTAGTTGATACAGGCAATCAGGATAATAAATATACCCAGCAGCACCAGCATATTCAGGTAGTTCGAACTAACGGTGTAAGTAGGATTACTGCCCTCAAAAGCCAGGTCGAAGTGAATTTCCGGCAAGGGCTGCAGGTACATCTTCATTTTCAGGTCTGCTTCGGACTTAGCATTGCTGAGTACAATCGCCTGAAGGGCCTCATGGGTGGCACTTCGGGTCCTTTCATCCTGCAGGCGTACATAAGCATACCCATTGCCCGTAAATCCCCATGAATTCACATCCAGTCCTCCGATAAAATCATTACTGAAAGTGCCATAGGACACCAGCATATTAAAAGGCAGGTGACTGTTCTGCGGGATATCTCTGACCACTCCCACTACTTCCGCCTCTGCTTTGTTGTCAAGTAGCAGGCGCTTACCTATGGGATCTTCTGATCCAAAGTACTGCCGTGCAGTGGACTCGGTGAGCACTACTTTCCCCGGCCCCTGCAGGGCAGTGGCGGGATTGCCCGCCACCCAGAAGTCTTCGATTCCGGCAAAATCCAGTACCTGGAAAAAGAGGGAATCTGCAAATACCACCTGCTCTTCGGTAAAGGGAGCCTCCTCCCCCAGGCGTACCTGCATCTCTTCTGCAAAATGAATCTGAGAAGCCAAAATTCCCGGATCTCTTTCCCTTAGGAATCTGCCGGTTGGATAAGGAACATTAGCGTTGTACAGGATCTGATCGGCCCTGCTGGTCTCACTCACCACCCTGAAGAGCTGTTGGCTTTTGGTATGAAAAGTGTCGAAGCTCCTCTCATAATGTCCTATCAGGACAATGAGCAATACCGCGGCAATGCCCAGGGACAGGCCCAGCAAATTAATGCCGGTAAAACCCTTATGCCGCCACAGGCTGCGGAAAATCTGCTTAAAAGTATGTTTAAACATAATTCAGGTTTTTATTCAGTTCGTAAGCTATGTACCGGATTTTTAAGTGCTGCCCGAATGGCATGGTAGCTTACCGTCAGCAGGGCTACCAGTACTGAAACCAGGGCAGCCAATAAAAACACATCCCAGCTAATATCAATTCTGTAGGAGAAATCCTGGAGCCATCTTTTCAGCACCAGCCAGGCAACAGGAAAAGCAATAACCGAAGCCAGAAGAACCAGCACAACAAAGTCTTTGGTGAGCATTCCTACCAGGGTGCTGACATTCGCTCCTAAAACTTTCCGGATTCCTATTTCTTTGGTTCTTCTTTGCACCACCAGGGTGGCTAAACCAAACAAGCCCATACAGGCAATAAAAATCGAAAGCAAAGAAGCATACTGAACAATGTTCCCTAATCGTTGCTCTTGCTCATAGGCGGCGTTAAGGGCATCGTCCAAAAAGCGATATTCAAACTCCTGGTCGCCGGCTACTTCCTTCCAGTTCTCACGAAGAAGTGCTATATGCTCCTGCGCATTCCCTCCCCTGAACTTCACCGAAATCCGGGGCCTTGGAGAATAATCATAGCTAACATCGCTGGAGTTTTCAAAAAAAGCATCTGGCTTTAAAGCCATTACTACAGGCTTGATAGAAGTATGCAGGGATTCGAAATGGAAATCTTTTACCACTCCAATTATTTGCTGCGGGTAAGCACCTGGTAACTTCCGGCCAATTGGATCGTCCCAGCCATATTCTTTCACCAATGCCTCATTCACCAGAATAGCATTGGAATCGGCCGGATTTCCTTCCATAAAATTCCTTCCCTCCACTACCTCCAGGTCCATGGCCTTAACAAAATCAGGATCTATGACATTGAAGCGGAACAGGCGAAAAACGTCTTTATCATCTTTATAGCCCAGCTGCATCCAGCCATACTCTGCCATACTGTAAAGAGAGGTGGTAGCATCTATTACCTGAGGGTTCTTTTCAAGGGCGGCAATAAAGCGGTTCGCCAGTAAGGCGGCCGCTGAACCCTGCTGATTTGTAGGAACAATCACGTTATGCTCCCGTTCAAAGCCCAGGTCCTTCTGCTGTAAATAATGAAGTTGCCGGCCTATCGTTATCGTACAGATAATCATGATAATGGAAGCTACAAACTGCCCCACCACAAGCCCCTTTCCGAATAAACCCATCCCTCTGGTCCTAACCTTCCCTTTCAGCACTTGAACAGGCCGAAAGGATGACAGAACAAGAGCCGGGTAACTACCGGCAAAGAGACCTATCAGGATGAGAAGAGAAAAGCAGAAAAGAAGGGTAAATACATCGGCATTCAGTACAAACTCGCGGTTAGCCAGCTGATTGAACTGCCCCAGTAAAAGATAAGCCAACAGCACCCCAAGCAGTAAAGCACTTAACGTAAGCAACAGCGCCTCCCCCCAGAACTGCCAGATCAGCTGTCGACGCTCTGCACCCAGAACTTTTCGCACCCCTACCTCCAGGGCACGGGTGGCAGAGCGGCCTACTGATAATGTAATAAAATTAATACAGGCAATCAGCAGTATTAAAATTCCAATGGTCGCCAGTATGTAGGAATAAAGGGGATTTGATGGTGCTACCATGCCTGCCGGTAAAGTATTGTCGAGGTGAATGTCGGTCAGTGGCTGAAGCCTTACATTGTATTCGCCTGCTTTGTAATTTCCGGCCACCAATGGCTGCATAAAAGAAGGAATCTTTGCATTTACTTTCGCCGGATCAGCCCCTTCCTTTAAAAGGACATATGTTTCTACCGATACATTCGACCAGGCACTGGTCCTGACATAATCGCTCCAGATGTGTACAGCATTAGAAAACGGGATCAGCAAACCGAACTGGATGCTTGATTCATACGGAACATTTTTCGTGAGGCCGGAAACCGTAAACAGTCTTTTTTCTCCTCCTATTTCCAATTCCAGGGTTTCTCCAATGGGAGAAATGTTACCAAAAAATAAAGTAGCCGCCTCTTCTGATAGAATAATGGAATTCTTGCTGGGAAAAGGATTCTGCCGGTTCCCTTTAATCAGCTCAAAATCAAATATATCAAAAAAGGTACTGTCGACCATTGTGACCGGATAATTGAAGATGTTACCACGATGGTGAATAGGTGCCCCAATACCGGCCACCCTGCTCACCGTCTCCACTTCCGCTAAGTTTTCCTGCAGCAGAGGAGCCAGAGGAACAGGGGTTACTACATTGGTAAAAATCTGCCCTTCGTAAAACTCCTGCAGCCAGGCCCTGTGAATTCTGTCGGCTTTGGAATGAAACCGGTCGAAGGAATGTTCACTCCGGACAAACAGCATGATGAGAATGGCTGCTGTTATACCAACCGCCAGGCCCAATACATTAATAAAGGTGTACCCTTTATGCTTAAGCAGGTAGCGAAGTCCTACTTTTAAATAGTTTCTAAACATGAGCGTGGAGTTTATTCGGTTCGGAGGTTTTTTACCGGATTGGTCAGCGCAGCTTTAATGGCCTGAAAGCTTACTGTAACAAGCGCAATCATGACTGCTAAAAAGGTAGTCAGGGCAAAGACCTGCCATGAAATATCGACCCGGTAAGCAAATGTCTGCAGCCATTCATGCATGATGTACCAGGCGATAGGAGAAGCCAGTACAACCGACACCACTACCAGCTTCAGGAAATCCTTCGACAGCAGGGCAACCAGGCTCGATACACTGGCACCTAACACTTTACGAATGCCTATTTCTTTAATTCGCTGTTCTGCGCTAAAGGTAGCCAGCCCGAATAAGCCCAGGCAGGAGATTAAAATGGCAATAATGGTAAAATAGCGAATCATGCCAGCCAGCCGGCTTTCCGCCTCATAGTTCTTTTGAAAATCCTGATCCAGGAAACTGTACTCGAAAGGCTCGTTGGGGTTGAGAGCATTCCATCGCTCCTCTATTACCTGGAGTGTCTGCCCCATATTTCCCTGGTTTACATGCGCAATCAGGTAGTTATAGATGGGGGCATTAACCAGCAGAAAACCAAAGGGTTGAATAGGTACGCGTAAATCCTTAAAATGAAAATCATTTACCACTCCCACAATGTCGAACCTGTACTGTTCGCCTTCCCAGTCAAAGGCTACCCAGCTGCCAACCGCTTCTTCCGCTGAAGGAAAGCCAAACTCGGCAACCCCTTTTTCATTGAGAATAATATGATTATTGGTATCGGCAGGGAAATCCGGAGAAAATAAACGGCCTGCCACTGCCTTAAGTCCAAGAGTCTGGAGAAAGGAATCATCTACATGGGTAATCACAACAGATTCTGCATTCTGTGCACTGCTCCCCTCTTTGTACATCAGCCAATCGGTAGGATTGGAGATGCCCGGGTAATTTAAGGAACCACCTACCGAACGTATCGATGTATGGCTGTTGAGTTGGGCTTTTAAAGAGGCGTAACTGCTTTTAGCCGTTTCACTCCTTAGTGGAATCACAATCTGCTGGTCTTTAATAAAGCCCAAATCTTTGGAGCGGAGGTAGCTCATCTGGTTCGAAATAATTACCGAAGCAATGATAAGTACCACTGATATGACGAACTGAAAAATAACGAGTCCTTTTCTTAGAGAAACTACTGAAAGAGAACTACTGAACCTGCCTTTTAAAACCTGTACCGGTTTAAAAGAAGAAAGGTAAAACGCAGGATAACTTCCTGCAATGAAACCTGTAATAATGGCTAAGAGAAAATAAACCCCCAGCAGGAAGCCATGTTGTTGAAAGGAAAGAATAATGTCTCTGCCCGAAAGCTGCTCAAACACCGGAAGAAAGACAACGGCCAGCACAATGGCAAAAATGAAAGCAACTAGTGCCATTATTAGAGATTCACCCAGAAACTGCCAGATGAGAAATGAACGTTCAGCGCCTAAAACTTTCCGCACCCCCACCTCTCTGCTTCTTTTAGAAGAGCGGGAAGTGGAAAGGTTCATAAAGTTAATACAGGCAATCAGCAGCGTAAGTACAGCAATAGACGCCAGAATACGGATATAGGTAAGGCTGCCGGCAGGTGTAACATTGCCCTCAATTTCGGAGGCCAGGTGAATATCCTCTATATTGGTGAGGAACAATTGTCGATCGCTCCCCCTGTTCTTCAATTCTTCACCCATATGCCTTTCCACAAAAGCAGGAAGCTTCTTTTCAAGCTGTTGTGCATCGCTACCTTCTTTCAGCAGAAAATAGGTGAAAAACATATTATTGTTCAGCAGGGTCGTACTGTTCAGGAAGAAATTCTCCAGCCCTCCTCCTCTCGGAGAAAGCAGGAAGCGGGCATCGATATGAGAAGGAACGTTATGGGGACGAAACACCCCTGTAATGGTATAATCCCCATCACCATTGGTATTGCTGCTAATCCGGATGGTTTTATTCAGCGCAGATTCTTCCCCAAAGAGCTTTTCCGCAATTTCTTCTGTTACCACCACCGTGTTTGGGTTCTGTAGCGCAGTGGCAGGGTCTCCTTCAATAAAGTTATAGGCCAGCAATTTAAAAAGCGAAGGATCCGCAACATATCCTTTGCTTTCATAGAAAGATTTTACGTTCTCTCCTGACTCCTGGTACTGCAGTAGTGTTTTATCATCCCTGAACAAGGAAAGCAGGCGGGCACTTTCTTCAATTTCCGGAAACTCCTGCTGCAGGGCAACGGCCAGGGCAGACGGTACAGTAGCCCGGTGCTCAAGCTCTCCTTCATTATTAAATACAGCACCTAACTGATAAAGACGCTCCCCTTTTGCATGGTAGGAGTCATAACTGTACTCGTGGTAGATGTACAGCGAAATGAGCATGCAGCAGGTTAAGCCGATGGAAAGGCCCAGAACATTGATGAAGGAAAATCCCTTATGTTTCATCAGATTCCGAAATGCGACGGTTATATAATTCTTTAGCATGGCAGTGGATTTATTCGATTCTTAAGTTTTTTACCGGATTTTTGAGGGCAGCTTTGATAGCATGGAAACCTACCGTAAGCAGGGCAATGGCCACGGCAGCAAAACCCGCAAGACCAAACACCCACCAGCCAATATCAATCCGGTAGGCAAAGTCCTGCAGCCAGCCCTGCATTAGGTACCATGCAATGGGCGAGGCAATAAGCAGCGATATCAGGACCAGCTTGACGAAATCCTGCGATAAAAGAACTACAATATTCTGTACACTGGCTCCCAGTACTTTCCGGATACCTATTTCCTTTTTGCGGCGCTCCGCGGCATAGGCTGCTAAACCAAACAGGCCCAGGCAGCCCACAAAAATGGCCATTCCTGTAAAAATCCAGAGCAGGGCCCTTAGCTTATCCTCTGCCTTGTACATCTGCTCAAAACTGTCGTCAAGGAAGCCATACTCAAGCGGATACTCGGGTGAGAAGCTGTTCCAGGTGGTCTTCACATGTTCAAGTGTAGCAGCGATATCAGCTGTTTTCATTTTTACGGCCACTTTCCAGAAAGCCGGAGGAAAAATCTGGAGCACGGTCGGCTCTACCTCATCATACAAACTCTTGTAATGGAAGTCCTTTACCACCCCAATAACCTGCCCTTTTTTAAGGGAATCGGCTGGTTCGTCCACCCATACTTCCCAATGCAAAGGCTGCCCCAGTGCTTCCTCGGGAGTGCCAAATCCCAGCTCCTTTACGGCTGTTTCATTAATAATAAAACCTTCTGTGGCATCGGTGGTAATTTCTTTTGAAAAATCCCTGCCGGCGATAACTTCCACCCCCAGGGTTTTTATATAATCATGGTCTACCATTAACTGCGTAACAGAATACCGCTTATGCTCCCCTCCACGGGGCACGATAATACCATCACCTGCCACCATATCTCCCGGAAAGCCATACCCTATGGACACGGAAGAAACCCCCGGAGATTGTAATAGCTGGTTTTTAAATGCCTCATAGTTCCCAACCATGTTTTCGCCCCTCATGGGGAAGAACATAATCTGTTCTTTTTCAAAACCCAGATCTTTATTATTCAGGAACTCTACCTGCTGGTATACTACAATGGCGCTGATAATTAATAAAACGGAGACGGCAAACTGCAACACCACAAGGCCGTGCCGCAACCAGGGAATTTTCCCGGGCTGAACATTCCCGGCAGAGCCTCCTTTCAACACTTTCACAGGTTGAAAGCCTGATAAAACCATCGCCGGGTATAAGCCTGCAATCACTCCCACTATGATACTAAGGGAAACCAGCAGCAACAAAACTAGTGGGTTCAATACCGGGAGCGCCATCTGCTTTCCGGTAAAATCATTAAGCCACGGGAGCAGCAGCAGGGTGAGAAGTACTGAGATTAAAACACTTATAAAGGCAAGGAGTATACTTTCGCTCAGAAACTGGAGGATGAGTTGGTTTCGGCTGGCACCAATGGATTTGCGCACTCCCACTTCCTTTGCCCGTTTAAGCGATTTGGCGGTGGCGAGGTTAACAAAATTGAAACAGGCAATTACCAAAATAAAAAGGGCAATCAGGCTCAGTCCCTTCACATAAGTAATATTACCACGGACAGCCATATCATATTTAAAATCAGCCGAATAAAGGTGAATATTTTCTAATGGCTGAAATTGAGGCAAATACGTCATCCCACCTTCTTTCAGGATCGGATGAACGTCCTGTTCAACGAGCTTTTGAAACTTTGCCTCCAGGTTCTCGCCATTTACTCCCTTTTTGACTTTTACATAGGTAAATAAATTTTGCCAGGTCCAGCTTTGCATGCGCTCTTCCGGAAATCCCATGGTTTGCAGTGGAATTATATAATCGACTGCCAGGTGAAACTTAGGGTTGTTCTGGTATACCCCTTTTACCTGAAAAGGATCGTTATCAATCAGGATTTCTTTACCTACCGGATTTTCAGTCCCGAAATATCTTTCTGCTAAAGACGTTGAAATGACAATGGAAGTAGGATCAGCAAGGGCATTCTTCGGTGAGCCAAACACAAAGTGAAGTGGAAAAAACTCAAAGAACCCGGATTCAGCCGCAATGCCACTCCCCTCATAAATTTGCTTCCCGTTCGCTTCGAACAGCACCTTCCACTGAATGTTAAAAAACCTTAGCGCCTCTTCCACTTCCGGAAATTCCTGCTCCAGTGTGGTGGCAAACATAGGCGGAGTAAAGGCCATATTTTCGGTCCCTTCACTTACGGTTGTCCGTTCGATATAAACCCGGTACACCTGTTCCCCTTCCGGAATAAACTTATCATACTGCTGCTCATCCCATACAAAAAGAGCGATTAGGAGGCAGGCCGTGAGACCAAAGGTTAAGCCGGCAATATTCAGAAATGAAAAACTCTTCTGCTTCAGCAGGCTTCGGTAGGCTGATTTGAAATAGTTCTTTAACATGTCTTTGGATTTAAGGGAATGATTCTCTTAGGTAGCCAAGGCTGTTGCTGCCACAGCTTAACTACACCATTATATCGGTCAGAACCGTCTGGCCGTCGAGCATGCGCACAATGCGGTGGCTGTAGCGGGCATCGTGCTCGGAGTGGGTTACCATTACGATGGTCGTTCCCTGCTCGTTCAGGTCGGTAAGCAGTTCCATTACCTCATTGCCATTCGAGGAGTCAAGGTTACCGGTTGGTTCATCGGCCAGTATCAGGTGAGGCTTATTGACCACGGCCCGGGCCACGGCAACTCTTTGCTGCTGTCCACCAGATAACTGCTGCGGGAAGTGTTTCTGCCGGTGCATAATCTGCATTTTGTCCAGCACCTCCTCTACCCTTTTCCGGCGCTCTGATTCTTTTACACCCAGGTAAATCAGGGGTAGCTCCACATTTTCGAAAACCGACAGTTCATCAATTAAATTAAAGCTCTGGAAAACAAAGCCGATGTGCTGCTTTCGGAGTGAAGAACGCTGCCGCTCATTAAAGTTGGCGACCTCTATACCATTGAACAGGAAGCTTCCGGAGTCCGGATCGTCCAGCAAGCCAAGAATATTGAGCAGGGTGGACTTGCCACAGCCGGAAGGCCCCATTACCGCTACAAATTCTCCTTCTTTTACTTCAAGGTTAAGCTGGTTGAGGGCGGTGGTTTGCATTTCTTCCGTCCGGTAAACTTTCACGAGGTTCGTAATCTTAATCATATTAATTCAAGTTTTGGCTGTAAAAGCAGTTTATTTGATTTCTACTAAATGTATTTTGTGTTGCCGTTTTAGCTAAAAGGAAGAGGTTCATACTTCCTACTCCAGCACCAGCTCCTGCATGTCTCCATAATTTTCATAGCTGGAGGTGACTACTTTATCTCCGGGCTCCAGGCCCGATAATACTTCATAATAGTCCGGATTCTGGCGGCCCAGCTGTATTTCGGTACGATAAGCAGTGGAGCCGTCTTCATCGAGTTTAAAAACCCAGTTGCCGCCTGTTTGCTGATAAAAGCCTCCTTTTGCCAGTAATAAGGCCTCAGTTTCATCGCTCAGCGCCAGCCTTATTTGCAGGCTTTGTCCCCGGCGGATCCCTTCTGGTACTTCCCCGACAAACTCCATATCTACCTGAAAGCGGCCATTCCGCACCTGGGAGTACACCTTTTTTACCTGCAGCTGGTAGGTCTTTCCGGAAAGGCGCGTTTCAGCCATCTGGCCAATAAAAACGCGGGAAATATAATGTTCATCAATATCGGCCTGTACCTTAAAGCCGGTCGTTACATCAATCTGGCCGAGGCGATCTCCTTCATTTTTCGACTGCCCTATTTCTGCATCCAGGGCGGTTAGCTGCCCATCGATAGGAGCACGTACAATCAGGTCGTCTACCTTTCTGCGCATAAGTTCAAGGGTGTTGCGCATTCGAGCATAGGACTCCTCCATCTGACTTAGTTGCTGCTCCATGGAAACAGAATCCTGGTGTAGGGTCCGCTGATTAAGCTTTTTGCGGTTCTGCTGAAACTGAAAGTTATTTTCAGATGCAAGAAACTCCTGCTTACTGATGACTTTCGCTTCATACAGCTTTTTGTTGAGTTCGTAGATCCTTTTCGCTTCTTCCCACGCATTGTCTACCTCGGCTTTCTGATTGAGCTGCTGAATAGAGTTTTGAACCGCATTATTCTTGGTATTCTGCATTTGGGTAAGCACCTGAAATACGGCAGTTTCCTGAACGGCAAGGCTAAGCTCCAGGTCGGTGTTGGAAAGACGCAGAATAGGCTGACCTTTGGTAACCATGGCCCCATCCTCCAGGTATTTCTCTTCCACTCTGCCACCTTCAAGGGCATCGAGGTAAATTGTGGCTACCGGTAATACTGTTCCATTAATGGGTATAAATTCCTGAAAATTATCCTGATGTACTTCGCTGATGGTTAAGCGTTCTGCTTCTACATTCAGGCGGCTTTTTCCGGAGGCAAAAAACACACTGGCACCAATCAGCAAAACAAGTGCCGTGATACCTGCAATGGTCAGCACTCTTTTTTTACTCCACTTCTTTTTTTCGATAATCTGATCCACTTTTCTGTTTTATTTATCACAAGCCTAAGGCTGTGCTATTAAACTTTTTACTGAGGCTACTTAATTTGGCTGCAGAATAGATGCCAACTCTTAATTTCCTTGTTTTACAGCCATTTAGCTTATTTTCACCTGGAAAGAGCGTGCGAAACCGTACAGCAGGTGTTCGCTTTTGATACAGTTCCTTCCTGAAGAAGCAGGAGAATCGCTTGTTTTCAGCCTGTTGTAATAATGGCATAATTGTGGTTAATTGAATGGGTGAGGTAGGTGGCATCAGATATGAGGAAAAGGTGGTGCCTGGCAGCTTAAGCCTCTTACCCGATACCTGAAATCCGATACCTATGCTCCTAAAAAAAGCCTCCATACTGATTGTTGATGATGACACGGATGTGCTAACAGCAGTTCGTTTATTACTTAGACCGCAGGTTAAGGAAATCGTTACAGAAAAAAATCCTGAGCAGATACAATCACTCCTGCTTCATCATTCTTTCGATGTAATTCTGCTGGATATGAATTTTGCCAGCGCCATAAATACCGGTAACGAAGGGCTGTTCTGGTTAAGGAAAATTAAAGAGCAAAAACCTTCTGCCGCCGTCATCATGATAACCGCTTATGGCGACATCGACCTGGCTATCCGCTCCTTAAAAGAAGGTGCCTTTGACTTTGTGGTGAAGCCCTGGCACAATGAAAAGCTGCTCAATACCATTACAGAAGCCCTCCGGCAGAAAAACGAGAAAACCGGCTCCCGCAGCAAGGATCAGTCTCCGGTCATTGGCAGCGAACTACTTGGCGAATCGGCCGCCATGCAGGATATCTTTTTTAAGATCAGTAAGATAGCCCCAACCGATGCCAACATTTTAATTTTGGGAGAAAATGGCACCGGAAAGGAGCTAATTGCAAAAGCAATCCACCAGCATTCTCTTCGTGCCGAAAAACCTTTTATTAAAGTAGATGTAGGCGCCCTGACTGAATCGCTCTTCGAGAGTGAACTGTTCGGCCATAAGAAGGGTGCTTTTACCGATGCCCGCGAAGATAGAAAAGGCCGTTTTGAGGAAGCCAACGGAGGCACTATTTTTCTGGACGAAATCGGCAACATTAGCTTACAGCAGCAATCAAAGCTGCTAAGTGTTTTGCAAAACAGGCAGGTGACCAGGGTCGGAAGTAATGAGGCAGTGCCTATTGATGTGCGCCTTTTATGTGCCACCAACCACTCTTTGGCGGAACTGGCCAATGAATCGCGCTTCCGGAAGGACCTTATTTACCGGATTAATACCGTCGAAATTATATTGCCTCCTCTTCGAAAGAGAGGAAAGGACATTGTAGTACTGGCCAGGCATTTTATTAACCTGTACGCAAATAAATACCTCAAGTCTGCCCCTGAGCTGAGTCCTTCCGCAGAAGAAAAATTATTAGCCTACCATTTTCCCGGCAATGTGCGGGAACTGCAGTATGCTATTGAGCGGGCAGTTATTATGGCCGACAAACCCAGGCTGGAGGCCAGTGATATTCTTTTTTCTCCCATTGAATCCGCGCCTGCAGAGGAAAATTTTCTCCAGCAGACAAACCTGGAAGAACTGGAAAAGTCGACCATTTTAAGAGTGATAGAAAAGAATGGCGGCAATCTTTCGAAAGCCGCCATTGAGTTAGGAATTACCCGCACCGCCTTATACCGACGATTAAGTAAATATGGAATTTAAACAATCGAAATGGTGGCCTGTGCTCCGGGTTCTTTTTCTTTTTCTAACTCTTTGTGCTGCCTCCTTTGTGCTGGTAAAAGAAAAGTATGTCTATTTTCTTCCCTTAGCCCCCCTTATTCTTTTACAGCTCATCTCGCTTGTTCGTTCGCAATGGAGAGCACAGGCAGAGCTGCAGCAGTTTGTTGATTCCATCCACTATCGAGATTTTTCGAGGAGCTTCGACGTGAAAGGCTCCCCTGCCGAATTAAAGGAACTCCGTAAGGGCTTCAATGAAATAAGCAGTACATTCCAGATCATCAGCAGAGAAAAGGAAACCCAGTACCATTACCTGCAAAAAATCCTGGAGTTGGTAGAAACAGGCATTCTCTCTTATGAGCTGGAAACCGGCAAGGTAGTGTGGATGAACGAATCTCTAAAAAGGCTCTTACAGTTGCCGTTTTTAAAAAGTATTCATTCGCTGGAAAAAAGAGACGCCAGGCTCTACAAAGAAATTCAGGCCCTACAGGCAGGGCATAATAAGATCGCCACTGCCCATCTTGATAAAGATGATTTTAAAGTTCTAATTTCCGCCACCGTTTTTCAAACAGACGGAAAAAAGTACAAGCTTATTGCCTTTCAAAATGTTAATGCTGCATTAGATGAAACAGAATCCAGGGCATGGCAAAAACTTCTGAGCGTGATGACCCACGAAATCATGAATTCCGTAGCGCCCATATCCTCCCTGGCAGATACCCTAAAGAATCGCCTGCAGGAAAGCATGGCAAAAGGAGCCTCTCCGGAAGATTTTGAAGATTTGGAAGTAGGAATCCGTACTATTAAGCACCGTAGTGACGGCTTATTAAAGTTTGCCGAAACATACCGTAACCTCAGCAAAATTACCACTCTTAATCTCAACGCAGTAGACATTAGAGAAGTGTTTATCAATCTCCAGCGCCTGATGCAGCCCACCCTGACGCAGAAAAAAATTAAGCTGGAAGTTGATTTGAAAGAACCTGATTTGTTTTTGCAGGCAGACATTAACCTGCTGGACCAGGTATTTATCAACCTAATCATAAATGCAATAGAAGCAGTAAAGGACTCCCCCGAACCTAAAATTTCCTTATCTGCCTACCGGATTGCAGATAAAAAAGTAATGGTAAAGGTAGCGGATAATGGAACCGGCATGTCAAAAGAGGTACAGGAAAAAATATTTATACCCTTTTTCAGCACTAAAAAGCAGGGAAGCGGCATTGGCCTGAGCCTGTGCAAGCAAATTGTGGTGCTCCATGGAGGCAGCATCCAATTACAATCAATTGAAGGGGTAGGCACAGCTTTTTTCCTGCGGTTCCCTATGAGCCGCGGCCATGAGCAATGAAATTTACCATCAATGGAGGTCTTTTGTTCAGCCGCAAATACCCGGCACCTGATGAGCAGCAGAAAAGGTTCAGCTGGCAAATGCCGCGGAATCGCTGTGAAAACAGAGGTACCGCTGCAGAGAGTGCTTCTTTCCATATTTACCTCAGAAGTTGTAGAAGAATGGAATCTGAATTACAAAATTACATTAGCTCTCTCTCTGCCCGGAACTCCTAAGGTTCAAATCCATCATTAATTTTTATATTGAGCCGGTTTTAGATAGGAAGCACTCAGAATAGGTGGCAGGAAGGGTAATATTAGTGGAAAAACCTTTTCTGCTGCTCATCAGCCAATACCGGCTGACTTTCAGTTCCATATAGCCATACCGTTAAGCACAACTGTACTACCAGTTGCCTGGTACAAAACCGCCTTTTTTTAATTCAGAAAGAAAATTAATAACAACCAAACATGAAAAAACTATTACTATTTCTTTTATTAACAGTTCTTTGTATGGAGGCTCACTCACAGATCTCCTTTGAAAGAGGGCATTTTATCGATAATTCTGATCAAAAAGTAGAATGCCTGATTAAGAATATAGACTGGAAAGACAACCCCACTGAGTTTGAATATAAATTATCTGAAAACACAGAACCAAGAAAAGCCTCCATTGAATCTGTTAAAGAATTTGAAATTTACAGTGCATCCAGGTATGTAAGGCACCGCGTAAATATTGACAGGTCAAGTGAAATGCTCAGCCAACTGACCAGCTTCAGGAAGCCGGTATTCCAGGAAGAGGTCCTTTTTTTAAAAATACTTGTAGAAGGTGATGCCAGCTTATTTTTATATGCAGATGGAAACCTGCAAAAGTATTTTTATAAGCATGACAGCTCTACAGTCGAACAACTAATTTTTAAAAAATACAAAACTCCCGACAATCAAATCAATGAAAATAACAGATTCAGGCAGCAGCTGTGGAACGATTTAAAATGCCCCACCCTCTCCTTACATAAAGTTGAAAATTTAGGATACAACAAAAAAGAATTAACCAATTTTTTCATAAAACATAACCAATGTAAGAATTCCGATTTTACAAGTCCTGAAAACCAGGACAGGGACTTATTTAACCTCACCGCCAGACCTGGTATATACAGCTCTTCATTAAGTATACAAAACTATTATTTAGATTCCAGAAGTACTGTTTTTGGGAGTAAACCTGGTCTCAGGTTCGGACTTGAGCTGGAATTCATTTTACCCTATAATAAAAATAAATGGGCTCTCCTGGTAGAACCAACTTTTCAATCTTTTAAGGCAGAAGCAACAGATGAAGCAAATGATATAAAAGGAGGCAAAATCAACAAGAGCATTAATTACCAGTCCCTTGAGCTTCCTCTCAGTTTAAGACACTATTTTTTTCTGAATGAAAAATCTAAAGTGTTCATCAATGCTTCTTATATTTTTGACTTCCCTTTTCATTCTTCCATTGAATTTACCAGATCAGACGAATCAGTTCTGTATTCACTGGATATCGTGACCAATAATAATTTTTCAATGGGAGTTGGCTACGAATATAATAACAGGTACAGCATAGAGTTAAGATATCATACCAGCAGAGAAGTTTTGTTTGAGTATGTATACTGGGGTTCAAACTACCAAACATCCTCCATAATACTGGGGTATACCTTATTTTAATATCGGCTCCCGAAGCAAGGCAACTCCTTTTAGCAACATCTTCGATGGAACTGGTATCTTTTCCCTTGCCTAAATTTTAGCAAAAAAAGGGTTGTACATTTTACATCCGGCTCTGCCGGGGATCTCGCAACAATAAGAGGGAAATTAGTCAACTGCCGGAATAACCCTGTGCATAGAAGAAAAGATAGTTTTATCTGGGTACTTCCCTGGTTATTTTTCCCGGGAAGTACCCATTCTTTTGTAATCTCTTTTACACTTGGCTCTCTGCCTGTTAGGTTTATAAAAATTACCTCTTATTGCAGAAGGACTTTTTTCCTTCGCTTCAGCGAACGTGTACCTGACTATCGGCTTTCCATAAATTAGCGCTCCTGCCACTTGGGTCATTTTTTTCTTCCTGAATAATTTTGCAGAACAGTACTTTACTGAAGAGGAGGCAGTATGATTTATTCTTTCAATTTGATTATCCCTCTCATCCACCTAAAACTGCTAACAGCATTTTCTCTCAATGCTTTGCCTAAATTCAGTATCTTTGAAAACACCTTTTAGCAGAGCATGTCAGAAGTTGAAGCAAAGATAAAACCTTTTTTGAAGTGGGCAGGCGGCAAAACCCAGCTATTACCTTCCATTGAAACTAAACTCATTCAACGGTTACATAAAAACACTTCTGTAAACTATATTGAACCATTTGTGGGTAGCGGTGCTGTTTTGTTCTTCCTCCTCAGGAAGTACGGGAAGCATATAAAACGTGCTGTCATAAATGATTTAAACCCGGTATTAACAGATTGCTATAGTATCATCAAGCAATCGCCTGAGCCCCTCATCAGCCAACTGGCAAAGCTTGAACAGCAGTATTTTAGCTTCTCCGGGCAGGAGGACAGGAAAAAGCTTTTTCTAGAAAAAAGAGAGGAGTTTAATCATTTGGAAGGCGAAGCAGTACGAAAAAGTGCGCTGATGATATTCTTAAATAAAACCTGTTTTAACGGGCTATACAGGGTCAATTCAAAGGGCTTTTTTAATGTTCCCTTTGGCAAATATGCAAAACCAACCATTTGTAATGCAGAGGTAATACGAGCGAATAGCCAGGCACTTCAGAAGGTGGAAATCTTAAACACTGATTTTACGGAAACGGAAAGCTATATTAATGAGCAGACTTTCTTCTATCTGGACCCCCCGTATAAACCCCTCAGCACAACGGCCTCCTTTAATACGTATGCCAAAGGTGGTTTTTTTGATGATGATCAGCTTAGGCTTAAAGCTTTCTGCGATTTGGTAAATAAGGGAGGGGCCTATTTTGTGCAGAGTAATTCTGATACCACCAACAATGATGAGAGTAATACCTTCTTTCAGGAGCTGTACAAGGAATACACTATTGAAAGGGTAAAAGCGAAGCGGGCTATCAACTCAAAAGGGAGCGGCCGTGGTGAGATATTTGAGTTGATCATATCAAACGATCATGTGCTGGGAAATACCACTTCCCCGGATGCGGATGCTCTTAAATCCTCTTTAAATTCTTAAAGCGATCCTCCGCTCTTCCCGGGTTATTTGTTTGCCCTGAAAGTTGAAAAGAAATTATACTGCTGGCCGTCCTGTGGTAAATGAATTTTCTTTCTTTTGCTCATTTCCCTTTCAATAAATTCATGATAGCTCTTTCTACAGAAACAGGTAAATGAGAACTGGAAGTGAAGGTGAGAAAAATTATTTCTATCATTTATTCACAATCATTAAAAGCCTGGAAGACTGCAATAAAGAATTGTAGTACCAACTTTCCGTTATTCTTTATCACATGGTCAAATCTTCAGAATTTTTACCCCCGCAACTTCAGTAGTCACCCTGTGGCGAGGGACTAAACGCCCCACCGTTACATAATGCTCTCCCCTTCCTACAGGCGTAGAAGTTTTTCTTTCCTGAAATGTCTCTTCATTTTTCTTAAACCAGTCTCTTGTTGCCGGCATAGGTAAAATATGGAGCTCTCTTTCTTCCACGAAGTAATAATAAATAAAACTGGCCTCCGTGTACATAAAGCAGCCGGGTGTGCCTTTCTCTTCATTACTGACCGTTTCAAAAAAGTAGTTCCCTGTTTTATGCCACCTGTCCCCTTTAATTTCTATGCCAATTGTTTTTACAGCTCCTTCTTCGGTCTTCACTATCCACAATACATCAATATCCTTTTCCCGGTAAATGGGGTCATTTTCAACATTAATAACATCAACGGTCTTCGATTGCCTTCTTAACAGGGCTTCTATATCTGCAGCTGCCTGTTTGGCAACTTCAGATGCCCGATTCATGGAATATCTGCGTAAATTTGCCACCTTCGGTTTATCTTTTAAGCTGTAAAATCGAGAAACCAGACTACAGAATGCTTCTTCAAACTTTAAATCTCCAGTGTATATAGTTGATGCCTGAAGAGCTTTTTTAACTTCAGCTCCTACAGGAGTACCTAAACAGATGACTTACCACCATGGCTTCACAGGGAGCTTTGAGTCCACCACTACCTGCTCGCCTATCCGGGGAGTAACTACTGTTACCCCCTTTTCTTTGGCTTTTGCCGTCACCCTTTCAACTGGCTCATTCCAGGCATGGAGGGAAAGGGTAAACTTACCCCAGTGTACAGGCATTAACACCTTTCCTTTTAAATCCAGATGCGCCTGTACTGTTTCCTCTGGCATCATATGAATGTTGGGCCAGTAAGGATGATATTGACCGCACTCCAGCAGGGTTAAATCGAAAGGCCCGAACAGATTGCCGATTTCTTTAAAGTGAGGCCCATAACCCGAATCCCCACCCAAATACAAGGAGTGCTGTTTACTTTTAAGTACATAGGAGGCCCAGAGGGTTTTATTTCGATCGGTGATTCCCCTGCCTGAAAAGTGGCGGGCTGGTGTGGCAATAAGCTGCAGGTCCGCCACAAGTGGGATTTCTTCCCACCAGTCGAGTTCATGAATTTGATCGGAAGAGACACCCCATCTTTCCAGGTGGGCCCCTACTCCTAATGGAACATAAAAGCCCTTTGCTTTATGGGCTAGCTTTTGAATGGTGGGATAATCGAGGTGATCGTAATGATCATGCGTTATCAGCACAAAATCAATAGCAGGCAAATCCTCTACTCCAATCTCTGTTGTGCCGGCAAAGGCTTTTGTTCCCACAAAATCAAAAGGAGAAGTTCTTTCACTAAAGACCGGGTCAACCAAAAGATTGTAACCAGACAACTGCAGCAGGTAAGAGGAATGGCCGAACCAGGTAAGGTGGGGGTTTCCGGATGAAGGAGTCTCCTTCATATTTCTTTTCACTACCAGAATAGCTTCCTGAGGAGCTCTGCTTTCGCCTCCCGCCAACTGCTGCCGCAGCAGGTCTATATAAGAGGCTTCGGGAGCCATTACAGGAGTTTCCACCAGATTATGGAATTTCCCGTCCTTATAGTTGGGAGACTTTCGATATCGGAGAAGTTGTTCCTTCGTTGGTTTTCCTCCAAAAGGTGGTTGATGAATGACAAATAAGGTGGTTGCACCGATTAGGCCGGTGGCTATTAGTAACGGAATCATAATTTTCTTCAGGAATTTCATGAATGTGAAAGATCCTCCAGGACCTGCAGGCATTCAGCAAAGATAAAGTATTTTCCAACCGCTCCGTAATCATTTCCACGACAGTGGATTCAGAAACAAAGCCCTCTTTATCAATTACTTGCTGCTAAAGAAGAGTCTTTTCAGCGGAACCAGCGTAGCAAAATTCAACAGTGCACCTGTTACACAGTATATGCACACCTTTTTTTGTTTGGTTGCCATGTTATATAGGTAAAAAGCACCCCCGGCTGCCTGTCCTATGGAATTAGCAGCCACAAGGTAGTCAAATACATTTTTCCGTTTCTTCTTCTTCAAAGCTGCACCAATTGTCACCAGGTTAGCCGCATACATTAGCAGGCTTACCGGCCCGTCGGGTACTCCTGCTATTTGGGCTTCTTTAGAGGCATTAACATAATCAGAATCAAAAATTTTCGTCGGAAAATCGGGTATGTGTTTAATAATACCGAGCTGATAAAGGGAAATAGGAATAAAATCTATAATTCCTGCTGCACTAAGCAGGGCAATATCGCGGCGGTGCAGTGCCTTTTGATCGTTTCTGCTTTGAATCTTCCTTACCACTGTCTTTTTTACCTTTTCCATCGCTAAAAATTAAAAATTTAATATGATCATTCCTTTCTCCACCTCACCTCCTAACTTTACTATACTGTTTTTATGCCTGTTTAGCTAAATAGGAAGCGAAATAAAAAGAGAGGGGCTAAGGACTAATTGTCTTTCAACTTCTCTTCATCTATGATAGGCTCTATCATCAGGGTTTCCTGGCCCTGATAACATTACCTTCCCACAGGAAATAAATCCTGAATGTCTCCTCCCTGTCAAAAGCAAAGCCTGCCTTTTCTACCATTTCACGCATTTGCTACGGATAAAAAGCCTGATGGTGTGCCGGATCAACCCATCGAACAAGCCACCTGAAGTACTTTACCGGCAGGCTATTCTTCGTGTAATCCAGCAGAACTAAAGTGCCTCCTCCTTTCAGGAGAGAATTGAAATGGAGAAGCGTTTCTGCTGGTTCTGGCAGATAATGCAGAACACTGCTGGACACCACCAGGTCGAAATTTGTCCCATACTCCTGCTTATTCAGCAGTACCACCTTTTCCTGCTGTCTTTCCGGCAGCTTTTCAAGCTTATTCCGGGCCTGACGGAGCATTTCTTCTGCAGGGTCATAAGCTGTTACCTCCTTCAGTTTCGGCTTATGCCTGAGCAGTATTTTTATCAGCTCTCCTGTACCACAACCAAAGTCCAGCACCCTTTTCCCCTCAAGTGAAGCCGGCAAATATTCCATCAATTTATGGAGGGTCCTTCTGGTGTAATTCTTCCATCTTTGGTCATAGGTGCCCGCAATTTTATTGTAATGCCCTTTTCCCATTTATCTCCAGCCTCAGGCCGGGAAGGGAGAAATATGAAGAGAGTTTAAGGCACCTCTCCAGAAAAGAACCTGTTATATCAGGTGTTTTTCTGCTGTCTTCCTCTTCCCTGGCTAATTCTTTTATTCTCTACTTCTTCTTTTCACGAGCTTGAGGCTTTTCCACCCCTCCTGCTTAATTTTCAAACTATCATAAAAGGCAATGGTTTAAGTTGGAAGTCAAACACCTTATTCCTTAAACAGAAAGATAATGAGCCTACCCTTAAAATCGCTGGCATTTATTGGCGACCGAAGAACCATGGCAGCAGTAAGTAAAACAGGAAGTATTTGCTGGTACTGCCCCGGTAGGTTCGACAACGGAAGCTTATTTGCCAGTCTTCTGGATGAGGAAAAAGGGGGCGAATGGAGCATAAAATGGCATAACAGCACTTTTAAGCGGCGGGATTATGAAGAAGATTCAGCCATCCTGATCAGCCTGTATCAACAGGGCCAGGAAGTAAACGTGGTGACTGATTTCATGCCTGCCGGAAAAAACAGCCCTCAGGGTATCTGCCGGATGCTGGAAGCAAGCGCAGCCCCCTGCACCATTCAGCTCCAGCCTGCGCCCGACTTTGGCCGGGAAAAGGCCGTGCTCGTGGAGGAACAAAATTGCATCAGGATAAACGATCGCCACTTCTTCTACAGCTCTTTTCCTGCGCAGGTAGTAGAGGACCGAATTGAAATTCAGCTGGATTCCCTTACCCGCGGGTGGATGTTTTTATCAGAAGGGCGGCTAAAGGAAGCGCCTGCACCAGAAAAGTGGCTGGACAACACCAGGGCTTTCTGGAAAAAAATAGCCGACCGGTTTAGCTACTATGGACCTTATGAGGCAGAGGTGGCCCAGTCTATTCGAGCTATCCGCATGCTTACCTATGAAGAAAGTGGCGGGATATTAGCTGCCGGTACTACCTCTCTGCCGGAATTAGTAGGTGGAGACAGAAATTATGACTACCGATATGTATGGCTGAGGGATGCAGGCATGATAGTAAGTGCCCTGACCCGTGCAGGAAGTAATGGCGTGGAAGAAAGAAGATTTCTGAAGTTTATCTGTGGCCTTGAACCAGCAAAAGGTGAGGAAGGCACTCATTTTGCCCCTATGTATACCGCAGAGCAAAAACTGCTGCCAAAGGAGCAGGTAATAGAGCTGAAGGGCTACTTAAACAGCAGGCCTGTTATGGTGGGAAACGGGGCAAGAAACCAGCTTCAATTAGGTACCACCGCCAATATTTTACTGGCGGCCAAATTGATATACAATAAATATGATACCCGGGAACACTGGGAGGTGATGGCTGCAACCGCTGATTTCCTGGCCGACAGCTGGCACAGAGAAGACCATGGGATTTGGGAGGAAAAAGTTAAAAAGCACTATACTTCCTCAAAAGTAATAGTTGCCTGCGGCCTCATGTTTATTGCCAAGCATACCAAGGACGCTGCACAAAAAAAGAAGTGGAAAAAGGCCGAAAAAGACATACGACTTTTTGTGAAGGAAAACTGCCTTAATGCAGAAGGCGCCTATGCTGCCGCAGCCGGAGAAGAGTGCGTTGATATCTCTGCCATTCTTTTCCCGGCCTGGGCCTACACTGAAATTGATGCTCCGGAAGTAAAGGCAACTGTGAAAGTGCTGGAAAGAGATTATAAAAAAGGCTTGCTATACAGGCGTCACCTGTTTGATGCAGATAGTGGAAAAGAAGGTGCTTTTCTTGCCGGCAGCCTCTGGATGGCACAATATTATATTTATTTAAAGGAGCTCGATAAAGCCAGAAAGATTATTGATGAAACGTTGCAGTACACCACTGACCTGGGCTTTTTTTCTGAAGAAGCAGATGTGGAGCATCAAAGAATGATCGGCAATATTCCTCAAACTTTCGTGCATGCCTCTTTTATAGGGGCTGTTATTGACCTGAAGCATGAAATGGAAAAAAAGAAGAGTAAAGATCCTGTTAACAAGCTGATAAAAAAAGCAATAGAGCTCTTCAGGAAGCTGAACTAGTGCCGGGTCTTACAGTTACAGGCTTTGTTCGCTTGCTGGTCCCTCCCATTCAGAATTAGCAACCTCCACGCAGGAGCACCACTTTGATTTTCTGCTAAGCCGGCTTTTTAAGATTCCCGGACAACAAATGATCCAGCCAGGATGCCCTTCGGCTGATTCTTCTTTTCTCCGCCTTTCTCATTGCGTCATACGTCAGGCCTACTGCACAGGCATAAACCGCATGATGCATGGCATCGATAGCAATTTGTTTTGGCGACCATTGGGTAATAGGAGGAGTTCCGGCAGCAGCAGGCAGCATAACCTGTGCAGTTCCCCAAACAGCACTAAAGTGACACAGGTCGGCCACCGGGCCATGAATACCGGCCAGGTCCAGAGCTCCACGAAACACACCCCAACTTGTGCCATAGCTGAAGTGCATCATTTCAGAAAACTTCTGCTTATTCTCCTCTACCTTCTGCTGTGTCTCTTCTGAGGGCTCCTCCCGTCCGTTTTTTTCTTTTTCTAACTCTGCCTTCCCTTTTGGTTCTACACCTAAGGCCTTACCTGCCACCTTCACCGGAGCATTGCTCGCTTCCCTGTTCGTGATTTGCATTTCAATCATCTGCGATACGGTAATTGCCACTGTACCAGCAAAGCCGGCAATTAATCCTTTTCCTAATGCTCCGCCTACTTTAGCAAGGCCTGTAAAAATTGTGCTGTCTGCCATCGTTTTGTATGAAAGGTTAAAAGTCTGTTTATCTGTTGAGTAGTGAACATAACGGTACCTTCTATGTTTTTACTTCGGTCTATCTTTTAACACCTTCCTTTGGCGGGTAGAAATAAAAAAAGCCGAATATATTTCCATATCGGCCTTTTTTTACTTTCCACTAATTTCAAACGAACCAGTTTTGTGCACCCGGCAGGGTTCGAACCTGCAACCACCAGAACCGGAATCTGGCATTCTATCCAGTTGAACTACGGGTGCTAAATGCTTTGCAAAAGTAGAACTTCTTGCCGAAAAGCGAAATACTCTGCAGGAAAAATATAAATTCTCTTCTCAGCCTCCTCCTACCGTAGGTAGAATTTTAATTTCACTGCTGGTTGACTTCATAAACTTTGCATATCTTTTTCAGGAGATTTCCAGCTCAACATCTCCTCCGATCGGGTAGCCTACACATGTTAACACCAGTCCTGCTTCCAATTCATGTTCGCTAAGAACCTCGTTGTACGACATCCATACTTCTCCCTGTTTGCAGCGGGCCACACAGTTGCCGCATCTCCCCACCTCACAGCTATAGGGTAGAATGATGCCTTTCTTTTTGGCTGCCCTATGGATAGTTTCCGGAAACTGCACGATAAAGTGATACTCCTCCCCTAACAGTTTCAGCCTCACTTCATGCGGTTCCTTATCAGGCGGACTTAACTTTGGAAGAACCTTAGCCGTTGTAAAAGTTTCCTTACGGATATTGGAATCCGGAACGCCTAACTGGTATAAGCCATAGCCACACATTACCATATAATTTTCAGGGCCACATAAATAAAAGAGCGACCTCTCCATTGGTGCTACCGAATGAGCCTTCACCAGCGTTTTTAATAAATCTTTGTGCAGCCGGGCCCGGTAAAGATCGGGCGAGGTACTATAAAGGAATTCAATGCTAAGCTGGTCAGGAAACTTCTTCTCCAGTGCCTGTAGTTCTTTCAGGAACAAGGTGCTTTCCTCTGTACGGTTGCTGTACACCAGCACCACTTTCTTTTCAGGATGAGTAAGTAGAGCAGTCTTAGTAAGGGAATAGATTGGGGTTATACCACTTCCTGCAGCAAAAAAGAACAGCTGTTTATAGCCGGCAAAATCACCCGGAAAGGTAAAGAAACCTGCTGCTCCGGTAGTTAGAAGCTCATCTCCTACTTTTGCCTCCTCTGCCAGGTAGCGCGAAAAAACACCATTTTCTATTCGCTTTACAGCCACCGATAATGGCTCGCCCGTTGCCGGACTGGAGGTTAAAGAGTAAGAACGGCGGATTTCTCCGGCATTAGTGGGCAAAACAAAGGTCAGGTACTGTCCTGCCTGGTACGATATTTTTCTCGCTTCTTCACCTTCAAAGCTGAAGGTCTTTACCCCATTTACTTCCTCGTTTATTTTACTGATGATTAGCCTGGTAAATAAAGACATATTAAAATGGTATTCTCGCCAAAGTGGATTTTCATTATTAATTAAGAAGGTCCAATACCTACACAAAATCTGAAGTTAAAGAGTATTCATCCATTTCGCTATTCCAGGCTTTCGTGCTCAGCTTACCAGTCTGAATAATGTGCAAATAAAGATCTTCCTGTTCTCCACGCTATACCCTTCAGCTTATAAAATTAACGGTGCATTTCCTTTTCTTGTTTATAAGCCCCTATTTTAAGGCCAAACAATAAGCTGTTTCAATTATTAATAATTTAAGAAACCACAAACTTTAATATGGCCGGAATTCCGACAACTCAAGTAATTCGTAAAACCATTCTAACTCCTTTTCAGCGCTTCCTCCATACCGAATCGGCAGGTGGCATTTTGCTTATCTTCTTTACCCTTTTTGCTATGCTTTGGGCAAACTCACCCTGGGCGCAAAGCTATTTTGCACTATGGGAAAACAAGCTCACCATCGGCTTTGGTGACTGGGCTCTCTCAAAAGAGTTAATTCTTTGGGTAAACGACGGGCTAATGGCCATTTTCTTTTTCCTGGTCGGACTCGAAATTAAACGGGAAGTGCTAATTGGGGAGTTATCCTCCGTAAAAAAAGCTTCCCTTCCTTTTTTTGCGGCTATTGGAGGAATGGTGCTACCTGCCCTTCTTTTTATTCTGTTACAGCAAGGAAGACCAGGGGCATCTGGCTGGGGTATCCCTATGGCAACGGATATCGCCTTCTCCCTTGGGATTTTAAGCCTGCTGGGCAAAAGAGTGCCGGTAAGCATGAAGATATTCCTTACTGCTTTTGCCATAGTCGACGATATTGGTGCGGTACTGGTTATTGCGCTCTTTTATAGCAACGAAATATATTTAACTGCCCTTTACATAGCTTTAGGTCTTTTTGCCATTCTACCGATTCTCAACTTTTTCAATGTCAAGAAAAAAACGCCTTACCTCCTTTTAGGAATTGTAATCTGGTACTTTTTCCTCAAATCAGGCTTACATCCTACCATTGCCGGTATTATGGTTGCTTTTACCATCCCTATTTCTTCCCGCATCCGCTGCAGAGAGTTTGTAGAGGAAATAGAAGAAAACCTTACCGATTTCAGGGATTATAATATACCCAACGACCGCCTTCTTACTTATGAACAGCTTTCTGCTGTTGGTACCATTGAGCGTGCTGCCGAAAGCGTGCAGCCACCTTTGCAAAAGCTCGAACATAGCCTCCATACTTTTGTGGCTTTCTTTATTCTGCCCGTCTTTGCCCTGGCCAATGCCGGAGTAGCTTTGGGAGATGCCGGAGCAGCTTTCAGTAATCCGCTTACCCTCAATATTGCCATGGGTTTATTAATAGGAAAAACGGTGGGCATTACCCTGCTCTCGTGGATAGGCGTTAAAGCGGGCTTTGCCAGCCTACCTGAAGGAACGTACTGGAAACACATTATTGGACTGGGACTCCTTGGCGGGGTTGGATTTACCATGGCTCTTTTCATTGCCAACCTTGCCTTTACAGATGCTGAATTACTGGGGGCAGCGAAAATAGGCATCCTGCTTGGCTCTACCATTGCAGGTGTAGGTGGTTACATTCTTTTAAGGATAACCCTACCGAAGGTAAGCCCGGGTTCTAATGAATAGTTAATATAAGCTCCATAAAAAAAGAAGGGTTCTTTGCTTTAGATTCCCGAAGTTTAGCTTTGAATCTACGGCAAAGAACCCATTTCTGTAATCCTTCCCTCTCCATTAAAACAGGAAGTTTACCTTTAGTATTTAGCCGCTTTTTACCGGCTCATTCAACACCACCTAAACCACCAGAAGGGCCTTGGGATTTGTTGACTCACCAGAATTTAACTGTGGCCTGTACGGCATCAAAAGAAGAGCCATCATTTGATGTACTTGTCGTAGCTTCCTCTTTTATCTTCCACTTTTCCTCTTGGAAATGAGAGTGGTATTAGTAGCACTCCGGAAATAATCGTAGCCCACATTACCATGCTTTGTTCCGTTCCAAAAATAAAAGGAGCTGCGATAAGCCAGATTCCAAACAGGATAAAAATATAGCGAACAATTCTGGCCACTTCCGACATACTGATAACGGCAAATGTTACAATAAGAGCTCCTGCCACATGATTATTGTCGGCCATGGTACCTTTAAAACCTAGCAGGCCCGGAGAGCTCATTATCCAAATACCAATAATGGCAATCAGGCACAGATTCCAGGGCCTGATGAGAAGGTCTTTTCCCATGGCCCGGATGGTATTGCCGAGCAGCAACTTGGGGTCTTCCTTTTCTTCCATTTTGCCTCCTTCCATGGTGCCACCGAACCAGAATAGCTCCCAGAATGACTTCCCTTTCTTTCGTTCCTCCTTAATCATTTGGATGGTAGCTACAACTTCATCCACTGTAAAAGGAATCATAATAAGAGAAATGGTGGCACTGCAAAGACAAAGAAAACACCAATACCCCACAGAGACAGGCTGCAGAATAATTAGGGTAATGCTTACCACTCCCAGCGGAACAATCATGATAGCAAAAATAATAACCACCCACGGCATGGTACGCCAGCGGTGGACTCCTCCCGCATATCCAAATAAAACATCAAGTATATAGGAAAAGGCACCGAGCATAGCATCCGATACCGGGAAGGATTTGGAAACCTTTGAAGTGAGCACCTGCTTGGTTCCATCGCCAAAGAATGGATCCCACACGGTGTGGATAATTTCCAGCTGAAAAGCACCCATATACCGGGCAATAAAAAAGCCCAGCCAAGCCAGAAAAATAACCGGCGCCCGCTGACCCCAGGAGGAAGGATTGTAGCTCCAGCCCGGGGGTATACCAGGTCCCGGCTGGGCGAACAGTTTAATGCCAGGCTGCCGGGCCACCACAATAGCAAAGCCAACGGTAAGGGTTGCTACAAAATAATCAACTAAAAGGGCAGTACCATCCCGGACGTGGAAGACCATTGGCGCTACAAAAAGCCAAACTCCCAGGAAAACAAGCCCCCACTGTGCCCATAAATTATAAGGCTTCAGTGCAAAGTAGCTGAGCCCTATCAGCAAGAGGCCCGACAGAATGTCGTTCCAGGTCATTACCGTCTGTTCATAATAAAAGGTAAGTGGATTGGCAAGAAGCCATAACCCCAGCACCATTATAGCATAATACACCCAACTGATGCCCCGGTGATGTTCCTCGTGAGCAGCTTGCTTTTCAGGAGAAAACATTTCCTTCTTTACAAAAAAAAGATTTCCGAAGGTCAGGCCCATACTGTAAAAATTTTAGTTTCCAAAAGAAATAATAAACAGTTTTAAAAGTAAGATACCCTGACCTGTTTTTGTTTAAACAGGGAGGAGTAGCTCTCCTCAGTTATAAAGAATCCGCTATAGTTACGGGAGAAAGAATTTTCTTTGATGGGAAAAAGAAGAATTCAATTCTACGGAATCTCAACAGGCTCCTCCTCTTATTTTTTTAGCTGCTTAAAGGCCTCTAACATATAATATGTGGTATAAAGAAAGGCCGTAACATCCATTATATCCTCTTTACACCCTGTTAAAGATAAGTGGACAAGGGCTTTAAATATTCCGAACATTCAACCTCCGCCACCGTTCTTTTAATGGTAAGGTGCTATATGTAAGGCAGATAGGTAATCTAATTGTAACTGCCGGCATAGCCACAGCACCAGGAAGTAAAAATCAAGAGAGCTTTAATTTGATAGTTGTAAAACTTTAATAAATTTTTTAAGCAATGGGAGAACAAAAAAATAAGCAGTTTCCGCCACAGGAGCAGGAAGCACCAGGAAAACAGGGTAAAATGAACCCGGATCCTATCATTATCAGAGATTCATATAAAGGGGCAGAAAAATTAAAGGGAAAGGTAGCCCTCATTACCGGAGGAGATTCGGGAATTGGCCAGTCTGTAGCCGCTCACTATGCCCGTGAAGGAGCCGATGTGGCCATTATTTACCTTAGCGAGGATGAGGATGCATACAAGACCAAGAAGCTGGTAGAAGCTGAAGGGCAGCGCTGTATGCTCATAAAAGGGAACCTTGAAGACGAGCAGTTTTGCCAGAAGGCAGTTGAGGAGGTAATTAATGAATTCGGAAAGCTCAATATACTGGTAAATAATGCAGGAGAGCAGCACCCTGCCAAGGAGATTGAGGACATAGATACCGAAATGATGCGAAAAACCTTTGAGACTAACATCTTCGGTATGTTCTATCTTACCAAGGCAGCCTCCCCTCATTTAAAGGAAGGCGATGCCATCATTAACACCACCAGTGTAACGGCTGTTAAAGGCAACCCAACCCTGCTGGACTACTCCTCCACGAAGGGAGCCATATTATCCTTTACCCGGGCCCTGGCTTTAAATCTTGGAAAGAAGAAAATAAGAGTAAATGGTGTGGCGCCGGGCCCAATCTGGACCCCGCTGATTCCCTCCACCTTTCCACCTGAGAAGGTAGAGAAATTTGGCTCCAGCAGTTTGCTTGAGCGGGCAGGACAGCCATGTGAAGTAGCACCCTCTTATGTATTGCTGGCTTCAGAAGATGGCTCTTACATCACCGGCCAGGTAATTCATGTAAATGGCGGTGAATGGATAGGCTAAAGTAGTCTTTTATCGAAGAAAGAGCTGGCAGGAAAATTCCTGCCAGCTCTTTTTTTACCAACTTTTGTCCGGCTCCCGGCAACATTAAGCCCACTCTAATTACAGTACTTCCTTCCATCTACCGTCCAGGGGGCTAATCAGCCAGACTAAAGGCATTTTTTACGGCGGAGAAGGATTTCCATATATATTGTCACAAACAAAATTTACCCAAGATAACTTATATTGCCCGTATATGATAAACAGCCTACCTTAATCAACTTTCCATGGCAGAGCGCAGCTTTTTTATTTCTACCGATCAGAGCCTACTCGACGTCGCCCTTATCTGGGATTATTTAGCCAACCATTCCTACTGGGCCCGGGGGCGAAGCAGGGATACTGTAGAAAAGTCTATCGAAAACTCCCTTTGTTTTGGAGTATACACTTTACAGAATGAGCAGGTGGGATTTGCCAGAATAATTACAGATTATAGTGTGTTTGCCTGGATAATGGATGTTTTTATTGTAGAGGAATACAGGGGTAAAGGCCTGAGCAAAAAACTAATGGAAGAAGTAATGAAGCACCCTTCCCTTCAGGGTCTCCAAAGGTGGGGACTCAATACCAAAGACGCACACGGACTATATGAGCAGTATGGGTTTGAAAGAATTTCCCGCCCCGACTGGATGATGGAAAAAACCAAGAAACCTGCCTAACCTCAGCAGGAAGAGCAATGCTTTAAACGAGCCCTTCTAATAATAAGGAAGAGGCCACAACTCTTCAGGGGTCATAGCAGTATAGTTTAGTAGAAACAAAAGTTAACGCTAAACGAATATCTATATGCTATTAATAACAGGAGCAAGCGGAAATCTCGGAAAATCAACGATTGATTTTCTTCTAAAGCATCTTCAGCCAGAGCAGGTAGGGGCCATGGTAAGAAACCCGGATAAAGCGGGTGCCTTAACATCCAGGAACGTGCCCCTTCGGCAGGCCGATTATGAGGATTATCCTTCCCTGCAAAAGGTATTTGAAGGAGTGGAGAAGCTTCTTTTTATTTCTACTTCTGTAACCGGAGAAGAGCGAACCCGCCAGCATTCAAATGTTGTAAAGGCCGCCCATGAAGCGGGAATCCGGCATATTTACTACACCAGCATCGTAAATCCTTCGGCTGATGCAACCTTTGGAGCTACTCCCGGACATTTCGAAACTGAAAAAGCTATAAAAGAAACAGGAATCACCTATACCTTCTTCCGCAATAATCTTTACCTCGATTTATTGCCGGACATAGCCGGAAATGCAGTAGAAAGTGGTTCTCTTTATTTTGCCGGTGGTGAGCAGCGGGCAGGCTTTGTACTGAGAGAAGATATTGCCGAAGCCATTGCAAAAGTAATCCTCAGAAAAGAGCAGGAGAGCCAAGTATACACGATTTCCGCTCCACAAACTTATTCTTTTTATGATGTGGCAGTTGCATTAAGTAAAGCAGCCAATAAGCCGGTGAAGTATATCCCCATCTCTACAGATTACATGAGAAAAAGCATGAAAGATGCACAGGTGCCTGCTCCTGTTATCGACATCAGCACCAACATGGCTGATGCCCTCCAAAAAGGTGAGTTCGATTATCCGGATAACACCCTGCGAAGTATTCTCCAAAGAGAGCCAGTTGATGTGGAAACTTTTCTGAAGCAGTTCTACAATATGTAAAATTTAGGGCCGGTAACTGAGCACAGTGTGTTCCGTTTCTCATGAGCCTACAGAGAGGACAAAGCCATCAGGCAGGAATGGTCTTGTCCTCTGAACGGTTTCCTGCCGGGGCAAATAACAAGCTCGGGAGGTTTTATTAAATAAGCGGTTTACTGGCTTAGCTGACGTGCTTTATGGAAGGCCTTCCGCCCCTCTTCTATCAGCTCCTCTGCACGGTAATATTCAAACACTCCACAACTGTCGCGCGAGATGGTCACCATAATATCGGGCTGGTGAATGTGCACCATCAGCTCTGCTACCTTATCCTGGGTAAGCTCATAGGAGGTATTAAGGAGAGCGAAGAAGCCCATATAAGCTGCCTTCTCTTCTGCTTTTGTATCCATCTTTAAAATCTGGGTGCGAAATGCCTCCAGCATTCTCAGGTAAGCCGCTTTTTCTTTATTCTCGACAGTAAGAGGTTGTGGGGCACAGGGAGCTGGTTTTCCATTCAGGTTTACTGCCACCACTATGTCTCCCTCTTCTTTATTTACCAGGTTGAGCGGCAATGGATTCAGCACTCCCCCATCCACCAGAAGTGCTCCTCCATCCGGAACAGGAGTAAACAAGGTAGGAATGGCAATAGAGGCTCTTAAAGCTTTGAAAAGACTTCCGCGGCGGTAGTAAACCTCTTCTCTGTTAAGCACATCAACGGCCACTGCGGTAAAAGGAATACTGAAATCATCGATCTGCTGGTCGCCTATCAATTCCTCTATGGCTAAAAATACCCGTTCGCCCTTGATAAGACCCTGCACAGAAAAAGTAAAATCGAACAACCTGAACACGTCCAGCTTGCTAAGTTTAAGGAGCCACTCTTTATACTGCGGAAGGCATCCTGCCGCATAAATTCCTCCAACCAGCGCTCCCATGGAGCAGCCTACTACTTCCTTAATGGTATACCCCTCCTTTTCAAGCTCTTCTATAACGCCTATGTGGGCGATACCCCTTGCGCTCCCGCTTCCTAAAACCAGCCTTACGTTTTTCATTTATGTTAACAGCTTGTTCCCAAAGAAAGCATAAAGGAACGACACTTACTAAAGGAAAGCAGGCTGGAATTAACTAAATGGTTAATTAAGCAGAATATATTATTGACGGAAGAAAAACCTCATCAACCTCTAAAAAAAAGCGCCTCCCGCAGGTGCAGGGAGGCGCAGTTCTTCATTGATTTTAAGTATTCTATTTTACCTGTTTCTTTTCATACCTCTACAAAAGAATGGCAATTCTTTACCGCTATTTTACGGCTTTTTCTTCTTCTTCTCCTTCCCCCCTAAATACCTGAACTGGAGGGTTCCTGCTAGCTTGTTGCCACTATCCGGAGCCGGGATAACAGCTCCTCCATAGGCTGCCCAATGACTGGTAATTTTGTAGCCAAATCCGGTGTTAATATAGCTCCTGGCATTATTCCCGGAAATATAATCGCCAGCAAATGACCACTTCTTTGAGAGTGGCACTTTAAATCCGGCTAGCAATCCAAATTTGCCTTCTTTGGTGACAAGCCGGGTGTCGTTGCCGTAATAAACCCCCAGCAGGACCAGGTTATCCTTAAAGATTTTTGTCTGGCCGTTAAAGTAATTAAAAGAAGAGAAGTCTGCCCCATTATCGGCTACATTGAACCCGGACATCGTTCCGATACCCAGCCAGGTTCCTTTACTTAATTTCCACCCTTTGGAAAAATTCACCAGCACATCCGGATTTAACCCTGGCTTTACGGAATCGATGGGAAAGAAGGTTTCTTCCGGCCCGAAATTCGTTGTTACATCTGTAATGGTAATACCTGCCTGAAAGTTAGCTCCCAATCCATAAGATACGATAGTGCCAAACTGGGCAAGGTTACGATTTACCACCACCCCTGGCTGCACATACACCTTCTTCTTTGGAACAATCTCCGGAACAGGCACGGTGATGATATTATTCTGGGCAAAACCAGAAAAAGTAACACACAAAAGAAGGGTGAAAATTAAAAGAGCTTTTTTCATGGCATTCACTTCAGGTTAAAAAATTTATCTAACCGGCTAAAAAATGAAAAAGGAGATTCTACCATGGCAGTATCTTTCCCTTTTTCTTTTGTTACCTGTTTACCTTGACCAACAGTTGCCTACCATCATTGTTTGGTAATGCCGGTTGTAATTACCATGAAAGCTTCTGTGACTGTATTTCCCTATGCCTGAAGCTTTTTACCCCTCTCTCCGAAGGGGTAAGGTGGAGCACCTTAACAGGCCGCTTAGTTTAGAGGTTTCGCTGTAGGGAATTTCAAACAGCTCATAGCCCCTCGATCGTAGCAGAGGTTTCAAGCTTTTAAACCCTTCCTCTACCACTATTTTTTCAGGGGAGATAGAGAAAATATTGGGGCACATTCTTACCTTCTGTTCCTGGTTTACCTTTATCAGCTGTTTATCGGAAAAAATATCGAGAATAGCTTCCGGTGGATCGACAAAACCTTCCGGAAATATAATGGCCTCCTCCTCCCCAATTGGCTGAAAGGCACAGTCGAGGTGCAGAATATGCTCCACAGGGTCTTTACTCTCTCTTATCCGCAGTGGAATCACTTCTTTATCGGGTAGCATTTTCTGCAGGAAAGTAATTCCTTCCGAATTGGTTCTGCCACTTTGCCCAACAAAAACAAATTTATTCCATAGTACAATATCACCCCCTTCTATGGTCGCCCCTTCAGGAATTTCAATAATTTTACTGGGGTCGAGCTGTTCCATGATTCCGCTTATTCCCTCCAATTCTTTCTGCCGGACGGGTTCTTTCATGTTGGCTACAAAAAAGTTGTCCTCGATAACAAAGCCAATGTCCCGGGTAAATATCTGTTCGACACCCTCTAAATTCTGTGGACGATACACCTCCACCCCATTCTCCCGCAACACCTTTTCAAAAGCACCAATCTCCTCTCTTACATCCTCCTCTTCAGGATAGGTATTGTTTTTTAAATGTTTTCGGCTCATGGGATCGATAGTTCTTGGCTCTCCCATGTCTTTACCTATGCCGAGTACGACTGCCTTAAGCGGAGCAGTTTCATTGCTTACCTGCAACTTTATTCTTTCCATTTTATTGATATCTGTTTAACTTATAAAAGCACTGAGCGGCATAAGTTGTTTTAATTGGTAAGAGTAGCCGGCCAGGAGAACGAGGGACAAAAAGTCTTATATCCAGTACATTATCCCCTCCTTGAAAAAACCAATTTCCAGTCGGGCTTCCCTCTTTAATAGCAAACTATTAAGAAAAATACTTTTAGTCCCTTCTTCTTAAGCAACAGAACTTCAGCAGCTGTGGCCTATTTATTTTATCGTTCCTATTTATTTCACTTCTTATGTTAGCAAACGTAAACAGTTACAGAAATGCCCGTAGCTTCCCCTTCCTTTTTAGCAGGCTTTAGCCTGCACTACCACTTGTGGCTCCTGAACCGTTACTTAAAATATTCAGGACCCCAAACAGCACTACGGCCACATAAACAAGGAGAACAAGGCCTAAGGCAACTACCTGCCAACGCTTAAAACCATCCTGATCCGCCTCGCCGCCCCATTGAATAAAAGCCGCATATAAAATACCCATAAGACCTACAAAACTGAGAACTGTTACAAAAAGGGGGAAATTATTTACCGGCAGGGTTACCATGGCCAGAGGGAAAAAAGCCACTGTTAAAGTAACTGCATGATCTCCTATTACACTGGTAACCCCAGAAGTGATTTGTCCACTTTTGGCAACATTCCAGGTGGCAAAAACTTCTGGGAGCGCCGCCATAGGTGCGGTAATAAAAAGGCCACCCACAATCTTCGACATTCCCAGGGCGTCCACAATATTTTCGGTAGCCCTAACGGTAAAGTAGGCTCCTAGGGCAAGAACAGCTATCCCGGCAATAGCCAGCCATATTTCTTTCTTTTTCCATTCTACCTTTTCGCCTTCTTTTCTTCCTCTTAACAAGGCCTGGCTTAAGTACAGGGCGTACATGCCCAGCATAATCCACCCATCCACAGGCTGCAGCCCTCTCCATTGAGGTGGCACTGTTAAAATAGCCACAAGCGCAACAATCAAAAGGTACGGAAGAGCTTGCACAGTTACCGCTTTTGGATCTACCTTCAGAAGGTGCTCCTTTATATGTTGTTGATGCTCTTTATCTGCATTCTTTTTCTTTAGGTGCCGTGTAGCCAAATAAGCAGTTACAACCATAAATGGAATGGCAATAACATTTGATCCGAACATAGTTCCCAGTCCAATGTCCCCAACTCCTTTTATAGCACTGGCAATGTTAATTCCTATTTCAGGGCTTGCGGCTGCCAGCCCTACTAAAGCTCCACCTGCGGCAACAGAGAAGCCCCATTGCTTTCTTAATTTTTTGAGAGGATGTGCCAGATGTTCTGCTCCCCAGTGTGCCGCCCACACGGCCGCTATCAAAACCAAAGCCCATATCCATGTACCCATATATATTTCATTTAGTTAAAAAAATGCCTGAGCATAACCGTTGTTTGTCGCATACAGAAAGCAGAAGTAAATTAACCAGCTATTCTCCATTTAACCCGGTTCAAATAAAGAGAGGGATAACGCTTCTGAGCCAGCTCATATCCTAAAACCCATTCATATTGAAAACAACTAACTCATAATAAATAGGTTAACAATCCACCTCCTCTATTCTTTTAATATAACAAACCTCTCATTTTACAATCTGTTACCTATTTTCCCTCTTTCACCAGGCTTTCTCTATTTCTGGCACCATTCCTGAGTAAGAGTTTCCGGAACCAAACATTTTTTAAACTCTTTTTTTCAGGAGGTTGCAGACTTTTTTACCAGGACTTTTCATTCCCCTGTAACAATAATATTTTCAAAACGGCAAGGTTAAACCCTTGCCGTTATTATTTAATGAGAAATGAGAGGTAGCCCAACAGGAAAAAGATTAGACCATCTTGTAAGGTGAAGGAAAACAGCTATTTGGTAGTTGTACCGAAAAGCGCTCTTTCAGGCATTTTATTCTCTCCGCCTTTACCTTGGATTTTCATGACCTTATTTTTCCTGAAGCCTGCTTCCTTGCGATTCCGGCTACTTCAATAATAACGGCAGGAGTATCTTGAGGTGTAAAAAGGGAAATAATGGAAGATGAATGGGAAAATTTAAAAGATCCGCCTTCAGAGTTGAATGGAAAAGTGCTAAACCAGGAGGACCATCGATTCTTTACTCAATGCCTTTTTTTCACTTTCTTTAGCAAAGCTACAATAGGAGGAACCACCTTCTCCGGATAGGTATATAGGCAGAAATGGTCGCCAGGCACCTCGAACGTGGATTCGTCAGGAAAGCGGACAATCGTATCGGCCCGGGCATGAATTCGAAGGTCCGGGCTTTCCTGCACTTTCTCCCTTACAGGATTAAAAATAAGCCTGAACTGATTGTTGACATTATCCTTATTCCCCTGCACCATGTTTTCGAAGACATGGCGGTAAACTTCCATGGAGGGCTTCCCTTTGTAATATTTCCAAACCGTCAGCTTTTTCACCAGGTGGTTAAGCACGACCTTTTTTTTAGTAGCCCAGAAGATGAGCGGAAGGTTGCGGGTGGGCGCCACTACTTTTCCGGGGTCGGTCCAGGAGGCAATCTGCACAATGGGGCAGTACACCAGGTGCTTAATATGCCAGGCAATCCATCCCCCCATGGAATGCCCGATTACCACATCCTCTTCAGTAATGTTAAACTGCCTGACTAAATCAGCGGAATACTGCAGCACGTTTAATCCTCGCATTTCTCTATCGGGTAACAGGCTCCAATTATCCAGGAAAACTTTTTCGCCGGGCAGGTGCGGATGAAGCTTTTCAAAAACAGATTCATCTTCTCCAAAGCCGGGAATAAAAATAAGACGCATAGTTTCTTTTTCAATTGCTTTCGAAAACAACAGATTACTCCTATCCTCCCTTTTGTACGAGATGGTAATCTTCCGGATTAAACTTTCTCGTTATTTTTCGGAAGGTGGTCGTCAGGCGTGGGTACAAAGTTGTATTCCTTCCCTTCTCATTCATATACCAGCTTTGGCAGCCCGAGTTCCAAACGGTTCCTTTAAACTGCCTCTGTAGTTTTTTATTATAAGCCTCCTGTACTTCTTCCCGCACCTCTAAAAAGCTTTCCTTGCCGCTCTGTTCAAGGTATTCGATGTACTGCATCAGGTAATTCATCTGCGATTCCATCATATGGATTACCGAATTATGTCCCAGGCCGGTGTTAGGTCCAAGAATAAAGCCCATATTTGGATAGCCTGCCACGGTGGTTCCAAGAAAGGCTTCAGCTCCCTTCTCCTTCCATTCTTCTATTAGAAGGCGGCCTTGTCTTCCTACTATTTTGGTATACAGCTGAATGTCAGCGGCCACAAAACCCGTCGCAAAAATAACTGCATCGAGGAAATGTTCCTGTCCATCCTTTGTGCGTATGCCCTGTTGCGTAAAACGCTCAATGGAGGCTGTAATAAGTTGAACATTGGAGCGGTTAAAAGTGGGGTAGAAATCGTCGGACCGGAGGATGCGCTTACAGCCAATGGTATAATGAGGCTGAAGCTTTTTCCGTACTTCGGGGTCTTTTACTTCCTTCTTCAGCTTTCGTAAGGAGAGCCATGCCATCAGCCGATTGAAATGCGAATAGCCTATAAACCCAAGCCCGCTGAGCTCATTGAGCCAGTAAATAACTTCACGCTGAATTTGCTGTAATAGTGGAAAACGCCTGAACAGCCATTTGCTAAAACCACTGAAATCTTTATCGAAGCGGTGCGCTACCCAGGCCGGAGTCCGCTGCAAAACCAGCAACTGTTTTACCATGGGAGCAATACTGGGTACGATTTGTATGGCACTGGCTCCTGTACCTATAACGGCTACTCTTTTTCCTTTTAAGTCGTAGCTGCTATCCCAGCGGGCAGAGTGGAAGGTTCGGCCTCTAAACTCCTCCAGGCCTTCGAAGCGGGGAATGTGGGGCCGGTTAAGAGGTCCAAGGCCCAGGAGCAAAACGGCCACTGTATAGCTATTCCCTTTCCGGTCTATTACTTTCCAGTAGCCTTCGCTTTCGAGGAAGCGGACTTCTACCACATCGGTATTCAGGCGCAGGTGCCTGTCAAGTCCGTTGTTAGCCACCACTCGTTTGATATAGGCAAGAATTTCGGGCTGGCTGGCATACATTTTACTCCAACCCAGGTTAGGCTCCCCGGCAAAAGAATAGAGGGGTGAGGCCACATCACAGGCACAGCCGGGGTAGATGTTTTCGCGCCATGTGCCTCCTACTTCAGACGCTCTTTCAAAAATGATGAAGTTATCACGCCCGCTCTTTTTCAGCCTCAGGGCTGCTACCAAACCGGCAAAGCCTGCTCCTACGATGCCTACCTGAAAATCTGCTTTCACCTTTTTCCTCGCTTTCTCTCCTGATAGGGATCAGTAAAGGTTTTTGCAATCTGCCCCTTCAGTATTTTGGTATAGCGCACAGGGAGTAAACGGCTGATAAAGTCAAGTGCTTTACCGTCGGGCCCAATCACAAGTCGTTGCTTTTTCTTCTCTATCGCTTCCAGTATAAGGCGGGCCGCCTTTTCGGCCGTTGTTGGGGCTGCTCGCTCAAATTGCCGTACTGATTTGCAGTGCATGGCCTCGGTTGCTATAGGCCCCTTAGGAAGGGAAGCTCGAACAATGTTAGTTTTAATACCACCTGGGTGTACAACCGTAGTTCTAATGTTAGTGCCGGCTAATTCCATTCGAAGGGTTTCGGTAAAACCCCTCACGGCGAATTTGGAGGTACAATAGGCCGACTGGTTGGCGGCACCAGCAAGGCCGAATACACTGGAGAGGTTAACAATATGACCTTCATTCTGCCGGATGAAGTAAGGATAAAAAGCTTTGCAGGGATATATCGTTCCCCAAAGGTTAACGTTAAGCAACCATTCAAAGTCTTCCAGCTCAGTATGCTCAAAACTCCCGCTAAATAAACCTACTCCTGCATTATTTACCAGCACCAGCCGGCGACCCGCTAAAGTGGGAATTATTTTATCAGCAAAAGCAAAAACAGCAGCTTTATCGGCAACATCCAGCTGGTGGATTTCGATTTCATTCCCTTCCTTTCTCACCAGCGCCTGGGTCTCCTCCAGCTCCGAAAAATTTATATCAACCCCAATTACAGCAGCCCCTCTTTTTGCTCCCTGGAGCGCCAGTTCCCGTCCAATACCGGAAGCCGCACCTGTTATCAGCATTACAGAATTTGGAAGATAGGAAGTGGACATTTTTGAAAGACTTTATTCGGTTTGGTTGTTTTATTTGATAACCCGCTTTCCAGCAAAATTTTATCCTGCCCTGCGATTAACCCCTAAGCCGGCTTAGTTTTTCTGAATTCACAATGGTGATTTTCCCGCTATTGACCTCAATCAGGTTTTCATCCTTAAAATCGCTTAAAGTACGAATGACTGTTTCGGTCGATGCTCCTACAATGTTCGCCAGGTCTTCCCTGGAGATGGAGAGTTTATACTTCTGCTCTCCTTCTTTTTTATACTGTTTTTCAACCAGCAGCAGTGCTTCTGCCACCCTTTTGCGAACAGAATGGAAGGCCAGCTTTAATAAACGTTCTTCTTTCTCTGCCAGATTATCGGAGAGTATTTTGATAAACTTATTGGCTACATCGCGATTTTTGTGAATCAGCGAAAAGAAATCATCCCGTGGAATTACCACCACTTCAGACTCTTCCAGGGCAACGGCCGTTTCGCGATACTGCTGCTCTTCGAGTAAATCGATATAACCAATAAAATCGCCGGGCTTATAGAGGTTGGTAATATACTCCCTGCCTTCATTATTCGTCTGGTATCCTTTTATACTTCCTTTGTCCAGGAAGTAGAGAGCATTGGGGTAGCTCCCTTCTGAGTAGAGGTACTGCTTTTTCTTCAATACCGATCGTTTCTGGCCACCGCCAATCATTTTGTCAAGGTTTTCCAGTCCACTGGCTTCCTGCATAAACTGCTTGAGCCCTTCGGCATTTTTCTGAAAATCGGCTTTGAGAATTTCATTCTTCTTCAAGCGCATTTCAATGGCATCTAGCAGTTCTATATCATCGAAAGGCTTAACCAGGTAATCATCTGCTCCCAAATTCATTCCCTTCCTAAAGTCCTCTTTTTCTGACTTGGCTGTCAGAAAAATAAAAGGGATTCCGGAGGTGGCAGGATTTTTACTTAACATATGCAAAACGCCATAGCCATCGAGCTGAGGCATCATAATATCGCAGATAATCAGATCGGGTTTTTCTGATTTAGCTTTATCCATTCCAATTTTTCCATTTTCTGCCTCTATAACCTCATAGTTGGCAAGCGATAAAATTTCGGCTGTGTTCTCCCGGATTTCCTGGTGGTCTTCTATCAGTAAAATCTTTTTCATATTTCGGCTGTTTTTGGGAAAGTGGCTGTTAGTCGGGTTCCTTCACCAAGGCGGCTTTTTAACTCAAGGGTCCCTCCCATTATATCAATATACCGTTTAACAATGTTTAAACCGAGGCCGGTGCCTTGTATATCCGACACATTGCCTGCCCGGAAGAAAGGAGAAAAAAGGTGGGCCTGATCTTCTTCAGGAATGCCAATTCCTTTGTCCTCCACTTTTATGCGAATTTCTCCTGCCTCTATGGCAGTGCAAAAATAAATAGGCTCCCCTTCGCCGGAGTATTTGCTTGCATTCGATAGCAGGTTAAGAAAGATATTGCGCAGCAGTTGTTTGTCCAGCACCACGACAGTTTCTTTGCCGCTATGCTGGAAATCAATCTTCTGTCTTGCTTTTAAATACCCCTGCATTTCATCTTTTACCTCTGTTGCCAAAGCCGGGAGATCAAAGGAAACCGGCACATTATAAATCTTACCTTCCTCAATCCGGCTAATGGAAAGGAAATCATTAAGGATTAGGGTAAGGTTGTTAACAGCAGACTTTATGCGCTCTACATGCTTTTGCCTTTTTTCGTCGTCTTCCGCGCTGTGGTATCGGCTAATAAGAGAGGCCGAGGAGAGGACTGTACTGAGTGGAGTTCGAAATTCATGCGAAGCAGTGGTTACAAACCTTGATTTCAGTTCGTTCAGCTCTTTCTCTTTTTGTAAGGCTTTCCTTACTTCCTGTTCTGCTTCCAAAAGGCTTTTGTTGGTACGCTCCAGTTTCCGGATGGCCTCGGCCAATTCGTGCGTCCGCTGCTCCACCCGCTCTTCCAGTTCCGTATTAAGCTTCTGAATTTGGGCAAGGCTTTTGGCATGCTCAATACTGTATCGGATAGAGCGTTCCAGTTCATAAGGATTAATTGTTCCTTTTACCAGGTAGTCCAGCGCTCCTACACGCATGGCTTTTTCATCTGTTTCTCGATCACTTTGCCCGGTAAGCAGAATAAATGGAGCAGTGCTGCCAGCCTCAATGGCCTGCTCAATTAACTCCAGTCCGTCCTGAGCGCCAAGGCGAAAATCCACCAGATATACATCATGCTTCCGCTCATCAATCATCCTTAGGGCGTCTGAAAAAGAAGCGGTCCAGTCGAGCAGATAATTTCGACCCGGAATATCATTGATGATGTCGCGGGTAATGATGAAGTCATCCTCATCGTCATCTATCAGCAGTATTTTTATTTTGTCAGGCATGAGTATAATCTGGAGTCATTCGTCATGAGTCTTGGGTATTTTGCTCTTCAGTCTCAGCTCTTATGTCTCACCTCTATTGTCTATTACTTAAAACTTTGGGAGTTCCACTATTTCGAACCAGTATTTGCTCAGGGTTTTCATAACATCTACCAGGGAAGAAAAGGTAACCGGTTTTGTGATAAAAGAGCTAACGCCAAGGTCATAAGTCCGCAGCACATCTTCTTCGGCCTTGGAGGTGGTAAGCACTACAATCGGAATCAGGCGAAGTGTATCGTCGGTCTTTATTTCTTTCAAAGCTTCCCTGCCATCTTTTTTAGGCATGTTTAAATCAAGCAGAATAAGGCCGGGAGTAGGAAATTGTTGCTTATCGTTAAAGCGGTTACGGTTATGAAGGTAGTCCATTAACTCCTCCCCATTTTCAACGAACTGAATCTGATTTTTAAGCCGGTTTTCTTCCAGTGCTTCCTGAATCAGCATCCGGTCTTCCGCATCGTCATCAGCGATTAATATCACAATTGGTCTTTTACTCATCTTTCTTTTCGTTTAAGACTCCTGGGGTTGCCTGATGGCCAGGGTTACAATAAAACGCGTACCTACACCCGGCTGGCTTCGGGCGGTAATATCACCCCCATGCCGGATGGCAATTTTACGACAAATGGCCAGCCCCACGCCCGAGCCTTCGTACTTCTGGCCTTCCAGGCGCTGGAATATATTAAAAATCTTATCCAGGTATTTTTCATCAAAGCCAATTCCATTATCTTCTACATAAATTTCGGTAAGCTGGTCACCCGGGGTGGCGGTAAGGTGGGCTTTCCGCTGCAAACTTTTAGCGTAAATATTGATAATAGGATTTTCATTTTCCTTTCGAAATTTAATAGCATTGCTGATCAGATTCTGGAACAGCTGGCGCATTTGGGTTGGTTCTGCTTCTATTTCCGGTAAAGGCGAACGAATAATTTCGGCTTTGCTCTTTTCTATCGCGACTTCCAGGTCCGACAATACTTCTGAAAGGACATTATCGAGTTTTACTTTTACAAAAGGTTTTGATTTGCTGGTAACCCTTGAAAAAGAAAGCAAATCGTTGATCAGGTTTTGCATGCGGGAGGCAGCATTCAGCATCCTGTCAACATAATCTTTTCCCTGATCACTTAAATTTTCATAGTCCTTACCCAGGAGGCGATCACCAAAAGCCTGAATTTTTCGGAGCGGCTCCTGCAGGTCGTGCGAAGATACATAGGCAAAATCCTGTAACTCCCTGTTACTGCGCTCAAGTTCAGCTGCATAACGGCGGAGCCTTTCTTCATTCATTTTCTGCTCAGTTATATCGTGTACAAAACCGGTATACACTTTTCGACCAGAGAGGTAAACTTCGCTTATACTTAAATAAAAAGGAAACAGGCTCCCATCCTTCCGCATGCCGGTTACTTCTCTTCCAATCCCGATAATACGTTTTTCGCCCGTTTCGTGGTAGCGCCCCATATAGCTGTCGTGCAGGCTTCGGTCCGGCTCTGGCATGAGCATGTTAACACTTTTCCCCAACAGCTCATGCTCTTCATAACCAAACAGCTTTGCGGCCGAAGGATTCACCATTTCCATAATGCCACGGGTATCGATGGTAATTATTCCATCGACCGCTGCTTTTATGATAGAGTTTATTTTATTTTCACTTTCCCGTAGCGCTTCCTCTGCTTGTTTAAGTTCGCTGATATCATGCACAATACCGGTAAAAATTAGCTTATCATGGAGGCGCACCTCACTGATGCTGAGCAAAAAAGGAAAAACAGAGCCGTCTTTCTTTTTGCCTAGAACTTCCCTTCCCTTTCCAATTATTTTAGCCTCTCCTGTGCGGAGGTAGTTTCCGATGTAATCATCGTGCCTGCTGCGGTCGGGCTCAGGCATCAGAATTTTTATGTTTTGCCCCAGGATTTCTTCAGGCTGATATCCAAATATTTTCGCCGCTGCCGGATTTACCGATTCCATTATACCATGAGTATCAATGGTAATAATTCCATCGATAGCTGTGTCAATGATTGCTTTCAGCCTTGATTTATCTTCTGTGTTCCAGTCAGGTCTGTAGGGTGGCTCTTCCAAGTATTTCTGTTTTTACTAAAAATCGTTTTGAAGGTAATCAAATATACTAAACAATCAGTCAAAAGGTAAAAAACCCAGCCAAATCAAGCACCATAAAGTCTTTAAAGGCCCTTGCAGGCAGGCATTTTTCGGCTCAAAGCTTTTTGCCAAAGATATTCCAACTGCTGTAGTTAAATAATGACTTTTATCATATTCCGGGCTGTTGGCTATCATGCCTGTTCACTCCACATACCTGTATTTTTACATTTCAGGAAACAGCCATAACTACCTGAAAGGGAGAGTGCCGGCTACTTTCTAAAAGTAACAAAAGGATATTTACAGCGATAGCTAAAGTTCAGAATAATGAAGAATATTTTACTGGCCACTGATTTTTCTGCAAATGCACAAATAGCTGCCATTTATGCAGCTGAGTTGGCTTATCGTCTGAAAGGTCGCTTAATCATTTTCCATGCCTTATCCTTTTCCCCCGAAATGCTGGAGGAAGAAAATGTTGATAAAAAGAAGAGCCCCGAGGGACTGGCCCAACAAAAGCTGGATATTATTGCCCAGGAAATACACAGCCGGTTTGGCATATCGGTGAGCCGGCTGATTAAACCTGGCACTCCGGAAACAGAAATACCTGCCATGGCCCAACACTTAAAGGCGGAGCTAATTGTTGTTGGGACTCAGGGAGCAAAACAGGAACTGGGTTTTGTGGGTACCGTAGCCGCTACACTCCTCAGGAAAAACGATTTTGCGGTGGTATGTGTACCTCCGGCTGCTCTCCTGAATTTCACTCAGCAACTGGCCCTTATGGTAGAAAAAGAGCAAAACCTTTGTAATACCACCGGGCTTGGCTTTTTATCAAACCTGCGGCTTGATTCATAATCATTGAACAGCTTTCACCTTTCTTCCCCATCTCCTTCTTTTTCTACTCTCCTGCCAACACTACCTTCTTCTCTGAATACTCGCAAAAATCACCATAAAAGATCGTTATATTTAAACAATATTAATTTATTGTTAATTATATCCTAAACGACACAATAAAATTTATATGGGAAGACTGGTTCTGCTGTTGCTTGTTTTTTAAAGATACAGTCCTTTTTGATGTTCTTTTTTCATCTTACTAAAAGTTAATTCATGAAGTACCCGCGGCCCTTTTCACAGGAAAACGACCAGCCTCATCTGTTTCTAAGAGTTTCTCCGGTAAAGGTCTTCTATTTTTTGTGTTCCTTCATTTTATTGCTTTTCTCCTTCAGCAGCATTATAGCTTTTCTTAAATACTACTTACAAAAGAGCACGAACATCGTTCATATCCTGCTCACCTTTTTTTACCTGGATAACGAGAACAATATCCCCACTTATTTTTCCTCTGTCTTTCTACTGTCGGTAGCGGTTTTGCTGTTTTACATCTCCCTGAATAAATTTAAAATTGCTGATTCATTTAAATATTACTGGCTTCTGTTAAGTGGTATTTTCCTCCTCTTATCAATGGATGAGTTTATAGGTGTTCATGAATTAATGATTGAGCCCATGCAGAGAGCCATGGAGGCAACAGGCTTTCTGCACTTTGCCTGGGTAGTACCGGGAATGATATTTGTAGGGATTCTGAGCATTTTCTTTATACGGTTCCTGCTTGAGCTGAAAGACCGTTTCAGGAACAGGTTTATTTTAGCCGCATTGCTGTACCTGGGTGGTGCTTTAGGCATTGAAATGATAGGTGGCTACATTAACTTCAATCGGGGCACAGAAAACTTTTTATATGCCATGGTTACCAATATTGAAGAGGCACTTGAAATGTTGGGGATTAGCTATTTTATTTACAGCCTGCTCCTGTATACCAGAGAAGAACTAGGGATGAACCTTGTTCTTAACATTATAAAGAAAGAGCAGGCTTCTGGGGAAATTAAACTAAGGGGAAGGTTCTCCGGCTTAAAAGACAGGTTCATTACTCCTGCTCCACCCAGGAAAATAACCGTGAAAGAAGAAAACAAAACCTCCTCCTGAGACTTTTGCCGCTCGTTCTGAAAAAGAAGGATAACGCTCTTCTGGCATTATTAAACCAGGGAAGCCGCCTTTTTTTGGGCGGCTTCATTTCCAAACAAAACCAGCAGGAGATTTTTCTACTTTAGAAAGCGATAACTCCCTCGAAGACAAACCCTTTAAATTCTCCGCCGTGGAAGATGCTGGTTTCGGCGTATCCTTTATACTGCTGGTTTACATACTCTCCTTTCAGTAGGATGTTATCAGTCAGGAACCATCCACCGCCTACCTGCACTCTGTCAATGGTTACATCATTGCCGGCTACTCCATTAGCAGGAGCCAGCTGCCCGTTGAGCGTGTTGTAGCGGGCACCGATGTAGAGCTGTTCCCTTTCAAGGAAGCGGTAAATAACTTCACCTGCCAGTTGATTCCAGCGTCTGTCCTCAACTTCAGCAGAAGCTTTTCCTGCAGTCGTTTCATACACTCCGAAGAATTCCAGTCCTCCTACTTTTACAAAAGGATTGACCATAATGGAGGTTACTTTATTTGTTAAGCCAGGATTCACTCTTCCTGAGGTAAAGCCGGGGGCTACTGTATTCTCCATTACATTGTAATAGCGGGAGCCTGTTCTGTCGCCACCATAGAGGGTGTTTCTTGAATCACTGTTAGCTGTATAGAGAGAGCCTGTTAAGCGGACACGTACATCATCAGCAACATAGCTGTCATAGCCAATCTTACCCAGGAAGGCTGGGGACTTATCTTCTTTGCTGATTACACTTGGGTTGAGCTCACCTGTAGTGATACCTGCCATGGCAAGGAAGCCATTGTTAAAGTAGTACACTTCTCCACCCACCTCTGTGGTAAAGGCATCCATTATCAGGTTGCCCACGAAAGGGTTGTGCATGGCCGCACCGTTGTCTGTTCTTCTGAAGTGGGCATCACCATAGTTAATCTCCATGTGCCCTGCTTTTATCATCACATTCTCCATTACCCTGTCAATGAGCGCACTGTTGAGCATGGTAAGTTTCTCTATCTGAAGATAACCTCCTTTTACCCATGCCTCTGAGTGGTGGCGACTGGATAGGTAAGTCACCAGGTTCAGGCGAATACCATCTGCTAACTGCGCATCCAGGTTCAGGTTGGCTGTGGCAAGGTTAGCTCCTACTCCTATGTCTGCTAACTTGTTCAGGTCAGTTCCCTCCACCAGTCGCTCTGCTGCCTTATTCGTATGGCTGATAGCCTGCAACTGCTGGGCAAAACCTACACCAAAACGTACCTTTACCTCATCAAAAGGAAGAGTGTCTGTTGGAACAGGCTCAAAAACATTCAGGCCTCCTAAGTCATAGGCCCTGAACGAATCAAAGGGCGCCTGCTGGGCAAGTAGTGCTACCGGAGCAGTCATAAAGACCGCTGTACAAGCTACAAAAGTTGTTTTAAGAATGAAGCGTTTCATAATAATTAGGATAAGAAGTTGTGCATATTTATAAGATATTGGTTTGGCCTAGATAAAGGTCGAAGGAAATGGTAATGTCATCGCCAGTTTTAACAGTGCCGAACATTACTTCCGGAGGAGTTACTCCATAGTCCGTCATTTTAATGTCCTTTAAACCCTTTACCTATATGTTTCCTGTTGCATCTGTCCTATACTCCACCAGTATTTTTTCAGGTCGGGTTTTTCCAGCAATGGTTAAATTTCCTGATACTTCCAGGGCAGAAGCGCCATTGCGCTGAGCAATTTTATTAAAGTCTTTCATCTGGAAGTGAATGTCTGGATACTTATTAGAATTGAGCGCTTTATAGGCATTCTTATCCATCACTGCCTTTCCACTCTTAAGGCTTTCTACCGGAACACGGACATTGATTTCTTTAATGTGAAGAATCTCAGTGTCGGCTATTTCTATATTTGCATTCCCTTTAACTGTTTTAGTATCCATAGTCCAGACATGCAGAGTAGAAGTTCCTGTAATGGAAAGCTTACTGTTGGCTGAGAACTGGTAAATATGCTGTGGGCTGTTGTAGGTAAAGGGAAACCATAACAAGCTAAAGATTATTAGTAGGGTCTTCATGATTTCTAAAGTTTGGTGGTGCTTTTTTATTTTAATTATAATGTAAAGGTAGACCTGAAAGAGGGTGGAAAATATGAGGGATGATGGGCCGGGTTATGACAGTTGATGGCTTTTTGCCTGATCAAAGTCAGTACTTTCTCCACCGCTAAGCCCAAAGGGCAGAATTGCTATATTAGATAGGGCTAAGTTTATTAGAAGGTGAAAGGATCATTATTCTCTTCGGGCTGTAGCAGAATTCCTTGCCTTTATTTTGCTGGATTCGAAGTAATTAGAAAATAGTTTAAAAGTATAGAGGCACTCTTTTACTTTTATTTATTTCTTACTACATTTGCCATAGTAGAAACTTAAACACCTATACCATGATCGCACAGGAAGAAAATATCCTCGACGTCACCATTTTAGACCCGCGGGAAAAACATCCCACCATTTTCAAAAGATTCGAAGAGCTTGCCCCGGGCCAAAGTCTTACCATCCATAACGACCATGACCCTAAACCTCTCTACTACCAGATGCTGGGCGAGCTGGGCAATATTTTTATTTGGGAGTACCTGGAGGAGGGGCCAGAGTGGTGGAAAGTAGTATTAACAAAAAGGGCGGCCGGGGAAAAAGATGAAACCCTCGGTGAAATTGCAGCAAAAGACCTGCGAAAAGCAGCAGTTTTTAAAAAATACGGACTTGACTTCTGCTGTGGTGGAAAGAAAACTGTTAAAGAGGCTTGTGCGGAAAAAGGCCTTGATGTAACTAAAATCGAGCAGGAATTACAACAAGCAAACGAAAACCCTGCAGCCAGCAGGCCATTACCTTACCAGAGCTGGGAACCTGGCTTCCTGGCAGACTACATAGTAAATACTCACCACAGCTATGTTAGAAATACGCTGCCGGATATTAGTACTTATGCCGAAAAAGTAGCACGGGTCCATGGCAGGCAACACCCAGAATTATTTGAAATAAACCAACTGGTAGGAAAGATAAGTGAGGAGTTACTGGACCATATGCCTAAAGAGGAAAATATCCTCTTCCCTTTCATTAAAGAACTGGCCCGGGCAAAAAAAGAAAATACTCCTTTAGCAAAACCTGGTTTTGGAACGGTAGAAAACCCCGTTCGGATGATGGAGGCAGAACATGATTCAGCAGGACGGGACCTTGAAAAGATAAGAGAGTTGAGCCGGAATTATGCCCTGCCGGAAGATGCCTGCGGCAGCTATAAGCTACTATTTAAAATGCTGGAAGACTTTGAAAATGATCTCTTCATCCATATTCACCTCGAGAATAACATTCTTTTTCCTAAAGCCCTGGAAATAGAAAAAGAGCTAAGATCATGAGTAAAAAAACAAAACCTATCAAAAGAAGCCCTGCATTGGTGGAGTTTTCGAAGGATCATCATTTCGGGCTTTTGCTGGTATGGAAGATTCGGCAGGGACAGCGAGCAGGCATACCGCCTGTTCGCATTGCTCAGTACGTGACCTATTTTTACGAACAAGACCTGCAGCACCATTTCGCTGATGAAGAAAAATTTCTCTTTCCTACTCTCCATGAGCATAACTCTCTTCGACAGCGGGCGGAGAGAGAACATGCTGAAATAAGGGGCCTTGTAAGTAGCATCCGGCATTTTCCTTTTGACCCTGAGTGGCTCAAAAGCTTTGCCGAGCTGCTGGAGGCACATATCCGGTTTGAAGAGCGAGAACTTTTTAACCAACTACAGACCCTCATGAGTGAAGCGGAGCTTTTAAAGCTTTTAAAAGAGGTACCAGCCAGACCACACCTTGAGGATGAAAAATGGAGAGACCGTTTTTGGGAGCGAAAGCCAAAAGAGATCACTGCGGAAAATCGCAGCTAAACAGGAGGGCTCCCTCACCTGCCTTTGCAATAGCGGCCTTCCGGGTAAAAGCCCAGCTGTAGGAAGCGGGAAAGAAACCATTGCACTTCTAAAGGTCACTTATTTGCCTTAAATTTCCCTCCTGATCCGGGGCTCCTGATATTTCCTGCAGGAGCCCCTTATTTATAAATTTGCAGAATATGCTAAGCTACACCTGTAAGACAGCCATTAAAGCAGTAATCTACCTCGCCTCCGGGATAGAAACCGGCGAAAAGAAATCTATCAAAGATATTGCCGAACATATAAATGCAAGCGGACATACAGTAAGTAAAATGTTGCAAACGCTTGTAAAGAGAGGTGTTATCAACAGCACCAAAGGACCATCCGGAGGCTTTTACCTAAGCGAAGCTCAACTCCTCCAACCCATAATTCTAATTGTGGAAGCCATCGATGGACTTGCCGTGTTTAATGAGTGCGGCCTTGGCCTTAGCCAGTGTTCCGAAACCCATCCCTGCCCTATCCATGAGCAATACAAAAAGCCAAGGGAACTCATGGAAAAGCTGTTTAGGGAAAACAAAATAAAGGACTTATGTCAGCCAGTTAATAATGGCCTCGCTTACCTGGTGGGTTAAGCAGTTCTCCTGCAACAAGTAATTGCCCTAAACAGAAAATCCTTCCGGATATGATTATCATCATAATTATTTTCATGGCTGTATGCTTATTTAGCATTAAATAACTCTAAACTAATTTAACCATGAAAACAAGATTATGGGCCACTTTGGTGTTGATGCTGGTAGGGTTTAGTGCCCGTGCCCAGACCCTTTCCGGAAAGGAAATTTTCGCCGGCAACTGCACGGCCTGTCACTCCATTGGTGGAGGAGATATCCTTGGACCAGACCTGGCAGGCGTTACGGAAAGAAGGGAGGCAGACTGGATCAAAAGCTTTATCACCAATTCGCAGCAAATGATAGCCGCAGGAGATGAAGTGGCGGCTGAATTATTCAACAAGTACAACAAAATTCCTATGCCACCACACAAATTCTCTGATGAGGAGCTTAATAACCTGCTCAGCTATCTGGAAGAAGCAGGCCCGGAAGCTGTAGCTGAAACCACTCTTCCAAAGGGAACTCCTGAAATAGCAGAAGCACAAGTGGTAAAAGCCGGTAGCCCCGAAATGCCCATGTCTGTAAAAGTTATTCTGTGCCTATTGAGTACTGCAGCTGTAATCCTTTCCATTACAGCGATTTACCTGCTCCGGATGCTTAGAAGTTAAAAGCATTCTTTACTCCAAAGAGAAAATGCAATTGTATAAAATTAAGTAACTAATAACCGTAAGAGAGTAAGAGCTGCCGAAACCTGACAGCTCTTTTTGTTTTTCCCTCTTATCCGGAAAAGGGGTTCCACGGCCTAAAATTATCTCTTACCTGAACAAAAAAAGAGAAACCCTCTCCATTTTTATTACAAATGCCAAAACCCAATCCTTTCCAATCAAGATCTAACCCTACCATGGACACTCCCAATTCTACATCCCCAGATAAGGAGAAAGAGTATACAAAGCAGAAATAAGTAATGAGGCGGCTACTTCTCCAAAACTGGTAAACAAAGAAAAGGTCGATCCTTTTAGAAGACCGACCCTAAAAAAGCTATTTTACCGAATTAAACCGCTTCCGAATCCTTACCCTCCACTTTTGTGGCCCTTTTTCAAGGTATTCCCAACTAAAAGAATCGCCTCTGTCATCCAGTAACTGGTAATAAAGAATAAAAGGGTTGCTTTCATTAGAAATAACCATACTCTCCCCTTCCTGTAGCCGATCAAACTCCTGAAGAATCTTCGGCTTCATTGGGAGCTTAATTTTTGTAACAGGGAATAATTTCATACACTTTTCTTTATGAAGTTCTTTAAAAACCATCAAAGATTCCCGCCACTAAGCTGTCACGTGAAAAGGTATTATACCAGTTTTGGCCGGTTTTCGAACATACGGAGGAAAAGGTGGGTAGACATGGTTCTTGCACGGTTCTTTGCAATTTGGGCATTGGTACCGGTAAAGAACTCATCTATAGTAGCAAACCAGATTTGCAGCCATTGCCCGAAATGCTCCATACTTATATTGTAGTCCATATAACGGTCCACCCGCCGGTGGGCTTCAGGCGGATTGCCCCTGTAAGTCCTGTTCAGCGTAAGATTTGTTTCCCAGAAATCCGTTAGCCGCTCCAGGTGTTCCGGCCAGTTTTTGATCATGCCATTAAAAATCGGCCCCAGCATTTCATCTTTCCGAATTCTTCCATAAAAAGTGTGAATGAGGAAACTAATGTCTTCCCTTGTATTTAGCTCTCTTTTCATAAGGCTATCCTTTTACTTTTTGTCCGGGACATTCAGAGGAATAATAGTCAGCAGAAAAGCTGATTCTTCTAATGCTTCGACACTATGGCGAATAAACGCTTCCAGGCTCAGCATTTCGCCTGCTTCGAGAGTAACAGCTTTATCTTCCGCAAAGAACTTTATTTTTCCCTCGATACAATGAACAGTTATTGGGCCTGGAGCCTGATGAGGTTTAATTTCTGTACCTGCTTTTAATACATTCAGCAACAGGCGAAGAGCTTCTGATTTATGCATTAACCTGGCACTTCGGCCAGTCTTTGCCCAACTATTTTCCTGCTTCAATTCCTGTACCAGGGCCGGAAGAGAAAAGTTAAAGAGTCCATCATGGGAGGTTCTCGATCCGGCAACCTGATTGTCATTTCTGCTTTCCATATCCATTTATTTTATATTTAATATTGCTGCTAAGGAGAGCAGAAACATCAGTTTAATTGAATTTTCTTAATAATCCTTCAGTATCCTGAAGCGGAGGTTGTGGAGAGAAGCATCGAGACTCATTTGGCAGGAGAGCCTGCTTTGGGAAGTTTTGTTAGGAAGTCCCTCAAGCGTATGTGCCTCATAAGGCTCCATCCCTCCCTTTTCTCCTTCTAAAATTTCAATGTGGCAGGTTCCGCACATGGCCTGACCCTTGCAATCGCCCCAGTCTTCAAATAATTCATTGTACACAAACTCCATCAGACTGCGGTATTCATGCCCTTCAAACTCCAGCATTTCTTCATCTCCCGACTCATTCTCCATGTAAATTCTATACTTACTCATCTGATCTAATTTCCAAAGCCGGACTATTCGGGTGTAAAAAATAAAGCCAGCCCTGGTATAATAATCAGCAGCTGGCTCACTGAATTAAATAATATTGATCAGAATAAGGCCCAGGTGAATGAGACTACTGATGATAAAGAGCGGCAACACTATTTTAGAAGACATATCGCCAAGCAGACTAACCAGGATGGCAAAAGACAAAACTGCCATCAGCGCGAATTGGATAGGATCATTACCATTCACACAGATTAACAGCAGCGTTACAGGCACAATAATACAGGTCTGAACCAATAGAATAAAAGCCATCAGGCCCAAACGATTAAAATTTGCCTCTTCGCATTTCGTATTGTACCAGTTCATCAGGTTTTCCATAATAAAATATTTTTAAGTTTTACTATGGAATAAAATTAGCGTCCGGAGACCGGAAAAATTATGATTCAGATCATATCCAGGCCTGATTCATCTCAGCCGGTTTTGCTAAACATCTGAGCCTCAAATAGGTTTTATAAACCTGATTTTGCTAATGCCGCGCCCCGGCAATAATTCTGAAAATATGCAAAACGGCAGGAAAAACCGCATCTACCGATTCAGCAGCTCCTCTGGTAGAACCTGGCAGGGTTATCACTAAAGTATCACCCACCAGCCCTGCTACAGAGCGTGAGAGCATGGCAAAGGGCGTCCGCTGCTGTCCATAGTCTCTGATGGCTTCCACTATACCAGGAATTTCCCTGTCCAGCATCGGCCGTACTGCCTCGGGTGTAACATCTCTTTTGGAGAGACCGGTACCTCCGCTGATGAGTACCATATCGCAGCCGCCATTTACCAGCGCCTGCACCTTTTCCTGAATCTGCTCCACCTCATCGGGAATAATGGTGTAGTCGGCAATAGTTACCTTATGCTGCTCCAGCTTTTCCATCACCGCCTTCCCTGCTTTATCTTCTTTCTTTCCGGCCGAAATGGTATCGGAGCAGACAATTACACCCGCCTTCAATCCCTGCCTGAAGTTATCTTTAAAATCCGATTTCCCGCCCTTTTTCTCCAGCAGTCTGATGTTCCGGATTTCGATGCCTTTATCGATGGGTTTAAGCATATCGTACATGGTGAGAGCCACCACGGAAGCGGCATGCATGGCCTCCACTTCCACCCCTGTTTTGTAAATGGTATGCACCTCCACCTCTACAAAAATTTCCAGCTCTTCTATACGGTAGCGGACAGCGGTATACTCCACCGGCAGCGGATGGCAGTCCGGGATGATATCGCTGGTTCGCTTGGCGGCAAAGAGTCCTGCGGTTTTGGCCATCTCAAACACATCGCCTTTCGGGACTTTCTTCTGCACGACGGCTTCAATGGTTTCAGGAGTACTTACTTTTACGGTAGCCTGTGCGATGGCTTTGCGAAGGGTACTGGATTTATGGGTAATGTCGACCATTTATTTTTTACTGGTGGATTAGGTATTTAATTGATGGTAGTTTTTCAGGCGGAGCAACTTTTAATCCGCGGGGCTTCAGGTATTGACTTTCCATACGGAAGTATCATCTTCAAAAAGCTCTTTTCCCCATACCGGCACCTCTTTTTTAATACGTTCCACAATTTCGTTGCAGGCGTCAATGGCATCGCGACGATGCTTGGAGGAGGTAAATACAAAAAGGCATATTTCGCCAGTCGCTACCCTTCCGAGGCTATGGTAAATGTGCATGCAGGTGAGCTGATACTTACTGAAGGCATCTTCACGGATAGTATAAATTGCCTCCTCCGCCATTTCGGCATAGGCGGTGTACTCAATGGCTTTTACTTCTTTTCCTTCAATAATGTCGTTACGCACCTGCCCTAAAAAGATGCTATGGGCGCCTATCTCGGTTTTACTGCTGTGTTTGGCGATGGCTTCGCCGATAAAAGCAGCAGGAATGGCCCCTTCTCTGAATGAATTTCGCTTTTTCTTTTCTTTCATGATGACTGTTTTTCCTGTTCTGTTATTTCTGATGCAGCTAAAGCATTAACGCCTCCTTTCAGGCTCCACAGCTTTTTCTGAGGATATATTTTCCGCACCAGCTCAACTGCTTTTTTACTGCGGATGCCCGACTGGCAAATGAAGAGAAGCTGTTCGGCTTCCTGCAGTTCTTCCATCCTCCTGTTCAGCTCCTGTAGCGGAATTCTGCAAACCTTAGGATTTTTCAGCTTTGGCTGCTCTTCAGGCCGCCTTACATCAATGGCAAGCGTAGCTGATTCCTGCAGGAGCCGCTCAAAGTCCTCCGGCACTATTTCTTCTACCTCCACTTCCGGCATTCCGCAAAAACTACCATAGTCCATCTGCTTCAATTCCTCTTCAGTTTTTGGTGCGGTGACTGCTGATTCCGGATTGGGCTGCAACTCAAGTTCGTAAAATGAATTATTTAAAGCATTAAAGGTGAGCAGGCGGTTATGCAGCGTTTCCCCGATGCCGGTAATCAGTTTAATGGCTTCATTGGCCTGCAGGCTTCCAATGATTCCCGGCAGCACGCCCAGTACACCGGCTTCCGAACAATTCGGCACTTCCTCCGGCCTAGGCGGTTCGGGGAAGAGGTCGCGATAGGTGAATTTCGGCTGCTTGTTTTCTGACCCGGAATAATTAAATACCGCCACCTGTCCTTCGAAGCGAAAGATGGATGCATATATGAGCGGGATATCCAGCAGCACACAGGCATCGTTGACGAGATAGCGGGTAGGAAAATTATCGGAACCATCGGCCACGACGGTATAGCCCCTCATCAGCTCCAGTGCATTCTCTGTACTCAAGCGGGTGGTATAGGCCTGCACTTCCACCTCCGGATTATAAGCCCTTAGTTTTTCAGCTGCCACCTCTGCTTTGGATCTGCCAATGTCGCCTTCGGTGTACAATACCTGACGGTGCAGGTTCGACAGCTCCACCCGGTCAAAATCGACAATACCGATATAACCAACGCCTGCCGCAGCCAGGTAGAGCATAGCAGGACAGCTGAGTCCACCGGCACCTATCATCAGGATTCGGGCCTGCTGCAGCCGTTCCTGCTTTTCCCTTCCGAAGTCCGGCAGTATCATTTGCCGCTGATATCTCTCGAATGTATTCATCATTTCATCTTTACGTGAATTATTGGATAAACTGATATTCAATAAGGACGGCCTTGATGAAAAAGCGTGAAGAATTTCAGGTAATGGAGCGGTTAAAAAACCTCCACTGTTTGAGCCGCAGGCGAGTTTGGAGGTTTTCAGCGGAATGAACTGAAATTTAGCTTTTTCATCACAGCCTTGACCTTTTGACGGTCCGCCGCTGCGGTACTTTTGCGTCAAGGCAAAAGTACAAAGAAAATGGAGGAGAAGCCTGAAATGCTTTAAATCGCATTCAGCCCAGTAGGTGCTGCTTTCGCGTGAAACCAACCCATAACTCACGTTATCTTAAAAAATCAACCACCGGAATATGGGGGAAGGAGTGCCACTTCTGCGTCATTTTCTAAACCCACTTCAGCATTGGCCAGCTTCTTATTGACGGCCAACTGGTATTTCATCGTTTGCAGGGCAGGAAATTCCTGTTCCAGCTTTTTTCGCAAAGCAGTGGTATCGGCAATGTCCTGCCACTTCCATTCTTTTTGACCTGTTACATCGGCTATTTTTCCGAAGGCCAGTATTTTTACTTCCATTGCTGTATCTCTTTTTTTGCCTCTTCAAATTCTTCAGGCGTATTTACATTTTTAAACAGGTACCGGAAATCCAATCCGCTTTCCTCCATCGGTAGCATTTGGCAATCAAATTCCTTCATTAAACTCCGAAGTTGCAGCCTCCCTGCTTTTAGAGCTGCTTCCATACTTGCCAGGCAACTTTTAGCATAGATGCCACAGAGCGGCTGTATGCGTCCTTCTGTAAGAGGGAGTGTGACGTCCGCGTCTCCGGCTTTTTCCATCAGGTAACGGACAGCTTCCCGACTAATAAAGGGCATATCGCAGCTTACCATAAAGTTATAAGGCGAGGGGCTATGCTTTAGTGCGGTGCAGATACCGCCTAGTGGCCCCTGTCCTTTTTCCTCGTCTTCCAGCACCTGATACCCCAGCTCCATATAAGCCGGGTCGTTGGCGATGAGAATAACCTCCCTTACACAGGGTTCCAGCGCTTCAATTACATAATCCACCATCCGCTTTTTGCCCAGCATAAGCAGTCCTTTGTCCTGCCCCATGCGGGAGCTCTGACCTCCGGCCAGCACAAAAGCGGTGATGTTTTCCTTTGCCACACTCATGCAAAAAGCAGTTTAAAACAGGCGATAACCAGCACCAGTGCCAGCATCCGCTTCAGGAAGGTACCACTGAAATAATTGGCACCAAAATAAGAGCCTAAAGTACCTCCACCCAGGGCGACCGCTACCAGCCACACGATGTCCTGCCCCAGCTCCATCCCCATCATTACATTGCCCAGCAGTCCGGCGACAGAGTTAACGGTAATGAATAAAGCACTAATGCCGGCTGCTTCCTTCATATCGGCCCATGCCAGCAGCAGAAGAACCGGCGTAAGAATGATACCGCCACCAATGCCAATGAGCCCGGAAAGAAAGCCAATAACGGCCCCTATGAGCAGGCTCAGCCATAGTTTTATTTCTCTTTTCTTTCCCTCTTCCTGCGGCCAGAATCCTGCAAAACGTATGATGGGTAAAATCAATATCACGCCTAAAATTCGTTTATAAATAGTTGGGTCAAGTACCACCATCCCTCCAAGAAAAGCCGCCGGCATCGATACCACCACCAGCATCAGGAAGAGCTTCCAGTTGAACTTGCCCTTGCGGAAGTACTGGTAAAAGGCCATCAGGGACACGAAGATGTTCAGGATGAGAGCCGAGGGTCTCAAAAGCACCGTCGGCACATTAAACAGGGCCATTAAGGCCAGATAGCCACTGGCCCCTCCATGCCCTACTGCTGCATATAAAAAAGCAACGACAAACAAGAGGACGTAAAAAATGAGAGAGAGCTCCGCCATTTATCGGGCCATACTGTTTTTTGTGTTAAAACTGGTTTTAAATTCCTGAAACTCCTCCATCAGCTACTCAAAACTTCCGAGCAGCTTTTTTCCTTCAGCAGTCAGCCTGGCACCGCCTCCTTTCTTTCCTCCCGTACTTTTCTCTACCAGCGGATTGGCTGCCGCTTCGTTCATGGCCTTTACCATGCCCCATGCCCTTCGGTACGACATTTCCATCTGGCGGGCGGCCTCGGCAATGGAGCCGGTCTCTTCTATCTGCCTGAGGAGTGTGGCCCTGCCTTTGCCGAGCATCAGGCCCTCTTCACCCTGCAGCCATAAATTTCCTTTTACTTCCATTCCCATTCTGTTAAAAAGCCCCGTCCTCCAGCGGATATACCTTTACCATTTCACCTTTTGCGAAATGCTCTTTCCCTTCCTCCAGCTCTACCAGGCAATCACTTTCTGCAAAGGCATTAAGCTTGTAGGATTCCTGCCCCTGCAATACTGTCACCTCCTCTCCTTCCATTTTCCCTTTCATGAAATGCGTGAGCCCCTGCCTTTTCTGCACATTGGCCGACAACTTTAAAAGGCCTTCAGCTTCAAATGTATTTTTCATCCCTTTCATCTGTCGGATGGCCGGCTTAACATACTGGTAAAAGCAGCTCAGCACCGCCCCCGGATTCCCCGGCAGGCCAAACACGAGGGTATTTCGCTTGCGACCGCAATACAGCGGCTTGCCTGGTTTCTGCTTTACCTTGTAGAATATCTTCTCCACACCTGCTCTTTCCAAAGCCTGATGTACATAGTCATAGTCACCGACTGAGATACCCCCAGTTATCAGAAGCAGCTCGCATTTCTCCAGATATTGGGCAATGGCATTAAAAGTTTCCTCCGCCTCATCGTCGATAGAAGAGAGGAGTGGAGACTTAATACCCATCTCTGCCAAGGCTGCCTGCAGGGCAAAGGAATTGCTTTCATAAATCTGGCCAGGCTGCAGCGGATTCCCCGGCTTTACCAGCTCTTTGCCGCTTACAATTACCGCAATTTTGGGAGCGGTATATACTGAAACCTCCTTTAGTCCGAGACTAGCCAGCAGGCCAATCATGCCGGCTTTTAAACGAGTGCCGGCTTTTAATACCTTTTCCCCCATGGCAGTCTGGGTCCCTTTCCGCCGGACATTCCCCCCTTTTTTTAGTCCATTATCGAGCACCTGCAGGAGCTGGTTATTTACTTCGGTTTTCTCCTGCATCACCACGGAATCGGCTCCTTCAGGGATAGGAGCACCGGTAAAAATCCGGGCTGCTTCGCCCCTTTTCAGCACAGGAAGCCGGGTGTCGCCGGCCTGTATGGTGTAGCTTATTTTGAGAGGCTTCTCCGTCTGGAAATCCGCAAAGGCAAAGGCGTAACCATCCATCGCTGAATTGTCGAATGAGGGTACCTCCATGGGAGCTTCAATGTCAGATGCCAGCACATGGTTCACCGCCTCCTCCAGCGGCAGCACTACCGGACAAGGGGCTGGAATATGCTTACTCAGTAACTTTTTAGCTTCGTCAACAGGAATCATCTGGTGTTTGAAAAATTCGATATGTTTAAAATGTCATAACGGGAAGCAAAAAAATCAGCCCCCGATTTTTATCATGCTGCGGTTATCGATGCTGGCACCATCTGTTTTCTCATAGGTTTCGCTGAATTGGCCGCCCATTTTAGCATGTTTGTTCCACATACACATTTTAATGACCGGCACAATATCTTCTCCCCGGCGGAGTGTACCAAGGATATCTGCCTCATCTCTGGAGAAAAGGCAGTTTTTCATTTTACCATCTGCCGTAAGCCGCATGCGGTTGCAATCGCCGCAGAAGGGTTCGCTCATGGTGGTAATAAAGGCAAAGGTACCTACGGCATCGAGCAGCTTAAATTTTTTGGCGGTAGCATGCTTTTCATCTTTTAGTTTAATGAAAGATACCTCCTGCTCCACCCTGTCCAGCACCTGCCGTGCGGTGATGACATTTTCATTTTCCCAGCGGTTGCCATCGAAAGGCATAAATTCAATGAAGCGAACATACAGCGGGAGTTCGCGCGTAAGCTGGATAAAGTCCATCACTTCCTCATCATTCACCCCTTTCATCAGCACCACATTCAGTTTTACGTGAATGCCTTCCTCTACCAGCAGCAGAATATTTTCCCATACTTTTTCGAGGCGGTCGCGGCGGGTAATTTTTTTGAATTTATCGCGCTGCAGGGTATCGATACTCAGGTTAAGGGAGCGGATACCTGCTTTTTTGAAAACAGGAAGGAATCTATCTACCAGCACGCCATTGGTGGTAATAGACAGTTCCACCGGTAATTTCCCCAGCTGCCCGATAATCTGCGGAGCCTCTTTTCTTACCAGTGGCTCCCCACCTGTGAGGCGAATTTTCTTCACACCCAACTTCACAAAAGTCCTGGCAATCTGCTCTATCTCATCGGGCTGCATTAAGTGAGCATTGGGCATGCAGCTGATATTCTCTTCCGGCATACAGTAGGTACACCTGAAATTGCAGCTATCGGTAAGGGAGAGCCGCAGGTAATCGTGCACCCGCTGGTGTTGGTCTGTTATCATACAATTTTCTAAAAGTTCGTGCTCTTCGTCCCGAATCAACTGTTCCGGCAGCTGTTGGTTCCCTTACTTGTACTTATTCTCCTCATGCATCCTTTGCTCCTTCTCCGGCACCTGCAATTTATTATGGACAACACGGGAATCGGGCAGGTATTTTAGGAGCCACAATCCTGTTATAAAAAGAATAACGGAACCGATAAAAGCAGCCAGTGCCAGCTCCTGGTTAGCATCCAATGCATTATTGAGTGCACTATACAACAACCATATCTGGATACTCAAAATGCCAATCAGCAGCATAATGATGCCTAGCATTATGGTATTCGTTTTATTTGGGTGGACATCTCCCTGTCCTTCCCTGAATTTCCCTATATCGCTCATGTTAGAATAAATGACTGAATGATAGAATGAGTGAATAATAGAATGATTGAATAGAAGTCTGCTGAGGCTCATCTTCCTTCTGTTTTTCTATGCATCCTTATTAAATAGAAACATCTTCTTATGGTTTAATTAGCCCAGATGATTCCCTATTACTAATAAAATATGGTGCCTTTCAGCCTTTCATTTCTAATTCATAATTTTTAATTCATAATTATGCAAAGCCCTAAGTGGTTACCTGGTCTCTGAAAGAAGTAACATACACCTTCCCATCCCGCACTACTACTCTCAGCTGGGGAAGGTCGCGCGGTGGTGGCCCTTGTAGCACCTCTCCGGTATCAGCACTAAACCAGCCGTTGTGGCAGGGACATTCAATTTTCTTAACCTCATCGCGGTATACTACGGCACAGGAAAGGTGGGTACATTTCTGTTCGAAAGCCCGCCACTCATCCTCTTCCAGGTGAATAAGGATATACGGAATTTCCTTGGTGCCTTTGATAGCGAACATGGTCATACCGCCCACCGGGACTTCAGAGGCATTGCAGACAAAATGCTCGCCTTCAATTTCCTTATCTGGGTAGGCAAAGGAATTGATGAGCACATAGCCATTGCCCAATGCCAGTCCGCCCGATAGCAGGCAGAGAAACTTGGCAAATTCGCGACGCGAAATATGGGTGGCTTCATCCTGACGGATAGGAAAATCACGCTTCCAGTTTGGCGGATTTTCGTCTTTTGGTGAGTAGGCCATGGTTTAGTTGTTCGTTTTTCGTTGTTGGTTGTTCGTTATTTTTTGCGGCTGGTGGTTAGTGCCTGGTGCTGTTTGGTTTGTGGACTGATAATCCCCAATGGTCATTGTCATTGCGAGCAAAGCGAAGCAATCTCAGGCACATCAGTAGAATCATTTTCTGCTCCTTAGTGCTTTCTTTCACTTTGAAAGAGATTGCCGCACTCCGCAAAGCTCCGTTCGGGCCGCGTAGGCCGCAATGACAGCATTCTGTGAGCTCTTCCTGTCCTGGTTCCTGGCTCTTGATTCTTTGCTCCTGAATCTGATACTACCGTCTTTAGTCCATTGTCTCACGTCTCAAATCTCCTGTCTCCCATCTAAAATCTCCTAGTGCACCCGCAGCTCCGTACTGCCATTTGGCATCATTACATACACTTTAGTATTAACTGTCTGGTTTCCGAACTTGAATGTATTGACAGGCGTGCTGTGGGGACGCTTTTTTTGAATTTCTTCTCTTGGGCCGAAGTAAAGGGCACCACTTGGGCATACGGTGGCACACATTGGCTTTTTGCCGATACTGGTGCGGTCGTAGCAGAGGTTGCACTTCATCATGAGCTCAGCCGCTTCCATTTTCTTCGGTACCCCGAACGGACAGGCCATTACGCAGTTGGAGCAGCCAATACAGAGGGATGTGTTGGCTGAGTGCACTACTCCATTGCTGTCTTTGGCAATGGCATCGGCCGGACAAACATTGGCACAGGCAGGGTCTTCGCAGTGCATACATACCTGCACGGTCGTTTGCACGGAATGGGCTCTGTCGACATAGTTTACATGTATCATAGGCTCCTCTCCATTCGTTTCGCACTCGGCACAGGCGGCCTCGCAGGCACGACAGCCAATACAGCGCTGCATGTCCACAAAAAACTCCATTTCCTGGTTAAAATTCTTTACTGGTTCTGATGCCATAAGTCTGTTTTTACAAATTCAAAAAAATATTTTATGCACTCTGGTATGCTTTCGATTCTGATGATGGTGGTGCCTGTACTCCCGTAGGAATTAACTGGCAGGCACATACCTTAAATTCAGGCATTTTCGAAATAGGGTCCAGCGTACCAATCGTAAGCTGATTGGCTGATTTCGGTCCCGCCCAGTGGTAAGGAATAAAAACGGTATCTTTCCGGATGGTTGTGACCACCTGGGCAGGGAATTCGGCCTCCCCTCGTCGGGTTTTGACTTTTACGATTTCCCTGTCTTTTATTCCATATTGCTGTGCCAGGCTTGGGTGTATCTCTAATAGTGGCTCCGGGTACGGGTCTACCAAACGGCCAATGCGCCGGGTTTGGGTACCACTCAGGTACTGGGAAACCACCCGTCCGGTCGTTAAAACAACAGGATAATCTTTATCAGTCGGTTCACTTGGCGGACGGTAAGGGGCCGGATTAAAGTGGGCTTTTCCATCTGCCGTGGCAAACTTTCGGTCTTCCCAGAGCCGGGGGGTACCCGGGTGATCAAGCGAAGGACAAGGCCAGAAAACTCCGTAGTTCTTGACAATTTTTTCGTAGGTGATACCGAAATAATCCGCAGTCCCGCCTTTGGAAGCAACCCTCAATTCATTGAAAATATCCTCGCTCTTTTTATAAGGGAATTTATCGCCGGCACCCAGGCGATGTGCCAGTTCAATAATGATAGAGGCATCCGTACGGGCATCGCCAGGCGGTGTCACTACCGGATTTATTTTTACGACACGCCCTTCAGCAGTTGTACCCGTGCCTTCTTCTTCCTCATGCAGGGCGCCTGCCAGCACTACATCGGCATGGCGGGCAGTATCATTCAGGAAGAAGTCGATGGCGACATAATATTCCAGTTTTTCCAAGGCCTCCCTTACCATATTATTGTTAGGCAGGGAAACAATCGGGTTAAAGCAGATAGATAGTAAGCCCTTGATTTCGCCACGGTGGATGGCCTCCACCAGCTCATAAGCCGACAAGCCCTTACCCGGCATTTCCTTCTCATCTATACCCCAAACGTCCGCAATATACTTACGGTGCTCAGGATTCGTGATATCGCGGTTGCCCGGCAGCTGGTCGCACTTATGTCCGTGCTCACGGCCTCCCTGTCCGTTCCCCTGTCCTGTAATGGTGCCATACAATAAGGCTTTCCAAGACGGCCGGTTGCCAGCACCAGGTTGATGCAACCCAGCACGTTTTCAACTCCTTTGGAGTGCTGTTCAATACCCCGGGCGTGCAGCATAAAACTGGTATCGGTTTTTCCCCACATTTCAGCTGCCTTCCTGATACTTTCTGCTGGAATGCCAGTGATTTCTTCGGCCCACTCCAGGCTGTGGTTTTTCACTGAGGCAATGGTTTCATCAAAGCCGCTGGTGTGGTTATCGATAAAATCGTGGTCAAGCCAGTTATTTTCCACCAGGTGGTTTAGCATGGCACCATACAAAGCCGAATCGGTTCCGGGCTTTATTGGCAGGTGCAGGTCGGCGGTACGGGCAACTGGGGTAACCCGTGGGTCGACAACAATAATTTTCGCTCCATTATCGCGTGCTTCCCAGATGTAGTGAATAAGCGTTGGAAAGGTCTCGCTGACATTTGAGCCGCAAATCATTATGACTTTAGCATGCTTCAGGTCAGCCCAGCTGTTGGAGATACGGTCAAGGCCAAATGCTTTTTTATTCCCGCCACCGGCACTCACCATGCAAAGGCGGCCGTTATAATCTAGGTTAGCAGTTTTAAGAGCTACACGGGCGAATTTACCCATAAGGTAACTCTGCTCGTTGGTGAGCGAAACGCCCGAAAGCACTGCAAAAGCATCATTCCCGTAAGTGCTTTGAATACGCTTCATTTCCGAAACAGTCCTACTCATGGCAGTTTCCCAGTCTATCGGTCGAAAGCCCACTCCCTCCACTCTTTCAATGGGAGACATCAGGCGGTCGGGGTGGTTATTTTGCAGGTAGCGGGCTACTCCCTTAGGGCACATCCGGCCTTCATTGAAGGGGAACTCCATCCAGGGTTCAAAGCCTACAATTTTATTGTCTTTGGCCTTTAGTTGAATGCCGCACTGCATACCACAAAAGCAACAGTGGGTCTTCACCATCTTATCGGGCTCGGCATGCCCCTCAAAACCACCTTTGGGCGTATATGCTTTGTGGGGGCCGTATTGTTCTACAATTTTATCAACAGAAGTGGGCAGTTTTGCCATTTTTATAGTCGTTAGTCTTGAGTCCTTAGTCTTAAGCCCCTGATTGTTGCGTGCCGGTTATTTTTATTATTAAGTAGTCAGTATCAAGCATTAAGAGGTTTGTGCCATGCGCTTACATCTATTGTCCACCTTCCGACAGCTAGGTGGTCTAAAGTCAACCTGTCTCAAATCTCAAATCTCACGTCTCCTGTCTCCCATCTCCCGCTAACCGAAAAACTGCCCCTGCTGCTCACGTGCGGCAAACTGGGCTTTGGCAAGGGCGGCTCGTTTTCCTTCAGGGCTGTAATCAAGGTGGCTTCCGCCTCCCTCGAGGTCAAAGTTAAAATCGAGCTCTTTCGTTACCTTTTTCAGGTCATTCACATGAAGTTGAGTGGCAAACTCATGGCCGGTATGCGGACAAACCGCCATCCCTAAACGGGCACCTTCTTTCCGGTACACATTAGTACCCAGCTGTGCCGGTCGCTGAAATATATGAAAGAACTTTCCGAAGGGAATCCATACCAGGAACAGGATGACAGTTATGGCATGTGTAACAGACATAAACTCGAAGGTTTTGCCCTGCATAAAGGAGTAGTCGAAGGTTAAGCCCAAACCGGTAACTGAAATGGCCTGCAGTAATATGAGCGGCATCCAGTCGTCCTGAAAGGTTTGGGTTGCAATCAGTCCTCCGTTTTTTATGCGGCGACGCATCATTAAAACAGCACCAACGATGACTAAAAGGGAGCACCAGTTAAGGATATGGAAAGCATTGAAGGCAATAAAGCCTCCCAACTCAAATTCTGCCACATGAAAGCCAAACACATGGGCCTCGTAAATATCCAAGGTTCCGGGTTGTAGGGTAAAGTGAATCCAGCCGAAGGTTAGGGGAATAGTAACCATAAAAGCCAGCATACAGCCGGTAGCCAGCAGAAAGTGGCCCCACCAGCGGCTCCTTCCACGTGGGTAGATAAAGCGCTGGAACATGATATTCTTGACAAACTGCTGAATTACAAAGCCTAAGTAAGGGAAGAATCGCTTACTGAACACAAACTTCCAGGTCCGCCGCCAGTAGAGCCGTGTTGGTGGCCGCTGTAGCCATACAGAATAGCGGTACATGATACCAAACACCGCAAAGATAGTTCCGAAGAGATAAGCAATCAGTGCCGCATCGAAGTTCTGCAGGTCGCGGGAGCCAACATATACCAGAGCTATTGCCAATAGCATGGCAATGGTGGCGTTTATTAAAGCTTTTCTGTTTAAGGAATAAAAGATTCTAAACATAGAAGAGATGGTTTAAAATTCCACTCATGTACTACCTCATGAAATCGGCCACAACACAACAGAAAAGATACAGCAATATAAAATCGGCCCTAAAGCCTCCTTGTATCTCTTTTAAGTCAGTTGTCCTAATCTTCTCAATACAATACAAAATTCAAAACATTATAAAAACGTATCAACACTCTATATACCCGTTCTATTTAGAGAACAGATGCATTCTTTACTAAATGAAGTTCAAATTTACCTATCTGGCAGATCTAAAAGGATGACAATCCTCAGTAATTGAAATGATAATTATCATGTTTGCTCCTGAAGTCTGCACTTCTTCCTGAAAATGCACCGCTCCTTCTCCGTCAGCCCCTGCTCCTGCCTTTCGTTTCTGGACATTTATTGAGTAATATCAATTCTTTTACTGAGTACCATCATTTATTATCCGGGCACAGGCTCCTTATTTTGCAAAAACAAACTTGTTTACCCTTTACCCTGACAGCCAGCAACAAAAAATAAAATGACGATTGTAGCCACCCTGAAAGAAGAAGCAAAGAGCCTTTTTCCCGCCTACTTTGCCCTTGTAATGTCCACCGGAATTGTCTCGATTGCCGCTCATTTACTGGACTTCCCTTCTATTAGTAATGGGCTTTTCTGGCTCAATAATGCACTCTACTTCTTTCTGTTGGGAATGCTCCTCTCACGGCTACTCTTTTATTTCCCTTCTTTTCTCGAAGATTTTAATTCACATGCAAAAGGGGCCGGCTTTTTTACACTGGTGGCCGGAACCTGTATATTAGGAACCCAGTATGTTCTCCTGAAAGGCTGGTTTATGCCAGCCATGGGACTCTGGTACTTCGGGCTTATTCTTTGGCTGGTCCTGATTTATGCCTTTTTCGTCATGATTATTGTGAAGAGAGAAAAGCCATCGCTGGAAAAGGGTATTAATGGAATCTGGCTGGTCATAGTGGTCGCTACACAGGCCGTTTCTGTTCTCGGAACTTTACTCTCTGAGCACCTGCCCTTCCCCACCGAAAGGGTCATTTTTCTTACCCTCTCCGGTTACCTGCTCGGCTGTATGCTCTACATCATCCTCATTACCCTTATTTTCTACCGCCTTGCATTTTACCCTATGCGGGCAGAAGAATTTGCACCTCCTTTTTGGATTAATATGGGAGCGGTCGCCATCAGCACCTTATCAGGAGCCACACTCATCCTGTTTATCAATGAAAATACAGGCTTTCTCGATTTTATTCCATTCCTGAAGGGCTTCAGCCTGTTTTTCTGGGCTACCGGCAGCTGGTGGATTCCCATTATCGTTATTCTGGGCATCTGGCGACACATTTATAACCACATCCCCCTCTTTTATCACCCCCAGTATTGGGGCATGGTATTCCCCCTTGGTATGTATACCGTCTGTACCTGGCGACTGGCTCAAGCCTTTGACCTTGACTACCTGAAGTTGATTCCCACCTACTTTATTTACCTGGCTTTTACTGCATGGGTACTTACCTTTCTGGGGCTGCTTTATAATTTTTTTCGGCTTTTATCTGGAAAAAAGATGCCTGCCTGATGCTGCCAAAGCCAACTCATCGTTAAGGCCTTCGTAAAAAGGGTGTACGATAGTTTAAAACTTTAACTTTTTTATCTATGCATTTACCGATACTAAAAAAGTACGGCACCATTTTTTTCCTGAGCCTGTTCCCGTTCGCATTTACCGCCTGCGGTGGCGGAACTGAAGAAGGTGAGGTTACAGAGGAGACCGGAGTGGAAGAAGTCGGAATTTCCGCAGAAGAAGCCCTGGCAAATCCCATGGAAGTGAAAGGCGTTGGCCCTATACATGAACTTACCCTGGAAGCAGCCATTAACCAGGAACTTGCCACGGAAGGCGAGGCTATTTTTAGCCAGTACTGCACCCCCTGCCACAAAATTGAGGAACGCTATATCGGACCAGCAATTGGTGATGTTACTACCCGCCGGAGCCCGGAATGGATTATGAATATGATTCTGAACCCTGAGCAGATGGTAAAGGAAGACCCCATTGCCAAGCAACTGCTGGCCGAGTATATGTCGCCCATGGCCGACCAGAATTTAACAGAAGAGCAGGCCAGAGCCATCCTTGAATATTTCCGCACCCTCAGCGAAACTAATAACGGGGAAGCCGAATCTTAAAAATATTTTCAGAAACAGAAAAGGCTGTGCCGCCTGAGTGAGCGACACAGCCTTCTTTATTTATACATGGCTGACTGATTTTCCTCTCTTCTGAGGGGGTCAGACTGAACATTTTCTCCTTTATCTGCTGCACCAACCTTTTATCAGGCAGCCTTATTCATCGCAGGCACTGAGCCTGCCGCCACCTCTGCCCGGCTGTACTTTTGCTTTTCCAGCTTCCGGGCCATTAGCTGCACTCCCAGCGTTACAAAGCCCACTATGGTAACGGAGCTTAGCGGCATTAAAATGGCACAGACAATGGGACTAAGCTGGGCACTTACCGCGAAACTTAAGCCGATGATGTTGTAGAGAAATGAAAGCAGGAAAGCGATATTAATGATTTTCCGGCTCCCTTTTGCCAGCTGCATCGACTTCAGAATTTTATCGAAACTCTTCGCATCGAGGATAGCATCGCAGGCAGGTGAAAAGTGGTAAATATCGTCGCTCACGCTAATACCTACATTACTTTCCTGCAGGGCACCGGCATCGTTCAGTCCATCGCCAATCATCAGCACTTTTCTTCCTTTTTCCTTCAGCTTTCGGATATAGCTAAGCTTACCCATCGGCTGCTGGTTAAAATGAAGTTCATCGAATAAGGGCTGCAGCTTGGTCCGCTCGCGGTCATTATCGCCACTCAGCAGGTGCAGCTGGTACTGATGCTCTCTTAATTCTGCCTGCAGGTCGGCCAATCCTTCGCGGTACTGGCTGTTAAACTGGTAAAAACCTAAAGACTGCCCATCGCGGCTTACATACACCCTGGTAGCTCCCCTATCGGCTGCTTCTACATGGGTTCCGGTAAATGCCGCAGAACCCAGTCGATACTCCTGCCCGTTTACTTTTCCACTCAGGCCGGCACCTGCTTCCTCTTTAAAATCTTCTACTGCTAAAACAGGTACCATTTCTCCTAAGCTGGCGTAAATAGACTGGCTCAAAGGGTGGGTGGAGTTTCGGGTGAGCGAGCGAACAGCCAGCAACATATTATAATCGGTAGTGCCGGTAAACTGCAGGCTGCCTTTACTTTTGTGTGTAATAGTTCCTGTCTTATCAAAAACAAGGGTATCAATATTCGCGAGGGCTTCCACGGCCTCTGCATTTTTGAGATACAGCCCCCAGCGGCCAAGCACCCGAAGGGTATTGCCCAGGGCAAAAGGAATAACGAGTGCCAGGGCACAGGGGCAGGCCACAATAAGCACGGCGGTGAGGGCATTCCACATCTTGCCCGGGTCGACAAAAAACCAGAAGGCAAGGGTGGCCAGGCTCAGTATTAAGATAAACCAGGTAAAGCGTTTGCTGAGTCCCTGCACCATGGCCGACAGCTGGAATTTATTTCCCTTTCTGAACACTTCCTGGTTCCAGAGCTGGGTGAGGTAGCTGCTCTCCACCGGCTTCTGAATACTTACTTCCAGCATGCCACCGATTTGTCTACCGCCTGCATATAAGAAGTCGCCACTTTGCTTATTTACCGGCTCCGATTCGCCAGTTACAAAAGCATAATCAATTTTTCCTTCTCCTTTCAGCAAAATAGAGTCGGCAGGAATCAGCTCCTGGTTTCGCACCAGAATACGGTCACCCGTTTGCAGTTCCTTCAGCAGTACGGTTTCCTCTTTTCCCTCTTTAATTCGGGTGGCGGCCAGGGGGAAATAGCTGTTATAATCGCGTTCGAAGCTCAATGCCTCGTAGGTTTTGCTCTGGTACCATTTGCCAATGAGCAGAAAGAAGACAAGGCCAGCCAGACTATCCATATAGCCTGCACCTGTCTGGCTCAGCATTTCGTATAAGCTGCGGCCGAAAATGGTGAGTATGCCAAGGGAAATGGTTAGGTCGAGGCTCAGGTATTTATAGCGGATGCCCCGCCAGGCTGAAATGTAAAAGTCCTTTGCAGAATACAGCACCACCGGCAGCACCAGCAGCATGTTCAGGTAAGCAAAAAACTGCTTGTAAGACTCCTCTACCAGCGACTTGCTATCGAGGTATTCGGGCAGGCTCAACATCATGATATTACCAAAGCAAAAGCCCGCTACCCCCAGCTGAATGTAAAAGCTGCGGCTAGTATTTTTCTTCTTCTCCTTCCCGCTTTCCAGCTTAATATCCGGAGCATAGCCCAGGCGACTGAGCAGCTCTGCCAGCTGACGAAGGCTCAGTCCTTTTTCCGACCAACTCAGGCTTACCTCCTTTTTCAGAAAATTAACGGTAGAAGAATAAACATTCCCATCCAGGCGGTTCAGGTTCTCGAGCAGCCAGATACAGGAACTACAATGGATGGCAGGAATATAAAAAGTAGTCTTACTAATTCGACCATCGGTAAACTGAATCAGCGATTTCCTTATCTCCTCCAGTTCCAGGAAAGCCCATTTTTCGGCATTCTCCTCCCCTCTTTTAGAGCCGGGCGCTTTTTCCATCTCGTAGTAGCCGGCCAGGTCATTCCCTTTCAGGATATCATACACCGTATGGCAGCCCTGGCAGCAAAATGAATGTTGGTCGGCTATAATGGGCGTTTCAGGACAGTCTTCCCCGCAATGGTAACAGCTTTGTTTTTCGAGTATTTTGGACATTAATTCGTTGGTCGTTGGTCGTTGCTGGTTGTTCGGTATTAGTGACTGGTGGTTTGTGGGTATTAAGTAGACAGTAGTAAGTATTAAGAATCTGGAATATGAGCCGACTTTTAGATGGTTACTGTCATTGCGAGGAGGCACGACGAAGCAATCTGTTGCAGGTTGTTACTATTTATCTTCCCCTTTACAGCCCCTTTTAGGTTGCTTCACTCCGCCGCGCCGCGTAGGCTAGGGCTACCTTCGGGCCGCGTAGGCCGCAATGACAGCATTCTATAAGCTTCTCCTGTCCTGCTTACTGGCTTATGGTTCCTGATTAAGAAACCCATCCCACACCTATCCATCCAGCCTCAAAAATCCTTACAAAATCGGCGGATAACCATGAGGGCGGTCAGCAGGAAAGATGATTTTTATCAGGAAGTGGAAAGTAACTGCCTTTGCAGCTCTGGTGGAGCCATTTTTCTTTCTGAAGTCAGCTTCTCTCAGACTTTGCTCTCCCACTCCGCACATCGGCCCTGCCCTCTCGAATTATTATTAAAAGCTGATGAAGGTCACCTTTCCTTGTGATTTCAATCATATTCACCCCCTCTTTTTTAGCCCAATTTTGTGATACTGAATGAAAGAACTATGAGTGCATTATTTATTCTTATCGCCATTAGTCTGCTGGTTGCCCTGGGTTTTCTGGCTGCCTTTTTATGGGCCACCCGCTCCGGGCAATACGACGATGACTATACCCCGGCTGTCCGCATGCTGTTCGATGAAGGACTAAGAAAGCCGGATGCAGGAAGCAGAAATCAGGAGAATGAAAAAGAAAATAGGAATACCACGATTTAAAATAGAACCCATAAATCAACCAATAAACCAATTTAAGCAAATCATTGAATAACTTATGAGTACGCAAGGAGCAATTCTGGAGAGACCCGACCACTACAGCGGAAAGCTGGAGCTCGACCGTTTCTCTTACGACAACAACATTGTGCGGCTGTTTGCCACCGCCACCATGGTATGGGGGGCAATTGGCATGCTGGTTGGCCTGCTGGCAGCCCTTGAGCTGGTATTCCCCGGCCTCAATGGCGGAATCGAATACATTACCTTCGGCCGTATCCGCCCACTGCATACCAATGCCGTAATCTTTGCCTTTGTGGGCAACGGTATCTTTACAGGGGTATATTACTCGCTGCAAAGGCTCTGCAAAACCCGCATGTACAGCGATGCCCTGAGTAATATTAATTTCTGGGGATGGCAGCTCATCATCCTTTCTGCCGTAATAACCCTACCGCTGGGCTATACTTCCTCAAAAGAGTATGCCGAGCTGGAATGGCCTATTGACATTGCCATTACCATTATGTGGGTGGTATTCGGTTACAATATGTTTGCTACCATTCTGCAACGCCGTACCCGTCACCTGTATGTGGCCATCTGGTTTTACATTGGTACCTTTGTAACCGTAGCCGTTCTGCATGTGGTGAACTCTTTTGAGCTGCCTATCAGCTTTATGAAGAGCTACAGCTTTTATGCCGGTGTACAGGATGCTTTAGTACAGTGGTGGTATGGCCACAATGCGGTTGCATTTTTCCTTACCACTCCTTACCTGGGCCTGATGTACTACTTTGTACCAAAGGCAGCCAACCGCCCGGTGTATTCTTATAAACTTTCCATTATCCACTTCTGGGCTCTTATTTTTCTTTACATCTGGGCCGGCCCGCACCACCTGCTCTACAATGCCCTGCCTGACTGGGCACAGTCGCTCGGTGTAGTGTTTAGCGTGATGCTCCTTGCCCCCAGCTGGGGTGGTATGCTCAATGGCCTTTTAACCCTCCGTGGTGTATGGGACAGGGTTCGTGAAGAGCCTGTTCTGAAATTCTTTGTAGTGGCCCTTACCGCTTATGGGATGGCTACTTTCGAAGGCCCCATGCTTTCACTCAAAAACGTAAACGCTATCAGCCACTTTACTGACTGGACCATTGCCCACGTACACGTAGGTGGCCTTGGCTGGAATGGTATGCTCACCTTTGGGATGCTCTACTGGCTGATGCCAAAAATGTACCAGACCAAACTGTTCTCTACCAAGCTGGCGAATACCCACTTCTGGATTGCTACCCTGGGTATACTGTTCTACGCCCTTCCGCTTTACTGGGCCGGCTTTACCCAAAGCTTAATGTGGAAAGAGTTTACGCAGGAAGGCATGCTGGCCTACCCTAACTTCCTCGAAACCGTTACCCAACTCAAGCCAATGTATGCAGCCCGTGCCTTTGGTGGCGGTATGTATATTGTGGGTGTGCTCATTATGGCCTATAACCTGGTAATGACTGCCAAACAGGGCAGCTTCCTAAAAAACGAACCAGCCGAAGCCGCTCCGCTGAAAGATGTGTACGAAAAACCACAGGGCGAGCACTGGCACCGCTGGATTGAACGCCGCCCCGTTCAGCTGATGGTAGGTAGCTTAATCGTAATCCTGATTGGCGGGATGGTGGAAATGATTCCGACCTTCCTGGTAGAATCCAACGTACCAACCATCGCGAGTGTGAAACCATATACATCGCTCGAATTGCACGGTCGCGACCTCTACATAAAGGAAGGCTGTAATAACTGCCACTCTCAAATGGTGAGGCCGTTCCGCAGCGAAACCGAACGGTATGGCGAGTATGCCAAAGCCGGGGAGTTTGTATACGACCACCCCTTCCTCTGGGGCTCCAAACGTACCGGTCCTGACCTGCTCCGCTTAGGTGGCAAGTACCCCGACAGCTGGCACTACCACCACATGCTCGACCCAGAATCTATGTCGCCAGGTTCTATCATGCCTGCTTACCCCTGGATGTTCGAGAATGAGATTGAAGTGGAAACCACTGAAGCCAAAATCTCCGCCATGCGTAGCCTTGGAGTGCCTTATCCTGAAGGGTATGAAGAAGAGGCAGTTGCCGACATGAAACTGCAGGCCGAGGAAATTACCGCTAACCTGGCAGAGAGTGGCATACAGGTAAGCAGCGATAAAGAAATCATAGCCCTAATTGCCTACCTGCAACGCCTCGGCACCGACATTAAAGCCGATGCGGATAAGGAAGTGAAGCCCTACGAAATAGTACCTGAAAATAAGTAGAAAAAATGCTCAAGTTCATCAAACATCATATGGAAACCATCATGGGGATAGAAATCTTCCCCATGATTTCCCTGCTCATCTTTTTCATCTTCTTCACGGTACTCATTCTGTGGGTATACCGCTCCGACAAGGGCTATAATGCCCGCATGGCACAGCTTCCGTTGGAAGAAGAGGATGATGCTCAGCTGTTTAATTAAACGAATCATGAAAAAGTTAATCTGTAAAAGAACGATAAAAATGGGCATGGCAGCAAGCATCCTTCTGCTCATGGCTCCGCTTGCAGCAAAGGCACAGGAAGCAGCTGCTACAGAAACTGCCCCTTCCTTTTCTGACAGTGAGCTGATGATGGGTCTGGCCATTTTCCTTGCCGCCGCTCTCGTCCTGGCTGCACTCGGGCTCCTGTTTGCCACCATTGCCCTAAAGGGAATATTATCCGGCTCTCCTCAGGCTCAGACTGAAACCGCTGAACAAGCAGGCTCAAAGAGCCTGTGGCAGCAGCTGAAAAGCAGCCTGATGGATTCAGAATCACCTGAGCAGGAAGAAGAAAGGATGACCGACCACGAGTACGATGGCATTCGCGAGTTGGATAACAGTCTGCCGCCCTGGTGGAAGGCTCTCTTCTACGCCACTATTGTATTCTCGGTAGTATATATGGCTGCTTACCATGTATTTGGCTGGGGTGCCCTGCAGGACGAAGAATATCAGCAGGAAGTGGCCGCTGCCAAACTGGAAATAGAAGCTTATATGGCTGCCAAAGGGGGTGCCCTTACGGAAGAAAATGTGGAAGTGGTAACCGATGCTGCCCTGCTGTCGGAAGGTGAACAAATCTTCGCCGCCAACTGTGCCGCCTGCCACGGAAGTGAACTGCAGGGTACCGTAGGCCCGAACCTGGTGGATGAGTACTGGCTGCATGGCGGAAGTGTGGGCGATATCTTCAAAACCATCCGCGATGGTGTTCCCAGCAAAGGTATGATTAGCTGGAAAGCCCAGCTCTCCCCGGAGCAAATCCAGAACGTCAGCAGCTTTATCATCAGCAAAGCCGGCAGCAATCCACCCAACGCCAAAGAGCCACAGGGGGAAGTTTTTAAACGATAATGCAGAATTAAGAATGAAGAAAGAGGGAATCACATGGTGCTCGTAATTCATCATTCTTAATTTTTAATTCATCATTCACTATGAATAGTACCGCAGCAGAGATAAGTTTCCGAGATAAGGTATCGACGGTTGATAAAGCCGGAAAGCGGGTGTGGGTATATCCGAAGAAGCCGAAAGGAAAATTTACCAACTGGCGGATGGTGGTGAATGCCATCTTTCTGACCATTCTGTTTACAGGCCCCTTTATCCGCATCAACGGGCTTCCGCTGCTCATGCTCAACGTGGTGGAACGGAAATTCGTTATTTTCGGCCAAATCTTCTGGCCGCAGGATTTCTATATTTTCGTGGTAGCCACCCTGGCCGCAGTAGTAGGTATCGCCCTTTTTACGGTAGTATACGGCCGGGTGTTCTGCGGCTGGATATGTCCGCAAACCGTTTTTATGGAAGGTGTTTTCCGCCCGATTGAATACTGGATTGAAGGCGACTGGACTGCACAGAAAAAGCTCGACAAGCAGGAGTGGAACCGGGAAAAAGTATTGAAGAAAGGAAGCAAACATTTTATCTTCTTCCTGATTTCTTTCATCATTGCCAATACCTTCCTGGCCTACATTATCGGCAGCGAAGCACTTATCGGAATTATCACTGACCCGCCTGCTGTCCATATAGCTGGTCTTATTTCCATCCTGCTCTTTACCGGTGCATTCTATTGGGTATTTGCCTTCTTCCGCGAACAGGTATGTACCACAGTCTGTCCTTACGGCCGCCTGCAGGGTGTACTGCTCGACCGGGAATCGGTGGTGGTAACCTATGACTATAAACGAGGTGAAAACAGGGGTAAAATCCGCCGTGGAGAAGACCGTGCGGCTGCCGCAAAAGGCGACTGTGTGGACTGCAGCCTGTGTGTAAACGTTTGCCCCACCGGCATCGACATACGCAACGGAACCCAGCTGGAGTGCATAAATTGTACTGCCTGTATCGATGCCTGCGACAGTATCATGGCAAATGTTGGTCTTCCGAAAGGCCTCATCCGCTACGATTCCGAAGCCAATGTGGCTGAAGGCAAAAAAGGCTTCCGCTGGACCAGTCGAAGCATTGCCTTTACGGCCATTCTGGTGGGAATTTGCTCGCTGCTGGCCTTCCTCCTCTTCGTCCGTCCGCAGGTCGATGCCACCGTGCTCCGCACCCCCGGCATGATGTACCAGGAGCAGCCCGACGGCAGCTTCAGCAATCTCTACAACTTCAAAATTATCAATAAAACAGACCAGGAGATGGAGCTCAGCCTCCGGATGGAAAGCGATAAGGGAGAAGTTAAAATTGTAGGTAAGGAAAGGGCCTTGATACTTCCCCGCCAGGGAGTGGCAGAAGGTGCTCTCTTCCTGATGCTACACAAGGAAGAACTGCAGGGCATATCGCAGGAGCTGGAAATTGGGATTTACCACAACGGCAAGCTCCTTAAAACAGTCGATACCAAATTTATCGGGCCTGCACTCTAAACGTTCCTAAAATTATTCAGCCAAAGAAAAAGGTCCGGCCAAATGGTTGGGCCTTTCTTGCTTCCCGAAAAAAACTGACAACAATCAGCTTTCCACTTGATACCCGTCATTCGCCCCCTCCTCTTTTCCACCCATTTTTGTAAGGTAAATAAAAGAGAAATTGAGGCTGATTTTCTCAATACCCACTACTCAATACTCAATACTCAATACTCAATATATGAACTGGGGACACGGAATTGCCATTTTCTTTGCCTGCTTTGTAGGCTTTATTCTGTTGCTGGTGGTGAAAAGCTTTCAGCAGAATATCGATTTGGTAACGGAAAATTATTACCAGCAGGAGCTGGAATATCAGCATCAGATTGAAAAAATTAAGAATGCAGAAGCACTCGAAATAGGAGTACGCATCAGCAATAAAGAAGGGCAACTGGGCCTGCACTTTCCTCCTATCGGCAAGCCGGTGAGTGGAGAGGTACAGATATTCCGTCCCTCCGATGCCCGCTTCGATACCCTCAGCACGATTAAGCCCGATGAGGATAACAGTCACTACATCTCTACCAAAGAGCTGCCGGCCGGATTTTACCGCATCAAAATCAACTGGCAGGCAGGCGGTACCGAATACTATACCGAAGAAGCCCTTCACCTCCGCTAAGCATGGCACTCTGGACAGCATTCACATTGGGTTTTCTGGGTAGCTTCCACTGCGTGGGTATGTGTGGTCCCATTGCCCTTGCTTTACCCAACACCGGAAAAGGAAAAGTCCGCTTCCTCAGCAACCGCCTCACCTATAATATCGGCCGCATTACCACCTATGCTGCTATCGGTTTCCTCTTCGGTCTTCTCGGGAAAGGTTTTGCTTTTGCCGGGCTGCAGAAAGGATTATCCATTAGCTTAGGCCTGCTCGTAATCATTGCCGCCCTGTTTCCTTTGGCCATTTCCCCTGCTTTAAATCCAGCCGGAAAATTGGGAACACTGGTAAGCTGGCTGAAGCAGAAAATGCAGCTGCAGTTCCGTCGCAGGAGCTATGCATCCGTCTATACCATTGGTCTCCTGAACGGCCTGCTCCCCTGCGGATTAATCTACCTGGCTGCCGCTGCTGCAGTGACCAGCGAAACCCCTCTGGAAGGGGCTCTGTATATGGCTGCTTTCGGTGCCGGAACCCTTCCCGCCATGCTGGTCGTAGTCTTTGCCGGAAACTTCCTGAATCTACACTGGCGGAATGCCATACGCCGAATTTTGCCTGTAGCCGGTGTCCTTACAGGACTTCTGCTGATTGTCCGCGGCCTGGAGCTGGACATCCCCTTCAGCCCTGTACTGGAGCTGGTGGAGGAAGGCATGACCATGTGTGGGTTGAAGTGAGGCTTATAGACAGGAGATTTGAGACTTGAAACAATAGACAATAGATTCTGGAATTGGAGACATGAATCAAGAATCAGGAGTCAAGAAACAAGATGGAGCCCATTAAAGACTGTCATTGCGAACGTAGCCTTAGCGGAGTGAAGCAATCTCTTTCGATTCGAAGAGGAACAACAAAGAGGAAAGTACCAATGTGTAGGAGATTGCTTCAGGCTCCTACGTCGCCTTCGCAATGACAATAGCCATGAAAGTATTCTGAAAATCGATTAGGTAAATCAATCCTTGCTCAGCCCGGACGACGAACGAACAACCAACAACGACCAACAAGCACTAAAATGAACACCAACTTAGTCAGAAAATATAATGTACCGGGTCCACGCTACACCAGCTACCCGACAGTACCCTACTGGAATGAAGTTCCTCCTACTGAAGAAGAATGGAAGCAGCATGTAAAAAATGCTTTTCAGGTGGCAGATAACTCCGGCGAAGGGCTGAGCCTTTATCTGCACCTGCCTTTCTGCGAAAAGCTTTGCACCTACTGCGGTTGCAACAAACGCATTACCATGAACCATAAGGTAGAAGACCCTTATATTACCAACCTGCTACAGGAATGGAATTTGTACCTGCAGCTGTTTGGAAAAAAACCGCTAATCAAAGAGGTACACCTCGGTGGCGGTACGCCTACCTTTTTCTCCCCTGCTAACCTCCAGAAGTTAATGGATGGCTTATTTGAAGGAGCCATTGTGGCACCCGATGCGGAAATGAGCTTCGAAGGCCATCCGAACAATACTACCCGGAACCACCTGCAAACACTTTACAACATTGGTTTCCGACGTGTTAGCTTTGGGATACAGGATTTCGACCCCGAGGTGCAGCGGGTGATTAACCGCATTCAGCCGCTCGAAAATGTGGAAAGGGTTACCCGCGAAGCCCGTGAAATCGGCTACGACTCAATCAATTACGACCTTATTTACGGACTGCCGAAGCAAACCCTGGCCAGCATTATTCGCACCATTGAAATAGCCAACTCATTACGTCCCGACCGCATTGCGTTTTACAGCTATGCCCACGTGCCATGGACAAGCCCGGGCCAGCGTGGTTATTCGGAAGCCGACCTCCCCCGTGATGAGGAAAAGCGAGCATTGTATGAGGAAGGAAAGAAAATGTTCGAAGCTGCAGGTTATGTGGAGATAGGCATGGACCACTTTGCCCTCAAAACCGACAAGCTTTATGCTGCTTCCCAAAAAGCACAGCTGCACCGCAACTTTATGGGCTACAGCAGCAGCGGCACCCGTTTTGTACTCGGACTCGGAGCTTCGGCCATCAGCGATACCTGGACGGCTTTCGGGCAGAACCTGAAAAAGGTGGAAACCTACCGGGCAGCAGTAGAATCCGGCCGCTTCCCAATTTTCCGTGGACACCTGCTTAACCGGGAGGACCTGGTGCTCCGCCAGCATATCTTAAACCTGATGTGCCGCTTCCAGACCAACTGGAAAGAAGAGGAAGGCAAAACCTTTGCCCTTGTAGAAGCCAAAGACCGGCTGAAGGAACTGGCACAGGACCAGTTATTAGTTCTGGAAGAAGACAGTGTGCAGGTAAGGGAATCCGGCAAACCCTTTATCCGCAACATTTGTATGGCACTCGACGCCCGGCTATGGCGAAATAAGCCTGAAACTCAGATTTTCAGCAGCACGATTTGAGAAGAAAGATTGCTCAAAATCTCCGTTTTTCCGGCCCTTATTTCCAAAGAAGCTAATAAAGATACTGATATTAAACATGAGTCATCCTCTTGCTGCTACCCAAAAAACTTGTTGCTTTAGGAAATTTTGCCATATACCCAACTTTTTAAAAACTGAAAGGTATAGAAAAAAGTAAAGGCTGCTCCTTTTCAATAGAACAGCCTTTACTTTTTTCTAAACATATTTATTTAATTACCAATACTTTAAAAGTACCCGATCCAAGGTTTTTCTGTGTAGCATTTCCATTAAATATAGCTACCTCAATTTGGTTATTATTTCTTACATAACCAGACATCAAACAACCTTGTAGTGGATTAGAAAAAGAGGCTACCACAAAGTCTCCAAGTGCTACACCTTCTAAAGTTACTTGTACAACAAAGTTTGTTCCTGCCGCAATTGTTCCTACAGTTACAGCACTTGTTTCTTGAGTATTTACACCTTTTACACCTGAAGATATTACCAGATTTCTATTTGCATCCTCTTCAATAATAATTCCGGTTCCCTGAGTTAAAGTTAATAGCTTCGGGTCCGCTCCGGTAACACCAACAGGAATCTGGAGATCAGTTGCTGCAGGAAGTGCTCTTACGGGAGTATTCCCACCCCCTAATAGAATACCACTATTTGTTAAAGTAGCAGCTCCGGTACCACCATTTGCTACTGGCAATACGTTGGTAACTTTAGCAGTAAGATCTACTGTACCATTGGCAATGTCCGCATTTACAATGGATTCATCTTTGATATCCTCAGAAAGGATTACTTCATTTTTAATATCTTCAGAAAGAATCTCCTCATCCAGAATTTTAGCCGTAGTAATCGCATTATCGGCTATATCATCCGTGTAGAAAGAGTATGGAACTGCCATAAACTGCTGCAGACTTACCAGCTTATAATCTCCGTCATTTTTTATTGAAATCTCTACTTTTAAGAACTGGTTAGCCTCAATCCATGGAAGCTCCATCAGAGTAGCGTATTGTCCAGCTCCGGTAAGCTCGCCTTGGCCAATTACCAGCGAAAATAAACCATGCTGATCAGTTAAAGTAGTATGAGTTTCCTGATAAAGTACCGGTCCGGAATCTCCACTCAAAATAGAGAAGCGCACCCCGATAGTCTTGTTATAAAGAGGTTTACCCTCAATGTCCATCCCAACAATTTCCTTCCCCTGGTCATCAATTGCCACGGCCTGGAAATGAATTCCTTTTAAATCCCCTATTTGCTGAGCCAGTACACTAGGGCCTGCAAAAAGCACAAACATTATCGTAAAGAGGCTGTATAACTTTTTCATCCTATAAAATTTCTGTGTATCTAATATTTATTTTGTAATGGTAAAGGCCAGTCCTAATGTTAAAGCAAATGCCCTATTGTAGCCTTGCTGAACTGCGTCCGCTCCTTCCACTGGCTTGGCTTCAATGTTTTGCAGGCCCATTAGGTAACTAAATTCGGTATAAACCGAAATATATTCGGAAAGGCTCAACTCCACACCCGGATTCACCACCACACCATAATCTCTCCGCTGAAGCTCTCCTGCCTTAATGAGGTCATGGTTAGAAGTCCCCTGAACCTGGTTTCCTTTAAGCAAATAAGCATAGTAGGCTGAAACGATCAGGTAAGGACTAAAGCGGCCAGGATTGTAGCGGTAACCAGCTCCTAATTTCGCATCAGCATACTGCAGGTCCCAGAGGTAGTTGGCATCATCATAGACCATTGTAGCGCCGGCATTCCGCATACCTACATTTGCCCGAGCTATAAAACCTCCTTCAGTAGCATACTGGTAGCCCAGGCTGTAAGCACCAGTATAAGTAGGGTTATACTCGCTGTCTGCCTCACCCTCGCTGTTAATAAATTTAAAATTAGAAGAAAGCTGAGAAGCATCCAGCGTCAGGCTGGACTGTGCCATGGTTGTAGTTGCGGACATTAAGCCGAACATAAAGAGTAAAACTTTTAATTTCATATCAGAAAATTTCATACGTTCTTTATTTTGAGATAATTAATCTTGACGAGTAGTTCAGGTTTTCTTCTGTACTTACCGTAATCAGGTAAAGTCCACTTTGCCAGTTATGAACATCAATAGACTGACTGCGGAATTCTGACAGGTGCAGGTTGATTATTACCCGGCCCTTACTGTCGATTACCTTTAATAATCCACTGGAAATAACCTCTGCAGCTTCAAGGATAATGGAAGAAGTAGCAGGGTTAGGGTACACCTGTAGAGATAAGCTGTGTGGCAGTAACTTCTGCTTTATTACAGACTGTTGGGCGGATACTGTTGGCTGCTGGAATCCGGGCCGGAAACCTACGCCATTGGCATAGTAAGTTGTGGTGGCATAAGGCTGCCCAATGGTTTGCTTCACTAACAAGCCATCTTCTGCCATATTCACCCCCATCATGCCTATGCTTTGCCGCTGAATGGATTGTGCCTTCACTTGCGTGAAGCACGTTAGCATCAGGAATGCAAAACAGAAAGACAGGCGGATAAGCGAGCTATAGTCTTTTGTACATTGTTTTATCATAGTTACTTTTTCTTTTAGTTTCAATTTCGAGCAGCTCTGATACAGCTCTAAATGACTGCCGCTAAAATATTTTGAGAAGCAGCATTTCGGTAGAGATACCTTTACGTTCATGGGATACCTGAATATGGTGCGATAATTCTTTCCAAGTTTGTTTAGTTTTTTTTCAAATCCACCTGTAAGACTTCAATTATCGTCTTACGGTTGGAATATATTTTTTTGGTAGAATTTTACGAAGCGGATTGAGATGTAAGCAAAAAGAAAAAGTATAAAAGCACAAAAGAGATTATGGACTTTCAATCTCCGCTTTTCTTAAAAAAAAGAAGAATTAGCCTTCATTAGACCCACTTTTGCCTGGAATTTATCGGGAGTTTGGGATTAATTACAAGTGTAATATTACATTCTGTTAGAGGGGAAATCTATGAGCAAAAAAGAGGCTTAGGTAAGTTAACATATCCAACTTTCCAGTTTCATCAGAAGCCATAACACCTGTAAAGGTAGAAGCCGGCGATCGCCAGAAGAAACGATAACTGGACCACCTGATGGTTTTAGCGGAGGAAAAAGAGTTGATTCAGGAGCAGGATAATGTCTTTATCCAGAATAAAAGTATGGCACCCGATTCCTGGCTATGGCGAAATAAGCCGGAAACGCAGATATTCAGCAGTATCATTTAAAAAATCATCCTTCATCTTTCCTGCAAAAGTATTCCTCAGTAAAGGAACGGTCTACCGAGGCTGGAACTTAACTGATTGGTGCCTTTTATTATTCTTAACCTCTCCTCTCCGGAAAAGAATGCATCACTCATCGTAACTTAACTTACCCTCCACCACACGGGCGGCACTGGTAAAAGGGTGCTCCTGTATTTTTACCGGCGACATAATATGGTTGACGGTATACCCTTTCGACTTGAGCAAATCAGAAATGAGGCTTCTGTGGCAACGCCACCACAGCACTTCGGAACACATCATGGCCGTTGGTTTTTCTGCGGTAACTTCCACCAACTGCTCCAGCCCTTCCTGGAAATAATCGGTGGCCATATAGTCGGCATCGCCCTTAAAGGCTTTATTACGCCAGATGCTGTTGCGGCCATTATTCTCCGGTCTTCGCCGGCCACCCAGCTCCGGGAAATGCCGGTAGGCGATGCCATTTTCCGGCAGGGACTGCTCCATGGCTCCTTTCAGGAATTGTGGGTGTTTTCGGGAGCCTGGAAAACGCCGCACATCGGCCAGCAGCTCAATCCCGTGGGTGTGCAATAGCTCCAGAAATTCATTCAGCAGTTTGGTCGAGTGGCCGATGGTCCATATCTGTTTTTCCATACTATCTGAACCGCTAAAAGCTTTTAGTGTTAGGCAGGGCAGGATATAAAAAAAGAGGCTGCCACGTACACGGCAACCTCTTTCGAACCAATCTAAACCTAAACCAATTAGGGTCTTATACCAACATCCCCTCCTTAATTTTCGGAAAGAGGATGTTATTCTCGAGGTGAATGTGCTGATGCAGGTCATCCTCAAATTCTTTCAGAAATTTATACGTCAGCTCGAAGGACGCACAGGCACCTGCAGGAAGTTCATAGTTATTGGTTAGCTCCCGGATTTCAGCCATCAGGTCTCCTACTTCACGATGCTCGTTTTCCAATTCTTCTTTCAATCCGGCACCACCATCTGGCAGCATACCGCTTTCTTCGTATTGCTTAATCAGCGGGAAGTAATCAGACTCCTCCTTCTCAAGGTGGCTCATTAGTTCTTTATTGAGCTCAAAGAAGGTACGGTTCAGCTCAACCAGGAATGCATGGTCGGTATGGTGCACTTTAGTTACCTTATTGACCAATTGTGCAATTAAAGGTGCGTTTTTCCTTATATAGTTATGGTGGTTATTCTCGATAAAATCGCATATCGTACTCAGCTTCCAGTCCTGGAAGCGCAGTGGGTAATTCCCCTGAGTTTCGCTCTGGCGGATTTCGGCCAGCACCTCTTCGCCATCAAGTCCTTTGGCAGCACAGGCTTCCATAAAGCTAACATTCCCCCGGCAGCAATAATCGATTTTATATTTCTTGAAAACAGCTACTGATGGCGGATACTGCAACACTACTTCACGTACAGTTTTGTTAAAGCGAGGTTTGAGGGAAATTTTAATTTTCCACACATCATCCTCCCCTTCCTGCAGGTACTCCCAGCTGAATACATCAGGATAAATCTGGTTCAGCTGGTAAAAGAGTGGCTTGGGGTCGTGGTCGTTTACGAGAATGATGTCTTCTCCTTCAGCAATATTTTCGAGGGTTTCAAATATATGCTGGTGCTTGCCCTGTGGCGGGAGCATGCGAACGTCGAGTATGCTTTCTTTTCTCATCGGATTATTTTTTAGCAGTTGGGATGGCACGACTATCAGTCTCTGTACCGCCAGAACCTTTAATCTATACTGCTAAATTAAGCTCCTCTCCCGCCCTCTCTTATGATTCAAATCAGTTAAAGAATTTTTTTGAAAGAATTCTCTGAAGTGAATTCGCTTTCCTCCTGTTTGTCATGCCCTTTGTGCACCTGAGGAGCTTGAAAAAGAACGAATAGTCGGAATAAGCGAATGAGCTAAGGCCTTAACCCTCATCTTCTTCCCGGCTCTTCTTCATAAGAAGCAAATCAGATTCCCTGCGGGAATGACAAAGGGGGCTTTTTCTGCCAAGTCTGTACGCCTTCTGTTTTACAGCCAATTCTATACTTTTTAGTAACTAAAAGCTGGCGTATCATTAACAGTCCAAATATGAGTTTAATGAACAAAGAAGCCGGAAATACCCCATGCAGGAATGACAGGCATGACTTTTCCCTTATCATTCATCATTCTTAATTTTTAATTCTTCATTTGGCAAAGCCACTTACCCTTTCACCAGCTCCCTAAGCTGCTCTTTTTGCTCCAGCTGCGGGATTCCATTCCATAGCAGCGAAAGCGGGATAAAGATGCTGACGCCAAACATCAGCTCGTGGTAATAAGGAATAAGGGGGCCTGAAACCATTAACAGCAGCGGCTGGGCTACCATCAGGAGCTGACTTCCCACGAAGGCCAGCAGGAAGAGTTTTCCCTGTGTGGGTTTTAACTGGTAGAGCTTATATTTCCCAAACCAGGCAAAGAGGAACACACTCACAAAACCGAGGAAAATAATGTGCAGGTAGAAGATAAGGAAATTCCGAACCACAAAAGCCATATCGGCCACGAAAGGAATACTGCCGGCGGCCTGCATTCCCATTTTAAAAACAAAGCAACCAAAGGCGAACAGCAACAGCGAATAATGCCAGCCTGACATGATTTGGCGAATGCGGGATTGCAGGCCTCTCAGCGAAATGAAGAGGTATAACAGTCCGGCCAGCTGGAGTATATTAGCCAATACGGCAGCTGCAAATACCCACCATTCAGGCTGTGTCCAGAGAGTCGAACCGGCATAGGCAGGAATACAGCCCAGCAGCATCAGGATAAAGAAACTGCGGGCTGCTTTTTGGTTGTAGGCTATTCCTTCTCTTTCAAGCATTCGGAAGAAGAGGGCGAAAATGGCGAAAGTAAACCAGCCATCGTACTGGAAGTGCAGGTAGAAGTAAATGGAGAGCTGGGTAAAATCGTGCCCCATATTATTGGCCATGCCGTAACCCAGGGCAAAAGGCCCGAAAGATGACAGCAGCAGGAAGAAGATTCCGGCCAGGGCAAACTGCAGGCTCAATGGTTTTTTCTCCGGAAAGATTTTATTTTTATCCCTGACAAAGAACACCGCCAGCACAACCGAAAATACGATGTGCAGGGTAGAAAAGGTAATGGAAACCGCCCCATAGCCCTGAACAGGAAAGCTGAAAAGCATCCCCAGCACGCTCAGCTGAAAAGCCAGAAAAAGCTGATGGTATTTCTTTCCGCCCTCATAATCTTTGGGAATAAAAGAATACAGCAAGGCCACGAAAAGGGCATTGAATATCCAGCCCATAAAGGCCACATGCGAATGGGCATGCAGCAGGTTTTTAAAGTCAATGCCTGCAATGGGGTTGAACATCAGGAAACGCAGGAAGCCTCCCAAAATGGTGGCTACCAGTAAAAATCCTACCGCTATTTTTATCCAGCTCCTGCGGTACATATGACTTAAATTTCTGCTTGCATCCTGCCGAGCATATCCATTTTAAAACGGAATACGCCGGCAATATTGGTGGCTTTCACCCTTGCCTCCTCTGCCTTTTCCCCCACAAAGCGTTCATCAAGGGTTTCATTGAACAGGCGTACCCAGCGGTCGAAGTGCTTTACCATTAAAGGCAGCGGTATATGCTGGTCGAAAGGCTTTCCTTTGTAGCTCTGGGTGCCGAACAGCAGCGAATCCCAAAAATTGTACATCTTGGGCAGGTGCAGCTCCCACTTAACACCTGCAATTTCATTGAAGACGGGAGAGAGCAGCTCGTCTTTATTTACTTTATCGTAAAAGGCATCGACGAGCTCAATAATCTCCGCCCTTCCTTTTATTTCTTTCATGATTCTAATAATTGTTTTGGAGATTTTGCCAGAAAATTATACTCCAGGCTGCTTTACCGGCAGACTTTCACTATCCTAAAAATAAGTGAGCGGAGTTTAGAATTTTATGATATATATCAGCTAAAAAGGGAATTTACCTCAGCTTTCAACAGCCTTGCCTTTCGCATTCGAAGTACCTGGTAACCGATGGTAATGAAGTAGGCGACAATGAAAATTCCATTCAGGATACCTCCCCAGTATTTGAGTGGATAAAAGCCGTGGATACTCCCACACATCCGCACCAGCAGGCTCAGGTGCAGCAGCCCTCCCCATACATACAAGCCGGGACTAAAGGGGTGGAAAGGCAGTTTGGCAATTCCGGGCAGAATGACAGGGCCGTGGGCGAATATCATGCTGAAGGTGAAGCCTATGAAAAAGGTATGCACCAGCACATCATAAGCCACTTGGGCAAAAACCGAAAGCATCATGGCAATGCCCGACAGTCCCAGCCAGATATACCCCATCCCCAGCATAACAGCCGAAAAGCGGTGCAGCCCTTTCCGCTTCAGGCTTTTGCGAATCATATCGAAACGCAGCAGCCAGAGGGCAGTCAGCAGCATGGCCGCTCCTGCCACCCCTTGCCCCCAGCCATGGTAAGAGGTTCCGGCCGCGATGACAAATATTCCCAGCAGGGCCAGCAACATCCCTTTTTGCCATTTCCTGATGGGCAGAAACTTGCTCAGCTCCAGGCGTTCGCCGGTAATGGTGAGGAGCAGAAAACTAATCCACCAGGGCAGGGCTTGCGGATAGAAGTGATACTTCCAGGCCAGTATGTTGCCAATGAGCCAGCAGGCAGCACCGGCCAGCATCACGTAAAAATACAGCTCTTTGTATCGGTGAATAATATCGAGGTAGAGGTAGCAGAGTCCGGCACTCCCTGCCACGAGGGCCAGCAGGGCAAAATCAGCAAAGCCGAACAGGAAGAGCGGCAGGCTCAGGGCATTTACCAGCGGCACCAGGAGAAACCATTTATTCTTCGCCACCACTGCTCTTTCGAGGGCAATGAGGGTACCCAGGAAGCTCCCTACCATCAAAGCCCCATGCTCCCCCGCCAGTCCGGTCGAAAATCCTGTCCAGCCAAGGTGGTTATAGCCGGCAAAGATGCCGGTCAGCACCGACAGTACCACCAGCAGGGCGGTTAAAATGGTGGAGAGCGCAGACTTTTTCATCTTTAGAAATCTTTTTTAGCCAGGGAACGGAACAGGAAGCCAAGCGGAGCCACCACCCACAGCAGGGCACAGCCAATTGAAAGGAGAATACCGGTGCTTTGTCCGAGGAATTTATTAAACACGGCTCCACTAAAGCCGAAGAGGGCAGAAACATCCAGCTTCAGCATCATGCTGATACGCAGCAGGTCGATAGGGTTGAGCAGCGTAAGGGCCAGTGATAATTTTTCGAGCGGATAATCCTGGAAGACAATCAGAATTAGCAGGAAAATACCATCGTACATAAGGGCGGTAAACAACCAAAGCAACAGGGACAGGCCGAAGCCTTTAGTTTTATTTTCATTCCTGAGGGCAATGAGGAAAGCAATGGCTGAAAAGATAAAGGTGAGCAGTACCCCAATGAAAATTAAGAGCATGAAATTCCAGATTTCGCCGGATACCAGTATGCCATAGCTCAGGAAAGGCACGCCCATTCCAATAAGGAAGCTGAGTGAAAGTGAAGTAGCCAGCCCGAGGTATAGTCCCCATAGCACACTACTTCTTTTCAGCGGCTGGGCCAGCAGCAGCTCCATAAAATCGCGGGAGTTGTAGAAGTAAATTACTCCGAACATAATGGCGGTAAGCGGTGCGAGGAACAGCACGATGTTCATCAGACTGATGATGGACTTCGACAAATCCATGTTAAGGTACAGCAGGCCAAAGGTAGCGGCCAGGTAAAAGAGCAGGGATATGACAGACCAGCGGCTTTTCAGCAGGTCGTAAAAGCTATATTTGAATATTTTTATCATGGTAGTAGTTCGTTGATGGTTGGTCGTTGCTGGTTGTTCGTGGCTGGTTTTTAGTACTAAGTACTAAGTACTAAGTATCAAGATTTTGGCACACAAGCGGGTATTCTCATGGTTATTGTCATTGCGAGGAGGCCATTAGGCCGACGTGGCAATCTTTAGCCTATTTGTACTATCATTTTCTGCTCTTTTTAAATTTACAGCTTCCTATTTAGAGATTGCTTCACTCCGCCGCGCCGCGTAGGCTATGGCTAAGTTCGCAATGACAGCGTTTTATTGGCTCCTTCTGTCCTGGCTCCTGACTGTTGATTCCTCGCTCTCTTCTATCTCACTACTCAATACTCACTACTCAATACTAATTTCAAGCTATTTTAAGCCGGAGTGCGGCCTCGGGGGCCGCTTCGCTCTTTAGCAGGATTTTGGCGATGCTTCTTTCCAGTTTGTGTTCGCCGGTTTTTTCTTCCATTTCTTCGAGGGTGCCCTGGAAGTAGATTTTCCCTTCCAGAATAAAGATGAGCTCATCGGTCAGCTCCTCTACCAGCTCGAGTATGTGGGTGGTGATGAGGATGGTTTTGCCACGGGCTTTCTCTTCCAGAATCAGTTCTTTCAGGCGTATCATGGAAACCGGGTCGAGACCAATGGTGGGCTCATCCAGGATAATCAGGGGAGCATCGAACATAAAGGCCAGCACGATATTAACCTTCTGCCGGGTACCACCAGAGAGGCGGGAAAGGCTGGTATCGAAGTGCTTTTTCAGGTCGAACAGCTCGAAGAGATGCTCCTCTCTTCCCTCCTGTCCGCGTACGTCTTTTATCATGTGGATGAGCTCCCTTATTTTCAGGTTTTCGGGGAAACGGCTCATCTGGGGCAGGTAAGCGATATCGCGGCGGTAGTCCCAGCCCTTGCGGATGTTTTGTCCGTTAATGGTGATTTCGCCTTTTTCCAGCGTGTTTAGTCCGAGTACACATTTAATGAGCGTGGTTTTGCCGGAGCCGTTGGGGCCGAGTATGGAAGTAATGGCTCCCTGGCGGGCGGTAAAATCGATGCCCTGCAGTACGTGGTTCGACTTGAACGATTTATGGATGTTGCTGACACTTATCATAATACTGGCTTCATTAATGGTTGGTCGTCGAGCAGAGTGGCCGGCGTGAGCGAGGGCACTATCTTTTCGGCATAATTCAGTACATCTATAAAGAAACTCCTAAGGAGCAGTGCCGAAGCATCGACCTCGGAAACCACATAGGAGAAGAGTTTTACCGGGCGGTAAGGGACATCGCCTTTACCATCGCGGTCGAGGTCGTAACCGCTGTATTCGCTCCAGTAGTTCTGGCTGTACACATTATGGTTTTCGCGGGCATTGGTGCTGATGTCGAAGGTATTCGACATAAAGTTGTTTTTCTTAAAGACATTATCCATACTGCTGCCCGACATCCGAAGAGCCCAGCCATTACGGCTGAAGGTATTAGAGAAAACATGGCAGCGGGTAATACTTTCTGCATAAATTCCCACGGTATTCTGGTCGAAGGTATTGTTTTCGATTTTGCTGTCGTAGATTTCCTTCAACAATAAACCATAGGAAGCAGTACCCCAGTTGTGGAGGAATTTGTTATGCTCCATTATAATCTCGCGGGAGAACATAACGGCCACTCCAGCCCCGTTTTCTTCAAAGGTATTTCGGATATATTGATTATGGTCGGAGAACATAAAGTGCAGTCCGTAGCGTACATTGCCACGACTGATGTTATTTTCAATCCGGCTGTTATTGACAAACTCGAGGTAGATACCATCGCGGTGATTGAAAGCCTGATTTCCGACGATTGTAGCCGTATCGCTGTACCAGAGGTGGATGGCATTGCCGGAATTGGCTTCCATTTCAGCCTCTCCGTATATTTTATTATTCAGGATACGGTTATTGTGGCTTTCTTCCAGGTATATTCCGAAGAAAGTATTTTTAATTACATTATCTTTTATAGTGCAAAGACGGCTCTTGCTTATATTTATGGCTGCCCGGTCTTCCATATAACTCATACCGGTGTTCTGTAGCGTAAGGCCCTGCACCACTACTCCATCGGCAGTAATAGTTATTATCTCATGCTGTCCCTGCCCGTCAAGTACAGCTCCTTTCTCTCCCCTTATCAGGAGCTTTTTATTTACCTGAATGGTAGACTCCCTATAAACACCTTCTTTTATGGTGATGGTATCTCCGGCCTCCGCTTTGTCGATAGCCTGCTGGATGGAAGTACCTTTTCCAGCCTGCTGACTTACCGTCCATACCTTCGCCTCTGCCAGCAGGCTGCTGCACAGGAAGGTAAAGGTAAGTCCGATATGTTTTATTGAGGGTATCATCTTTTGCTTACTCTGTGAGCAGAAAGGCCGGAAAATGCTTCTCTCAACTCGTTCCAGTTATATACTTTCTTTTCAGCGGCTTCCACCTCCTTGGCGGCTGCGGTATTGGTAAAGGCAGTTAAGTTCATGCCCATTGGGCTGGGCAGGGAAGAGCTTTCTATAATAGTTATGGTAGCGGCATCGGTTAATATACCGGGCTGGTCGAAGCTGTTCAGCAGGTAGCTTTTTACTTCAGTTTCCGGCACACTTCCTTCTTCGGCAAAGTGGAGCATGCATTCAATGGCATCGAATTTATAGGCCTTTCCTTTTTTAGTCAGGATTTCGGCACCATATCGCTGGTCTACGATGGTCATCTGGCAGGAGTGGCAGTTTTCTTCGCCATATACAATGGGCTGTGGCTCTACAGAGCAGGAAGCCAGCAGGAATAGGCCTGCAATGGCAGCGAAGCCAAGAGCATTTTTGCTGTGATTTTTTTCTCTTTTTTCAGCAGCAGCGGCATTTTGTTTTTGCTGCAGCAGGGCCGCAGCCAATCCAACAAGGGTGGCAAGGGCAAGGAATAAACTTCCCCAGTTGGGCCAGGAGCTTGCATCGAAGTTCAGCAGCATTTTACTGCCAATCAGCGGTGGCTGATATACCATACCGGGTATTTTAATGGGGGCATTAGGGTCAAGGTTGTGGCCGTAGTCGTATTCCCAGAGGTAGAAGTCATAAATTCCAAGGGCACCGAGTACCATTAAAGTAACTGTCCAGCCCCAGAAAGCAGCGGGTTTCTTAACCCAGGCAGCAATTAATCCGAAGGCAATCATGGCCATAACGATGTAGGGAAAGTACTGCAGCTCAGGAATGGATTCAGGTTCAATTTTCTGCATGCCAATGTAGTGGTTCAGGATATTGACATTTTGCAGCGTATAGGGCGTATCGCCGGTCATTTGGTTAATCCAGATGTACATATTAATGCCATCGGGATACTGAGGAGCAAAGAGGGTGATTTTCCAGAGAGGGAAAAAGAACACGCCGATTAGCAAAAGAGCGGCAGTGAACATTAATACTTGTGGTAAATTTTTCATCTGATGTATTTGTTTATAAGTCAGATGGAATATCCTGTAGCTATCTTGGTCCAAAAGGATCCGTTTCCGTCAGGATATTTCATGGCTTAGATGGTTAAAGAAAAAGGGCCTGCCCTCCACAGGCCCTTTTTACTGTTTTATATTTATTACAGAGCTACGTTACCGGTTCCCCATTTCATTTCAGGATTAGAACCTTTAGGAGATACTCTTGCATACCCCTGCATTTCCTGGTGAAGTGCAGAACAAAAGTCGGTGCAGTAGAAAGGATACACACCCGGCTTTTTAGGTTCCCATACCAGCGTTCTGGTCTGGCCTGGCATTATCAGCAACTCTGCTGTATTCATACCCAGTACTGCAAATCCATGTGGTAAATCCCAGTCCTGCTCAACGTTGGTTACGTGGAAGTAAACCTTGTCTCCTACTTTAATACCTTCGAGGTTGTCAGGTGCAAAGTGGCTGCGGATGGAGGTCATATATACGTGTACCTCGTTTCCTTTACGCTCCATTCTGGCATCTTTCTCCATCTTGGTTACGTGAGGGTGCTGGTTATGCTCAAGGCTGAAGGTTTTCTTGGATTTCGGCTTCAGGATTTCAGCAGGCATGGCCTGTGCATAGTGTGGCTCACCGATAGTTGGGAAGTCAAGCAGCAGTTCAATCTTATCGCCGGATATATCGTACAGCTGGGCAGACTGTGTTAACTCAGGGCCGGTTGGCAGGTAGCGGTCTTTTGTAATCTTGTTCAGGGCTACCATGTACTTGCCCCAAGGTCTCTTCGAGTCACCACCAGGAATCATTAAGTGGCCAATTGAATAGAAGGTGGGTGTTCTGTCAAGAATTTCCTTGGTTTCCACATTCCACTTCACGATTTCAGAAGAGATGAAGAAGGAAGAGTAAGCATTACCTTTACCGTCAAACTCAGTATGCAAAGGTCCAAGGCCTGGCTGTTTTACCACGCCATCGAGTACAGATTCGAACTTGAGTACAGGAACTCCACCAATTTCGCCTTCGAACTCTTTGTTCTCAATGGCTTTCAGCATTTTAGAGAAAGAGTGCACAGTTAAGTCGGCAGAAAGCTTACCGTTACCTACAATGTACTCACCGGTCGGGTCAACGTCCACACCGTGTGGTGATTTAGGCGTTGGCAGGTAGTACATCAGGCCTGGGAGTTCGGTTGGGTCGAGGGCAATTACCCCATTTCTTTCGAAAGACTCCGCCATCTGTTTTTCTTCGTTGTAGATGTTGTGGAGATATTTGGCCGCCAGCTCTTTGCCTTTGCCCTGCTTCAGGTATTCTTCGGCTTTTTTCCAGTTAACTGCTACAATAAAGTCTTTATCATTTTTAGAAGAGTTAATCTCCTTAAGGGTTCCGGCCTGCTCAGTATTGTAAGAGGTAAAGAACACCCAGCCATGCGATTTGCCTTTGCCAGCATGTGCAAGGTCATAGTCATAACCTGGTACTAAAATCTGGAATCGGATATCCATCTGGCCACTTTCCTTATCTACACCAATAAAAGAAAGTGTGCCTGTGAATTCTTCTTTTACATCCCCCAGCGATACATCTTCGTTAGGTAGCGGAATACTGAAACGGGTACCGGCTACAATGTACTCAGAGTTTTCGGTGGTAAAAGGAGAACAGTGGTTACCACTGGTATTAGGGATTTCAATAATCTCAGCGGTTTCAAAAGTAGTCAGGTCAATACGGGCAATACGAGGAGTATTGTTTCCATTGATGAATAACCACTTACCATCTGGCTGACCATCGGTTTGTGAAAATTCAGGGTGGTGAGCATCGTCCCATGGCACATATCCATAAGAAGTTTTAAGCATGTCTTTGGTTTCTTCATTGTAGCCGTAGCCTTTTTCAGGGTCCTGAGAGAACACAGGAATTACCCTAAACAAACGACCGGAAGGAAGACCATACACACTTACCTGTCCGCTAAAACCGCCAGACATGAAGGCATAATACTCATCGTGCTCGCCGGGAGCAACATACACTTTAGAAGCAACATCACCTCCTAGGAGACTGGCTTCTTTTACCTCAGCATCTTTAGGTCCGCAGGCAGCCAGGCCGGCTAAGCCTAAAAGGAAGAGGGCACTCGATTTCAGGATATTCGTTTTCATGGTTCAGTATATACTCAATAAGTTATTAGAGTCATTAGTTAAGGGTGCGGAAGTACTCCAGTACCTTGCGAGCTTCATCCTCTGTCAGGTTCTGGTTGGCCATTGGAGCCATATATTCCGCGAGAAGTTGTTTGGCGATAGGGTCTTCCTTCACCATTTGCTCAGGATTCAGAATCATGTTCATAATCCATTCAGCAGTGCGACGCTCTGTTACGCCTTTAAGTGCAGGGCCGATATAACGTTCTTCAATTTTGTGGCAGGCAGAGCATTTGCTTTCGAAAATGGTTTTGCCTTCACCCACCATGGCTTCGTCAATCGCAGCAAGGTGCACTTCAGTTACCGGGCCTATGCCTTTGTTTTGCATTGGGTCAGTAGGAGCAGCGGCTTTGGCAACAGCTGCGGGAGCTGCAGCTTCCTGTTCAACAGCAGCTTCTTCGCTGCCACCTCCGCAGGAAGCCATAAACATTCCCATTACACCGACCAGTAGGAGCATCATCAGGTAGCTTTTATTTTTCAGAATCTTCATTTTACTTGAGTTTTTGAGGTTTGGTTTTTGTTTTTCTGATACCCCAAAAGTAGAGTACAAACTGAGGGTGAAATATGACTGGGGTCATACCAAACAGATGATTGTTATCATGATTTCCGGAAAACCGACAATATTTCTCCAGGCTATGTCTGATGAATACTTCACACGCATTTTTTGTCATTCCGACGATAGGAGGAATCTTTCTTATTAAGATGCCTCAGTGGATTATCAGCCTTGGAAAGATGCCTCCTTAGGTCGGCATGACATCTAATTTTGATTCATCAGACACAGCCTGGAACAATATTTACTATTTGGCTGGCAATTTCTTTTCTCTCCTCCATTACTTTCTCTCTTTGTAGCTCAGCTGAAATTTCCGCTGCATTTATAAACTTTCCTTCTCCTGGCAGCTCAGCCTGCTTCGAAGCAGTACTTTTAATAGTAGTCTTATATTTTCCGCTAGTCTTCATTTTACACTTCGGTTTTTCAGGTCTCTCATTCTGCGGAAGGTTCCCTCCTTTCTTATACCGGCCAGTTTCTTCTGCCTGGCAATAAACTCTTCCTTCATCCGCTATAACTCTCTGCTAAATAACGATTTAACTATCAAAAGTATAGGGAAGCCGGGCGGGTAAACAGGTAAATAATCAGCCTCCGGCATGATTCTAATCATAAATTTACCCCTGCAGGCCACCTACCTTCGCAGTATCAGAAGTCCGGAGTTTGGAGCTGAAAGCAGAAAATGGAAAGATTGCAAACAGGGAGGTATATAAAAGGAATGGCAGCCCTGCTGCTCATTAGCAGCTTGTTTTTGCATGCCTCCTGCCGGCTGGGAGTGCTGGCCTGGTTTTACCTCAACCGCAGCTATATTGCAGCCGAGCTTTGCATTAACCGTTTCGAACCAGCCTCCGACTGTGCCGGAAGCTGCCAGCTCGACAATACATTAGCTCAACTCGACCATGAGCAGGAAAGCCTTCCGGACTACCTGCTGCAGGTACAGGAAATACTTCTTTATTACCGCGACAGCACCTCCTTTACGCTCACAAGATATCCGCAGCCGGGAACTCCCCGGCAATATTCGTGTGCTTCGATAATGATGGATAATAGAAATAGTGAGGACATTTTTAAGCCACCGCGGCTATCAGCATTTTCCCTCTTGGCCTGAGCACAGGCTCCTTACTTATTTCCATTTATCCCTTATCATATTAATCATGAAAAATTTAATTGCCACTATAGTATGTTTCCTCCTGCTCCTTCCGGCCATCAGCATGGCCCAGCAGGAAGTGTGCCTGCATTCCGATGCAGGAAGTATTACTCCCGCCGGTGTAATGGGTAGTCATACCCACCACAAAGGTTCCTGGATGTTCTCCTACCAGTTTATGCAGATGCACATGCAGGGGAATCTTTCCGGTGCCGATGTCATTGAGTCCGGCTACATTCTTGACCATTACATGATGGCCCCTCAAAGCATGGATATGCAAATGCACATGCTCGGTGCCATGAACGCCATTAGCGATAAACTCACCCTTATGGGCATGCTCCCCTACCTGCGTAACCAGATGCAGATGGTGGACCGCATGGGCATGACTTCAGCCATGCACAGCAGCCAGTTGGGAGATATCAGCCTGAGTGCCCTCTACAGCCTCCGCAAAACGCACCAAAGCAGCCTGCAGCTCAACGTAGGATTAGGTTTCCCTACCGGCAGTATCGATGAAAGTGCCAGCATTCAACACGGCCATATGCATCATGAGATGGAAATGTGCCTGCCCTACCTGATGCAAACCGGCTCCGGCACCCTCAGCCTGCTACCTGCCCTGACTTATATGGGAGTTAAAAAAACGTTCTCCTATGGACTACAGGCTTCCGGCAAACTACCATTGGGAGATAATAAGCGGGATTACCGTCCGGGCACCCAACTCACCCTCAACAGCTGGGCAGGTTTTCAGCAAAATAAATGGCTGGGCTATTCCTTAAGGCTGGAAGCCATGGAAGGTCTGAAGCTCCGGGGGCAGAATGCGGAACTCGACCCTATGATGTCGCCTGCGGCAGATGCAATGAACTCCGGTGGCCGCAAGCTCAGCACCTACCTGGGAGCTGCCCTTAAGATTCCAAAAGGAAGCCTGAAAGGCAACCGGCTGGCATTAGAGTATGGAATCCCTCTTTACCAGCAGGTAAACGGTATACAAATGCAGGACCGCGGCAGCCTCATTGCCAGCTGGCAGTACAGCTTTTAATTTTCAGAACCGGTAGCGGGCTTCACTCCTGCTACCGGTTCCTTGTTTAATAAACCCTCCTTGACGAAATGATTACGACAGAAAAGAAGAAGAACAGGTCAGCCCTGCAGCAGGAAATTAAAGAGCTTGCCCGGCAGAAAAATGCCCTCATTCTGGCCCACTACTACCAGTACCCCGAAATACAGGAAATTGCCGATTTTGTGGGCGACTCTCTCGACTTATCGCGGAAAGCAAAGGCAGCCGACAAGGAAATTATTGTGTTTGCAGGGGTGAAATTTATGGCCGAAACCGCCAAAATCCTGAACCCCAACCGTAAGGTACTCCTCCCCGACCTGGCCGCCGGCTGCTCCCTTGCTGATAACTGTCCGCCCGATAAGTTCGCCGAATTTGTAGCTGCCCATCCCGGCCATACCGTAGTCACCTACATCAACTGCTCGGCAGAAATTAAAGCAATGAGCGACATTATCTGCACCTCTTCCAATGCTGTTAATATCGTTGCAAGTCTTCCTGCCGATAAGCCCATCATATTTGCCCCCGATGCCAACCTTGGCCGCTACGTCATGAAGCAGACCGGCGGCCAGCTGGTGCTCTGGAACGGGGCCTGCGTGGTGCACGAAGCTTTCTCCATCGAAAAACTGGTGAAGCTCATGACCGACCACCCTACCGCCAGGCTGGTGGCTCACCCCGAGTCAGAAACCCACATCCTGGATATTGCGGATTTTGTAGGCTCCACCCGCAAAATGATTGACTTCATTAAATCCGGTAAAAACGATACTTACATTGTAGCAACTGAAGCGGGTATTTTACACCAGATGCAGCTGGAAGCCCCCGGAAAAACCCTGCTGGCGGCCCCATCACATGAAGACAACAGCTGTGCCTGCAGCGAATGTGCCTTTATGAAAGTGAATACCCTGGAGAAGCTGTACCGTAGCCTCCTGAATGAAACACCGGCCATTGAGCTTAGCCCTGAGCTGATAAAAAAAGCTGTTTTACCACTTGAAAAAATGCTTCAGTTCACATGAAAAGCCTGCAAACCGATGTACTCATTGTAGGCTCCGGACTGGCAGGCAGCCTGCTTGCCCTGGAGCTCGCTGACAAAAGACCCGAGCTAAACATCCTCCTGCTGAATAAAAAGGAAAAACAGCAAAGTTCTTCCTTTTTAGCACAGGGTGGCATTGCCGCCGCACTGCCCGGTACAGACGACAGCATTAAGCAGCACCTGCTCGATACCATGGAAGTAGGGGACTGGCACAACAACAAAGCAGTTGCCGCCTATATTATTTCGCAGGCCCCTAAAGCTATCCAGACTCTTGAACATTGGGGAGTCCGTTTCGACCAGCAGCCGGATGGCACGCCTGCCCTTGCACTCGAAGGCGGCCACAGCACCCATCGCGTACTGCACTACAAAGATAGCACCGGAAGGCATATTGTAGAAAAGCTGCACCTGGCCCTGCAGCAGTACCCTTCTGTTTCCCTGATGGAAGATGTGCAGGTGCTGGAGCTACTGCAGGAAAAAGTGGGGCAGCCTGTCTCGGGTGCTCTGGCCTGGGATGAGCGACAACAGGAGCCAGTACAGCTAAAAGCAGGAGTAGTAGTATTAGCCACAGGCGGACTGGGCAGCTTATTTTCCTACTCCACCAATCCGGCCACAGCCAGCGGCGAAGGTATCTACCTGGCAGCCAGAGCCGGTTCCAGAGTAAAGGATTTGGCCTTTATCCAGTTTCACCCCACGGCTCTCTGGCAGCCCTCCGGCAGCAGGCTTCCACTCATTTCCGAAGCCGTTCGGGGAGCAGGTGCTGTGCTGAAAAATGAAAAAGGCATCCGTTTTATGGAAGGCCGGCACCCGCTACGCGACCTGGCTCCCCGCGATGTCGTAGCCCGGAACATTGAGAAGGAAATCTCCCGCCAGCAGAATCCTTATGTATACCTGGATGCTACCCGGCTTGCAAATGCTGAATGGAAGCAACATTTTCCCGGCATCTTCGACCTTTGCAGGCAGGCGGGAATTGACCCTCGCTACGATTTTATTCCCGTAGTACCGGCTGCTCATTATTCCTGCGGCGGCGTGGCCACCTCTGTAAAAGGAGAAACAGGGGTAGATGGCCTTTTTGTGATTGGCGAATCGGCCTGTACCGGATTGCATGGTGCCAACCGACTGGCTTCTAACAGCCTGCTGGAAGCTACGGTAATGGCCATTGAACTGGGGCAACTGCTTGCGGCAAGCCATGTCCCTGCAGACAGAAAAAGGGAGCCATTCACCATAGAACCGGCTCATTTTAGCGATAAAGAAACTGAAGAGAAGGAAGCCCGCCTGATGGAACAGCTCAGGAGCCTCCTGCAAACCCATTGCGGCATCCTAAAAACCACCGAAAGGCTGCTGAATGCACAGGAACAGCTGCGGGAATGGAAGGACATTGTACACCTCCGGCTCCCCCAGAACAGCCTCTCAGCCATACGCCTTAACATGGCCATCCAGGTAGCCCGCCTGCTGATAGCTTCTTCACTGGACCAGACAGAGAACCGGGGCGTATTCTTTAACCATGACTTCGAAAAAGAAGCTGCTCCTTCCCTACTTCCAGCCTAAAAATCCAAGACATTAGAACGTAAAAAAGCCGCCCCTCCTAAGCAGGACTGGCGGCTTTTACTTTATCAATCCATTTTAGTTAGCTGCACTTGCCATCCCCACAGCTTTTGCACTTCAGGCAACCTTCTTCGAAAATAAGGCCATCCGGGTCACCGCATTTTGGGCATTGCCGGTCCACTGCCTTTGTTCCATCCGGGATAAATTGCTTGAGGGCACGGCTCACACCATTTTTCCAGGTGTTGATGTTATCTTTATACAAATTGAGGTTCGATACCAGGTCTACCACGTAAGGCAGCGGCATACCATGGCGGAGCACCCCAGATATCAGCTTGGCATAATTCCAGTACTCCTGGTTAAAGGAGCGGGAAAGCCCTTCGACAATGACGGTGTACCCATCCTTATCGGTATACTGAAAATCGTAACGGGAATTCCCCTCGCTGTCTTTTATGCGTCTGATACTGCCCCGGTTCACATATGCCGGAATAGCAAAAGCATCTTCGGCACGGCCGGTAAAAATCTCATAGGGCTTTCCATTGAGGCAGCCCACGAAGGCCAGCCATTTTTCATAATCGTTCTGGAAACGAATAACTTCTGCCTCCAATACCTGCGGCCGCACGGGGGCCTTAGTTTCTACAATCTCATTTTTCTCCTCCTCTTTATCTTCTGCCGAAAGTAGTACCCCGTTCCTGGAGCCATCGCGGTATACGGTAATGCCCTTCAGGCCCTTTCGCCACGATTCGAGGTATATCTCCCCTACCGTTTCTTCGCTTACATCGGCCGGAAGGTTGATGGTGGAACTGATGCTGTGGGTAACATATTTCTGCACCACTGCCTGCATTTCCACCCGCTTCATCCAGTCGATTTCACCGGCTGTAGCACCCAAATATGGACTAAGGTTTACATCTTCCTGTCCGCTTATTTCCATCCATTTTTTTAGTTTTGGGTGGTAGACGTTAAACTCCTGCCAGCTGTCGCCCTGCTCATCAGTAAAATCGACCCGCACCTTGGGGTCTGTCGCATTTACTTTTCGGCGGCGTTTGTAGGAAAGCATGAACACCGGCTCAATGCCCGAAGAAGTTTGTGACAGCATGCTAACGGTTCCTGTAGGTGCCACCGTACTGATGGATATATTCCGGCGGCCATGCTGCAGCATCCGCTCCCACACTCCGGGTAATTCGTAGTGGAGCATCTGGACAAATTCTGACTGTTTCTCTACCTCGGGGTCAAAGCCTTCGAAGCTGCCCCGCTCTATGGCCATATCAATGGAGCTGTCGAACTCTGCGGTACATTTTACTTTCATTATTTTTTCCACCTCCGCAATGGCTTCCGCTGAATCAAACTTTAAATTAAGGGCGGCCAGGGTATCGGCCAGGGCCGTAAAGCCGAGGCCGGTGCGTCGACCTTTTTTGCCGGTATTGTAGAGCAGTTGCCATGTTTCACGCTCTACTCTCCTGATATGCTCGGGTTCGCAGTCATTGTCTATTTTGGCTATAATCCGCTCAATGGCCTCCAGCTCCAGGTCTACCAGGTCGTCCATGAGCCGCTGGGCTTCATAGGTAATCTCATAAAACTTTTTAAGGTTAAAGGAAGCCTCGGGTGTAAAGGGTTTATCGACAAAGCTGTAAAGATTAATAGCTATCAGGCGGCAGCTGTCCCCCCCCTGCATGGCGATTTCTGAACAGGGATTGGTCGACACATTTTTAAAGCCGGGGTACAGGCTGGAAGTGGAATACTTATGCTGCCGGTCCCAGAAAATCAGTCCAGGTTCTGCAGTTTTATGGGCACAGCTGATGATGGTATTCCATAAATCCCGGGCCTTTACGGTTTTGTTGTACTGCTGGTCGGCCGATTCGAGCGGCCAGCGGTGCGTATACTCTTCGTCACGCTCCACCTTCTCCATAAACTCATCCGACAGCCGTACCGATATGTTGGCACCGGTAACTTTGGAGAGGTTCTGCTTGATTTTTATAAAATCCTCCACATCGGGGTGGGCAATGTCCATGGTCATCATGAGGGCACCACGGCGGCCATTCTGTGCCACTTCGCGGGTAGTATCGGAGAAGCGTTCCATAAAGGAAACAGCCCCGGTCGTAGTACCTGCCGCATTGGCTACCTTTGCCCCTGCCGGTCGCAGGTTCGATATATCGATACCTACCCCGCAGCGACGTTTGAAGAGCTGGGCCATCTGCTGGTCGGTATGGAAAATGCCTCCGTAGGAGTCATATACTTCGGGCAATACTACACAATTGGAGAGTGAAGCCAGCATATAAGGATTACCGAGGGCAGACATTATACTCCCCTGTGGAATGAGCTGCCGAAACTGTCGAAACATTCGGTAAATGCCCCACTCGTCGAGCCGTTCGCGAACTTGGCCATAAGCCGAGAGCCGGGAATACTGCTCCGGCGCTACCCGGTATTTTTGCTCAATACGAGCGAACGCTCTGGCCATCCGGAGGTGCATATCGTCCGGACTCAGTTCCAGAAAATTCCCATCAGCATCTTTCATGGCATATTTGGAAGTCCAGGTGGCTGCTGCCAGCTCATCGCCATCGAAGTAAGCAATGCTGGCTTTCAGCACATCTTCATAAGCAAACTTCCTTGTATCAGGCTGGCCATCCGAGCCTGGGTTTTCGGGAATGGATTTTACTGCAGCTGTCTTATGCTCAATGGCAGCTGTATCATATTTTAAACTTTCTGAAGAATTAAAAGAGGTCATGGTGGAGGAGTTAAAGATTATAAAAAAGATAAAATAATTTTTAATCCTGCAGGTTAGCGAGGAGGAAAATACTTCATGCACAAAGCACTGGTTGAGGTTACCAGTCTGCATAAAAGGGACTTTGTGTAGCAGAAAAGGCTTTATAGTGGTTTATCCTGTTTCCGGCCTATCGTCCATTTTCCGCAGGAGCCTCCTGAATAGTAATTCGTACTCCAGCTTTATCTGTTCCAGAAAAAGGCTCTCGCAACTCCGCAGGCGCTCATACAATTCAGGCAGCACCGCGTCATTAAAGGAAAGATGGTAACCATGGCACAGATGCCTGATTCTCAAGAAGCCTTCTTTTATAAGCTCATGCTCATATTCCATCAATCTAACCAGCTGCTTCAGGTTGTCCCCATCCTTAATAGGGGAATATTCTTTTTCTGCCCGCCTGATGGGGTAAAACAGCTTAGCTTCTTCGGATTCCATATGCTCCACAAGCATATTATGGAGCAACCTTAAATGCACCAGCACTTCCTCGAGGTGAGGATAATATGAAGTACTGTCCCTACTGATGCTCTCTATTGTCTCCACCAGCGAAGGAAGATCTGTCCATAACCTTGTGCGATAGTTTTTTTCCAGGTACTCAATAAGCTGCCCTGCCGCTCCACCTGATAGAGTAAAGGAAATATGAGCTTCCCTAGCGTGCTCTGTGCTACTGTCCATACCGATTGTTTTAATTGAGGTCTTCAGGCCCCTATGAGTAACTGTTCTGCTAAAGCAAAATGCCACCGGATTGCTCCATTATACCAGGGTTGATTAGAAGTCCCTGTCAAAAATTGGCAGGGACAGCAAAACAGGTGTATAGGTGTAATGAATAGAAATTCCCTGAATTATACAGGTGTCCTTTAACACCTATAGCCCTCAGGTATAGAAGCGATACTTATGCAAAATAAAGCTTATCATTTGCCCGGATTATGATTTGAATCATTTTATAACAATGACTTTTATCATTTTTATTGGAATCTCCGGTGCGTAAGTTTACAATATGTTACCTACTACCCTATTAGAAGAATCAGGAGCCAAAAAGCTGCACTTCGCCAAAGATGTTTTTCTTTTCAATGAAGGCTCGGAAGCCAGCTTTTACTGGCAGGTGATGGATGGCTCTATAAAAATGGCCAACTACAGTAAGGATGGGCAGGAATTTACTCAAGGTATTTTCAAGGCCGGGGAAAGTTTTGGTGAGCCTCCCCTCTTTTCGGGCTTCCCTTATCCCAGTAATGCAGTGGCTGTTACAGAGTCATTTGTGTGGAAATTATCGAAAGATAAGTTCTTTGAAATTCTTGCCCATAATTTTGAGCTACACCTGCAGTTTACCCGCAGCCTCTCCGAAAGGCTCCACTACAAGGCTATGATTATGAAGGAGATCTCCAGCCACGATCCGGAACACCGCATCCTAACGCTTATCGATTACCTGAAAGAAAAAGAAAGCAGCCCTTATGGTTATTACGAAGTTCCTTTTACTCGCCAGCAAATTGCCGATATGACCGGACTGAGGGTAGAAACGGTTATCCGGAGTATCAAATCTTTAGAGCAGAAAGGAAAAGTAAGCATACAAAGGCGCAAAGTTTACCGCAAGGTGTAGTCGACAGCTCTTATGAACTTCAGCCTGGCGATAAGAAATCACCTGTAGCTGCTTTTGTTCAATCCCACCTGGTTGTTTCTGTCGGTGTAAACAGGGCGCTCATGAAATCTGGCCGCACTCCGAAACAGCATTTAAGACAATGAATATCAGAAACTCTTATTTCGAGAAATTGAATTAATGTTCCTACAGAAAGTAATTGGCCAAGGTAAACTTTTTTTCACGTTATTTCATCAGTAACATAGGTGCTTGCTGAAAACAGTTAAGGGGCTTTAATGGTATTATTTATATAATAAAACCAATTAGAGATGAAAAAAAACAGGAAAAACAAAAACGACAATACGCAATTCTTTAGCAGGCCTTTCTTTGCCTTTTTACTGATGGCGGCTGTAATGATGGGCTGCGGAGGGGCCGAAGAGGGGGAGGTAGCAGCTGAAGAAGAAGTGTTTGATGAACCGACCGCAGTGGAAGAGGAAGAACCTGCAGCTGAGCTATGGAACTATGAAAATGCCAATTGGGAGGAAATAGAAAATACAGATTGTGCCACTAATGTACAGTCGCCGGTTAACATTATACCCGATGATGCCATTCCGGCACTACTGGACGACATTGAATACAATTATGAGCCTTTCCCGATGACCATTGTAGATAATGGCCACACCATTCAGGCTTACGGGGCAGAAAACAGCACTATTGTGCTGGATGAGAAAGACTATAAGTTTTTGCAACTACATTTTCATGCACCGTCAGAACATGCTGTAGAAGGAGAACACTTTCCTATGGAAATGCACCTCGTGCACCAGGAGGTTGGAAGTGACGACCTGGTAGTGCTGGGAATTTTCATTGAAGAAGCCGAAGAAGTAAATCCATTTCTTGAAAAGATTTTCGCGGAACTTCCGGACGAAGAAGGTGTACCGGTTGAAACGGAGGTAGAAATCACACTATCTGACTTTATTCCGCCCTCCCAGAAATATTATACCTACATTGGTTCCCTTACTACTCCTCCCTGTACTGTAGGAGTTAACTGGATATTATTCGAAGAGGCTATTCCTGCCTCAGCAGAGCAAATTGCGCAATTTAAAGCCCTGTATTCAAACACCGCAAGACCGCTACAGGAGTTGGAAAACCGGAGAGTGTTTACCACAATGGAATAGCACAGGACAAAGAAAAGTGAAATAAGTCCGAAATTTATGAGCAAGGAAAGCATTTCAGATGCTCCCTTGCTTTTTTTACGACCTCAAGGTCGAACTGATTAAAGCCCTAAACCTGCCCTCACTTCCGTCCATTTTAGTAAAGAGAAGCAACTTCAATGATAATACAAGCTCCCTTGAGCCGCCGACACTAATTAAAATAACCAGCCTGCGTATAGGTTTCATTGTTCGAAGCATCAGGCCTTTAGAACAGGAAGGAAAGGTTAACACTTCCTGCTGAAACCTCAGCGCTACGATCAGGCCTGGTTTTATTAAAGAAAGGCAAGGGTAAACTTGCCCGGGTTAAACTATTTTGCTTTTGTTTTATTGTCTTTAATAAAAATTCGGGCTGCATCGCAGTAACTACAGGTCTTAAAAGAAGAAACCCTCGATAAATGAATTTTTTAAATCTGGAATCCTTAGCCACTCCATGGCTGGCAGGTGTATTTTTAGCTGGCGCCGTTATCGTATGGCTGGCCGGTTTTAAACTTTCCGTCTATGCCAATGCCATCTCTAACAGAACAGGTATAGGCAAGGTTTTTATAGGGGCTTTAATGTTAGGTGCCATTACTTCCCTTCCTGAGGTAGCAACCACCCTGGTGGCAACCTTTCGGAATAATGTGTCGCTTGCAGTCAACAACATTATTGGTGGTGTGGCTTTTCAGGTTGCCATTCTGGCTGTTGCCGACTACTTCGTGAAGCATGTGGGGGTCACTACCCTTCTCCGGAGAGGCATTATTTTACTACAGGCACTCCTCCTCATTTCTATTTTGTGCATTACCATTATAGGGGCACTGGTAACCGATGTAGCAATCCTTGGTATAGGCCTCTCGATATGGATCATTCTCCTGAGCGGGATATTATCTTTTTACCTGATTAAGAAAAATCAGGGAACGGGCGTTTTCCTTGAGCTTCAGGATCCGGCTAAAAAGAAATTTATTTCCAACCATACTGTTGATGAGGAAGACCAGGAGGAAATGGGCAATTCCCTCTCAGATGCTAAGCTTTATACCTTTACTTTTCTTCTGGCCCTGGGAGTTTTGGTAGGCGGCTTTTTTTGCGCCCGTGCTGCCGATGTGCTGGCGCATAAAACCGGTCTGGGCTCCAGTTTTATGGGTGTTTTCTTTCTGGCCATTGCCACCTCTCTTCCTGAGTTAAGCACCAGCATTTCTGCCATGCGTATCCGGCAGTACGATCTTGCCTTCAGCGATATTTTCGGAACCAATATTTTCGACATTCTCCTGATTTGCCTGATTGATCTGGTATATTCCCAGGAGCTGGTTATGAATAAAATTGAAGATTTTTCAGTAATTGGAGCTGCCCTGGGCATTATATTAACCTCCATTTTCCTGGTGGGTATTCTGCTAAAATCCAGAAAGCGCATTGGAAACTTTGGACTGGATTCCTTATTAGTTATGGTGGTCTACCTGGCTGGTTTGTTCCTGCTCTACTCCCTCAAATAAAGCTTTACGTTTCGATTAATGCATTACTTTAATAATAAAAATGATGCCGGGCCAGGATTACCAGGGGGGCAACATTTTTATGTAGTAACCAATAAGGTGTTAATCTGCTTTTTCTTCGGCTGCCTCTCCCAGTTCAACGATATCGCCTTCTTTAAATAAGACATTTTGCATGATGGCTCTCCACTTTGGCTTTTTTCTCAGCAGAAATTCCAGGTCCATGGCAAAATGCTTGAACTCTTCTTCCTGGGCATTCTTCATTATGCTTTTGGCTTCTTCGTCTTTCTCTACCGACTTGTGTTGTTCATACCAGTCAATGGCTTCCGCTTCTTCAATAACGCCTTTGATCATTCGTGCGAAAGTTCTTGTTTCTTCGGGCAGCTCATGGTATTACTCAAATCCCATATACTTGATTCAGGTTTGGTGAAAAGTAATTCTTCTCCTGATGGAACAGCCTCGTCACTTAAAAGTTTGCTCCGCCATCCGGGTGGTACTTTCCAGCCTGAGAAAACTTAAATCAGCTCAGGCCCCGGACTTTTGTCAGCACCTCCTTCACAGCCGTGGCTATTACCTCCGGATGATCTTCGATGGTAAAATGCCTTCCACCAGGAATGGTAATAAGGCTGGTGTTAAGGGCTTTTGCCAAACGTTCTCCTGAGGCCACTCCTAAAGGATCTTTTTTGCCCCATACTACGCGGGCGGGTATATTCCATTCTTTCTGTTCAAAGCGGTGGCTGGCGTGTTCCGAATCCTCAGAATGGAAGTGGCGAAGCTGGTGAGCAAAGGCTTTGGGTCCAAAGGAATTGTTATAAGGCTCCCAGTACAACTGAAAAGACTCTTCCTTAATCGCTTTATTTTCATGGCCCAGATTACTCACGCCTGCATATAAGAAAGGTTTAATCATTGAAGTGGGCAGGTGCTCTATGGCTCCGCTCATGGAGCGGGCAGCCCGTACGGCCGTGACAGGCCAGTTATCGTAGGCCACCGCATCGGATAAAACCAGGCCTGCCGCCAGTTCGGGGTGATTTACCAAGAGTTGCTGTACCACTCCTCCACCAAAATCGTGGGCCACAAATATGGCTTTGGATATCCCCAGTTCCTGCAGCCAGTTATACAGATACTCTGCCTGTTGTATGAGAGAAATATCCATTCCTAAACCTTCCAGCATCGACTCTCCGAAGCCTACCTGTTCCCAGGCGAGGCAGCGTACCCCTTTACCTGCCACCTTAGGGATAATGTACCGCCACACCCGTGGATTTGTCGGTAGGCCATGTACCATAATAACAGGTACACTATTTTCCGATGTATCCCCATGTTCCTCCCACCTCATTTGAATTCCGTTGACCATGGCCGTTTTGGATGTTACAGGGGCACTTTCAAAAGGAATATTTTCAGTTTCGCCGGTCGTAGCGGTAAATCCGTTCCACATTTCCAGGCCAGCCAGAGCCAGCAATGGATAGCGCCATTTGCTCTTTTTAACCGCTGTAAGCGCCAGTACCGCCGCTGTACCGCCTGAAAGTAAATGAAAAGTGCGAGAGTTGCTAAGTGGGTTCTTCATAGTTCGAATGTTTTTAATGGGAACAAGGAAAACTGGGAGAGGTTTTAAGGATAGGGTTATTTACCTTCTACCTTTCTTCACTCTCACTTTACGAAAAGCCCCGCTTCTTAAGGTCTTTACAGGTAAAGGGCGAAAGCTCAGCATTGCCGGCAGAAACAGAAAAAGGGCCGAAGCCCCTTCCTTGTTTTTATTCTCCTTTACTATTTTTAGAACCTGTTCGACTGGTCCGCTTTTTCGGCGGGCTGGAAGTCAGTGGCCTGCTTAATAGTTTTGTGTGCACCCTGCGGATCCTCATAACTTCTTTCCTCTACCATAACGGAAAGACTTTTTCCTTTCAGCTGCTTTGTATCCACTTCTTTCTGATCATCCAGCCCAACCGCCTTTAAAAAAGCCGCAAGAAAAGGTTCGCCGGGTTCGCTTAAATAAAATCGCTGATTAATAAATCCTTCTTCATTTTCTAAACGAAGATTAAAGAAAGGAATATCCTTATGTTCACTTTTTCCCTCTTCTACTTCTGTCACTTTTACCGTTTGCCTTCCTTCCGGCAAATAAGGTTTTTCATCTATATGAAACTTCATGTTTTTCGTTTTTGGTTCTATTGAGAATACGGATCCGCTGACAACATGTTTAGCAATTACTACTATTTTTAGTACTAACCTTTTTTTATCACAGGTATTTATGCCCAGGGAGGTGCATGCTTGATTAATAACCCGCTCCTCCAACAAAACCTGTTCCAGCTCAGAAACAAAAACACTCGCTGCATTTTTTGCTTACAGGCTGAACCACTGTAATAGCCTTACATGAAGTACCCCAGGCTCCTGGCATAGCACGGCATCTTCTTAAATTCTTATTCCAACGGTAATATCAAGCTCCACTTCCTCCCCCATTAGCTCCTCAATTCTCTTCTTTACATTTGCTAAATCTTCTTTATTCAGGGGTCTTTCTGTAATAACTTTTACGGAAAGACGCATAGGATTGGTTTGTCTTACCTCTACATCTTTAAGAACAATTCCATTTAGGTCCAGATCATGTATGCTTTGAACGACTCTATTCTCTTCCACTATTCTTAAGAAGCCATAAACCAAAGGAGTGCTCACTCCTATTACCAGAATTAAAGCAATCAGCAGCCCTTTTTTTGCAAGCCTGAAGGGGCTGAAGCCAAGGAAAAGGAAAGTGGTGGCAGCGGCTAAAACCATTCCTGCAAAGTTAGTAGCCAGTAACAACAGGGCTCCTGAAAAAACACTCCAGGCCAGCCAGCCCAAACCAATTCCCGAAACGGCCAGTGGGGGCACCAGGGCAACTGCTATGGCGACGCCTGCCAGGGTTTTAGCAATTTCTTTTTTCGCATGGGCGTAAGCACCTGCCACACCAGAGCCAATGGCCACACCTAAATCTAAAAGGTTAGGCCGTACCCTTGCCATTATCTCCGCATTTTCTGCACTTAAAGGGGTTACCAGGGTGATTAACACTGCACAAATATACCCGGCTAAAACTCCGTAGCCAATGGCTTTGAGACTTTGCCTGATCAGCTGCCGGTCCTGCCTTAGCACTCCCATGGAAACGGAAATGATAGGATTCATGAGGGGGGCCAGTATCATGGCCCCGATAATTACAGGAGAGGAATCACTAAAAAGCCCGAGCGTAGCGATAAAGGTGGAAAGAACCATCAGCACAAGGTAGCTGGAGGTTGTCCGGGCATTTTCTCTTAAGGCACTAAACAGATCTTTAAACTCTCCGGCAGTCGCATGATGAATCAAAGGCAGGGGCCCCTTCAGCAACTCGTCTCTTTTTTCTCCTTTCGGCAGAGAGTGAATTTTAAATATTTCCTTGTTACTTCCCTGCGCTTCGGTATCGAGGTGAAATCCTGGTACTACTTTAATCACTTTTGGCTGTATCTCCAGTTCTACCTCTTTAGCGCTTACCAGCAGCCCGTCAACAGATAGCTCAATAGGGCTCGAGCTCAGGATCTTTAGCTTATCTGTTTTTATGTGGGCGGCAAAGGGAGGAAGCTTTGAGTTTCTTCTTGATCTGAAAAAGCTTTTTAAACTAAACTCCAGAAGACCTGATACACTTTCAGGCGCCAGGATCAGGCTATGCATCATACCATCATTCACAAAGGAATCCTCAATAATCCTTCTGGAAAGCAGGGAGCTTTTACCATGCTGCACAATAACCATTCCTAGTGCAGCGGTATTAACAATATCTCTATCCTGGCCCTCCCTTCCTTTGTATTCTATAGTATACTGCTTTAGCTCCATTCTTTTAAAAAGCATGAAGAAATTTCCTGCCTTTCCCCATAATCTTTTTGCATAGGAAGGTTCCGCGCTCCCATACATGAGACTGAGGGTATTGCCAATGACGACCGTATCAAAAACCGGAATTCCATTGGCCATCAGTACATCTACCTGCTGAGCCGTTGCAGCGTTTAATATGTTTTCAATTGATGTTTCCAGCCTGTTGGCTACTCCAAATCCATGCATCCCGTACACCAGGCCCGGATGAGGAAGAAAACCAATCTGCAGGCATTTCTCAATGGCTACCGGAAGGAATTCCTTCAGCTGCTCATCAGAAAGATAAGTAAGGATGAAATCTTCCTCTTCACAATTAATTTCTGAACCGGTTTTATAGGGCAGGGTAGATTTAAGGCTGGAGCCTAGAAGAGGGACAATTCGTTCTTCGACCGTTTCAGCTTTGCCCAAGTCGAACAGTAAAGTTATTTCCTTCATAAATAAGTAAAGGTGAAAGTTCGCTCATACCACCACACCGGCTATTGGCCTTACCCAACCTGCCGAAGGTCTCCTTCAGGGGAATAACAAGCAGACGGAGACACCAGCACCCTGCGCCAGAAAATTTGTAACTCTTGAGCAGCCCGGATAATGGTACAACCAATAATAAACCCAGCCATGCACACTTCCTGAAATATGGCTAATATGCTGAGATTTTAGTTAAAAAAAAGGTAAAGGAAATTCCTTTACCTGTAACCGGTTAAATGACCATAAAAAAAGCGGAATTCTTTACACACAGCACCTCCTTCTTTTCTTACCACCAAACTCCTCTTCCAATTACCGTTTACCACCCGCTACATGATCTGCATGATAAGCCTCACGCTGTCCCATTGGCTTCTGTGGTCCTGTGGTAGTATCTTTTGCTGTCTGGTGCTCCAGCTCAGCATTAATTTCGGCACCAAGTAAAATAACGTAGGCGGTGAGGTTAAACCACAGCAATAGGATAACGACAGCCGCAAGTGAACCATAGGTTTCGCTGTAGCTTCCGAAGTTATTTACATAGAAGGAGAACAGCCAGGAACCCACCATCCAAAGTACTGCCGCTATGCCGGAACCCCAGCTTACCCAACGGAATTTTGGGTTGTCGCGGTCAGGAGCATATTTATACACCAGAGCCAGCGAGAACATTACAATCAGCGCCAAAACGGGCCATCTTAGCCAGCTAATCACGGTCTGCAGAGTATCTCCCAGCCCCATATTACCGGCCAGGGCCGGGAAACCTACCACAAAAGCCATACAGATGATTCCGACAATCATCCCGCCAATGGTAAATAGCAGCGTTAGGGAATTTTCTTTAATAAAGCCGCGCTCCCGTTTTTCATCATAGGCAATATTGACCCCTTCGAACAAGGATTTGGTGCCTTTATTAGCACTCCATAAACTTATGAGGATGCTCAGTGCCACACTCCAGCCAAGCGCCTGGCCCGATTTAGTAACAATATTATGCAGCGTTTCCTTTAGCATTTCGTGAGCACTGTCGGGCAAAACAGAAGTTAGCTGCGACATTTGCTGCTCCAGCTGGGCAGGGTCTGTAATAAGTCCGTAAACCGATACAATGGCGGCCAGGGCCGGAATTAGTGCCAGAAAAAAATAAAAAGCCACTCCGGCAGATACAATATCAATATTATCTTTGTCGAGCTGCTCCTTTACTCTTTTAAATACCGCTTTCCATCCTTTTTTAGGTATTTCTTTTGGGCTTTCCGCCTCTCGTCCTCTTATGCTCTGTCTATCTTCCATTTTTTTCTTTTCTATATTTCTATTCCAACCGAATGAGAAATGAAATTGTTGGCGCTACATCTGAAAAGACACCACTTAAACTCCGGTAATAGAGGTCGGTAAAAGAAAACTTCCTGGCCATTGTGGTCCGCTGCCTTTGCAAAAAAGAGATGCTTCTAAAGCATTGGATTTTCCATTATTATATAAGACAATTTTGCAGGCTTTTCTCTAAGTTAAACACAAAAGAGGCCGCCCTTTTCTGAGCAGCCTCTTTTGCTTTTTATTTCCTCCTGAGAGGCTATCTTCTATTACAGATTTCTGTTTCTACCTTCATAGAACTGGTTTTCGTCATAAAACCGGTTATTATAAAATTCATCTGTAGTGGCATCTCTTCTTACGGTTTCACCACTTCCAATAGTGTTAAGTCTTTCCATTACACCATGTTCATAATCGCGGGTAATGACGTCTCCCTTATAAACCGGGAAGGAAGCGATCGTCTCGCTGTCAATTTCGTTAATAACAACTTTGTCATCATTTTCGTCCACTCGTGCAAGACCAATCGGAATTAATACATGGTCATTCTCATTTACCCGGTCTCTGCCTGGTGCAATGTCAAGATAACGTACCTTCTCCCTGTCACGATCTACAATCAGTTCTTCGATAGTACCCAGCTTAAGGCCGTTTCTGTCAACAACTTTCCAGCCTCTCACATCCGGGTCATCACTGGCTACTTTATAATCGTCCAGCTCGCTTAAGCGAAACAGGTGTCGGTCGTTATTTGTATATCTAGTATCTCTTACTTCGTCTGTTCTTCTATCTCTTCTATCTTCCATATCAATCTCCTTTCATTTAAATTAAAAAATAAACATCCGGCATAGTCAAAAAAAACGTGCTATACCTGCATTCTTTCTACTAACTATACGAACATAAAGGCCTAAGGTTTAGGAGTTTACAATCATAATCCTATTTTAAATCTTCCCTACCCCTACCTCAGCATTTACCATTCGCACTTGCCGAAAGACCTTAAAAGTCAATCCACAACCAGACCATTGTTTTTACCGTACCTCCAAAAGCGGACAACAGAAGGCAGGGGAAATATTACCTTTCATTCACTTCTTTTCGGGCTTCATTTTATACCTTTTTGTTTATGGATCTTTCATTTTACGGAGCTGCCAAATCAGTAACGGGTAGCAAGCACCTGCTAACCCTGAATAACCAGGAACGGATACTGCTCGATTGCGGCATGTTCCAGGGAAGTGGAGACAAAGTACATGAGCTGAATGAAGATTTTGGGTTTGAACCGGAAAGCATCAACTATCTCCTGCTCTCCCATGCCCACATTGACCATTCCGGGCTTATTCCCCGCCTTGTAAAAATGGGCTTCAAAGGAAAAATATTCTGTACACCGCCTACCCTGGAGCTGTGCCGTTTAATTTTAATGGATAGCGCCGGCATTCAGCAGGCAGAAAGAGGCCACGAAGATGTAGGAGTCTATGGCACCGCACTATACACTAAAAAAGATGTGGAAGCCTGTCTGCAGCAGTTCGAAACGGTTCCTTATAACCAACCCTACAGACTTAATAAGGAAGTGGAGTTCCTCTTTACCGATGTCGGGCATATACTGGGCAGTGCCGCTGTTCACCTAACCATTACCGAAAATGAGGAAAAAAGCCTGCGACTGAGCTTTACCGGCGATATTGGCCGGCACGAAAACCGTATTCTGCGGGCTCCACAGCCGTTTCCACAGGCCGACATCCTTATCTGTGAGTCAACTTACGGCAATTCCTTCCATGCCAGCATCGAAAATACAGAAGAACGCCTGCTCGATATTGTGCTGGATACCTGCATGAAGAAAAAAGGGCGCCTGCTTATTCCTGCCTTTAGTATTGGCCGAACACAGGAACTGGTATATTCACTCAACGTTTTAGCAGAAGAAGGAAAGATTCCCAAACATATACGGGTGTATGTCGACAGCCCCCTTTCTGTTTATGCCACCGACATTATGCGGGAGCATGAAGAGTGCTTTAATAAACAGATGCAGGAGTATTTAAAGTTTGATGATGATCCCTTTGGCTTCCCGCAACTGCATTTTATTACCGAAACAGACGATTCAAAACTTCTCGTAGCCTCCGACGACCCCTGTGTTATTATCTCTGCTTCGGGCATGATGCAGGGCGGGCGTATTCAGCACCACCTGTTTAACAACCTGAGCCATGAAAAAAACACGCTGCTCATTACCGGTTATTGCGAACCCTCCACCCTGGGTGGGCGACTCTTGGCCGGAGCCAAAAGTGTAAACATTTTTGGAGAGAAAGTGGAAGTAAAAGCAGAGATTCTTCGGATGAACGAATATAGCGCCCATGCCGATTACGAGGATATTGTCCGCTTCCTGCACTGCCAGGATAAAGACCAGATCCAAAAGATATTCCTGGTCCATGGAGAGGAAGAATCGATGAAAAAGCTAAAACGTGATATGGAAGAACTGGGGTATAAGAATATTCAAATCCCAGATTTCCGGCTGTCATATGAGCTTCGACACATAAAAAAGCAGCAGCCAGAAAAGAAGGCGAACTAAGCCTCAATATCCGCTATTGAATATAAGAGCGCTAATCAGCCTGGCTCCGCTCCCTTACTATTCTTGTTCTTTTACTACACCATACACCTACGACCATTGACTCGTGGAAAAAAGGGTTTTGGAAATGCTTTTTTCAATTTTACTGTTTACTTTATAGCCACTAAACAGCAGTAAAGGCCCTATGCGCATTTCTCCTATTACTCCAGATACCCCTTCGCATGCTCTGGAAAAGCTTTCCGGAATTGTAAAGCGGGTTACCTTCCACAGCCCCGAATCAGGCTGGTCGGTGCTAAAGGTAACGCCCTTTGGGCGGGAACAGGAAGAGATTGCCGTAACAGTGCACCAGTCGAAAGTATTTGCAGGCGCCACCATCGATTTTTTTGGAGAATGGACCAACCATCCAAAGTTCGGCAGGCAGTTCAAAGCCGTACGGGTAGAAGAGCGTAAGCCTGCCACCGCCAATGCGCTGGAAAAATACCTTGGCTCCGGTCTCATTAAGGGAGTCGGCCCTGTAACGGCAAAACGCATCGTTAAATACTTTGGCAAAGATACCCTCGAAATATTCGAGCATGATATCGACCGCCTTACCGAAGTACCCGGCATTGCCCATCAGAAACTCCAGTCTATCAGCCAGGCCTGGAAAGAGCACCAGGAGATTCGCAATGTCATGATGTTTCTGCAGTCGCACGGCATCAGCACTCTTTTTGCGGTAAAAATCTATAAAACTTACGGGCAGCAAGCTGTTGGTCTGGTATCGGAAAATCCATACCGCCTCTCGCAGGATATTTACGGCATTGGCTTCTTTAGTGCCGACAAAGTGGCCCTGAGTCTTGGCCTTGCTCCCGACTCTTCGGCCAGAATTAGAGCTGCCATTGCTCATGTACTGCAGAATGCCCGTGAAGAAGGCCATTGCTACCTCACAAAAGAACAAATACTCGAACAGGTACAGGAGCTGATAGAGCTGAACAAAGCAGACAGGATTGCTGCAGAATTACTGGAAATGGAAAAGGCCGATGAGTTGAAAACCCGTCTGCTGCTCGATGCACAGGAGCAGGTCCAAAACTGCTACTACGCCCACTCCCTTTACCACGACGAGAACTATATAGCCGCCAAAGCAAAGAAAATGGCTGGCGGAAAGCTAAAAGTGGAGGAATCAAGGCTCCAGCAGTGGATAAACCGCTATTGCAAAGAGAAAGGCATTCAGCTGAGCGATGAACAGGAAGCAGGCATCCTGCAGCTGGTATCGCGCCGGCTCGGTATATTAACCGGAGGTCCCGGCTGTGGCAAAACCACCACTACCCGCGTGTTGGTAGCCCTCCTGCAGGCAATGGGTAAGGATGTTTTACTGGCCGCTCCAACAGGCAGGGCGGCCCAGCGTATGAGTGAAGTTATTGGACTGGAAGCCAAAACGATTCACCGCCTGCTGGAATGGGACCCTGCCGCAGGGGGCTTTAAGCGCAAGGAAGAAAGTCCCCTGGAATGCAGCTTCCTGATTATCGACGAATCATCTATGCTCGATGTGCACCTTGCCGCTGCTGTTTTACGGGCCATACCAGCCCATGCGCAGCTCCTGCTGATTGGCGATGCCGACCAGCTCCCTTCCGTAGGGGCCGGCAATGTTTTTAAAGACCTGATGGCATCGGGCAAGGTAAGCTGTGCCCGCCTGACCAAAGTATTCCGGCAGGCGAAGGAATCGAAAATTATCACCTATGCCCATGCTATTAATAAAGGGCAGGTGCCGAAGATAGATTCCCCTTTCCACAACCCGCAGCTTTGGCAAGAGAAGGAAGACTGCCTTTTTATTGACTCCGAAGAAGCTACACAGGAGCAGCTCCGCTTTATCTCTAAGGTGAAGCGAAATTACCTGAGAGAGCAGGAAGAGAAGCTTTCCATGGCCGCCGAAGCAGAAGAGCTGTACACGAAAAGTCAGGAGCTCAGCATCCCGCAGAAGTTTGGCCATGTTGATCTCGACCGACTGATACAGGCCGATACCCATACCGATGAACTGCAGGAAGTATTGAAGCGTGTACACCCATGGTCGTCCCTGCACTGGGGATATTCGGCCGTCGATATGGTGGAGAAGCTGTATAAAGACATTATTCCAAAATATTACGGAAAAGACACAGAAATTCAGATACTCAGCCCCATGAGCAAGGGCAGCCTCGGAACTCACCACCTTAATGAGGTAATTCAGGAAGCGGTGAATCCAGCCAGGCCCGGAAAGGTGCAGCTCACCCTTGGCGGCCGTACTTTCCGCGAGGGCGATCGCATTATTCAACAGCGAAACAATTACGACCTGAACGTTTTTAATGGCGATATCGGCCGCATTATCAGCATCGATAATGAAAACGTTTCCTGCCTGGTAAGCTTTACTTCCGGCAAAGAAACCAAAGAAGTGGCTTATGAGCGGGAGCACCTTACGGAGATTGATTTAGCTTATGCCATTACCATTCACAAATCGCAGGGCAGCGAATTCGAAGCCATTATCCTCCCACTGGTCAATCAGCACTTCACCATGCTGTTCCGGAACCTGATATATACCGGACTTACCCGTGCCAGAAAATTAGCCGTTTTCGTAGGCAGCCGGGCCGCTCTTAAAACCTCCGTTCAAAAACAAAACACAGCCCTGCGGCAAACTGCCCTGCAGTGGCTCATGCAAAATGCAGAGGCGCTGGAGTAGAGCTGCCTCACCATAATTAAAAAAAGGCAATTAAAACCTTCCAAAATCTTCTACAATTGCCTTGAAAAATAAGAGGACATTTACAGAGTTTTTTACAGATAAAACTTCAGAAAATTCCCAACAATCAATGTTCTGAAGCAGAATTTCCGACACTTGTTGTAATATCCTTTGTCGCCAGATTTTGACCAAAATTCCACTCCGCCTCGGCACTGCTTGCTGTAAAAGAAACTCTCAGGAAGCCCCTTTGGGAAGCATTTAGATATTGAAGGTCATCAACCACAATTGGGAGAGCCTGTTCAATTCCAGCAAGTGCTTCAGCATCATTGTTAAACAGTGCTTCCAAACCGGGAGAAGACACTGAAGGGGTTGCAAACTCTGCTCCTATCTTTTCTGCTGACGCATCGGTCAGTTGGGAGTACCAGGCGTTATGCGTGTCTCCTGCCAGGGAAATAAGCTTTTTCCCTGCTGCGGCAGCAAAAATCATTTCCCGCTCAACCGGGTAACCGTCCCAGGCATCGAGGTTATAAGGAAGTACTGTCTCCACCCGCGCCTTTTCTTCATTACTAACTGTTGAATCTCCCTGACGAATCCTTAATTTTATTAGAACTAATTCAGCAACAAGTGCCTTGTACTGCGCATATAATCCAGGACCACTGTTCGCTGCGCCAATTTGGGTGGTAAGAGCCAGAAGTTCAGCGGGAACAAGCATCCTGCCCATTAACACCTGATTACCAAAAACCTGCCAGCCAGCCGAACTACTTTCAAGTTGAGAGATGAGCCATGAACGTTGTGAAGTACCCAGTAAAGTCCGGTTTGGATTTTGCCAGTCCGCAATAAAGGCTGCCCGATCTAAGCTACCTGCTGTTAAGTAGCTGCTATAGTCCAGCTGCCTGTCTCTACCTGTTATCCGGGTATCTAACATCATGAGGTTTACAAGGCCTGCGAAATCAAAGCTTCTGTAAATTAACTTTTTATCCATCACCCGCACAGGCAGGTACTCATGCCACACCTGTAGGGCATTCATTTTCCTGGCCTCAAAGCTTCCTTCATACTCCTGATGATTCTGAGCCCCATCTTTATAAGCATTACCGATGATTTCATGATCATCCCAGACACAAATAAAAGGTTTTAGCTGATGCGCCTTTTGTAATTGTTCATCACTTCTGTACTGCCGGTACCTGGTCCTGTAATCTTCCAGTTGAATAGTTTCAGCTTCCGGCTCATGCGTTCTTCCTAAGGTGGTTGTTAAATCATTTTCCCCGTATCCACCTACACCGTTTTCATAGATATAATCACCCAGGTGGATTACTACATCAACATCAGATTCAGCTACTGCTCCATACACATTAAATAATCCGGCCTGAAAGTTTGCGCAGGAAACCACGGCCATTTTCACCTCCGTGGCCTCTCCCGCAGATGGAAGCGTTTTGGTTTCTCCTACTACCGAAGCGGCTCCGGATTTCTGATTTCTGAATCGATAATAATATCTTGAATTTGATTGTAAGTTACTTACATCAACATAAACCGTAAAGTCGCTGGTTAAATCAACCATTACCGATTCGCTGACTATTACCTCCTGAAAATACTTGTCTTTAGCAACATCCAGAAGAATTCCAGGCTTTCCCTCATCAATTGGGGTTGTGGTGTAGCGGGTCCATAAAATTACCCTGTCCTGGCCAGGATCAAAACTGGCTACTCCCTGAAAAAAACCACCCCCACTATCAGGTTTAAAACCAGCCATATCATCTTCCGTGCAACCAGAAATTGCTGCAGGCAACAAGCTAACTCCGGTAGCTGCAAGCACTGAATTCCTGATAAAAGCTCTTCGGCTTAAGCCGTTCGATTTAGTACACTTACTCATGTGGAATAATTGAAAAGTACCGGAAAAATAGATTAAGTTTTTTGACTGTTGTCTGTATTGACGGCTGTAGTTTTTACACTGAACGGGTGGTATGAGCAAAGTTGACGGAGGTTGTACTGGTTCTTAATCAATTTCATCTCCTGGTTTGGCCTTTCTGTAGGTAGCGAAGTAAACTTCTGGGCGTCTGCTTAAAGAAACGAGTGTCCGCCCGAACAAGGGCTAAAATGATTTTCTGGAAGATCATCTAATTTAGCAGCCATTCTTCCTTCAGGTAGTAGTCAGCTCATGAAGGAAGAAGGCTGCTTTAGAGTTACCAGGCTTTAACCACCCTAATTGTCTGGGTGCTCTTTAAAGTCCTGTTTCTTACCTGAATTAGGTACATTCCAGATTTAAGAGAACTATCTGACAAATCGATGCGGTGTAAATTAGGTTTTAGCGACTCTGAGATAAAATCACTTTGGTAGACTATTTTCCCCACCAAATCATAAACCCTGATTTCATACTCATGAGTATCTTCTGCCTCAATTTCCAGATTTATATGGTCTTCAAAAGTATTCGGATATACATTAACTGAAGTAGTTCTGGCTGCCGTATTGCTGGCAGTTTCAGAAGCCACTGCAGAGGCAACATTTGAATAAGCTGAGGATATACTTCCCTTTACTGCTTTTATGCGATAGTAGAAGGTAACTCCTGTCTTCTTATTCCTATCCTGATAGCTGGTAGCATTTGCAGGAAGTTTAATGGATGCCACACTGCCGGTAAAGTTCGACCTGGTAGCTCGTTCCAGTACAAACCCATCTTCATCTGAGGTATTATCCTGCCAACTTATATTAATCTGACTGGCAGAAACTCCCTGGGCTGCAAGATTTGAAGGTGCCGTAAAAATTAGTGCCGGATTCACCGTCAGGTTTACCTGGTCAGAAGCAGTGGCTCCTGCATCATCTGTTACAGTTACTTTGAAGCTGTAGCTTCCCTCCACCAGGTTGGAGAGCGAAAGCGTGGCCGTATTGATACTGCTCAGGCTGGCTTCCGGTCCGCTTACTTTCTCCCAAAGGTAAGAAGCTATTGTTCCATCTTCATCCGAAGCGGCGGCCGTAAAGCTGGCGGTATTCTCCGGCAGTGTAATTGTCTGGTCCACACCTGCATCT
>NZ_ANNU01000014.1:0-2500 GCF_000346615.1 Nafulsella turpanensis ZLM-10
AAAAAAACCCTCACATCTTTAGATGCAAGGGTTTATTACTTAAATAAATAAGAAGAGAATGGCGACGACTTACTCTCCCACCTGTTACGGCAGTACCATCAGCGCGGGCGGGCTTAACTTCTCTGTTCGGAATGGGAAGAGGTGAGCCCCGCCGCAATAGTCACCATAATGTCTTTAGTAGTGAGTAGTGGGTATTGAGTAGTGAGTATTTCTACTATCTACTTCATTTCCACCATTTCAGCTACTGATGCCGGCTGTCGTTTCAGCGCAGCTTAATGTTTTTATGATTGTTTTAGAAGAGGTGCAGGAGTTTTTGTTGAGCCTTGAGTTCATGTGTTTATCTCACGTCTCACATCTCACGTCCTGTGTCTTTAAAACAAAGACAATAAAGAGAAAGAGTACTGTACTTACTTTTAGCAGCTTTCGCTGTTGAAGTAAGCAATAGAAGGAGAGTATTAAAAGAAGCTGCCTTGAAGCAACAGAGAAAGTTCTCGGGTAATTAGTACTACTCAGCTATGGTATTTCTACCTTTACACCTGTAGCCTATCGAGGTTGTCGTCTACAACCACCCTTTAGGGAAGCCTCATCTTGAGGGGAGTTTCGCGCTTAGATGCTTTCAGCGCTTATCTCTTCCAAGCATAGCTACTCGGCACTGCACCTGGCGGCACAACCGATACACCAGCGGCTTGTCCAATTCGGTCCTCTCGTACTAAAATCAGGTCCTCTCAAGCTTCCTACGCCCACAACAGATAGGGACCGAACTGTCTCACGACGTTCTGAACCCAGCTCGCGTGCCACTTTAATGGGCGAACAGCCCAACCCTTGGGACCTTCTCCAGCCCCAGGATGTGACGAGCCGACATCGAGGTGCCAAACCTCCCCGTCGATGTGAGCTCTTGGGGGAGATCAGCCTGTTATCCCCAGAGTACCTTTTATCCTTTGAGCGATGGCCCTTCCATGCGGAACCACCGGATCACTATATCCGTCTTTCGACCCTGCTCGACTTGTAGGTCTCACAGTCAAGCACCCTTATGCTATTGCGCTCCACGTACGGTTACCAATCGTACTGAGGGTACCTTTGAAAGCCTCCGTTACTCTTTTGGAGGCGACCACCCCAGTCAAACTACCCACCACACACTGTCCCCCATTGGGGTTAGGCATCAGATAACCAAAGGGCCGTATTTCAAGGGCGGCTCCACGATGCCTGGCGACACCGCTTCAAAGCCTCCGGCCTATCCTACACATCAGTTACCCAATGTCAATGTGAAGCTATAGTAAAGGTTCATGGGGTCTTTCCGTCCCGTTGCGGGTAAGCGGCATCTTCACCGCTACTACAATTTCACCGAGCTCATGGCCGAGACAGTGCCCAGATCGTTACACCATTCGTGCAGGTCGGAACTTACCCGACAAGGAATTTCGCTACCTTAGGACCGTTATAGTTACGGCCGCCGTTTACTGGGGCTTCAGTTCAATGCTTCGGGATTACTCCCTAACATCCCCCCTTAACCTTCCAGCACCGGGCAGGTGTCAGGCCTTATACTTCATCTTTCGATTTCGCAAAGCCATGTGTTTTTGCTAAACAGTCGCCTGGGCCTTTTCACTGCGGCTTCTCCTTTGACGGAGGAAGCGCCCCTTCTCCCGAAGTTACAGGGCCATTTTGCCTAGTTCCTTAGCCATGAATCACTCGAGCACCTTAGGATTCTCACCCCGACTACCTGTGTCGGTTTACGGTACGGGTGCCTGCAAGATAAACGCTTAGAGGGTTTTCTCGGAAGTCTGATTAGCTCCATTATCTCCTTGGCCGAAGCCTTGGAGTACTATCGGCTTTCATCATCCTCAGCGGATTTGCCTACCAAAGATATAACTACGGCCTTCAACGCACTATTCCGTCAGTGCGCAGGAATTTCACTACTCCGTCACCCCATCACTTCTTGCAGCCAGTACAGGAATATTAACCTGTTGTCCATCGACTACGCCTTTCGGCTTCGCCTTAGGTCCCGACTAACCCGCAGCTGATTAGCATTGCTGCGGAAACCTTAGTCTTTCGGTGTGCGGGTTTCTCGCCCGCATTATCGTTACTTATGCCTACATTTGCTTTTCTAGCCGCTCCACCATGCATCACCACATAGCTTCTGCGCTGACTAGAATGCTCCCCTACCAGTGTACATTGCTGTACAATCCAAAGCTTCGGTACTACACTTGATGCCCGATTATTATCGATGCCCTGTCGCTCGACCAGTGAGCTGTTACGCACTCTTTAAATGAATGGCTGCTTCCAAGCCAACATCCTGGCTGTCTCGGCAACTGGACCACCTTAGTTCAACTTAGTGTAGATTTTGGGACCTTAGCTGTTGGTCTGGGTTCTTTCCCTCTCGGATAAGGACCTTAGCACCCTTACCCTCACTGCAGGATTAATCTTATCAGCATTCGGAGTTCATCAGGATTTGGTAGGATGTGACTCCCCCTAGTCCTATTGGTAGCTCTACCTCTGTAAGACATCA
>NZ_ANNU01000015.1 GCF_000346615.1 Nafulsella turpanensis ZLM-10
AGCTAATTTATTCTGAAGCTATTTTATTCTGGCTTCTCAAGCGAAGACTGCTACTGCTTAGCTGCCTTTTTTCTCTCCTTTTTTCCAAAAGCGAATGCAAAGGTAAAGGATGTTTTGCTTCGCTGCAAGCTTTTCGTGAAGATTTATTTCTGAAGTTTCTCAGCAGCTTTATCGCCTACTCTCTTCCATTCCTCCTCTCAAATTCCGCCTCAATCTCGCTGCCTCCTGGCCTGCTGCCGTAAGGGGAGTGCAAAGGTAGAAAAACTTATTAAACCTGCAAACACTCTTTTGAAAATATTGTTAACTTTTCCTTTTTGTCTGTCCACGGCCGCTGTATAACTTCCATTTCTATGCTGCCCCACAAAAAATAACCATTCTGGTTTCTGTTCCACCATGACAGCTTCTCTTACAGGATTATTTTTCTTCTGCAGGTTTATCTGGTAACTTTTTCCGTTCAAAGGCAAAAGTGGGTTCCCTTCAGAAAAAGCTTTCCTACACTTTTGGAGGAATACAGGCCGTGGAATCCCACTGTTTTTGCAGATATGGGCTGATAAAATTCCAAGCTTGCTTCTTTCGGCTTATTTATATTTAATGAAGCGGATGGTTAACGGATAAACGAAAAAGCCTCCTTTATCTGCCAGTAAAGCAGCTTTTATCATCATTACTACCTGGAAAATTAATATTACAGGGATTATTATTACCCCGATAAAAACAAAAAGCAACAAAGAGGCTATTAGCACATATATAGTTACTGAAATCTGGAAGTTGAGAGCTTCCCTTGCATGTTCTTCAAGTAAAATGGAATGTTCTTTTTTTAGCAGCCATACCAGCAGGGGTCCTACAATGTTTCCGAAGGGAAAGGCAAAGCCAGCAAAACCACTGAGGTGGGCAATAAGGATCCATTGTTTTTCATTAAAAGCACTTTCCATACTTTATTCTTTTGGGTTTTCTCTTTTCTGAAAGTCTGGCTTTTTTGCTCTTGCTGACCTTTCCTCGCTGGAAGATTTCCAATCTCCTCCTCTCCCAAAGGAACAGCCTCTGACTCACTTCAGAAAAAATTAATTATTTTTATGTACTAAATATTTTATGCTAGCCTTTATTCCTTTACGTTCTTACTGCCAGCGGTTTAAGATATATGTTCACAATGTAGTATTTATTCGCCATAATGGTGAACTTTACATATCAAATTATGCTAAACCAGGGGTTAGCTGAATTTCAAAAGTTTAGCGAACACATACCCTGTTTATTGATTATTCTTTATAAACCTTCTTCTTAAATGAAGAATAAGTTTGTTCGGCAGTTTTATTCAATGCTTTTAATGAGAATCCTTTTGTTTTTTATATATCTCCTGGGGTGGGTAGCGTTGGCTGGTGTGCCGGCTGTGGCGCAGGAACTTTATCCTATGAGGAACTTTAATAAATGGGGCTATATCAATAGCGAGGGCCGGTGGATTATTCCTCCCCAGTATGAAATGGCGCTTAATTTTTCAGATGGCCTTGCTCTGGTAAAAGATACCTATAAGGGTGGAGAAGTATGGGATGTTATTAATGAAAAAGGGGAAAAGGTAATCCAGTCGGAGTACTATGGTTATGGTATTTTCCTTAAAATATACGACTACCGTATTTCTATCAAACCTAACCAGCAGTTTACTGAAGGACTTATTCCGGTGGCTATTGAAATTATGGATCCGAATTATAAAGGGGAAACGGTAAGCGGTTTTCTGAATAAAGAGGGCGAGCTGGAAGTTTATGGCTACTACGATAAGGTTTATAGTTTCCATGATGGATATGCCGTTGCAGAAAAAGACGGGAAGTTTGGTTTTATTGATAAGACGGGCGAGTGGGTTATCAATCCGACCTATGCCATGGCCGGTTCTTTTTCGAATGGTTTAGCTCCTGTACTGGATGAGAAAAGCCGGAAATGGGGCTTCATTAATAAAAAAGGTGAGTGGACAATTAAACCACAGTTCAGTAAAGCCAAAGAATTCTCCGATGGACTTGCAGCTGTCTGGAAGGACTTTAAGTGGGGATATATTAATGTGTATGGCGAGTATATTGTTCCTCTGCAGTTCCGGATTGCAGAATCGTTCTCCGATGGATATGCATATGTAGGAAAAGACAATTCTTACTACTTCATCAATAAAAATGGAGAAAAGGCTTTTTCAGATGAATTATATGGAAAACTCTGCTTTACCAGACCTTTTGTAAATGGAGCTGCTTTAATGGCCATTGCTCCGGACGGACGCAGTTGTTTCAATTTTGAAGTTGCAGAAGAGGTTATTATTCTCCAGGACACAAATCTGTTGCTGTACCTGGATACCAATGGGGATGTTATTTATAAGCAGGAAATGGAAGAATATTATACGGTCAATAAAATCAGGAGACCTTAATCTTTACTCCCCTTCCAGTGCAGGTTCATCAGTGGCTGCTCCTGCATGGAAAATATTTTTTACCAGGGCTTCTGCCTTCAAAAAATCATCTTCCGAAACAAAAACCTCTGCAGAATGATCAGCTTCGACGGACATCCAGCCGGCTAAAAAATTCTCCTGCAGGTGATTTCGAACGAGTGAACCAATGGCGTTTTCGCTGAGGTAGTCATGAACCTGATCGGCCTCAACAGCTGAGCCTTTAAAAACAGCTATGTATCCTTTCTCTTTCATCATCCTTCTGTTTTAGATTGAAAACTTCTAGCCCGAAGTAAGAAATAAACCAGCTTGCTCCCGGAATGTTAGCCTATAACTAAAAAATAAAAACCGGCACAAATTGCTTGTACCGGTTAAGAATTTAAACTGCTTCAGCTTCCTGCTTACGGTCTTGTTCAGGATACTCTCCAGCATAAATTTCCTGAATAAGTGCCTCATTTTTTTGATGAATGGCCTTCCGCTTTAGTTTAAGGGTGGGGGTTAATTCTCCACTTTCAATCGTCCATTGCTCTGGTAATAAGCGGTATTGCTTTATCTTTTCGTACTGGGCAAAATCTTCATTCGCTTTATCGATTTCACGATGGAATTTATTCTGAACCTGCGGATGCCGGAGCATGGCAACATTATTCGTATACTCCACCTGCTTTACTTTACACCACTCCCGCAGGTTATCGAAATTGGGCACCACCAGGGCAGCCGGAAAACGCTCCCCTTCTCCTACCACCATTACCTGCTCAATAAGAGTCGATTCTTTTAACTTATTTTCCAGCACCTGCGGGGCTATGTATTTACCACCTGAGGTTTTAAACATTTCTTTTTTACGATCGGTAATCGCAAGGAAACGCCCTTCCCTCAACTCTCCTACATCGCCCGTGTGAAACCATCCATCTTTATCGATTACTTCGGCGGTTAGCTCAGGTTTATTGTAATAGCCTTTCATTACGTTAGGGCCTTTAACCAGTATTTCTCCATCTTCGGCAATCTTTACTTCCACCCCATCGAGTAACTCTCCCACGGTTCCTACCCGTACCCTCTCCGGATCGAGGCGGGTAAAGGCAACTCCCGGCGAAGTTTCGGTAAGGCCGTATGCTTCACAAACCGGAATCTGGCCTGCCCAGAAGACTCTTCCTAAGCGTGGTTGAAGGGCCGCAGCGCCCGATACAATCATTTTTACATTGCCCCCAAGGGCTTCCCGCCATTTGCTAAAGATGAGTTTATTGGCCAGCTTTAACTGAAAGTTGTACCACCAGCTATTTTCTTTATGCGGCTCATATTCATCTCCAAGCCGAAGTGCCCAGAAAAAGAGTGCTCGCTTTGCTCCGGTCAGCTCCATTCCTTTAGCCACTATCTTATCATACACCTTCTCCAGCAGACGTGGAACAGTGGTAAACATTTCGGGCTGAACTTCCTTCAGGTTTTCCCCAATTGTTTCCATGCTTTCGGCATAATAAATGGGGAGGCCTCTGTTGATATAAGAATAAACTGCCGTACGTTCGAAAATATGACAGATGGGTAAAAAACTTAATGCTTTGCCATTTGCGCTAAGATTAGGAAAAATATCTGCCACTGCCTGCGCATTACTCATAATATTCCGGTGTGTTAGCATTACCCCTTTTGGATTACCGGTAGTACCGGAGGTATAGATAAGGGTAAGCAAATCGTCCTCTTTCACCTGAGCCTTTAATGGCTCCAGCTGCTCAGGGTCTTCGCCCTCACCCTTTTTAGCCAGTTCGCTCCAGTGTTGGGCACCCTTTACCTGCTCGAAAGTATAGATACCACGGATGTTCATTCCTTCTGTGGCCTGCTCTACCTTTCTAAGGAGCTCTTCATCGGCCACAAAAACCATTTTAACACCGGCATCTTCAAAAATGTAGCGGTAATCCCTGATGGTGATGGTTGGATACATAGGCACACTTACCGCCCCCAGCTGCTGCATACCAAAATCCACAAAGTTCCACTCAGGTCGGTTAGGAGATATAATGGCTATTTTATCGTCCTTTACAATTCCTTCTTTTTTCAGGCCAATACTCATCCGATTTGCGATATCGACGAAGTCCTGGCTGCTGTACTCAACCCATTGGCCATTACGTTTGTGTGCCAGCATATTGGGTTTTGGATTCTGTGCTAACAGCTGAGGAAGGAGGTCAAAAAGTCTGGTTGGCTTCATGCTTTTACAGGTAATTTTAACATACAGGAATATATTAAAATTAAAGAATGAATGAAAGCCTTATCTTAAAAATTTATTCTGATTAAATCCTGTTTATTAAAATAATGTAGTAACTGCACATGTTCGGAAACAGGATTGGCTGGAGAGCAGCCGGCAGCTTTCTTTTCATGCGCCCGTTTTTCCTGTTCGGGAAAAGAAAGGACTAATTCGGGAAATCGCCGCGCAGGGTTCGAAAACGCTTACGGGCATCCGAGACATACACACTACCTGGATAAAGGCTTAGAAACTCACGATAATACTCCATAGCCTGTTGTTTGTTATCCAGGTATTCCTCGTATATGCGGGCTCGCTGGTAAAAGGCATCATCGCCCAAAACATCCTGACCCCAGTTTTGTGTAATTTGGGTAAGCTTGTCCACAGCCAGGCTATAGTTGCCCAGCTCAAGTGCAATCTTCGCCTGTAAATTCAGTACCTCATCTGTAAGGCTGTGCCCCCTAAATTCTGAAAGCAGGCTGTCGAGCGACTGCAGGGCAGCTTCTTTTTTGTTCTGGAAGAGCAGTAATTCCGCATCTGCATATTGCTTCATGGCCCTGTCGGACGTATCGAGTGCGCTATTGGTCTTGATTAAGAGACTCAGCGCCATGGCGTCGTTGGCAATTTCGCGGGTGGTGGCTTCTTTCAGTACGTCTAAATGACCCTGGGCAAGGGCAAATTCTCCTTTATAGTAGGATAGCTTAGCATTTTTAAGCTTTGCCTCATACCCGAGTGGTTCATCCTTATGTTCCTTTTCAACCTGTGAATAAAGAAGGGTGGCTTCCCATGGTTCACCAGCCAAAAGGTAGATATCGCCCAGTGCCAGTTTACTTTGTGCCCTCAGGTTTTCATCGACACGGGGAGCAGCTATGATGGTTTTGAGGATACTGATGGCCGAGTCTTTCTGGTCAAGATAAAACGCATGCAGCATGGCCTTACTGTTAAGTGCTTCGAGGGAGGTGTTATTGATACCTATTTCCTTTACCAGCTGCTCATAATCTTTTACAAGCTTTACAATTTCCTGCCTGTCTACCGGGTAAGTATTCTTTACCAGTTCCTCTCTTGCCTTTATTACATAGCGGCGAGCCACATAGTAGGCATTTCCCTGCCTGAACTCATCGGCAATATATTCGAAAATTTGTATGGCCTCCGGGTAAGCCTGGTTATCCAGGGCAATAATGCCTAAATCAATTAATTCAGATGCGCCTGTCTGCAGGCGTTTTTGCATCGCTCTGGCCTGGACAAAAGCACCATAAAAGTTTTTCTGCTGTACGTTTACCCAAATCAGTAAATCGGAGAAATGGAGGTTATCTGGATTCTTCTGTACCTTTTCGAATAAAATTCTTTTAAATGCCTCTAAATCTTCTGGTTCTGAGAGTGAAGCCTGGAGCATATTCTTTACATACTCCATATTCCGGGGGTTTTGCTCAATATAGCGAAAGTATTCGCTAATCATTTTCTCTTTTTCGCCCATAGCTCTGTAGATATTTGCCATCTGTAAAGCATAGGCACCAGTTTCATCTTTTTGCACTTCCCGGGCCCGCTGGTACGTCTGCAGGGTTCTATCGTATAAGCGCTTGTTGAAAAAGAGTTGGGCAACTAAATTGGTTTTATAATTATTGCTGATGGCTGCACTTATAATCTCTTCGTACAGCTTATTCGCTTTTTTTGTCTCTCCCTGCAGTTCGTAAAGACGGGCCAGGTCTATCTGGTACATTTCCGGATTAGCGTGGCTCTTTACCTGTCGCTCCAGGTAGTTTTCGGCATCTTTATAAGCCTGGGTACTTATTAACAGCTCCAGGTAATTATCGTGGATAAAAGGAACGTTCTCGCTGTTCTTGACGAGGGTTTCATACATCGAAAGCGCTTTTTCTGTTTCACCCTGCTCGAAATACTGGTTGGCAAGCCGAATATCTTCCTGATCCTGTGCATAAGAAGCAGGAACAAGCCAGATGAGCATTGCACAAAGGGCAAAAAAGAATCGGAACGAGCTAATTTTTTCACTTATACACATTATCCCCTGCCTAATTATTAATATTGGTTCAATTTATAAATAAGTTATTATATCTATTAAGGTGTGAATTCGTGGATAAGTTTCTGAATTGCCTTTCTCAGTTTTGTATTTTACAGCCTTTTCTGAAAAATGGCGCTTTTTAAAAACTTTTAACCTTTTAAAAATCAATTAGTTATATACTTGTTCTTAAAGTAGTACATGAATATTTTATGAAGTTTAGAATGGTGGGTAATTGTGGAAAGGCGGGTGAATTGTTTCTGCTAAGTGGCCGACTTTACACACATCCGATTTCCACGAGAGGCAACTGTGTATTATTGCCTTTTTATCCACCCCCTGTTTCCACACTTTCCACTACTTATACACATCGTTTATTCACGTACTTCTATTTCTTTCAGTTCCCAGTTTGCCTTTAGGCTAATTGTTTCATCCAGTAGAATTACAGGTTCAGGCTCTATCCTTTCGTAGATATTACCCGGATCCCACTGTCCGTTTTCATTTTCATCTATCAGCACTCTTATGCGGTACTCCCCGGGTGCTACATAATTAAAGGTAAAGTTGTGTTGATTCTCCACTTCTTTTACCACTTTAAAGGTATTGGCATCAAGGAGCTGAATGGTGAAGGAATCTGCCTCGCTGGAAAAGCGGCCCTGTAGCAGTCCAAAGTTTTTAGCATCTGCCCAGCGGTAGCTTAGTTCAGATGCTTTGGAGCTGTCCTGTTCTGCACTAATAAAAGCAGCTTTGCCTAAATGCAGGCTAAACCCGTTTGTCGCCGTTGGCTGCACTGGTATTTCTTCCTGTAGTGAAGCTTTTTCTGATGACTGGTTTGCGATAGTTTTTGTTGGCTCGAGAAGTTTATTGATCTCCAGTCTGTCGCGCCGGCTGTTCCACGTGAAGTCTTTTTCAGGCACAATCTGCACGGTCGTAAGACTATCGTAGCGGATAAAAAGGCTGTCGGTATTTACTTCCTTCACAGGTTTCGTAAAGGAAATGGTGGCGGTAAAATCTTTTTCTACAGCAGCTCCTGACTTTGGTATAACAGTATACTCGAAAGGGCCTTTCTCCCGCTTGCTCTCCTGGAATTTAACATAGACTGTATCCTGTAACTGCTGGCCCAGTGAATCGGTTAATGAGAGAAAAGTAGCAAGACTATCCTGTATAGGCCATGCATTATACACCCTGATAGTTTTATTTTCTTCCACCAGGTTGCTGTAGAGCGGTTCTTCTGTTTCTTCCAGTGGTTGTAGCTCATAATCTTTTACTGCCTTATTCAGCCTGATATCAAAATAAGGGCCGGAAGGTCTGGCACTGTTAACGGCCGGTGGATTGGTGTTAATACTAAGTAAATTTATATTTAAAGAGTCTATATTTGAATTTAAGTATATTGTATCTTTAATAAATCCAAAAGGCTCATTACTCGCTTCGGTTTTCAGGTTCCTGTTGGCATCTGCGGTAGCGTACAGTAGATACTCTCCTACCTTTAGATTATTAAACTGAAAAAAACCTGTTTCATCTGTTTTTGAAAGATAGTAAGGCCTGCTGTTAAAAATATTAAGGGTATCCTTTGCACGGTAGAGGCCTACCAGCGCATCGGCTACCGGCTCTCCGGTTAAGAGCCGTTGTACGGTGCCTGAAATTGACATAGAATCAAGGAATGCTCCGGTACTAAATGCGAGCTGCAAATCTTCTACCGGATTTCCTTCGTTTAAATCTGAAATTCCCTCACGAAAGCTAAGGGTATAAGTAGTATTTGTATCGAAAGGTTGTTGGAAAAGGAGTTCAACCGTATTTTTATTTATTTTGGTTTTATACTCTCCTTGTATGGAGGGCGTAATAATGAGCTGATTTGCCAGGTCTTTTACCTGTACCGCTTCATTAAATTCAAGCCGTACAATTCTTTCATTATAATGCACGGCCCCACCTGTAGGATTTACCTTTACCAGTGCCGGCGGAATGGTGTCTTTAGGACCTCCGGTGGGCGTGCTGATATTTGCACAGGAGGTAACAAAGACCTGAATAAAGAAATAAATGCCTGCGATAACAATCCAGTAGTTGCGCTTTCTCATGCTGCTATTTACTGATGATATAGATTAAACTTGAATAGTTATTTGATGTACGTGCTTTTAAATTGGAGCGAAGGCCTACCAAGCTGGCTTTGGCCATATTAGGCTTCCCGGTTTTATGCTTTTCGCTTAGCATACTTACGTAATAGGCATCCAGCTTCATGGGGACAACTGCCTGTATATGCATATCAAATTTTCTCCACCATTGCTCCATGGTCTGTTGGGTGAAATGGTACAAATGACGGGGTACATCATAAGCTGCCCAGTACTCCTGATAATATTGTGCATCATACGATTCGGAATTCGGAACGGCCACGAAAAGCATTCCCTTCGGCGCAAGTAGCTCTTTTATTTTTAAGCAGCTTTCTTCCAGATTAGAAATATGCTCCAGCACATGCCAAAGGGTAATGGCCTGGAACTGCTTTTCTTTTGTAACAGCATCAAGTGAGGCAAACAGGGGTTGTTGAACAAGCTGTTCGGCCTGGGCCCGGGCTTTATCATTTACCTCTACCCCGCTAACGGTCCATTTAAGCTTTTTATTATAGTCAATAAACTCTCCTGTTCCGCAGCCTATATCCAGCAGTCTTCCTTTCTTTCCCCACTTTCCGATAAGCCTGCTTTTCTGCTGAATGGTGTAGATTCTCGCCAGTTTATAAAGGTTATTAATCAGGTTGTTTCCTTCATTTGTATGGGAGATATAATCTTCCGATTCATAATACTTTCCTAATTCACTTTCTACCGGTCTTGGGTTGGTAAACCTGAATCCGCAATGGTTGCAGGAAACAATTCTAAAGCTTTCCTGGCTCACCGAAAAGTCTTTCAGTTTTTTATACAAAGTAAAGTGCCCGCTCTTGCAAAGCGGGCATTGGTTGAGGTGTTCTTCCATTTTTCTGATGGACTATTATCTTCCTAAATAAATCATGATGATGGAAATATCGGCCGGCGATACTCCACTTATTCGGCTTGCCTGCCCGATAGTAGCAGGCTTCATTTTGTGTAGTTTCTGCCGTGCTTCTGCCGAGAGTGCTGTAATTTTATGGTAGTCGAAATCTTCGGGTATCCTGTGGTTCTCCAAGCTGCCCATTTTTTCGGCCAGCTTTTCTTCTTTATCTATGTAATTATCGTATTTGATCTGGATTTCTGCCTGTTCCAGCACTTCTTTGCTATATTTTTTCAGGTATTGTGCCAGCTCACTATCTAGTTGCATGAGTTCCGGCATTCCTATTTGAGGGCGTTTTAGCAGCTGCATAGCCGATACCTTCTCCCGTATAGTGGCCGTATTCAAATCTTCCAGCGTATGATTGATGGCTTCGGGCTCTACCTTTTTTAGTTTAAGGTCATTTAAAAGCCTTTTTACATCATTTCTTTTGTCGATCATTTTTTCCAGGCGCTCATCAGAGGCCAGTCCTAGTTTATGGCCGGCTTCTGTTAGCCTTAAATCTGCATTGTCCTGTCGTAGAAGAATTCTAAATTCTGCCCTGGAGGTAAACATCCGGTAAGGTTCTTCTGTTCCTTTATTGATTAGGTCGTCGATCAACACACCTATGTACGCATCGGATCTTTTTAGAATGAAAGGGTCTTTCTCGTGAACCTTGTTGTGCGCATTTATGCCGGCCACTAAGCCCTGGCAGCCGGCTTCTTCATAGCCGGTGGTGCCATTTATCTGGCCTGCAAAATAGAGGTTCTCGATGAGTTTTGTCTCCAGTGTTTGGTTCAGTTGCGTTGGCGGGAAGAAATCATACTCGATGGCATAGCCGGGCCTGAACATTTTTACATTTTCGAAGCCTTCTATTTTGCGGATGGCTTTGTACTGGATGTCCTCCGGAAGCGAGGTGGAGAAGCCATTTACATATATTTCTACCGTATTCCAGCCTTCCGGCTCTACAAATATCTGGTGGCGATCTCTTTCTGCGAAGCGGTTGATTTTATCTTCTATCGAGGGGCAATAGCGAGGACCAAGGCCTTTGATGCGCCCGTTAAACATAGGAGAACGATCAAATCCTTCCTGCAGGCTTTCATGAACTGCTGTATTGGTATAGGTAATATAGCAGCTTCTTTGCTCTTTTAAGGGAGCAGTTGTAAGGTAAGAGAAGCATCCTGGCTCTTCATCGCCAAACTGTTCTTCCATTTTGCTATAATCAAGCGAGCGGCCATCTACTCTTGGGGGTGTTCCGGTTTTCATTCGGCCTGCCTCGAAACCTAAACTTACCAGTTGCTCAGTTAATCCGGTTGCTGCTTTCTCGCCTGTTCTACCTCCGCCAAATTGTTTTTCACCTATATGGATGATGCCATTTAAGAAGGTTCCATTGGTGAGCACTACGGCTTTTGCCTTTATTTCCAGACCCATTCCTGTCTTTATTCCGACCACTCTCCCATCCTTCACCATTAATTCGCGCACCATTTCCTGCCAAAAATCCACGTTTGGGGTCTGTTCCAGCGCCAGGCGCCACTCTTCTGCAAAGCGCATCCGGTCATTCTGACTCCTTGGGCTCCACATGGCTGGTCCTTTCGATTTATTCAGCATCCGGAATTGAATCATTGACTTGTCCGATATAATACCGGACATGCCTCCCAATGCATCTATTTCTCGCACTATCTGGCCTTTGGCTACTCCTCCCATTGCAGGGTTACATGACATTTGGGCAATCGTATTCATGTTCATGGTCGCCAGCAAAACTTTCGAGCCCATTTTAGCTGCTGCATGTGCTGCCTCACATCCTGCATGGCCGGCACCTACTACTATTACATCGTAATCTGGAAACATATACTCTTTCTCTATTGATGTTCCACGTGGAACAGTTTGCTGAACAAAATAAAACTGTTCCACGTGGAACAGCTATGAATTGTCTTAATGGAAATACAAAATTAGGGAATTATTGGTTCTCAAAAGGAAGCAAGAGAGATAAAGATTGGTCTTCTTCCTGTCGCATCACCTTCTGTTCTTCTTCCGTTTTGTCAGGATAACCAAGTAAATGTAAAACACCGTGGATCATGACACGGTGTAGTTCTTCTTCAAAGTTTTTGGAGTATTCGGTACTGTTTTCTTTTACCCGATCGATGCTGATGAAAATATCCGCTTCAATGGAGTCTTCTTCTTCTGAATTATCAAAGGTAATAATGTCAGTGAAATAGTGGTGATCAAGGTAGTCAATGTTTATCTGTTTGAGGTAAGCATCAGAACAAAAAACGTAGTTTATTTCATTAAGATGAGCACCCTTTCTTTTAATGATTTCTTTAATCCAGTTACGGAGGATTGTCTTCTTCTTTAGATTGAACGAAATATCTTCAGAAAAAAAATGAATATTTTGCATACTAATTCATGTAGAAACTCAACTCCACCGACCGTCCCTTGTCTTTGAAGGAAACTTCATCGGCTAAGTGCTTCATCAGGAAAATGCCCCGGCCACCTGGCTTCTCAATGTTTTCAGGCGCAGTAGGATCAGGCAAATCGTTATAGTCGAAACCGGGTCCTTCATCTTCAATAATAAAAGTGATCTGGCTTTCATTTAGAATTAAGCAAAGCTTCACGTTCTTTTCCGGATCCAGTTTATTGCCATGACGGATGGCGTTATTTACCGACTCCGTAACGGCAATCATTATATTTCCATAAATTCCGTCGTCGAGCTGGTACTCCTCCTTGGCATTATCGATAAAGCTCTCAATCATGCGGATATTATCGAGTAAAGACGGAATTTCAATTTTAATGGTGCTAATCATAGGTGCTGTACGAATTTGTTTATAAACCTAGTCTTTTAAAATAGTTGTTTACTTCTTTCTTGTAATATGGATTCAGTTTCGGAGGAACAGATTTTAAAAGCTCCACTTCCTTTTCCTTTTGTCTCAGGTACTCCTCGAAAGCTTCGGGTATTTTCCGTTCATAGTCTTTCGCTGTTTCACCTTTTCGCTCATCATCTTTCCCTCTTTCCCTCATTCCCTTTTCTGTTTCCAGGAGCCGGGTTAAAATTTCCTGTTGCCTTTCAATTAACTCTCTACTCAGGCGCTTGTTAACCAAATCACTTTCTGTTTCTTCCATCTGCTCCTGTACGCCTTTATTTCCTGGCTTACTTCCCGGCTTTCCGTTGCCGTACTTTTCTTCCAGTTCCTGCAGGGCCTGCCTTATTTTTTCCTGTTCGGCGGCTAAGCGAGCCAGTTCCTCAGATAACTGCCTGCCACTCTTTCCACTTTGCTTTAGCTGCTGTATTCGCTGGTTCAGCTGCTTTTGCAAATCACTCAATTTGGGAGCACCCTCTCCCTTTTTATTTTTATTCCCGGCCTGCGGCATACCCTGGGCATTCGCCATTTGCTCCTGCATTTGCTGGAGTACATCATCGAGCAGCAGCGCCAGGTTATTCATAGAGGTCATGGTAAACTGTTGTTTACCTACTGCCTCATTCTTTTTCCGCTCCTTTATTGCGTTTACGCTTTCATCGAGGTATTTGTTCATGTCGTTCAGCTCGCGTGTAACGAAAGCCTGAATCTGGAATACTCTTTCGGCCAGGGAACGCAAACTGTCCTCTAATATAACAGCATCCTCCTGAATCTTCAATTGTTGCTGTGCAAGATTAACAAATCTGGGGTTAGATTGATTAATTTCCCTGAATTCTTTCATCAGTTCTTCCTGGCTGAAAGAGAGGGTAAGCAGGTTATCGACAATATTCCGCAAATCGTCCAGGTTTTCCTGCATCATGCTCATTTGCATGCCACTTTGCATTTCCTGCATCTTTTGCGCCATTTCCTTCATCTTTTCAGCTGCTTTTTGCTGTGCCTTTTGCGCCTTCTTATTCTTCCCTTTCTCCAGCGACTCCTGGCTTTCCTTTTGCTGCTCCTCAATTCTCTGCTGCTCTTCCTTAAAATCCTGTAAAGGGTTAGGGTTTTTTAACTCCTGGTTGAGCTGCTCGAGCTCATCCATGGATTGCTTTATCTCCTCAAACTCTTTATTCAGCTCCTGTTGTTGCTGTTGCAATTCTTCTGTCGATTGTTGCTCTTTACCTGTTTGCTCGGCCAGCTCTTCCTGCTCTTTTCTCAACTCTTCCACTTCCTGCCTGGTTTCTTCCAGCTGGTGGTCGAACTTCATTCGCTTAAATAACTCCAGCGCGCGCTCCAGTTCTTTTTCCAGATTATCTTCCTTGTTCTTTAAGTTTTCCAGCACGTTCTGGAATTCTTCCGACTGGCCTTTTTCTTCCAGTAACTTTTGTAGTTCTTCGTAGAGGCGTTTCGTTTCTTCATCCAGCAACTCATTCATTAGCTGCTGTAGCTGTTCTGCCTTTTCCTGTATCTCCTTGTTTTGCTCCTCCGAAAAGCGCTCTCTTTGTTGTTTTAGCGCTTCGCTTTCTTCGGCCAGCTTTTCCAGCTGCTCTTCCATCTTTTTCCGCTCTTCCAGAATTTCCTGCAGGAGCTTTTCATCCTGGTAATTCACCTGCTTTTTGCCTCTGAGCCGGTCTTCTGCCTGCTGTATTTTCTCTTCCAGCTTTCGAGCCTGTTGTACACTCTTATCTATACCTTCTTCTGTATTCTGTTCTGCCTTGCTGATAAGTTCTCTGAGTTCCTCTTCATTTGGTGCCTGAAGGGTATAAACAGAGGTTTGAGAGGCCTTTGGTCCATTAATGCCATCATTGTCCCACACTTTTACAAAGTATTCCAGCTGGTCGCCCTTCCTGAGTTGGAGACTATCGAGCGGCCAGCGTAAAAAGTAGCTCTGGCTAAGCTGCCTTTCCCCTAGCGGAAGAGGAATACTTTTGTAAGCCGTTGTTTCGCCCTCTCCATTTCGTTTAACCTTATAGAAGACTGACAGGCGGCTAAGGCCATAATCGTCTGCTACATTACCACCCAGCACCACTAAATTAAAGAGGGTAGTATCCGCAAAAGGCTTCAGGCTGATATCCGGGTGCCGGTCAGGAATAACCTCAATCTGGTAACGAATTGGTTCTTTATTGCTGCTCCACTGGTTAAAGAGCTTTAAACTATATTCCTGGCTCTCAAGCAGTTGTTTTTCATAGTTAATAAGCTGGTTGTCAGATGATTGTAAAACGGTATCTTTTTTTGTTTCTCCAAAAGAAATTTGAAGGCTATCTGTATAGAGGGTTTTAAACTGCCAGTTTACCCGGGTACCTTCCGGTATCTGAAAGTTGCCAACATTGGCCAGTCGCTCATTTTCTTTATTCAGGTAGGAGGGGTACTGGAGGTGTACCTGAAAATTTTGAATGGCTGGCCGCTCTACTACCGCCAGTTCATATGAGTCGGAGCTGAAACCAGCTGCCTCAAAGGAAAATTCTTTCTCTTCCTGTACTTTAGAAAAGGTATAGGAAAACAGCCCTGCCGCTTCCTGCTTCATCTTTATTTGACGGCCGTTTAACCATATATAGGAGGTGCCAGGCTGGCTTTCTCCCTCATAGCGAAGGCGGAGGGTGAAGTCTTCGTTTTTAAAGGCCTGCAGGGTTTCATTTTCAATTACAAACCGGAAGGGAGCCTGGGGGGCGAAGTCCTGCCGGTAGTGAACAATACGGGTGGCTGAATCGGTAAAGAGGCCCGGAAGAAAAACAGCCGCGGCCAGAAAAAGAAGGAGAATCGGGAGTAAATAGGGCAGGTAGCGGGTGTTGGCCTGGTAGGTAATGGCTGAATCGAAGCGGATTGGGCTTATTTCGGCCGACTTTTGCCGGATACTGGCTGCCAATAGCTGATGGCCCTGCTCCCCTTGCCGGCGGTGTAGCTGCAGGAGATTAATAAGCTTGTCGCGCACTTCAGGGAAGGAGGAGCCAATACGGGCTGCAGCCTCCTCATCGGTAAGCGCCTTGTCGAGCCTAATAAGCCTGAGCAGGGGCGATAGCACCCAGCGGTAAAGCACAATGCCGGCAGTAAAGAGGAAGGCAAAGAAAAGCACAGTACGAACTTCCCTGCTGAAATGGGCGAAATGTTCTGCAAAGCTAAACAGGAGAAAAACCGCCAGCAGTACTGCCAGCGACCAGATGCTTCCTCTCAGCAGCAGGTTCAGGAAAAACTTACGTTTGTACTTCCTGATATTTTTTATAACAACATCTTCTGCATTATGCATAGTAAAGCCTCACTTAATCTTTAAGGTACGTTTGCTAAGGGAAGCAGGTTTCTTCTTTTATTGAGAACGTAACTTCCTTGCCTGCTGAAAATAAACCTTGCTAAAATCGCGGTACTGCATGGGATTGTTAGGAAAATTCTTCACATACGACTGCAGGAGGCGGAAGCCCTCGTCATACCAGAGAACAATAATAGGAGCATCTTCCATCAGCACTTTCTCAGCCTCAATAAAATACTTATTTGCTTCACTTACAGAACGTGCCCGCAGCGCCTGCTCGTATAATTTATTGAATTTAGCACTCGAATATCTGGCAATGTTCGGGTAGGCCGGTTCGCGCTGGTGGGTATCCATATTGCCGCTGTAGAAGACCCACAGGAAGTTCTCGGGGCTGGGGAAGTCGGCATACCAGGCAGAGCGCATTACATCAAACCGACCCTGGTAAGCATTTTCCAGTAGCTGGGCAAAAGGATAGGTGGCTATTTCCACCTGAATGTTCAGGTGGTCGCTCAGTTGCTTCTGTATCTCGACTGCTACATTGGTATTTCTGTCTCCTTCGGCATTGAGCATAAACTCTACTTTAGGAAAGCCTTTTCCGTTCGGGTAGCCTGCCTTTGTCAGGTAATACCGGGCCGAATCGACATTCAGCCGGTAGCCTGGTATCTCTGAAATATTATAATCGGTGAAAACCGGTGGTGTAATACCATGATGGCCCGGTGCAAAACCTTCATTATTGAGTACAAAGGTGAGGATTTTATCCCGATCGATGGCATAGCTGATGGCTTTACGAAGATCGGGGTTGCTGAATAGTTTCCGGTTAGCGGTATTAAAAGTCAGGAACTGGGTTACCATTTCGGGCTCTCTTTGCAATTCATACCTGTTAAATTCGCCATTTCCGGTAAGGTTGCTCTCCAGAATTTCAATAATATGCTCCGTTGGGAGGCGATATATCATGTCGAGGTTGCCCTTTTTAAACTCGAATAATTCAGATTTCTTGCTATTGATAAACTGTACATTTACCGCGTCCAGGAAGGGAAGAGGATTACCATAGTGGTCTTCGCCCCAGTAATTCGGATTCTTAGGCAGCACGATAGAAATGTTTTCTTCAACATTTCCCATTTCAAATGCGCCTGTCCCTACTGCTCTTATCCGCATATCAGGCCCATATTCTTCAAGGGCCTCAGGCGGGTAAATGAAGGTGGCCGGACGGGCAAGGTTTACCAGGAAAACAGAGTTGGGTTTGGTAATACTCAGGCGGAGGGTTAAAGAGTCGAGTACTTCTATTCCTTCTACGCCAAAAGAGGGGGTTTTACCTCCTGCGGAGGCTTTAAAGTAAGCATCGGCACCTTTGAGTAAACCAGCAAAGACTGAGTAATTCTGATTAAGGGCCGACTGCGTACAAAGCTGTGTAAAGCAGAAAGCTACATCAGCCGCGGTAAGCTTCCGTCCTTTACCCCCTGGGAAAGCAGGATCGTCGTGGAAATACACATTGTCGCGTAATTTAAAGGTATATACCGTGCCGGTCGAATCGAGCGTGTAGCTTTCGGCCAGGCTGTTCTCCAGCGTCAGGTCCAGATCATTAAATTTAAACAGGCCTTCATACATCTGCGAGGCTACCCGGTAAGAGTAAACATCGGTTATACTGGGCGGAAACAGATTTTTAATATATTCTGATTCGTTAATACGGAGCACCCCTCCATAGTAGTGGCCACCTTCGCCTTCGCGCACACCAGCCTGAAGCGTTTCTTCCTGCCCTTCCTCAGAGCTGGTACAAGCTCCTGTAAAAAGAACAGTTCCGGCCAGCAGGCCCAGGTACAATAATTTTTTCATATTCGTGTATCCGTATGTAACGGTAATCTGTAATGGAATCGGAACCTTTTATGGATAATAGTAAATATAGTCCTATTTTATCATTCTATCTCCAGCACAATAGGGCAGTGGTCAGAGTGAACAACATCCGGCAGAATAGAGGCATGCTTTAGCCTGTTCTTCAGAGAGTCACTGACCATCTGGTAATCAATCCGCCAGCCTTTGTTCTTTTTTCGGGCTCCGGCTCTGTAGCTCCACCAGCTGTAGTGATGCGGGCCAGGATTAAAGTGGCGGAACGAATCGGTAAATCCTGAGGCGGCAAAACGGCTGAACCACTCCCGTTCTTCCGGAAGGAAGCCGGAGGAGTTTTTATTCCTGACCGGATCATGTATATCTATCTCCTGGTGGCAAATATTATAATCGCCACTGATGATAAGGTTTGGAATTTCCTTTTTCAGCTGTTCTGTATACTCCTGAAAATCGGCCAGCCACTGCATTTTAAATGCCTGGCGTCCATCGCTGCTCGAGCCGGAGGGCATGTACACACTTATTACCGAAAAATCATCGTAATCGGCCCTAAGTACTCTTCCTTCGCAGTCGTAGAGCTGCATATCGCAGCCGTAGTAAATATTTTTGGGTTCCTGTTTACTGAAAATAGCCACCCCGCTGTAGCCTTTTTTTTCTGCCGACATCCAGTAAAGCTGATAGCCCAGTTCCTTAAATGGCTCCTGCTCCACCTGTTCAGGTGAGGCTTTGGTTTCCTGCAGGCAAAGGATATCTGGTTTTTCATCTGCCAGCCAGTCTACAAAGCCTTTTTGCATGGCTGCACGGATGCCATTAACATTATAAGAGATTATTTTCATACCACATAAATACAGAAGTACAAGGCCTTCTGGTTCATTTCATTATCAGTTTTTCGGCTTGCAATATACAGCTGATTTTTAAGCTTTTCCTTTCTCTACTCTTCCTGCTGCGCCAGAGCGCAAGGAACCGTGTAAGCCAGCCTGGCAACATGGTAGCCAAAGAGGGAGATAAATTAATGCAAAAGCAGAAAAAGTACAAGCTTTTGAAGTGACAGAAGCTATAAAACCAACAGATTATTAACTAGTTGTACAATTTTTATATGGAGAGCCGGGCTTTGCCAGAACCACTTGCTGTTTTATGGGTTGCCTGATTAAAGTACCAGCACCATGAGCACAAGCGATAAAGCACCTTTCGATATTGATAAAGCCCTTGAACAGATTGAAAAGGCCGTAGCGCCTTACCCGAAGGCGGCGCTGTTTGACCTGTACGAGCAGGGCTTCACTTCCCTTTTTGAGCAGTTAATTGCCTGTATCATTTCCATCCGCACTTTCGATGAAGTAACCATTCCTACTGCTGAGAAACTCTTTTCGCTGGCCCGGACACCTGAAGCCATGCAGCAGCTGAGCCCGGAACAAATTGGCGCCGCGTTGCATGGCGCTACCTTTGCCGAAGCAAAAAGTTACCAGATTAAAGCCATTGCTACCGAAATAGTGGAAAGGCACGGAGGAGAGCTGAAGGCTGATTTCGAAACACTCACCGCATTTAAAGGAGTAGGTCCAAAATGTGCTAACCTGGCCTTAGGAATTGCGGCAGGGCAGGCACATATAGGAGTGGATATTCATGTACACCGGGTAACCAACCGCTGGGGCTATATAGAAGCGCCTACGCCAGAAAAGACGATGAAGGCTCTGGAAAAAAAGCTACCGGAGAAATACTGGATTACCATTAACCGTCTGTTGGTTCCTTTTGGTAAACATATCTGTACCGGCCGCCTCCCCCACTGCTCTACCTGCCCGGTAGAAAAGATGTGCCGGCAGGTAGGAGTCACTCGCCATCGTTAAGGTTAAGTCCCAGGTCCCACTCCATTTCTTTCTCAAAGTATTCCAGCACATGCATTTTCAGGAGTTTTTCCTGGTCCAGAATATCGAAATGAGGAAGCTTTTGAGTAGGCCGCCAGTGAGGCCAGCCCTGCTCGTCGAGCCCTTCCAGTTCATAAAAGCCGGAATAGCTTAGCACCTTACAGATGGCGATGTGCATGAGGTCCTGCTTCTGTTCTTTGGTAAAAGTATGTCGTCCTCTTCCCAGTTCCTGTACGCCTATTAAAAAAAGCACACCATTCAGGTCGGCAGGCTTTTTACCAATGGTATCGGCTAAATGCTGGAGCAGCCGGTTCCACTGCCGCTCCAGTTCAAGATCTTTTTTAATCATTTTTCTTCTCCTCCTCTTCCAGGGCCTCCCAGTATTCTACTGCCCTCCGTAGGTGAGGAATTACAATGGTCCCTCCTATTATGCTGGCAATAGAGAAAATCTCGAACATCTGTTCAGTGGTATAGCCTAGTTCCTTACACTTTCCGATGTGATAGCGAACGCAATCATCGCAGCGGAGCACCATTGAACATGCAAGGCCAATAGCTTCCTTGGTTTTAGTATCGAGTGCTCCCTCTGCATAGGTATTAGTGTCAAGGTTAAAAAGGCGTTTAATTACCTTGTTATCGGCAGCCATAATACGTTCGTTCATGCGGCTGCGGTATTCGTTAAAGTCGTTTACGATGCTCATAATATCTTTTTTGGCAAATATAGCCGATAGCGAAATGGATGCCTAGCCCCTGCCGGGCAATCAGCCAAAAACTGATCCACATTCGGAACCTCTCTTTTTGTTCCACGTGAAACTGTTAAAAAGCTTACACCCCATGCAGGATGTTGTCCGACAGTTTGTGAACCTTCTCTTTCCGCCCCTCTGCCTTTTGTGTGAGAGAACATTGGTGCAGGGAGAAAAATTCATGTGCACCCATTGTTTGGCGTCCCTTCCCCACTCACACCTGCATGAGCAACGGAATGAGGTTTTGGCGCAAAAGCTTTCGGCCGTACTTCCTGTGCGCTTTGTTTTATCTTATCTGCTTTACCAGAAGTCGGGGAGCACCCAAAAGCTGCTGCAGTTTCTTAAGTATAAAAATTATCCGGAAGTAGGGCGAGTGATTGGGCGGCAGTTTGGAGGTCGGCTTCAGGAGAAAGGCTACGGAGAGGCTTTTGATGTAGTGATACCTGTTCCTCTACACCCGAAGAAACAGCGCCAGCGCGGGTATAACCAGAGCGAAGAATTTGCGAAAGGCCTGTCGGAGGTATTGGAAATTCCTTACACCACCGATTGGGTAATAAGGAAAGAAGCTAGCAGTACCCAAACCCGAAAAAGCAGGCTGGATCGGTGGTTAAATGTTGCAACTATTTTTGACGTTCCGGAGCAGGAAAAAGTGAAGGGAAAACGCATTTTGCTGGTGGATGATGTAGTAACGACAGGTGCTACCCTGGAAGCCTGTGCCACCGCTCTGCTGGAAGGGGGGTGTAAAGAATTAAGTGTAGGGGCTATTGCAGTGGCATAAAAAAAGCTCCTGAAGGAAGTACCTCAGGAGCTCTCTCTATAAATTAGATTCTCTTAGTAATTGGCGCCGGCGCTAATCATGGCACAACGGAAACCAATGGTAGCTGTTGCAGAGTCCTGCTCGAGGAAGCGGCGGGTACCTGGAGATAGCCAGTAGGCTACATCTTTCCATGAACCACCTTTAAATACTCTTACTTCGTCGGTAATAAGTGAGTTGAAGCCTTCTGCATCATACATTTCTTCACTATCCATATAGCCATCTCTGCGGACCGGGTTCAGGTCGTCGAAGTCCTGGAACGAAAGCGGACGGTACACGTCCTGCACCCATTCGTTTACGTTACCGGCCATATTGTACAGACCAAAGTCATTTGGTGGATATTCGTAGATATAGGCGGTAATCATGGCGCCGTCGTTCAGCTTACCGGCAATACCCGCATAGTCACCACGGCCACGTTTAAAGTTAGCGAGAAAGTAGCCCATTTCTTTTCCGTAAGGATTACGGAGAGAGTGGCCATCCCATGGATATAATCTCTTGTGCGTCTGGTTTTCGTCGAGCCACTGAGTTCCGATTAAAGCCTGTGCAGCATACTCCCATTCAGCTTCGGTAGGAAGGCGGAAGTCGGGCAGTACAACACCGGTTTCAAGCGGAATACGACCGCCGGCAGTTTCCGGAATATCTTCAAGACCATTTTCTTCGGCCAGCTTCTGGTTTACCACTGCGGTACGCCATTTGGTATAGTCATTCGCCTGTAGCCAGGTAACACCTACCACCGGGTGGTAGCGGAAGCCAGGGTAGCGAAGGTAATGCTCAACATAGGGGTCGTTGAACGCGAGTTCTTTTGCCCAAACAGTAGTATCGGGCAGGGCTGACTCATAAAATTCGCGGGAAGAGTCTAACTGAATGTAGTACAGATACTCCAGCCAGTGAACGTTGGCTACTTCCGTTTCGTCCATATAAAAGGAAGCGACGGTAACAGTCCGTTCAAGGTTATCGCGCGAGTTAAGGATATCTTCTTCAAAAGAGCCTAATGTAGTACGGCCACCCTGAATAAACACCATGTTAGGAGCAGCAGGCTGCCCCTGGAAATCTGTCACCTGGAATCCTCCATCCTCGTTATATTCCAGCCCGGTAGTGGTACTTGCCAGGCCAGGGTTGACAGCATCCGGCTTATTACTGCCACAAGAGGTGAGTATAGCAATGCCGCACAGAACGCTCGACAAGCCCTTGAACACGCTCACAATTTTAGTCATAACACTTAACTATTTATTCACACAAAGTTTTAACAAAATAACAACCTGTTGTTCAAAACCACTAATAGTGACTTTAGTGACAAATTTGAACCAAATTACCTAATATTTAAATTTAAATAGGCCAATTTTACTTTCTATGTAAGGTATTGCTCTTTTTAATTCAAATACCCCGCTCCACACAACTGTTTATTTTTGCAGGAGCATCTGTATTTTTTTAATAACGGAAAAAGCAGCGGTTCTATTTTACAAGTATACACTGCAACTATAAATTAATGCTGTTGATGTAAGATTAAATGTGGTTCTTTTAATCAGCAGTGGTCCTTACCCTATTCATTTAGGTATTAGGTTCTTAGAAAGCAATCAGGCAGGTAACATCGATTTTAAAATATTCATTCCCTGTTCCACACCTAATACATCTTCAACGGTAAGGATGAGTCTTTTCTTATGTTCTTTCATCCGGCATTTGCGCGGGTGCATCTGTACATACCTTAAAATCTGGCCAAAAGTTTCCGACTTGAAAAATTCTTCATTTTCCGAAGAAACAAAATAGCCTTTCATATTTTCATTTTTAAGCATCAGCTTTTCAAAACCTAATTTTTCGGCAAGCCAGCGGAGCCTCACCGTTTCCACAAGATCTATTACCGGTTCGGGCAGCGGACCAAAACGGTCGCGCATGTTATCGATGAATTTGCCCAGTTCCAGCTCATTTTTGAGGTTATCGAGCTTGGAGTAAAGAGCCAGCCTTTCAGTAATATTGGCCACATAGGTTTCCGGAATCAGAATTTCAAGGTCTGTTTCAATGTTGCAGTCCTGCACCAGTACTTTTGCACTTTCTTTCAACTCATGCTCAAAGAGGGCTGCAAATTCTGTTTCTTTTAAATCCTGAACGGCTTCGTCGAGTATTTTATGGTACATATCGAATCCAAGGTCGGAGATAAAGCCGCTCTGCTCTGCTCCTAATAAATTGCCCGCCCCTCGAATGTCGAGGTCGCGCATGGCAACTTTAAAGCCATCGCCCAGGTCGCTGAATTCCTCCAGGGTACTGAGGCGCTTACGCGCATCGGCCGATAAGGTGGAGGTTGGCGGAGTAAGCAGATAGCAGAAGGCTTTTTTGTTGGAGCGACCAACGCGGCCCCGCATCTGGTGCAGGTCAGAAAGGCCGAACATATGCGCCCGATTAATTATAATGGTGTTGGCATTGGGAATGTCGAGACCCGACTCGATGATGTTGGTTGACACCAGTACATCATATTCGCCCTCGATAAACTGTACCATTATTTTTTCGAGCCTGCTGCCATCCATCTGCCCGTGCGCGGCTACCACGCGGGCGTCGGGCACAAGGCGGAGAATAAGGCTGGCAATGCTATCGATATCGGAAATGCGGTTATGAACGAAGAATACCTGCCCTCCCCTTCGAAGCTCAAAGCTAATGGCATCGCGGATAACCTCTTCGTTAAAAGAATGCAATTCGGTAGTAACGGGCTGCCGGTTGGGCGGCGGTGTGGCAATTACGCTCAGGTCGCGGGCCCCCATCAGTGAAAAGTGCAGCGTACGCGGAATAGGGGTGGCGGTGAGGGTAAGCGCATCCACATTCACCCGCATCTCCTTGAGCCTTTCCTTTACTTTTACGCCAAATTTTTGTTCCTCGTCAATCACCATCAGGCCCAGGTCCTTAAACTCCACATCTTTATTAACGATGCGGTGGGTGCCGATGAGGATGTCTACTTTTCCCTCTTTCAGGCCTTGGAGGATATCTTTTACCTGCTTGGTGCTTTTAAATCGGTTTATATACTCGGTTCGAATAGGAAACTCCGACAGGCGCTCGGCAAAGGTGCGGTAGTGCTGCATGGCCAGAATAGTGGTGGGCACCAGTACTGCTACCTGTTTTCCTTCATTTACAGCTTTAAAAGCGGCCCTTATGGCCACTTCGGTTTTACCGAAGCCTACATCGCCGCACACGAGGCGGTCCATGGGGTGAGGCTGTTCCATATCGGCCTTTACATCAGAAGTTGCGGAGGCCTGATCGGGGGTATCTTCATAAATAAAGGAGCTTTCGAGTTCGGCCTGCAAAAAGCCATCGGGGCTGTAGGCAAAACCGGGAGCACCCTTCCGCTTAGCATAGAGCTCAATAAGGTCCTTGGCAATATCCTTGACCTTCTTCTTAACCCGCTTCTTTTTATTTTCCCAGTCCTGGCTGCCCAGCTTGCTGATTTGCGGGGGTACACCCTCTTTACCGGTATACTTGCTTATTTTGTGCAGGGAGTGAATGCTTACATATACCAGGTCATCGTCGCGGTATATCAGGCGGATAGCCTCCTGCTGCTTACCATTATTTTCGACTTTTTCGAGTCCTGCAAATTTGCCAATGCCATGGTCGACATGGGTAACAAAGTCGCCGGGCTGCAGGCTGCGCAGTTCTTTTAAGGTAAGGGCTTTGCTTTTGCTGTACTTGTTCTTGCTGCGGTATTTATGGAATCGCTCGAACAGCTGATGATCGGTATAACAGCTTATTTTTAGCAGCTTATCAACATAGCCTTCGCGGAGCGAAATATTGAGGCCCTGGTATTTCAGGTAAGGATTTACTTCTTCAAAAATGGTGGTGAGCCGCTCGATTTGCTTGGCCGATTCAGCGACCAGCAGATTAGTAAAGCCTCCCTCCTGCAGCTCTTCCAGGTTTTTGGCCATGAGCTCAAAATTCTTGTTAAAGCTCGGCTGTGGTTCTGCTTCCCACTGTATTTCCCGGTCGGCAGTAAAATAAAAGCGGTTGCCGAATTCTATCTGTACGAAGTCCTGCAGCTTCTGGCTAAACTCTTCGGAGGTTTCGAAGAGCACTTCCGGGCTCATCACCACCTGGGTATCGCCGGAGGCCTGCATCAGGTTTTCGAAATTCTGGCTGGCTTTGGCAAAGGACTTGTCCAGTACATCTATCGTTTGCTGGTAATCTTTAAAAAAAATGTTGGTATCGCGCGGCAGAAACTCGAGCAGGCTTTGGCGCTCCTCCTGCAGAAGCTTTGTTTGTACGTTGGGAATGATGCTGATTTGCTCCACCGGGTCGATGCTCAGCTGGCTAACAGGGTCGAAGGTACGGATGGTTTCTATTTCGTCGCCGAAGAGCTCGATGCGGTAAGGAAGCTCATTAGCATAAGAATACACATCGATAATACCACCCCTCACAGCAAACTGGCCGGCTTCATATACAAAATCGGTTCGCTCAAAATCGTAAGTCTGCAGGAGCTCGGCCAGAAATTCCGTATCGACCAGCTCCCCGGTTTTAGCGGTAAAGGTATTTTCTGTAAGAGAGCGCTTATTTATTACTTTTTCGGTAAGTGCCTCCGGGTAGGTAACAATGAGTTCTCCATTGGCAGCTTTCTGATTGATGCGGTTGAGGATTTCGGCCCGCATTAAAATATTGGCATTTTCTGTTTCGTCGAATTCGTAGGGGCGCTTAAAGGACGAAGGGAAAAGCAGCACCTCTTTTTGAGAAATCAGGTTCTGGAGGTCATTCACAAAATAGGCCGCTTCTTCGCGGTCGTGCATGACGAACAGACTGGTTTGCCCGTTGATGCGGTGCAGGGATGCTGATATTACTGCATCGAGGCTGCCCCGCAGGCCTTTGAGCTGGAGGCAACGATGCTTCTTTGTTTTGAGGGAATCGGCCAGGGTTTTGAGGAGGCTGTCTTCGGTATATAAAGTAATAAAGTCTTGTACTGTCAAAATAGCACTGAATTTAAGATTCTCTTAGTGGTATAATTCCGGATAGGTAAAATTAGTTTAGAAAATGCAGGCGGCTGTTATGATAGCTGCAAATTTTCTGCTGCTGAAGCTTTTAGGCCTCGTTTAAAACCGCTTTGTTGAACGACAAATTTAAACTTTGCACATATCCTCCAGCCTCTTCCCGGGCAATAGCACTAATACTCTCCTTCAAGAGAGCTTCGATGAGGCCCAAAAGCCTGCCTTATTGAAATCAAAACTTAACTGAGACTGGCTTTTGGAGATAAAAATGGAAGAGTAAGGATTTATTGTAAGCCCAAGCGCAACAAAAGCGGTGGAGATAAAGTAAAAATAAGCACAGGTAGTTAAAGCTTTCCTTCTTCACCTTTTTGCGTATTGCTCCATATCAAACGCATAAATTATAGTTAGCTGATAATGAGGTGTAATAGATAAGTATTTACTGCCGGAAAACGTTATTATGGATACTTTTAGAAATTATACGCATGCAGCCTTCACATAATCGTAAAATAACCGATACCGGACGAATCACTACCTTTGAGAAGATAGAAAAGCTTCATCCGCATAAAATGCTTCTCTTCCTGGCCATCTTCGGGAGTAGCCTTATTTTCCTGTTTATGCTCATTGCTTTTACCGCTACCTACCAGGAATCGGGAACGGAAATGCCCGGTTTCCACATGCCCGAGGCTTTTATTTTCAGCACCATCGTTCTTATTTTTTCATCATTCTTTGTTAACCAGTTTCTAAGGGCATTTAAGAATGAAGAGTTTAAAAAACTGCGAAACCTGATTGGCATTACGGCCATGCTGGGTTTTATTTTTACGCTTAGCCAATACTGGGGCTGGCATCAGCTGGAGCAATCGGGCTACAGTCTTACAGGCTACAGCAGCGGAGCTTACCTGTACATAATTTCAGGACTTCATATTCTGCACCTGGTGGGCGGTATCTTTTTTATGACGCACCACTTTATAAAAGTTTCGCGCGTGGCAAACGATTCGGTAAAGGGTCTTATTATGGTTACAAATCCTTACCAGAAGATAAAGCTGAGCATACTGGTTACCTACTGGCATTTTATTGATGTGCTATGGGTAGGAATGTTCCTGTACTTCCTTTTCTTCTTTTAGAATTGGCAGGAGGGGTAAATTCGGTGAATGGTTCAATAAAGCAAAAACCGGCACCTGGTAAAAAGGGCCGTTTTTTCTTGTTAGAAGACCTGCGGTCTTTTTCCCTGGAAAGCCGGATTCAATGATAAGCTCATTCCGGTAGGATATACTTATAGAGATGAATTTTACCAGTTGTTAAAAAGGGAAAAGCGAATCCTTTAAACTTCCCACTCTAAGGGATCGACACCCAGCATAATTTTATGCCCTTGGGCACCTCTAAAAATTATTTACTGCCTTACCATAGCTTTACAGCCACTTTTTACCTAAAATTATACCATTGTCAGATGGTCCCGGCCTAACAACAAGGAGCCATTTGAAAGCCGATGTATCAGACTGCCATATCTTTAAAAGTAAATGAACAGCACCTCTTCCCCCACTCCCCTCTCAGGCCACTACTTTTTTATAAATAACCGAATTGTTTCCTCCACAGAGGAGGCGCTGCAGCTAAGCGACCTCGGGCTCTTCCGGGGGTACGGCATTTTCGATTATTTCCGCACCCACGAAGGAAAGCCCTTTCTGATGCGGCAGTATTTGCAGCGCTTCAGACGTTCAGGCAAAGACCTCCGGCTGGAGCTTAATCTTTCAGATGAAGAATTGGAAGCTACTATTCTGGAGCTGATTAAACTTAATGGCCGGTCGGAAAGTGGTGTCAGGCTCCTGCTTACCGGTGGCTATTCCGAAAATACTTTTACCCCTTCAACACCTAATCTTATCATTCGGATCGAGAAATCGGTACTGCCCGACGAGCGCAGTTATACCGAGGGAGTAAAGCTCATCAGTACAGAATACCTGCGCGATATGCCGGAGGTAAAAACTACCAATTACCTGAAAGCGGTAAGAGAGTGGCCGGCAGTGGAGGCGGCTGGTGCCACAGAACTGCTTTACCACTGGAATGGTGAATGGCTGGAGTGCAGCCGCAGCAATTTTTTCGTTGTGGTAAAAGGAGTACTCATAACAGCTCCCCTGCCTAAAGTGCTGGCAGGTGTTACCCGTGGCGAGACACTTCGGATAGCACGAGAATCAGGTATTCCGGTAAAGGAAGAAAGCCTGCCGCTTGCCATTTTACCGGAGGCGGAGGAGGCATTTATTACCGGAACGACCAAGCGAATTATGCCGGTGGTGCAGGTCGATGGCCAGCAGATTGGCAACGGAAAGCCCGGGCCCGTTAGCAAAAGGCTACTGCAGGAATGGCAGCTGCTCGAAACCAGGAACAGCCGCGAATACTGAACAAAAGTGGCTGGCAAAGCTTATTTTCGGAGGCGGAGGGAAGAAGCTTTTTTGCACAGGACATTTTTAATGATAATTATGGTTGTCCGAAACAGAAAGAAGATAAGAGTTGTGCTGTTTTTATAAGCGTAGAGAAATCTTTATAAGCGTAGAGAAATCTTTATTTTTCCCTTCTGTTCAATTAAACCTGATACCTAAAGAAGAAAAGTATACCTATGGAAATTTCCCTTCGAAACAAGAATATTTTACTGACAGGAGCCAGCCGCGGAATCGGAAGGGCGGCAGCCGAGGCTCTGGCTGCCAGTGGCGCCCGGGTAGCCGTACATTACAACAGCAATAAAGAAGCGGCAGAGGCCCTGGTAAAACGAATTGGTAATAACAGTAAAGCCTTTGGGGCCGATTTAGGTACCGGCGAAGGGCCATTGCAGCTGTGGGAGGCAGTACGGGAAGGTTTTGGTACCATCGATGTGCTCATTAACAATGCCGGTGTGGCCATTAGCAGCCCGATTGATAAAAACGATGAAGAATGGCTGCACGACTGGGGCCACACCATGATGGTGAACTTAAACGCTACGGCTATTCTATGTAAAAAAGCCGTGGAACATTTTAAGAGCCGCGGTGGAGGACGCATTATCAATATCAGCAGCCGCGCAGCCTTTAGAGGAGATACCGCCGAATATATGGCTTACGCTTCCAGCAAAGGAGGAATGGTATCCCTGACCCGCAGTATTGCAAGAGCATTTGGAAAAGAGGGTATCGTTGCTTTTAATATTGCCCCTGGCTTTACACGCACCGATATGGCCCAGGATTTTATCGACCAGTATGGAGAAGGTTATGCCCTTAATGACATTGCCCTGAACCGGCTTACCCGGCCCGAAGATATTGCCCCGACCCTGGTATTTTTAGCGGCCGGTATGGCCGACCATGCAACAGGAGCCACTATCGACCTAAATGCCGGCAGTTATGTACACTAAGGCAGGATGAAAACTTTTAGGCCTGAAAAGGCTTATATAGGTAATTTAATTCCTGATACTTATGAGCTCCTCCCCCCAGGCACTTTTCTTTGAAAAGCAGCGGTACAATCTTCGTTGGCTGTGGCTAATCTACATCATGCTTGGCGCTCCTTTGCTGCTAATGGTCATTTACAGTTCTTACGGACAGCTGTTTGTAACAGATCCTTACTATAGCCGGCCGGAGGCCTCCCAGTGGGTACTGTACAGCCTAAACAGCGCTACCCTGCTGTTGCTGTTAGCCGCCCCATTTCTGATCCATTCGCTCGTACTGAAGATATGGATATATCCTGAACTGGTACGGGTAAAGCTGGGTGTTTGGTACAGGCGGGAAATAAGTCTAGAAGATATTCAGGAGGTAGAAGCGCTCACTTTCGACCCTGTCCGGCAGTTTACCGAACGGGTAAGGCAAAAGCGGGCATGGCTGGAAAAGAAGCAAAACACCTACAGTGTACGCGGCCGGCGAGCTGTTAAGCTGGTACTGAAAAATGGCATGGAGGTACTACTGGGTACCCAGCGGCCGGAGGAAATGGAAAAAATATTAAAACCATTAGTACAGGAACAGCGGACTTAGCTGTTACAGGGGCAGCTTACATAGCATTGACCAGCTCCCGGCGGGATAGAAGAATACTCCAGACACCTATGAGTGCCTTTGCCTGGGGATTATCTTCAGTGAAATCAGAATCAGGCAGACCCGCTGCCGGTAAAGAAAACGGCTGGGTGTACAGGAAATAAGGCTGCCCCATCGGCTGTACATTATCTTCGAGTGCTATGTTATTTTCCTGGTTATACTGGTAGGCCTCGAGTAACTGTTTTTCCAATTCTTCCCGGTTGTCGGAAGGGCTTGCCATTTCTATTGGGAGCAGGCGAATGTCGGCCTGATATGCTTTGGAGAGCGAATCGGTAATGGAGCGAATAATGGGATTTTGAAGGGCCTGCGAAGGGGTAATTCCCTGCTCCTGGATCAGCCGCTGTAGGTGCGAGCTTAACTGGTTTTGGGCTTCATTGGTAATCGTGCGTCCTGTTTTAAAGGCATGGGCGGTAATTTGCGCTTCGGTAAGCCTTTTGGGCTCCCGGTTTTCCATTTCTTCCAGTAGTGCATCCCGCTTAAAACGCTGCTGGCTGCCCGGTTCACAGGCAGCCAGCAAAAGACAAATCAGTATCCCATAAGGATATTTATTATTCATGATCCAGTTATGTGCCCAGGTTCTCAATGATTTCCGAAATGTTGGAGGCAAATATCAGGTATTTAACGCTCTGGAACACCGGATCTTCTAATTTACCGGCAGAAATTTTGGCAATCACTTCTTTTCCTTTTTTGTTTTTCAGGTGGAGAACACCGGTCCATGACAGATTTTCTTCCAGAGCCGCTTTAATTTCAGTTAGCTGCCATTCCGATAAAATAAGGGAGGAGAAAGGAACATTCTGGAGTTCGCCTTCGCTGTACCCCAGAGTCTGGCAGGCGAGCCTGTTGGCTACAGTTATTTTAAACTGGCTGTTCATTTCAAACATCATATTGGTATTGCTGATGATGCTTTCCTTTTCCTGGGTGTCGTGCTGTGCACGCTGCATCTCTTCCTGTGTAGCCTGCAGCTCTTCCATGTTCTGGCGCATTTCCTCTTCCTGTGCACGCATTTGCTCGGTAAGCTCTGTCGATTCTTCGAGCAGCTTTTGGGTGCGTTCATTAATTTTTACGGAAGACAAGGTAGAAGCAATACTTTCGGCCATTTTCTCGATAAAATCAATTTCATGCCTGGCAAAAAGGTTGAAGGAGGCAATTTCAAGAAGGCCATATACCTCGTCGTTTACCTTTAGCGGCACAATAAGGATGCTGCTGGGGTTGGCTTCGCCAAGACCGGAAGTAATGGTAATGTAATTATCCGGAATGTCGGTGAGGTAAATAGTATCCTGCTCCAGCCATGCCTGCCCGGTTAAACCATCGCCTGGATATACCTTCTGCTCGAGGTACTTTTTCTTATCCCATGCATAGCAGGCGGCCATTTCCAGGTACTTATCATTTTCATTTTCGTCGTTCACAATGTAAAGTCCGCCCTGGTTGGCTTTAACATATTTTACCAGGTTAGAAATGATAATGTCGCTGAGGGTACTGATGTTGTCGTTGTTCTTGCGCAGGATATCACCAAATTTAGCAAGACCTTCGGTGGCCCAGCTGCGGCGCTTATCTTCTTCGGCCACCTTTTCCAGGTTGTTGCGCATTTCGATGAGTGAGTTACCCAGTACATCTTCCTTGCTCAGAGGCTGGTAATCGGCCTGGTAATTTCCTTTACCAATGTTTTCGGCAAAGGAAGAGGTGGAACGCAGGCCACTTACCAGTTTTTCAACAGCTTCGGCCATTTCGCCAATTTCATCGCGGCTAAACTTGAGGCTTTTTTCTTCGGGCAGTATACCAAGTCCCAGCTTTTGCACTACATCTTTTATAGTAGCAATAGGCCGGGTAATAGAGCGGGTAATATACAGGGCTACGGCGATACCAATAACAATAACGGCAATTCCTAAAACAATGGTAAAGCGGCTTAACTGTTCAAAGGCAGCAATCTGGGCCATGTCGGCCTCATTTTTTTCCTCCACTTTAGCTTTTGCCAGGGCCTCCAGCCGCTGTTCCACCGCATCGAGCTGAGGTAGAATAAGGCTCGAAAGGTTATCTTCGGCAAGGAACTTAATCATTGAGTCTTCATAATCCTCGAAGGAGGTGAGTCGGTTCATAATCTCATCCTTCTGGGTTTTAAGGGCAATATCAAAGCTGTGGAGGATAGAGTCCATTTCTGCCTGCTGCTTTGGGTTAGCCCACTTTGTTGAAAGATCTTCGAGTTCGGTACGTAAGGCCGGATAATTGTAGCGGTGGAGCGAATCGAGCTTGGCCTGGTCGGCAGTATTACCAAACATGTACACCCAGTTGGTAATCAGCATTTTTGAGCGGGTTACCATGTGGCGGAACTCGTTGAGCGTATTTACTGAAGGGTCCACTACCTCCCTGTTCTGCCGGATAGCCTGATCGCTGTTGTCAATGGTAAAGATGCTGTAGGTAGCGTTTGCAGCAAAAATGGTTATCAGGATGGAAAACCCGAGCAATATTTTATTACCAATGGTAAATCGCCTGTTCTTCATGTCGAAATGGGACTATGATATACTAAATAAGAAAAACTAATGAATAAATATAATGGTACGATGGCAGGAAATAAAAAAGGTTGCCTGGCAATCCATGTAAGGTATCTTGCTTTTCGGCAACCTTTAATCTTAAATCCTTTTCGGTATAGCTGAAAATTAGCTCCTTCTTAAATTTTGGTGTAAATTTTATGAGCAAATTTGGTAAGCTCTCCCGAAATTTTCAGATTCCGTAAATCGGTCGAAGCCTGATTAATTTCGAAGTTCCAGCGGCCATTATTAACAATAAAGTTAATATCGCTTCCTTCTTTGCCTAATCCATCCTTTTCGCTAATAATGAGCGTTGGCTGGTTGGCGAGTTGAGTCCGTAGCGCGGCCAGTTCCTTACTTTTAGACTCTGGCAGGAACAGCATATGGCAGTGGGCTACCTCAGCCGGGCTGTTAAAAGTTTTTACTACAATCGGTTTTCCGCTTACCGACTTAGACTCTGCCATCTTCTTCAGATGTTCGGTAATGCCGGAATTGCCTAGTACACCAATGACAAATTCATTTCCAACCGAGGTTTCAGGCCACTTTATATATTTGGTAAAGTTGTAAATGAATACCGTATGGAACTTGTAATCAACCTGCTGTGCCTGCGCTGCGTTTGTACCCATCATCAGGAAAACTGTAAATAATACAACAACGTGGTACGTCTTTCTCATATAGCAATGTTTGTTCTTAATAAATAAATGATACTGCAAACATAGCTGTTGATTCATCAATTTCATGTAGCATTACAGGCTATACCTTAATTGCGTAATGTTTTAATTCTTTTACAAAGAAAATCAGGCTTTTATAAAACATCGTGCAGGAATACAATTTTAATATGGTGCAGGCTGTTGAGGATCTAATTCCGGATCTTTTACCTCCAGAGTATCCTGTTTTTGAGTCGTCGCAGGGGCTTCCATGGCAAAAGCAGGAATGAAAGAAGGAAATACTAAATTATTGTACAGGAATACACAATTGAGCCATGGTTTTGTTAGTTTTGTGCTGAAATTACTGAGAGTATGAAAGATAAATTAGATGCCATAAAACATCGTTTCGAAGAAGTTGCGCAATTAATTGTACAGCCCGAGGCGATGGCCGATATGCAGCAGTATTCCAAGCTAAGCAAGGAATATAAAGACCTGGAAAAGATCGTGCAGAAGTACGAGGAATATAAGCTGGTAACCGCCAATATTAAAAATGCCAAGGAAATTCTTTCGAACGAAAAAGACCCCGAGTTCCGCGAAATGGCGAAGCTGGAACTGGATGAGCTTTATCCGCAGGAAGAAGCGTTGGAAGATGAGCTTAAGCAAATGATGATTCCTAAAGACCCGAACGACTCTAAAAATGCAATTCTGGAGATCCGTGCGGGTGCCGGTGGCGATGAAGCTGCTATTTTTGCCGGTGACCTCTTTAGAATGTACCAGCGTTTTGCCGAAAAGCAGGGCTGGAAAATGGAAGTACTCGACCTTACGGAGGGAACATCCGGCGGGTATAAAGAAATAATTTCTACCCTTAGCGGCCCCGAGGTATATGGTATGATGAAGTTCGAGTCGGGCGTACACCGTGTGCAGCGGGTACCGGCTACCGAAACCCAGGGCAGGGTCCATACTTCTGCCGCCACCGTAGCCGTACTCCCCGAAATGGAAGAGGTAGAGGTAGATGTTAACATGAACGACATCCGCAAAGATACTTTCTGTTCCAGCGGGCCAGGCGGGCAGTCGGTAAACACCACCTACTCAGCCGTACGCCTTACCCACCTTCCTACCGGAATGGTGGTAAGCTGCCAGGATGAGAAATCGCAGATCAAGAACTTCGAGAAGGCACTGAAAGTACTCCGCTCCCGCCTGTATGAAATTGAGCTGCAAAGGCATAACGACGAAGTGGGTGCCCAGCGTCGCTCCATGGTAGGAAGCGGCGACCGTTCCGATAAAATTCGTACCTACAACTACCCGCAGGGCCGGGTAACCGACCACCGTATTGGCTATTCAGTTCATAACCTGCCTACCGTAATGGATGGAGAAATTGGCGATTTTATTGAAGAACTTCGTATTGCCGAAAATGCCACTAAACTAAAAGATGGTGGCAGTACTGAAAAGGCGAGATAAAGCGTTACCGAGGTAAACGTACCCTAAAGGTGAAACAACTGCTTCTTTTATGTATGCTGAGCACAGCCCTTTTCTGGGCCTGCCAGCCGGAAGATGAAATTCTGGCCGGGGAAGCAGTAAGGCTGCAGTTTGAGCAGGATAGCATACTATTCGACACCATTTTTACTACCGAGCAAAGTATTACCCACCGTTTCAGGGTGTATAATCCTTCAGAAAAATCGGTATTGATAGAGCAGATTGCCCTTTCCGGTGGAGCCCAGTCGCCCTATACCCTCTATGTAAACGGGCAGCCAGGTGCTGCTTTTGGAGACCAGCTGCTGCTGGCGGGCGATAGCCTTTTGCTGTTGCTGGAAGCCACCCTCCCTGAAACATCTGATACCCTGCCCTACCTTGCCAGCGATGAGCTGGTGTTCATGAACAAAGGCCTCAGGCAGGAGGTGGCAGTGGTTGGCTACGGGCAAAATGCCCTCTTTGTCAGCGATACAGTGGTGGCCTGCAATGCGGTGTGGGATAGTCCCCTGCCCTATGTGATAGAAAATTCCCTGCTGGTCGATTCGCTCTGTACCCTTCAAATTAAAAAAGGCAGCCGGCTATACTTTAAGCCCGATGCCTACCTGTATATAAAAGGAACTCTTGTAGCGGAAGGTGACAGTGCAGAAGGGGAACGAATTCTTTTCCGCAACCAGCGGCTCGATCCTTATTACGAGAACCAGCCGGGGCAGTGGGGCGGCCTCATCTTTCTGCCCGGCAGCAGCGGCAATCGGCTGTCGTACTGCGATATTCGAAATGCTGAATACGGCATTTACCTTGGCACACCAGATGAGGATGCAATACCTGACCTGGAGCTGGCAAGCTGCCGCATCGAAAATACGCTCGAAGCCGGCATTGTTGCCTATACCTCCGATTTGCTGGCCGTAAATACCCTTGTTAATACCTCTGTACAGCTGACAGTGGCCAATATGGCGGGCGGAAATTATACCTACAGGCATTGCACCTTTGCCAACTATTTCTCTCAGCGCGAAAACTACCCGGTGCTCCTCTTATCTGATAATGTAGTACTGGCCGATGGCTCTGTACTGACCGAACCCCTGCAGGTGCTCATGGAAAATTCAATCGTGTGGGGAAATATTACGGGAGGCGAAGAGCTGGTGGTCGATAACAGCGGAACAGCCGATATAGAGCTTGAATTCCGGCATAATCTTTTGCGCACGACCGATGCTGCTTTTAATGAAAAAGAAAATATTTTAGGTTCCGACCGCCACCTGCCGGGCTTCCGAAATATTGAACTGTATGATTACCGGCCCGATTCGCTCTCTCCGGCTATAGATGCAGGTGTTGTCTCCTCCATAGAACTTGACCTGGAGGGGCAGTCGCGCGACGGACAGCCCGATATGGGGGCCTACGAATATACTGAACAGGCAGAAGAAGATGAATAAAATGAACCCAATGCAAATATTCCAGACAAGCCTTGAACTGCCGGCCTTTCCGCGCGGCTATCATCTGGTAACCCGGAAGATTGAAGAAGCCTGTGATTTTTTAGCCGAAATAGAAGCCGGAATACTGCATGTATTTATTCAGCATACCTCTGCTTCGCTCACCATTAACGAAAATGCCGACCCCAGTGTACGGGTCGATTTCCGGAGTCATTTCGATGTGTTAGTGCCGGAAAATGAGCCCCACTATACCCATACACAGGAAGGATCTGACGATATGCCGGCTCACCTGAAAGCAGCTTTGCTGGGCAATTCCCTCCAGATTCCCATTACCAAAGGAAGCCTGAACTTGGGCACCTGGCAAGGAATTTACCTTTGCGAACACCGGAATCATGGCGGTCGCCGGCGTTTGGTCCTTACAGCTTATGGAAGCAGCAGGTAGCAAACAGAAACTTTTCAGCCTGGTTCTCCCGGAGCGGGAACAGGTAACAAATTATTTGCGTGGGATATTCCTCTTTCCTTCCCCTACAACTTAAGAGGAGTTGATCTACTTTCACCGAAACCAGTAACAGCCTTCACTACCTTCCTTAAGCTATCCTAGCTTAGCTCTGCCTGGGGTTTATTCATCATATTAAATGGCTGAAAGCTAAAAAAGCAGGAATAAGGCTTTTAAAAAACAAAAAGGTTAATAACGTAACAAGCCTTTCATTCCCACGTACTTATACATTACCCGGACTTTCTGTGTATATGGGAAGCTGTGCTGGTTTTTTCCTCTTCTCACCATCAGGCATTTTTTAAGGAGAGAATGCTCTCTCAATATTTTTTAACTAAACCAAAAAACAATGGCAGAAATAAAAGTTGAGAAAAAAGACAAATCATCCATCTGGCCCTGGATTATAGGCATTATTGTTTTACTGGGAATCATCTGGTTCCTGATAGAAGCCTTTGGAGAAGAAGAACCGGCCCTTGAGGAAGTAGAGGTGGAAGAAGTAGGCGATGCCAGCTTATTCCAGCCAGAACATTCCCCTCAGGCGCTTGTCATAGACAGCTTTTATGAAGTTTGATGAAAACAACTTCATTTTTTGGGCCAATCCGGGCCTGATAAGTTTAATTTTTTAGAGAGGAGATAGAACAATGAAAGAAGATACAAGAACCCGAAGTATGAAAGGAACTCGCACACAAAGCGATAGTACTTATGATAAAGTCCGTGGAACAGGGAGGAACAACCCACATCTGGCCCGGCTAAAAGATTTAGATGACTACCAGGTAGCTTCCGAAGATCCGGATGTTAGAGGTTGGTCAGTCATTAGCGGTGATAATGAAAAAATTGGTACTGTTGATGAACTGATTGTAGATACCGACCGGATGAAGGTACGTTACCTGGTTGTAGATACTATTGATAAGTTCGCAGCCGATAAGGATGACCACTATATGCTGGTTCCTGTGGGGGCAGCCCGTTTGCATGAAAAGAATAATGATGTAGTTGTAAGCGGTATCACCACCCATAACAGCACTAATTACCCGGTTTATCGTGGCGAATCCATTACCCGCGACCATGAGCATTCTGTACGCGGATTTTATGAAGCAGGCGGAACCGTACCGGCTGCAGGCGTGGCAGGAAGCGTTTCGCAACACGAAACCATTCGTGATGCCCACACCGGGAAAATTTACGAGCGCCGCGACGATGTAAAAGACAGAGATGCTGATTTTGCGCGTGATAATTCGCCCAATGAAACCAGCTACGGAACAGGACAAATAAGTGACCTGCCGGAAGAAAACAGAATGAAAGATCGTACCAGAGGAAGCTCTAACACCATAAGTGGCGACAGTTCAATTGCCGGAGAGCGCCGCCCCGACGGCCAAACTACCCTTGGGCAGTCTAACCTAACCACAGGTGGTGAAGTTAGAGAGCGCATTGGTACGAGTGGTATATCAGGAAGTCGTACTTCCAGCCTGCCTAACAAAGAGTTACGCCAGGGACCACCGCCAAGCGATAACCCTGAGCAGGGGCGTGTACGTATCCACGATACCGAACCTGATGTGGAGGCACCAAAAGGGAGTGCTGAAGAAAGAGAAGATAACTTCAGGTCAACCAGTGATATGAGCCGCTCCACCAGTTTAGGGGAAGATACAAGCCGTAGAACCAATATGGGTAACCTGGAAAATAAAAAAGATAATCCGGGAATCCATGACAGAAGTCGTATGTCCTCTCCTGAGTTTACGGAGCGAACCACTACACCCGGTGGTGCCCGCCACCCGGAGAAGTATCCTGACGGAAGTCGGCCGGTAGAGAACAGGAATGTAGAACATCGTTCCGATGAACTTCCGGATGATCGCTACGACCCTAATAATGATGAGTTTTATACCCACGATCACTTCGATGAAGAGAAGTTCTATGGAAATCGTAGAAAAAGATAAACCACATCTGGGGTAGAATAAATTTTAAAGGGAGCTGCAAAAAAGCAGTTCCCTTTTTTAGTTTGTGAATAACTGAAAAGAGGTGGAGGAAAACCTGGAGCCATTCTTAAAATGCCTGCGGGGGCAGTTCTCAGGAAAAAGGAATTGTAACACAGTAACAGCAATTTTTACCGGAAAGAATTGTGGCTGCTAAACTACCAGGCATAAAAGTAGTTGGTATTGAATAGAAATAATTAAAATCAGTAAAGACCAACATGAGAAAAGCATTTTTATATTTAGCAGGGATCTTTTTACTCTTTGGCTTGAGCTCCTGCGGCTACAACACCATGGTTACCAAAGATGAACAGGTAGGTGGGGCATGGGCGCAGGTCGAGAACCAATACCAGCGGCGGGCCGACCTGATTCCAAATCTGGTAAATACGGTCAAGGGCTATGCCGATTTCGAGAGAGAAACTATTACCGAAGTAATAGAAGCCAGGGCAAAGGCCACTTCTATCAATGTAAATGCCGATGAACTCAACCCTGAACAGATTCAGCAGTTTCAACAGGCCCAGGAGCAGTTAGGCGGGGCACTCAGTCGACTACTGGCCACTGTCGAGCGCTATCCGGAGTTAAAGGCTAACCAGAATTTCCTGGAACTCCAGGCCCAGCTCGAAGGCACAGAAAACCGAATTGCCACTGAAAGAATGCGGTACAATGAAACCGTGCAGGCTTACAATGCTTACATCCGGCGTTTTCCACAGAACTTTATTGCCGGCTGGTTCGACTTTGAAGAGAAGGGCTATTTCGAAGCAGAAGAAGGCGCAGAAGAAGTGCCGGAAGTTACTTTTTAATATAAACCTAGCGGAAATGCCAAAAGATAAACTGAGCGAAGAAGAGAGAAAGTCGATTATTGCAGCTATTCAGGAAGCAGAAAAAGATACCTCGGGCGAAATACGGGTACACCTGGAGAACCATTGCCGGGAAGAGGTGCTGGATAGGGCCGCGGAAGTATTTGCCCAGCTAAAGATGCACAAAACAGAGCTGCGAAACGGAGTACTGTTTTACCTAGCCATGAAAGACCACAAGCTGGCAATACTGGGCGACATGGGCATAAACCAAAAAGTACCCGAAGGCTTCTGGGAAAATATACGCGACTTTATGGTGGCACAGTTTAAAGAAGGAAAGTATGCCTATGGCCTTTCCGAAGGAATAAAAATGGCCGGCCAACAACTGCAGGCCCACTTTCCTTACCAGTCAAGCGACCGGAACGAGCTCTCCGACGACATATCCTTCAACAAGGATTAGCGAGGGTAGAAGCTCTCCTGTTCCGGTATTTCAAATCCTAAAAGAATGATAAAACAGTTTTTAGTCCTTATTTATATACTACTCTCCCTGCCCCTGCTGCTCGTGGCACAGAATATACCTGAGCCAATGCGGCCAGCCAGAGCCGTAAATGATTTTGCCCAGATGCTCAGCCCCGAAGAGCAGGCCCGGCTGGAAAGAAAACTTCGAAATTACAACGATAGCACTTCCTCTGCCCTGGTAGTTGTTACCGTGCCCAACACAAATGGTATGGATATCGCCCAGTATACCACCGAGCTGGCGCACGAATGGGGCGTGGGTAAAGGGGAACTGGACAACGGTTTAGTTATTTTAGTATCGCGAGATGATAAACGCATCAATATTTCCACCGGCTATGGTCTTGAAGGAGCCGTACCCGATGCACTGGCGAAGCGAATTATTGAGCAGCAAATGAAGCCTCTTTTCCGTGAAGGAAGGTTTTATGCCGGCTTCGATGCTGCTACCGATACCATTATTAAACTCGCCTCCGGAGAGTATACTGCCGAAGAGGTAGGTGTAGGGGAAACTTCCGAGGGTGGAAGCCCCTGGCTTGCCCTGCTGGTCATCTTCTTTCTCATCATTTTTCCTATCCTCAGAATGCGCAGCTACCGAAAAGGCCATTTGGCGAGCTCCAGGCGCTCAGTCGGCTGGTGGCCTATGCTGTTTCTGATGGGAGGAATGGGCGGCCACCGCGGACGCTCCTACCAGGATTTTAATAGCGGTGGTGGAGTATTTGGTGGAGGAAGTGGTGGTGGCGGCTTCGGAGGTTTCGGCGGCGGGGGCTTTGGTGGCGGTGGGGCTAGTGGTGGCTGGTAAAGCCAAGGAAGACTTTATAGCCCCTGATTTTCCTGAATTGATAAAAACAGAAATATATCATCTCATACCGGAGGAAATATTTATGGAAGAAACACCTAAAAATGTAAAGCATGAAAGCAGCAGTAATAGAGCGTTATGGCCCTCCCTATAGTTTAAAAATCCGGCAGATGCCTCAGCCTGAAATTGGAACGTCAGAGCTTTTAGTTAAAGTCAGTGCCTCGTCGGTAAACCCGGTGGACTGGAAAATACGACAGGGCGATCTTAAAATTGTAACTGGCAATGATTTCCCTAAAATTCTGGGAGCCGATTTTTGTGGAGAGGTAGTAGCAGTGGGCGCCGGAGTAAGCGGATATGAAAAGGGTGATAAAGTTTTTGGAATGGAAAGGGCGGTGAAAGGAGGGGCTTATGCCGAGTACCTGAAGGTAAAGCCTTCTACCCTGGCCCCAAAACCCGCAAAGCTAAGCGATGAGGAAGCGGCTGCTCTCCCGCTTGCTGGCTTAACAGCCCTGCAGGGCCTGAGAGACTTTGGTAGGCTGGAAAAGGACGATAAGGTATTAATTAATGGCGCATCGGGTGGTGTAGGCACTTTTGCGGTACAAATTGCCAAAGCAATGGGTGCACATGTAACCGGTGTATGCAGTACCTCCAAATTGGAGATGGTAAAATTGCTTGGAGCCGAAAAGGTAATTGACTATACCACAGAAAAAGTACTGAAGCCGGAAGATAAATATCATCTTATCTTCGATGCGCATGGAAATCTTTCTTTTGGTGAGGCACAAAAATGCCTCTACGACGACGGAATGCTGGTAACCACTCTTCCCTCCGTTAAAAGCATACTGGATATTGGCTTCAGTAAACTGCAAAAGCATAAGCAGATGAAGACCTTCTTTATTACACCCAATCATGCTGATTTAATGGAGCTGAAACGGCTGGTCGATGAAGGGAAGCTTAAAGTAGTTATCGACAAAGTATACCCACTCGAAGAGCTGGACCTCGCTCACAGCTATAGTGAAACCGGGCATGCAAGGGGTAAAATTGCCATCAGCATTTAGGGCCGGCCTTCCTGCCTTTTTAACTTACCCAATTGCCCTTTTGCGCTCTTTGCCGTACATTCGGTACTAAACAAGTATGATATGAAGAACGAAACAAGGCCTACGGTTGCTCTGGTAGCACACGATAATAAAAAGCCCGACCTGGTGGCGTGGTGTAAACACAATAAAAAATTATTAGAGAACTACCGGCTCATTGCCACCGGAACCACCGGAAAGCTGTTGAACGAGGAAACAGGGCTGGACGTAGTAAGACTACAGAGTGGGCCTCTTGGAGGCGACCTGCAATTAGGCGCCCAAATAACAGAGGGAGGAGTAGACTTTCTTATCTTTTTATGGGACCCGCTGGAATCGCAGCCGCACGACCCCGATGTAAAAGCACTATTAAGAATTGCCGCGGTATGGAATATCCCCGTGGCCTGTAACCGTGCCACTGCCGACTACATCTTTACCTCCCGCCTCCTGCAGGAGAAGTACGACCGGGATCTGCCCAACTATACCGATTACCTGAGCCGAAGGGATGAGAAGTAAGTGAGCTGGTTAATTTTCTAGAACAAGGTGTACTGGCTACCTCTGCGGAAGGCCTGCAAATTATAAGCTGGCATGGAGCGGCCGCTGAGATACTTCCTCTTTGCTAAGCGGAAAAGCTGCGAAATAGCCAGTGCCAAAGGTCCTTCTCCTCCCATTCGTCTCCCCCACTGGCTGTCATTCACCTTGCCGGCATGCAGGCTGCAGATGCCGTTCCACACTTTTTCGAAGCGATCGGGATAATTTTTTCGAAGCCAGTCTCCAAACAAAGGGCCCAGGCTGCCATTGAGCCGTACAATGGTGTAGCCGGCTGCCCGGGCCCCATGCTCTGCCGACTGCCGGATAATTTCAGGAATTTCGTGGTCATTGAGACCGGGAATGACCGGAGCATTCATTACCCCAACAGGTATACCTTTTTGGGACAGGAGTTCCATTGCCTCCAGCTTTTTGCGGGCGCTGGCGGTACGCGGCTCCATTTTGCCGCGCAACTCCTCATTTAGCGTATTGATCGAGAAGTACACATGCACCAGGTGGTGCTTCGCCATTTCCTCCAGAATATCTACATCGCGGGTAATAAGGCTGTTTTTGGTAATAATCCCAACCGGGTGCCTGTAATCCTTTAGAAGCTGTAGCAGCTGCCGTGTAAGCTTAAACTTTCGTTCCAGTGGCTGGTAGCAATCGGTATTGCCGGAAATCATGATGGGGCGTAGTTCCCAGCTCTTATGCCGGAGCTCTTTCTCCAGCAGGCGGGCGGCCTGTTCTTTTACAATAATTTTACTTTCGAAGTCGAGGCCGGCACTAAAGCCCCAGTACTGGTGCGAATTGCGGGCATAGCAATAAACACAGCCGTGCTCGCAGCCTTGGTAAGGGTTTACAGAATACACCTTTCCCAGATCGGGGCTATCTACCTTGCTGACAATCTTTTTCGGACTCTCCTTAAAAATTTGTGTTTGGGGCTGGCTTAGCAGCGGCTCATCAAGGCCTTCGATATGCTCACTTACATATTGCTGCTGTAGAAAGGGATTGGCCGTTTGTATTTGCGATCCTCTTCCTTTAAAATATTTGTCATCTGCCATACAATCCATTTTTTTAGCAATAAAGCTAAATGCAATGGCTAAACAAACTCTTGTCCAATTATTTTACTAAAATAATTGGTAATTCGGGGTACTGAACCGGGATACAGGCAGAGGAGACACCTTCTTATTTAGTAAGAACTAAATGAAGGCACCACTGAGGAGCTTACGGATATCTTCCTGGCTGAAGGGTTTTTGAAGGTAACCTAAAAAATTATAATGTTTCGCACTGTTGAGATCTTTGGGACTACTGGAACTGGTGAGCATTATTACGCTTACTTTATCTTTCCATTTCCGTTTCTCAAATTCTCCCATAAACTCAAAACCATCCATTATAGGCATATTCAGGTCAAGGAAAACGAGCAGGTGCCCCTCCTCTCCCTTAGAAAGCAGGGGGTGGTCGTCCAGGAAGTCAAGGGCCATTTTACCGTTGGTAACTACCTCCAGCTCAGGAGCAAGGTCCATTTCAGCAATTAAAGATTTGGTAATATAATTGCTGATTTCATCATCATCTACCAACAGTATTGCACTCAGGGGTTTCTTCATTCTGCAGATAAATTTTAAAATTTGTTCCTTGGCCGACTGTGCTTTCAACTTCAATACGGCCACCATTGTTCTCTACAATTTTCTTAACAATGTAGAGGCCCATACCCGAGCCTTCCACATTTTTATGAAGGCGCTTGAATAGCGAAAATATCTTTTCGTACTGGTTTTCCGGAATTCCTTCACCATTATCCCGTATGCTAAGTACAACTTCTCCATCCCTGTTCCTACTTGTTGTTACAAACAATTCGGGCGGTCGGTCGGGAGAGCGGTATTTAATGCCGTTGGCCAGCAGGTTGTAAAAGATACTGCGAAGGTTTTTACGGTCGAAAGCTATTTCCTCTACCTCAAAAGAGGAATGGATAATGGCCCCGTTCTTCCGGATAAGACCGTTAATATCCTGCTTTACATCTTCAAAAACCTCAGGCAGCTGAACAATTTCGTTTACCTGATCTTCCAGCTCTTTCTGCATTTTGGTTACATCCGAAAGGTCGGCAATGGTTTGCTTAAAGCGGTCGATAGAGGTCTTCATCATGGCCAGCAGGTTATGATCCTTCTCGGGGAGCCTTTCCTGCAGCTTTTTATCCAGCAAAATCAGCAAGCCTTCGAGGTTTGCAATGGGTGCTTTCAGGTCGTGCGAAGCGGTATATATAAAGCTGTCGAGGTCGGCATTGATCTTTTGGAGCTGAACATTTTTATTTTGTAATTCAGCCGTACGTCTTTGTACCTGCTCTTCCAGTTCATTATTGGCTTCCTTTAGCAGCTCTTCGGTCCGGACCAGCTCTTCGTTGGTTTCGTGCAGCTTAAAGTTTGTTTGCTTCAGTTCTTCGTCGGCTTTCTTCTTTTCGTTTATATCGCGGGTAATACCAATAATCTGGATGGGAAAGCCTTTGGCATCTCGCCTGAAAACATGATAGCGGGCACTAACCCATATATACTCTCCTGTATTTCTTCGAATTCGGTACTCTACCTCTCTGGCTTCAGTTCCGGTATATTCTCTGTATTCCTTCAGAAACTGCGTAGCATTTTGCATATCCTCCGGATGGATCATCTTTGGTAAAAACAGAGGATCTTTGCGGAGCTCCTCCATTTCCTCTGCGGAGTAGCCCAGTACCTGTGTAAGCTCCCTGTTGCCATAAATATTGGCCCTCTTTTCAAGGTCAAAAACAGAAATGATATCAGGCGTTGTTTCGGTTACTTTCTGGACAAAATACTGCTCTTCCTGTATCTGGAGTTCGACTAATTTACGTTCTGTAATATCGAGCGAAGTGCCTTTTAGCTGATACATCTTTCCATCGGAAGAGAAGACCAGTTTTCCATTGCTCTGTAACCAGCGGATACTTCCATCGCGCCTTATAATTCGGTGCTGGAAGGTATAAGACTGCTTTTGCTCGATGGCACGAGCGATGGTTTGTTTTACAAACTCGAGATCTTCCGGATGGATAAATGTGAGGTATTCCTCATAATTCATGGAAAGTTCTCCGGTAGATAGCCCGAATATCCGCTTCATTTCCTTCGACCACCATACGTTGTCAGATGGGATATGGTACTCGAAGCTGCCTAAATGGGCAATTTGCTGAGCCTCCTCGAGCTGATCTACTGTTTGCTGGAGGGCTTCCTGTGCCTCCTCCAGCTGGGTAAGACTTTCCTGCAGCTCTTCATTGGCCGCCTCTATTTCTTCGCGTTGTTCAGTGAGTTCTTCATTGGCGGCTTGTAGCTCCTCCCGTTGTTCGGTTAACTCTTCATTAGCCGCCTGCAGCTCTTCTTTATGTTCTTTGAGTTGTTCCTCGGCTTTTACCCTTTCGCTAATATCAGTGATAACGGCCATACAGCCACAAACCTGCTGGTGCTGGTCGTAAAGAGGGCTTACATGAGCATCGTAAAAGCCCTTGCGCGATTTAAAGGGATGGCGGGGGAGGTGAATGCTCTTTCCGTTCAAAGAATCTTCCACAGCCACTTCTATTTCAGTTCCTGCCAGGGCTGGTATCAATTCAAAAATGGAACGGCCAAGGGCCTTATTTTTTTCTATGCCTAGTATTTGTTCCAGGGCCGGATTCCATTCCGTAACCTCCTTCTGCCGGTTTAAGGCCATTATGCCTCCGGTATTAAATTTTATGAGAGAGGTGAGAAAGGAATTCTCTGAATGCAGGTTTTCCTGCTGAATATCGAGATATACCTGAAAAGCCCATTGTTCGATTTGCTGGTGCAGCTGTTCGAGCTCCTCCATAATGGCTACTATAAGCAGGCAATCGGAGGTATAGCCTGGTAACAGCTGCAGGATCACCTGCTTGCGGATGCTGTACGTGAGTACGATATCGTTAAGCTGTACCGCCTCACGGGAGAAGCCTATCTGTTTCCCGTTCTTCCACTCGAGGAAAGATTTCTTTGCCTCCTGGAGGGCGGTGTGGCTAGCCAGCTGCTCAAAAAAATCTTTTACGCCTTTTTTCGACAGCTCAAAAAGTTCGGCTTCGGTAAGGTGGGCGAAGAGCTTTAGTAAGGGCAGCTTCGACTGCTGTGCAATTTTAAGGTTAAGCTGCGTAGCTTTGTCTAACTGGCTGGTTAAGACATGAGTAGCCAGGCCTTCGAGCTTTTGGTAGCTGATTTCAGGTTCTCCTTCTGGCGATTGTGCAGGTCCTCTAAGTTCCATTAATAATCTTTTAACTCACGAAATGTTTGTACTCTTAAGTAAAGTATTGGCGCCAAAATAAGGTGTGGAGCAGAGATAAAAGAATCTTCAGTATGCAATTTACTTTATTTTCTGATACCATGGATATAAAAAAATCCTGAACTGTTTTAGTTCAGGATTTTACATGCTGATGAGAATATTATTTTTGGCGGTTTGGTGTAAAGCCCTATTTACTTTTTTGAGAGGAAGAAAGTCGCTGGTTCAGTTCTTCCACGGCATTACGTTCTGTCTGCAGGTCGCGCATCAGGCGGGTTTCTTTTTCCCTGGCTCTTATTTTAAACTCGTTAAATTCAGTATCGAGCGTTTCGTACTCATTTTTTTTCTTTACGGCCACTTTATTGCTGCTTTTATACTTATAAATGGCAATAGCCAGAATAATGAGCAGTATTCCAATTATACTCCAGACAATGGTACTGTAGGTGGCCTTTTGCACATCTATTCCCAGGAACTCAATGTGCTCAATATCGTACTGACTATCTTCGACGGCCAGTTGCTGCTCTTCAAGCTCATCCTGCAGGCGGGTAATTTCCTGTTGCTGGGCCGAAATTTTGTTCTGGGCTTCTAAAATATCCTGTCGAATGGTGCTCAGAGAATCTCTTACATTGCTGTAGAACTGGTCGAGCAGGGTCTCTTTAACCACCTTGTACTCCTGGTAGGAGTTAGATGCGCTTTTCATGGAACGGAACTGTTCCTCTAAAGTAGGTGGTCCCGTAGGCTCATCCTGTGCATAGGCAGTGCTGCTCATGCCAATTAGTAAAAAATAGAAGATAATGTATACTTTCTTCAGCTTCATAACTCGTTTTCGTTTAGAGGCATAGCCTGGTTCATTTCCCAAAAAGAAGGTTTTATCCTCAAATAGTCAAGTTCTTTTTGCTTATAAATTAGCTGTTTACAACATAAACCGCAGCAGGAATGAACAGAATGCGTTTTATATAAATAAACAAAACAAAAAAACTTGTTGAATGTTGTCAACTTTTCCACTTAAATCTTCCATTTGTGGATGCTGGCTGCAACGATAAAGCTACCCAATAGGTTGTAGTTAACAAAAGAGAAAGGAGTACGAAGAGGCAGGCATGCACTTCTCTTCCACAACTAATTCCAGTGTAGAGGACTTTTTCGGGCAGCGAAAAGGAGGGGTAATTTTTTTTGTTACAGGGAACCTACTCCTTGTTTTATTGATTAAGAGTAGTATATTTGCAATCCCAAAGCAATTGAGTGAGGGAAATATATGCGCAAGTGGCGAAATTGGTAGACGCGCTGTCTTCAGGCGGCAGTTCCGCAAGGTGTGGAGGTTCGAGTCCTCTCTTGCGCACCTGGGCGGACAATTCAAGGAAATTCCTAGAGTTGTCCGCTTTTTTTATGACCATTTTTTAGTGGGAGGTGAAGCCTGAACTGAATTTGTGACTGGTGCCGTAAATGGTCGATAAAGCATAGATAAACCCAAATTAGCGGTTGGTGGGCGAAGTAAATCTTCTGGCACCTGGCCATCATAAACATTTTAAGCGCTTTGGAGTGTCAGTTCCGCTTAACCTTTTGATCATTCACCATCTGTTAGGGATATCCAAAAATCAGAAAAAGTAAGATTTAAGAGCCTCTTCGCAAGAGTAGCCGTGTTCCTAGGTTAAATTGCGCCACCTCCTGACAAAAGTATTAATGTTGTGGTGGCAATATTTCAAATGGAGTTTACTAACTTGGAGAATGAACATTTTCGGCTTTTAACCAGGTAAGCTATTAAATTTTTTAAAATCAGATTAATTATTAATGTCCAGTATTAAAGGTCCCTCTACAGCCAGCCGCCCTTTTAGCTTATTTGGGGGTGAAGGGGAAATGGCGGCTCTGATGCGCGCTTACGACTGGGAATCTCATCCCATGGGAAAGCCCGAGCAGTGGCCGGAAAGCTTGAAAATAGCTATACGGCTTATCCTTAATTCGAATTTTCCGATGTTTATCTGGTGGTCCAAGGATTTGTATATGTTCCATAACGACGCCTATTTGCCTGCGCTAGGAGAAAAGCACCCCAGGGCTTTAGGCGCTTCGGCCAGAAAAATGTGGAGAGAGATATGGGGCGACATTGGACAGGTGGTAGAAGAAGTAATTGGAAATGGCCGACCTTTTTATGCGAAGGAACTCCAATTGTTCCTGGAAAGGAAGGGCTTTTCAGAAGAAACTTTCTGGACTTTCTCCTATAGTCCTGCTCCAGACGATGAGGGCGGAATAGGCGGCCTTTTTTGCGCCTGCAATGAGGAAACTAAAACTGTTCTGGGGCAGAGGCGCCTCAGAACTATAAAGGATGTTGCAGATGCAACCGTGCAGGTTGAAACACTGAGTGGCGCCAGTCTCCTGATAAGCGAAGTGCTCTCTAATTGTCAGCATGATGTTCCTTTCAGCCTTACGTATATTCTGGACAGAGAAGGAACAAAAGCAAAGTTATTAGGGCAATCAGGTAAAATACCCCAGGAATTAGCGCCCGTGGAGGTAAACCTGCTTCAGCAAGGGGAAGTTGATGTGTGGAGCTTAGTTGAGGTTTGGCGGAGTGGTAGTATGAAGGCCATTCAACTTTCTGTTGATGTTAAGGGCATAGGCTCTGGTAGAAAAATTAATGAAGCGGTTGTACTACCGATTCTGAAACCAGGTGAGGATAAACTTATTGGTTTTTTTGTTTCCGGCATAAGCACTCAGCTGGAATATGATGGAGACTATAAAAACTTCCATGAGTTACTCGTAGGACAAATTGCCACCTCATTTGCCGGTATACAGGCCCGCGAAGAGGTAAAAAGGCAACAAGAGGAGTTGATTAACTTATTTCAGCAGGCCCCTGTAGCCATTGCCATTTTGCGGGGTACTTCCCTGATAGTAGAGCTCGCTAACCCGAGTATGTGCGTGGTTTGGGGCCGTACCTACGAGCAGGTTATTAATAAACCTGTTTTTGAAGCTTTGCCAGAAGCAAAAGGTCAGGGGCTGGAAGAACTGCTCGAAGATGTTTTAGTAAATGGAGCCACCCACGCATTTAATGAATTCCCTTTGGTGCTCAGGCGTGGCGGAAAGCAGGAAACTATTTATGCTAATTTTATTTATTACCCTTTCAGGAACTCCAAAGGAGTGGTAAAAGGCGTTACGGCCATAGCCGTTGAAGTAACTGAACAGGTAGAGGCAAGGCAGCAGATTGAAGAGAAGAATAAGGAACTGGTAGCCATCAATGCCGACCTTGACAATTTCGTGTATTCCGCTTCGCATGACTTGAAAGGGCCGATTCTGAATATTGAGGGCTTAATGAAAGTTTTAATGCCCCGGCTTCCTGAGGAAAGCCTCCGGAAAAAGGAAGTTGAAACGGTGGTGAAAATGATTTTCGGATCTATAGAACGCCTGCAGGCCACTATTTCTGACCTTTCTGAAGTATCCAGGGTGCAAAAAGAGGCCAATGAAGATGTACAGGTGGTAGATGTTGCCCTTGTGGTAAATGAGGTATTAAAGGATATGGAGTTGGAGGTTCAGAAATCGGGAGCGATTATTGAAACCAACTTCCAATCACGTCCCCTTCTTTTTTCTCCTAAAAATCTGAGAAGCATCATTTACAACCTGCTCTCTAATGCCATTAAATATCGGTCTCCCGACCGCGAGCCCCACATTCGCTTGTTTTGTGAGGAAAAGGATGGTGAGATGGTGTTTGCTGTAAAGGACAATGGTTTAGGAATGAACCTGAAGTATAAAGAGAAGATATTTTCTATGTTCAAGCGGCTTCATTCACATGTTGAGGGCACGGGAATTGGCTTGTACATTGTAAAGCGGATTGTGGAAAATGCAGGAGGAAGAATAGAAGTGGAAAGCAAGTTAGGGGAAGGATCCACTTTTACCATCCACTTTAAATTATAATTGCGGCTCATTCTGCAAATGCCGGCTCAGCTCCCTTCCTAATAAGCCTTTACCCACTTACTTTTAAATACAGTAATCTTTTTAAATGATTCTGCTATCAAATAAGAGTGGTTCTTTTTCTCTGATAAGCTGCTTTTGCTTTAATTCAGAAAGAAGGAGGCCGTACGCTGTTTTGCAAAAATTAAAATCAGGCGGACAAACCCGGTCTTGTCCGCTTTTCTTATGCTGCTGTGGCTGGTTTCGATACAAAATGGATTATTTCAGCCTCACACACTGGAGGGCCTGGGGCCTTTGTATTTCTCCCATGAAGCATCGACCAGTATTTTCATCAGCACTTTAGACAAGCCTATGCCTAAGCCTGTAGCTGCTCCCCACATAAACGCATCTTTCCATTGTACCCCAGGGTCCGATGGGTTCTCCGGCGGCTCGTTTTTAGTAAAGTTCTTCCAGCCCTTTTTTAATAAAGTGTGGGTACCTACTGCCACGGCAATTGTTGCTAATTTATCAATTGCCTTGTACTGGTTCTTTCGTGATATACTTAATATGCTCATAAAAATAGTTTGTAACGTTAAATCATGTTCTGATAAAAGATACGGGGAGCACAGCTGCAAAGTTTAGTTTATGAACAGATAGGCCCTTATTCCTGCAGGGGAAGATAGTAAGTGCTCTGTCTTCACCTTAATTTAAACGAATAGTAGAGCAAAAAAAATCAGCGACAGGCAAAGAGAACACCCACTCCCGGGGAGGAGGCTCTTACTACTCGAGCTTTTTTACCGCAAGGGCAAAAAGGGCGGTGCTAAAGAAGGTAAATGAGCTGTAGATGATAGGCATAATAGCTAAGTCGGGCCTGTTAAGGATAGTATTCGCCACAAAAATAGCCAAAGCATTACTCTGGATGCCTACGACGGTACTAATAGTGTAATGGGCCTTTTTATCTTTAAGAACCAGCCGTGCCAGCAGGTAAGAAGCAAGGACCGCCCCAACGTTTAAGGCAATGGCATAAGGATACTGGTTCAGGTACTTCATTATATCTAAGCTGCTGCCTCCGCTTTCCAGAAAAATGGAGCCTCCAAAAATTATCAGGAGAATGACCGGCATCCCCCATTTCATTATTTTTTCCAGTTTTATGGCTATTTCTTCTTTATTCTCCCGGAGTAGCACACCTAAAGAAATAGGGATGATAACAGTGATGCATATTTTTAGAATAGTTTCCCAGAAAGGCAGGGAAATTTGCTGGCCCTTCGATTCAAATATCTGAAGCGCAAGACTCACTATCAGTGGAATGGCAATGAGCGAAAGAACACTGCTAAGAGCCGTGGTAGAGACCGCCAGCGCCAGGCGACCATCTAAATAATAGGTAATAAAATTAGGCGATGCCCCGGAAGGGCTTACCGACACCAGTACCAGGCCAATTTTGGCCCATGTAGGGAAGTCGAGCAGGAGGGCAATCAGGAAGGCGATAAGCGGTAAAAGAATCATCTGTCCGATCATGGAAACAGTAATTTCCTGCGGCTTTACTATGATTCTTCGAAAATCTTCCAACTGTAGGTTTATCCCTACTCCAAACATAATGGTGCCTACGAGAAAGGGCAAACCATATTCAGCAAATAAATATGCAATATCCAAAGTAAACGCTAAGAGGTGCGAAATTAATAAAAATGTTCCCTTTCTTTTTCAGAAAGAGCATAAATGTTCAGGTAGGGCTGATATTCTGCACTTAATGTAATCCCACACCTTAAAACCCGCGCTCCTGTAATTTTCTGTTAACGCTCCTGGAGCAGGGGAATCAAAAGACTTTTTCCTCTACGTTTTCTTTAGTGGCAAAGTTCTGCTGCTGTCCCTGCTTTTGCCCGGTCAGGGAGGAGAGAGGCAGGAGCCATTACTGGTGAGAACGGGAAACCAGCTTAGCTTTTAGCTTCTATTTTATGTACGAGATAGTCGGTAAGCTGCCTCCACTGAATTTTCTGAAAGAAGATCCATCCTCCTTCGGCCACAAGCGTATTAATCAGTTCCCGCTTTCCGGCATCAGTGCCCTGGTTATTGATACCTTCATTTTTCCCGATTTCATAGGCATAGAGGGTTTGGCCGTTCAGGGTTATTTTAAAGGTGCTGGTTGCTTCATCAATAAAAAAGTGTTCAATGTCCTCGCCTCCCTCACGAGGGTCCCTGCTGGGGCTCACCGTAAATTGCGCCATTTCATTATTTTGCCGGATATCTGTTACCACCACCCAGTTTTCCGGAGCGGGAAGCGGCAGCATTATCCTGATATAATCTCCTTTTTGTGGCTCCCGGTCGCCTGCCGGTTTGCCGCTGCTGGTGTAAAGTTCGAAGGTGGAGGTTAGGCCAGGCAAATCCGACCATTTATTTACATTGAACAGCTTTGCTTTTGATCTTTCGAAGGCCCGAAGAGCAGCTTCTTTGCCGGGGTACTCACTTTTACTGGAGTAAACTTTATCTTTTGTTCCTTTACCCCCTAAAATCTTCACCTGTTTAACAACCTTTTCTATGATACCCATTTTTATATCTCTTAAAGTTATTTCGACTTCTGTTGACTGCCAGCGGCGATTATTTAAGTTCTTCCTCCTGGCGCTTTGCTTTCTGGTATACGAGTCGGCTGGCAGAACTGTTCTGTGGCAGGGACTATGAACCTGGGCATGAGTTTAAATGGTAAGGCAATTGGAGCCCGATTGGTGTAATCCGTTTTGGGCAGGAAGTGCTGAGGCTTTTACCAGGGAAAGCGGCAGGCAAAAGATCAGGAAAAAATTTTACAGAAGGTATGCATGCATACTAAATATTTTTTATATTTGACAACAGGGGGCCAGACTCTCTTTACGCACCTGCATCAGGGTATTTGTAGTATAAAATACTGTGATGGCAGGAAAAGGAAAAATTTTTAGTATGAAACGAGAAGACACAGTCGATTATAATATTAAAGCATCCTGGCATGCCATTTCGCGCATGTACAACCAGGAGGCCATGCAATACGATATTACTACTTCTATAGGTTTTGTGCTGCTGAATATAGATACTGAAGAGGGTACCCCGGCTACTAAAATAGCCCCTCTCCTGGGCCTGGAGGCACGCAGTCTTACGCGTATGCTAAAGAGCATGGAAGAAAAGGGTCTCATATACCGAAAGGCTGACCCGGCCGACCGAAGACTGGTACGTATTTTCCTGACAGAGAAGGGAAAGGAGAAAAAGGAGGTTTCCAGAAAAACGGTAAAAGCTTTTAACAAAGCAATAAAGGAATCAATACCAGAAGAAAAGCTAAAGGTATTCTTCGAAGTTATACATCAAATTAACCGGGTAGTTGAGGAGCAGAAATTTAAGGAATGAGGGAGATCATGGATAAGAGACTTGAGACAATGGACGTAAGAACCAGGAACCAGGAGGCATGACAAGAGAAGCCCCAAAACCGCTGTCATTACGAGCCGACGTGACAATCTGTTCCTAAATGAAGGGCAGTACAAAAGAGGAAGGTTTTAGAAAGTACTAATGTTCGGGAGATTGCCACGCCGCTATGCTCCCGCGCCGCTTCGGCTCGCCATGACATTTTCCATTGGAGATGCCTGAATCCTTTATACAAAACACTTTATACTGTAAAAACGAACAACTGAAAACCAACAACCATCAACTAAAAACAAAAGCATCAACCATAAAACAATTTTTTTATATGAAAAGAACCATTAATAAGGTAACCGTATTAGGCTCCGGTATTATGGGCTCGCGAATAGCGGCACATTTTGCCAATATCGGGGTAAAAGTACGCCTGCTCGATATTGCCCCCTTCGAACTGAATGAAGAGGAAAAGGCGAAAGGGCTGAGCCTGGACGACCCAAGGGTAAAAATGCGCATCGTGAACCAGGCATGGGAAAATACTTTAAAATCGAAGCCTGCCTCCCTCTACGATGCCTCTTTTGCCGAGCGCGTAACCCTTGGCAACTTCAAAGACCATATGAAGGACATTGGCGACAGCGATTGGGTAATTGAAGTGGTAGTTGAAAACCTGAAAATTAAAAAGCAGGTATTTGAAGAGGTAGAGAAGTACCGCAAAAAAGGCACCCTCATTACCTCCAACACCTCGGGTATCCCCATCCACCTGATGCTCGACGGCCGTTCCGATGATTTTCAGAGACACTTTGCAGGCAGCCACTTCTTTAATCCGCCCCGCTACCTGAAGCTGCTCGAAATTATTCCTACCCCCAAAACTGACCCTGAAGTTACCGACTTCCTCATGAAGTACGGCGACCGCTACCTTGGTAAAACCACCGTACTGTGTAAAGATACTCCTGCCTTTATCGCCAACCGTGTAGGTATTTTTGGCATTATGAAGGTGGTCGATACCATGAAGAAAATGGACCTGAGTGTGGATGAAGTGGACAAGCTAACCGGTCCTGTAATTGGCCGCCCCAAATCAGCTACCTTCCGTACTTCCGATGTCGTTGGCCTCGATACCTTAGTAAATGTGGCCAACGGGCTCTACGAAGGTCTGCCAAACGATGAGCGCCGCGAAATATTTAAGCTTCCGCCCGAAGTAAATGCCCTGGCCGAACGTAAGTGGCTGGGCGATAAAACCGGGCAGGGCTTCTATAAAAAGACCAAAGACAAGGAGGGCAAAACCGAAATCCTGACGCTCGACCTGAAGGATATGGAGTACAAGCCGAAGCAAAAAGTAAAATTTGCCACGCTTGAACAAACTAAGCCTATCGAAAACCTGCGCGAGCGTATGCCGGTGCTGCTTTCAGGCAAAGATAAAGCCGGCGAATTCTACCGCGACTCTTTCTACGGTCTGTTCGAGTATGTTTCGAACCGCATTCCGGAAATTGCCGACGAGCTCTACCGTATCGACGATGCCCTCCGCGCCGGTTTTGGCTGGGAGTTAGGACCCTTCCAGACATGGGATGCCGTTGGCGTGAAAAAGACGGTTTCCAAAATGGAAGAAATGGGCTATAAGCCTAAGCAGTGGGTGTACGACATGCTGGAATCCGGTAACGAAAGCTTCTATAAAGTAGAAGGCGGGCAGAAGCTGTATTACGATATCGACAGCAAGTCCTACAAAGCCGTACCAGGTACCGAAGAATTTATTCTGCTCGATACTCTTCGCAAAAATAGCAAAGTATGGGGCAATGCAGATGCAACCATCCTCGACCTGGGCGATGGTATCCTAAACCTTGAGTTCCATAGCAAAATGAATACCATGGGTGCCGGCGTGGTCGAAGGCATCAACCGCGCCATCAGCCTTGCCGAAGAGAAATACCGCGGCCTCGTTATTGCCAACGAAGGCGCTAACTTCTCGGCCGGAGCCAACCTTGGCATGGTGTTTATGTATGCCATTGAGCAGGAGTACGACGAAATCGATTTCATGATTCGCCAGTTCCAGAACACCATTATGCGGGCCCGCTACAGCAGCATTCCGGTTGTAGTGGCACCACACGGCATGACCCTCGGTGGTGGCTGCGAGCTTACCATGCACGCCGACCAGGTGGTGGCTGCGGCCGAAACCTATATCGGTCTGGTAGAAGTGGGTGTTGGTCTCATTCCCGGTGGTGGCGGTACCAAGGAGATGACGCTTCGCGCTGCCGATGAGACTGAAATCGGTGATGTGGAATTTAATGTGCTGCAGAACTCCTTCATGAACATTGCTACCGCTAAGGTAGCCACCTCTGCTCATGAAGCGCGCGGCATGAACATTCTCCGGAAAAAGGATATGATTGTGGTGAATAAAGACCGCCAGATTGCCGATGCCAAAGCGGCCGCCATTGCCATGGCCGAAGCCGGCTATGTGCAGCCCATCCAGCGTACCGATATTAGGGTGCAGGGCCGTTCTGGTATGGCGCTCTTCCTGGCCGGTATTCATGGCATGCGTGCAGGTAATTATATCTCTGCCCACGACCAGAAGATAGCCGAAAAGATAGCCAACGTCATGTGCGGCGGCGATCTCTCTTATGCACAAAATGTATCGGAGCAGTACCTGCTGGACCTCGAACGCGAAGCCTTCCTCAGCCTCTGTGCCGAAAAGAAAACCCTTGAGCGCATCCAGGCCATTTTGCAGGGCGGAAAACCACTTCGTAACTAGTAGTGGGTATTGAGTAGTGAGTATTGGGATTTACAGATTATGCACAACTACAAAGAATTGAATGTTTGGAAGTTAGCTGTAGACTTCGCCACAGATGTGTATAAAATCACTGCTCAATTTCCTGCCGAGGAGAGATTTGGGCTGCAATCGCAAATTAGGAGGAGTGCAGTATCTATTGCCTCCAACATTGCTGAAGGTGCAGGTAGAAACTCTAAGGGAGAGTTTAAACAGTTTTTAGGAATCGCATACGGATCTGCCTATGAGTTGGAAACACAGTTCTTCATTAGCAGAAACTTAGCATTTATAACAGAAGAAGAAATTAACCAGGTGGTGAATAAAATTGAGACTATCCAAAAAATGATTTACAAGCTTAAATCCAGCCTTAGTTAGGCTGTCTCAATACTCACTACCCACTACTCAATTCTAACAATGAACGCATACATAATAACAGGATACAGAACAGCGGTAACGCGCGCCAAGAAAGGCGGCTTCCGCTTTACACGGCCCGATGATTTGGCCGCCGATGTAATTAAGCATCTGGTAAAAGAAACTGGTATCGACCCGCACACGGTCGATGACCTTATTGTAGGCAATGCCGTACCCGAAGCAGAACAGGGTATGCAGATGGGGCGGATGATTTCCCTCCTATCGCTGCCACTCGAGGTACCGGGCATGATTGTAAACCGCTACTGCGGCTCCGGTCTCGAAGCTATTAACATTGCTGCTACCCGCGTACATGCCGGTATGGCCGATTGCATTATAGCAGGTGGTACTGAAAGTATGTCCATGGTGCCGATAATGGGCTACCGCACAGCTCTTAACTACAAAATTGCCAAAGAGCACCCCGACTACTATACCAGTATGGGGCTTACAGCCGAGCACATTTCAAAAGAATTTAATGTAAGCCGCGAAGATATGGATGAGTTTGCATTAAGTTCTCACCAGAAGGCTCTGAAAGCGCAGGCGGAAGGAAAGTTCGACGAGGAAATCCTGTCCATAACCGTGGAGGAAACCTACCTCGACGAGAACATGAAGAAAAAGACGCGCAGCTATACTGTAGACAAAGATGAAGGACCGCGTGCGGAAACCAGCCTAGAAGCACTGGCAAAACTGAAGCCGGTTTTTGCGCAGGGAGGTTCCGTAACAGCAGGTAACTCCTCTCCTACTAACGACGGTGCAGCCTTTGTAATGGTCGTAAGCGAGAAGTTTCTGAAGGAAAATAATCTGACACCCAAAGCTCGTTTTGTAAGCTATGCCGCAGCCGGTGTGGAACCTCGCATCATGGGTATAGGTCCAGTCGCAGCCATTCCAAAAGCACTGAAGCTGGCAGGCCTACAGCAGAATCAGCTGGACCTGATTGAAATGAATGAAGCCTTCGCGGCCCAGTCGATTGCTGTATTCCGCGAGCTCGATCTGAACATGGACATCCTGAACGTAAATGGAGGTGCCATTGCCCTGGGTCACCCGCTGGGATGTACCGGCGCCAAGCTCAGCATCACCATGATGAACGAAGCCAAACGTCGCAACTCTAAATACGGCATGGTAACTGCCTGCGTAGGCGGCGGTCAGGGCGTAGCGGGGATATTTGAATTTTTACATTAATCGTTGATGGTTGTTCGTTGTTAGTTGTTCGAAAAAATGAGTCAGTTACAATACACCGATTTAGATGTGTGGCAGGTTGCGAGAAAGCTTGTGAAAGAGGTGTATGTTCAAAGCAGAGCTTTTCCGAAGGAGGAAGCCTTTGGTTTAACGAGCCAAATAAGACGAGCAGCCATCTCTGTCCCTTCTAATATAGCAGAAGGATGTGGAAGGAGCAGTAGCAAAGAGTCCGTGCACTTCTATTTTATTGCAAGAGGAAGTCTTTATGAATTAGAAACCCAACTTTTTCTGGCACTTGATATGGGATTTCTATCTCATGAAGCATTTGAATCTCTAATCCAGCAAGCAGAACGGTGCAAGAAACTACTGAATGGATTTATCCGGTACTTCAAAGCCAAATACGAACAACCATCAACGAACAACTGACAACGAGTAAATAAAATCAACTAAAAATATGGAGACAGCACAAAAAAACGATGCCCTCAAAGGCGGTGAGTTTCTCATCAAGGAAACGCCTGCCGAGCGTGTGTTCATTCCCGAAGAGTGGAGCGAAGAACAGCGCATGATTGCCCAAACCTGTAAAGACTTTCTGGAAACAGAAATTTACCCTCGGCTTGAAGATATTGATTCAATGAAGCACCCGGAGCTGATGCCGCAGCTGATGGACAAAGCGGGTGAATTAGGACTGTTGGGAACTTCTATTCCGGAGCAGTACGGCGGCTTTGGCATGGACTTCAACACCTCCATGCTGGTGGCCGAAGTAACCGGTGCCGGTCACTCCTTTGCTGTAGGGCTTTCGGCCCACACAGGAATTGGTACCCTGCCCATTCTGTACTATGGCAATGAAGAGCAGAAGGCAAAATACCTTCCTAAGCTGGCAACCGGCGAATACAAAGCTGCTTACTGCTTAACTGAACCCGATAGCGGCTCAGACGCCAATAGCGGTAAAACCAAAGCGGTTCTCAATCCCGAAGGTACCCACTACATCATTAATGGACAGAAAATGTGGATAACCAACGGCGGTTTTGCCGATATCTACATTGTATTTGCCAAAATAGAGGATGACAAAAACCTTACTGCCTTTATTGTAGAGCGGGAGTTTGGTGGCATCACCATGAATGAGGAAGAGAAGAAAATGGGTATTAAGGGCTCTTCTACCCGCCAGATTTTCTTCAACGACTGCAAAGTGCCGAAAGAGAATATGCTTTCCGAGCGCCAGAACGGCTTTAAAATTGCCGTAAACATTCTCAACATTGGCCGTATTAAGCTTGCTGCTGCGGCATTTGGTGCCTCCAAGGCAGTTACTGCCAATGCCGTGCGTTATGCCAACGAGCGTAAGCAGTTCGGTACCGCCATCGCCAACTTCGGTGCCATTAAGCACAAGCTGGGCGAAATGGCCTCCCGTACCTATGCCTGCGAATCAGCCTCCTACCGTGCCGGGCAGAACATCGACGACGCTTATGAAAAGCTGGTTGCCGGCGGTATGGAAGAGGCACAGGCGAAGCTGAAATCTGTGGAAGAGTTTGCCATTGAATGCGCTATTCTGAAAGTGCATGGTTCCGAAGTACTCGATTATGTCGTGGACGAAGGCGTGCAGATATATGGTGGCATGGGCTTCTCGGCCGATGCGCCGATGGACCGTGCCTATCGCGATGCCCGAATCAACCGTATTTTCGAAGGCACGAACGAGATTAACCGAATGCTTACCATCGATATGCTGATGAAGCGTGCCATGAAGGGCGAGATCGACCTAATGAGTGCAGCCATGGCTGTGCAGAAAGACCTGACTTCCATCCCTGACTTTGGTGCACAGGAAGAGGGTGGCTTTATGGCTGCCGAAAAGAAAGTACTGGCCAATCTTAAGAAAGCAGGCCTTATGATTGCCGGTGCCGCTGCCCAGAAGCTGATGCAGAAGCTGTCGCACGAACAGGAAATACTGATGAACCTGGCCGACATGCTGATTGAAGTATACGCGCTGGAATCTGCCATCCTCCGTACCGAAAAGCTGGCCGGTATGCGTGGCGAAGAAGCCGTGCAGCCACAAATTGACATGACCCGCATATACATGATGCGTGCCGTGGAAATTGCCGGACAGTCCGGCCGCGAAGCCATCTATGCTTTCGCCGAAGGCGATGAGCAGCGCCTGATGCTAATGGGACTGAAGCGATACACCAAAGTAGAGCCTTTTAACGTAAAAGACGCTCGCCGCCGTGTGGCCGATGTGCTGATTGCCAAAAACGAGTATCCTTTTTAGTAATAGTTAAGCATTGCTTATATAGCCTCCGGAAATTTTTCGGGGGCTTCTTTGTTTAGCTTTCCCGCAATCTAAAGTTCGTAAACTGTTGCTTTAAATAGTTGTGGGACGGAAAGCTTTTGCAGCTGCCATAAAATCGCTGCAGTTGAGCAGGGGTAAGCCTTTTCCAAATATACTGGGGGCTTCTGGTAAAGGGCTACTTTAGAGATTTTTCAATTGAGTGCAGAGATGAGCTGAGAGAGGAATGACTGTCGAAGCCGCCAGTAGCCAGAGGAGGGCCTTTTGCTGCTTGTTTTTTAGAGTAGGAGCGATCGGTTCTGCGTAATAAAAAATGGTAACCTCCTGCCTGGCCATAGGCCCTGCGAATAGGTAGTGGAAAAGTAATTAAAAGCAATGGATGATGAAGGAAAGCTTTCCCCGACTGACTGCAGTACAGCTAGCAAGCTTGACAGATAATTGGAAGCGCTGGAGATGTCTGTTTGTAAAGCACTCTTTCGAAGTTAATTAAGGAGAAAAAAGAGGCTTTAGTGTCTTAGCAGGAAGCTTTTGGTAAATGGATTCCTGCAGAACCACAGGTTTTTATCCACAGGTAAGTTTTTAGCGGATAAGATATTTTTACTGCTCCGGTAGCAGCTCTTTCTCCTATTGCTTCCCGGGCTTTGCCTTCTTCAGGAGAAAGCGGTAGAGACCGTTCTAAACCTGTAACTTCCTCCAAATTAAACGCTGCACAAAGGATTAGCAGTGCAGAAAAGCCTTTAATTTTGAAATTCGGAGCAGGTATTTATCCTTACGCCCCCTGTACAAATTCTATAATGCTTCATCTTATTAAGTTAAAGAGTTTATTGCATCAACAAATTATAACTACTTAAAATGGAGCAGTATAAAACGTAAGTTTTATGCAGGCAGGACAAAGATACACTATATGTAAAGTTATATTTTAGTGTATCTTTCATTTGTTGCCGGCCAGTCCACAATCCCCTTTTAGCTTGAGGGCTAAAAACTTACTACTTTTAAAGTGTTCCGGAGGCAGTGTTTTCTTAATAGGCAGTTCTTCTGGAAAGGTAAACTCCAACTTTATCTGATAAACTTTAGAAGCCATGAAGATCATTAAGAAAACCTTTCAGGCAATGGTTCTCAATCTGCTTATTATTGCCTCCTTCTTTGTATTCGTCAACTGCTTTAATAAGCAGGAATTGTGGCCGGTGGTTGTTTCCGGTAGTCTGTTGATGGCCTTTATTCTTATGAAGGTATCTATGATGTCTAAAGCCAACCACAGCACTCAACAACGATACTATAGATAAAACTTTACTACAAAAACAAAGAGCAGTCCGGTAGTTGTTAAGCAACTGCCTGACTGCTTTTTTATTTTCTTGTGTGGCACGCGTTGCAAACGCGCGCCAGCGGGAAAGGAGCGGGAGAATGTACAAGCAGGCAGGAGATTGCTTCTTCACTTCGCCTGGCTTCGTTCATCGCAATAACATTGTTCGTGGAAGAAAGTACCAAAACCAGCCACTGAGCACCAGGCACTATTCACCAGCAATAAGCAGCCGCTGCTGCCTGCCACCAGTCATTAACCTCCAGCCACGGAAGGCTAACTAATCCGGCTCCAGTTGAGAACGTCCTGTGTTTGCGCTTCTACCTGCCGTTTTACATCTTTATTCTGTGTAAGTTCCAGCAGTGGGTCCTCCTCCAACAAAGCACTGGCAGCATCGCGGGCGACCTGGAGAATTTTGCTGTCCTTGCTCAAATCGGAAACAAGTAAGTCGGTAATGCCGCTTTGCTGGGTGCCGGTAATATCGCCGGGGCCGCGGAGGCGCAGGTCCATATCGGCAATTTCAAAGCCATTATTGGTTCGCACCATCGTATCGATACGGATGCGGGCCTCCTTGCTTAGCTTAAAGTCAGTCATTAATATACAGTAGCTCTGTGCGGCACCTCGCCCTACCCTCCCGCGTAGCTGGTGTAGCTGGGCCAGGCCAAAGCGCTCGGCGTTTTCAATAATCATGACCGAAGCGTTGGGCACGTTAACGCCTACCTCTATTACCGTGGTGGCCACCATAATTTGCGTTTGCTTTTTAAGGAAGCGCTGCATTTCATACTCCTTTTCCTCGGGCTTTTGCCGGCCGTGTACAATGCTTACCTGGTACTCCGGCTGCGGAAAGGCGCGACAGATGCTTTCATAGCCATCGGTCAGGTCTTTGAGGTCTAGCTTCTCAGATTCTTCGATGAGTGGGTACACGATATATATCTGCCTGCCTTCTTTTATTTGCTCCTTCATGAAACCAAATACGCGCAGACGGTGGGCATCGTAGCGGTGTACGGTCTGGATAGGTTTACGGCCGGCGGGTAGTTCGTCGATTACCGATACATCGAGGTCGCCATAGAGCGTCATGGCGAGGGTGCGTGGAATAGGCGTGGCGGTCATCACCAGGATGTGTGGCGGGTACAGCTCATTTTTATTCCAGAGGCGTGCCCGCTGTGCTACCCCAAAGCGGTGCTGCTCATCAATTACGGCCAGTCCGAGATTTTTAAACTGCACTGGGTCTTCGAGTAAGGCATGGGTGCCAACCAGTATATGAAGCACTCCGCTTTCGAGGGCCTCATGAATTTGCCGACGTGCTTTTTGCTTTGTAGAACCGGTGAGCAGCGCAATGTTGAGGCCCAGCTTTTTGGCAAATTCTTTCAGGCCGTGGTAATGTTGGGTGGCCAGAATTTCGGTGGGTGCCATGAGGGCTGCCTGGGCACCGCAGCCAATCGCCAGCAGCATCGAAATAAAGGCTACAATGGTTTTGCCGCTACCTACATCGCCCTGCAGGAGGCGGTTCATTTGCTTGCCGCTGCGTACATCGGCATAAATTTCCTTTACCACCCGCTTTTGTGCTCCGGTTAAATCGAAGGGAAGGTGATCTTTATAAAATCGCGTAAGCAACTCCGGATTATCAAATACCTGCCCTTTGTATTTTTCGGTACGACCCAGCTTTAGTTTTAACAGGCGTAGCTGAATGTAAAAAAGCTCCTCGAATTTAAGCCTGAAAAGGGCTTTGGCAAGCCATTCATGGTCTTTCGGAAAGTGGATGCCCTGGAGGGCCTCTTTTTTGCCCATGAGGCGATATTGCTCCAGTAGATGCTGCGGAAGCGTTTCGTGGATATAGTCTGCGGCCAGCTTGAGCAGCTGCTCCTGAATTTTGCTAATGGCCTTGCTGTCGATAAACTTCCGCTTGAGCTTTTCGGTGGTGTGGTATACCGGCTGCAGGTAGCCGCCGGCATTGTTATAGTCGGTGAGCACTTCCAGCTCGGGGTGGGCAATGCTGTATTTCTGTCCGAACTTGCTGGGTTTGCCAAAGGCAACATAATCAGTGCCGGAGCGGAGGCTTTTAGCTACCCATGCGGCCTTGGCAAACCACACCAGCTCTATTTCGCCAGTCCCATCGGAAAAGTAGGCCACCAGGCGCTTCTTTTTACCTTCTCCTACCATTTCCAGGGAGCGAATACGGCCTTTCAGCTGCACATAAGGCATCTGGTCGTTCAGCTGTGCAATAGGGTAAAAGCGGGTGCGGTCTTCGTGGCGGAAGGGATAATGCTGAATGAGGTCACCATAGGTAAACAGCTGCAGCTCCTTTTTCAGCAAATCGGCTTTTTGTGGCCCAATGCCCCGTAGGTATTCGATAGGAGTACTAAAAAAACCAGCCATTATTTTAGTATTGAGTAGTGGGTATTGAGTACTGAGACGTGAGGAAATGAATGATAGGATAAAAGGGATTTCAATTTGCCAGCCATTCACTCATTTTATCATTCACTCATTCGTAATTCACTCACTCAAAATTAATTCGGCACATTACTCCATTACTCCCACTTCAGGGTATTCAGCATATGGATGATATCCTTTTTTACATACTCGATAACGGGAGCAAGGGAATCGTTTTGAGTGGCGGTGCGGAAATAAAGTGCGCCTCTCAGGTAATGTTCGGTCGAGTCGGTTGTAAAGAACTGGAACTGGCTCGGCACCTCACCCTCCAATTCATTTACCACCGCTACATGGCCATTGGGGGTACGAACAATGCCCTCTTCAATGGAAGAGGCCTTAATTTGGTGCTTGGTGGTGAGTTTATAGGCATCACTGATGTGTTCCTTCAGCTTTTCTTCACTTCCGTTGAGCGGTTTATAAGTAAGCTGCACATTGGCGACCATTTCAGGGTAGTAGATGTTGATCCAGTAAGGTTCGGCAATCCAGGAGGTATCAGGCAAAATAGTGGCATGCGCCGAGTACTCGAAGGTATAAGGAAAGCTGTCGGGCAGCTGCTGGTAACGGTGCTCCGGCAGCTCTATGCGGTTATAGGCCTTTGGTTTAGGCGAATAGGTATTGCCGCCATCGCAGCTGGTAAAGAAGAAAGAGGCTGTACAAAAGATGCACAGCCAGGTATAGCGTAAGAAGGCTTTTTGCATGTATATGAAGTATTCAATTTCGTTTTCTGATAACGAAACTACTGCACAGATATTCCGGTACCAGCTTCTGTCGGTACAGGTTTTATCAATACCCGCACCCGTTTTATTCGCTTGATATCGGCAGAAACCACGGTAAAAACAAACTTATTGTAATAAATACGTTCTCCGGCACGGGGCAGCTTGGTGTTTAACTCGAGGAGTAAGCCCCCTAATGATTCGCTGTCGCCTTTAATTTCTTCGAACACTGCCGGGTCTTCGTTAATAATTTTGCAGAAATCGTTTAATGAAGTTTTGCCTTCGAAGATATAGGTGGAATCGTCGAGTTTGTTGTACGCCACATCGTCGTCGTCAAACTCATCATTAATCTCTCCCACTATCTCCTCAATAATATCTTCCAGCGTAATTAAGCCGGAGGTGCCGCCATATTCATCTACCACAATGGCCATATGGATACGCTTTTGCTGGAAGTCCTTCAGCAGAGAATCGATTTTTTTGTTCTCCGGCACAAAGAAGGCAGGGCGTAGCAGGCTTTGCCAGTGAAAAGTTTCATTCTCGTTCAGGTAAGGGAGCAAGTCTTTTACATACAGCACACCTTCCAGCTGGTCGACTGTTTCGTGAAATACGGGTACCCTGGAGTAGCCCGACTTATTTACTTTGTCCATGAGCTCATGGAAGTCGTACTCGATATCAAAAGCGGTGATGTCCATGCGGGAGCGCATCACCTGCCTTACCGTAAGCTGGCCAAAGTTAACAATTCCTTTCAGGATGCCCTTTTCCTCTTCTGTTGTTCCTTCTGAAGTGGTAATATCAAGGGCATGGTTTAGGTGGTCGACTGTAATCTGGTATCCTCTCCGCTCTACCCTTTTCTCAATTACATTGCTTACCCTCATGAGCACCCAGGCAAGCGGAGAAAAGAATGTTTCGCCAAAAGCAATAAGGCCGGAGGTGGTACGCGCAAAGGTCAGGTTATTCTGATTGGCATACACCTTGGGTACTACTTCTCCAAAGAAAACGATGAGGAAGGTAACCGTAAAGGTTAAAGCAGTTACCACCAGCCCTTCGGTGGTTTTAGTGCCCAGCGCCCGCCAGGTAACATAGGTCGAGAGGGTAACAAAGGCAATGTTCACGAAGTTATTCAGAATCAGAATAGTCGCCAGCAGTTTTTTAGGCCTTTCCAGCAGGTGCAGAATGCGGCCATCGGTAGGCCGGTTACTCTTCCGGCATTCGGCAATATCATTCGTGGAGAAAGAGAAAAAAGCGACCTCGGAGCCTGAAATAAGGGCTGAAAACACCAGCAATATCAGTAACATCAGTCCCGTAACAACATAAAAAGCCACACTACCTGTGTTTACAGAAGCGAGCAGCGGTTGAAGTACAATACTGCTATCGCCCAATAACAGGTGTTGGCCAGTTATCCACACATATCCTAACAAGCCGGCCGGGAAAGGATCGTCTATTGAAGTATCCAAAATTTAAGTTTTCGTTCCGAAAAATCAGAAAGGTAGATCGTCGTCTGCCCCTTCGTCGCTAAAGCTGTTTGGCTCAGGCTGGCTGCCGGAAGCTCTGGAGCCGCTCTCCGAGCGGTTATTGCCATATTCTTCCTGCCCGCCGTTGGCACTATCTGGCCGGCCGCCCAGCATCGTCATATTTTGTGCGCGTATCCTGGTGGTATAGCGCGTATTACCGTCTTTATCCTGCCACTCTTCCGTCCGGATTTTTCCTTCTATATACACCGAGCTTCCCTTGCGCAGGTATTGTTCAGCAATTTTGGCAAGGCCCTCCCAGCATTCCACGCGGTGCCACTCTGTCTGGGTTACCTTCTCGCCATTTTTATTGGTGTAGGTCTCAGAGGTGGCCATATTAAAATTGGCAACAGATGCACCACTGGGTAAGTTCCTGATTTCGGGATCGGCACCAAGGTTCCCGATTAAAATAACTTTATTAACTCCTGCCATAAATGAATGAAAGTGTAAAATTAAAAAATTAAATCCGTATAACTAAAGGTACTTAAAAATTGAGCTTCTCCAAAACGTTTTTAATCAATACCGGCTTCGGTAGTGCCAGCGTTTCTGCAGGATTAAATGCCTGCAGCTGCGACCTTTCTGCCGTAAAAGTCTGAAGCGCCTGCTCGCTTGCCTGGAGTACAAAAAATTTTACATGCAGTAGCTGATGTGTGAGCTGATGCTTATATACTTCCGACTCCTCAACTAAAATACTATTTTTCGCCATAAGTTGTTGTATTCCTTCGTCCTTAATTGCATCAGTATCGAGCAGCGTGTTGTCTTCTACCAGGTAAAAGTCATACAATCCCCTCCAGATATCGCCTGCAGGGCGGGGGCGCATTAAAATTTCTCCTGCCGGATTGAGGATGATGAAGTAATGAAAATAGCGATGTTTTACTTTTGTGGCTTTCTTTTTAACCGGAAAGTCCTTTTGCATGCTGTGCTGGTAGGCATAGCAAACTGCCTGCAGGGGGCAGTACAGGCAGAGCGGTTTTTGGGGAGTGCAGTGCATCGCGCCAAACTCCATAATAGCCTGATTAAAGGTGTCGGGCTGCTCCGGATCGATCAGTTCACTGGCCAGTGCAAAAAATTCGTTAAAGGCCGGGGGTTGTGCAATATTGGTGGTGATGCCAAACAGTCGGGCCAGTACCCGGTATACATTTCCATCTACTACGGGTACTACTTCACCAAAGGCAAAGGAGGCAATGGCGGCGGCAGTATAGCGGCCAATGCCTTTCAGTTTTAATAAATCCTTGAAATTATCGGGGAAACGACCATTATGCTCCTGCACAACAGTTTTGGCGCAGGCATGTAAATTTCGGGCGCGGGAGTAGTAGCCCAGGCCCTGCCACAGGCGCAGCACTTCCTCTTCTTTTGCCTCGGAAAGTATCCTAACCGTTGGGAAGGCGGCAATAAAACGCTGATAGTAAGGTAACCCCTGCTGTACTCTAGTTTGTTGTAAAATAATTTCTGAGAGCCAGATGTGGTACGGATCGCGGGTATGGCGCCAGGGCAAATCGCGCTGATTTTGGGCGTACCAGGCGATTAATGGGCGAGCTATATGTTTGGTAGAGTCCAGATTATTAATGACTTTAGTGATTAATGGTAAGATTTTGTGAGGTAATATTTTTTGTATTATGATGTTTTAATATTTCACCTGACCTTATACATTTGTGACAAGTTGTGGTTGAAACGGAAATTTCAAAATTAAAATTAAAACAAGAAAACGTGACTAAAGCAGAGGTAATTACAGAAATAGCTGAACAGACTGGTATCGACAAGACAGATGTGCAGACTACCATTGAAGCCTTTTTTGATGTAGTAAAGGACTCAATGGCCAACGGGCATAACATTTATGTAAGAGGGTTTGGTAGCTTTGTTAACAAAAAAAGAGCTAAAAAAATTGCCCGTAACATCTCCAAAAATACTGCAATGGTAATTGATGAGCATTTCGTGCCCAGCTTTAAGCCATCGAAGGTTTTTGTTGAGAAAATTAAGGAAAGCGACAAGGTAAGGGTAATTGATGTGCAGGAGTTGAAACTAAGTGAAGAGCTTAACGGTTAATGAGGCAAAGCGCTGAATATTAATCATGTCGAAAAAGCAATTAACTGGTATACTCGTTGCACTGATATTAGTCGGTGTCTTATTTAGTCTGCCAAAAGTAGTAGTAGAGAGCGAAGCCAAAAAGGAGGCTGCTGTTGCAGAAGGAACCGCCACAGTTAATGCTGCAGGCCCTGCTTCGGAAGAGGCTCATGACCCGAATCATGAAGGTCATGATCACGAACATGAAGAGGGAATGCATGTGGGAGCGATGGGTGCAGAGCAACTCCAAAGTGTTGAAAGTCTTAGAGAAAAGATCAGTAAATCGGGAAATATAGAAAAAGTTGCTATATTTGCCGACTCATTGGCAGCATTGTACGCGAATAGCTTTATTTTCGACAGTGCAGCCTACTATGCTGAACTGGCCCTCTCAAAAGAGAAAAGCCTGCCACGTGTATACAAGGCAGGTCTTTATAATTTTGAGGCGTTTAACTATTCAGTAGAAGCCGGGCGGCAGCAGGCTTTTGCTAAAAAGGCAGAAGACTACCTCTCGCAGGTGCTAAAGGAGAACCCTGAAAGGCTGGATGCTAAAAACAAGCTGGCCATGCTAAAGGTATCTTCTCAAAGCCCGATGGAGGGAATCTTTATGTTGCGCGAAGTTCTTGAGAAGGATCCGGATAATGCCGAAGCCCTCATGAATATGGGAATGCTGTCGGTACAGTCCAGCCAGTTCGATAAAGCTGTCGGGCACCTGGAGCGCTTAACGAAACTTAAGCCCGAACATGTGCAGGCCCAGTTTTATTTGGCTGTCAGCTATTTTCAGCTGGGCCGTAAGCAAGAGGCAAAACAAGGCTTTTTAAAGGTGAAAGAGCTCGATAAAAGTGCAGATGTTGCGGCTACAGTCGATGAGTACTTGAAGAATTTATAGTTAACGTATTTGTTTATAATTTAAAGCACAGAATTATGCCTTGCGGTAAGAAAAGAAAAAGACACAAAATCTCTACGCACAAAAGAAAAAAGAGACTGAGAAAAAACAGACATAAGAAGAAGTAATTTTTCATTCTCTGAATTACTATACACATCTCTCTCACCTCTTGCATGTATTGCGGGAGGTGAAATTTTATATTTTTAACGAATTAATCCTACAGACTTGAGTTATGAATTAGTAATCAATTCTACTCAGAGCGGATGTCGTATAGCCCTGTTAAATGATAAAGGCCTGGTGGAGTTTCATCATGATAGTGATGAAAACCGCTTTACCGTTGGCGACATTTATTTAGGAACTGTTCGGAAAGTAGTGCAGGGGCTTAATGCCGCTTTTATTGATATAGGCTACGAAAAAGATGCCTTTCTGCATTACCTGGACCTGGGGCCCAAGATTAAATCGCTGAACCGCTTTACCAAGCTTGTGCAAAGCAACCGTATCAATAACGGCAAGCTGAGCAACTTTAAGCTGGATCCTGAAATTGATAAGCACGGGAAAATTACCCAGGTGCTCAGCAAAAATCAGCAGATTCTGGTTCAGGTGGTAAAAGAACCCATTTCTACAAAGGGGCCGCGCCTCTCCTGCGAATTGTCCATTGCAGGAAGGTACCTTATTATGGTTCCCTTTTCCGATTCTGTCAGTATTTCTAAAAAGATCACCAACAGTGGAGAGCGTCAGCGCCTTTTAAGACTGATTTCATCCATCAAACCAGAAGGGTTTGGGGTCATTATCCGAACGGTTGCCGAAGGTAAGGATGTTGCCTCGCTGGATCGCGACCTGAACGACCTGCTTGAAAAGTGGGAAGGCGGCGTAAAGAAGTTAAAAAGCGCCAAGCCTAAAGAGAAAATCATCGGTGAAATCAGCCGAGCTTCTTCTATCCTGCGTGATGTGCTCAACGAAAAGTTCGACAGCATTACCGTGGATAATGAAGAAATGTACACCGAAATTAAAGAGTACATCAAAGCAATTGCTCCGGACAAGCAGAAAATTGTGAAGATGTACAACGGAAAAGCGAAGGTCCTGGAACATTTTGGCATTGAAAAGCAGCTGAAATCGCTCTTTGGCCAAACGGTAAGCATCCAGGGAGGTGGTTATCTGGTTATCGACCATACAGAGGCGCTGCACGTGATAGACGTGAACAGCGGCAATAAGTCAAACTCGGAATCAGATCAGGAAACCACTGCCCTAAAAGTAAATATACAGGCTGCCAAAGAAGTTGCAAGGCAATTGCGCCTGCGCGACATGGGGGGTATTATTGTAGTCGACTTCATCGATATGCGTAAAGCCGAAAATAAAAAGCGGGTTTACGACACCATGAAGGAAGAAATGAAGAGCGACCGCTCCAAGTTTACCGTACTGCCATTAACCAAGTTTGGCTTAATGCAAATTACCCGGCAGCGTGTTCGGCCAGAGCTGAATATTGCTACCCGCGAGAAATGTCCTACCTGTAATGGAACCGGAAAAATAACTGCTTCTATTCTGGTATCGGATGATATTGAGCGTAACCTGGACCACCTGCTTACCAAGCAGAATGAACGAAACATTAAGCTTGCCGTACACCCTTATCTGTATTCATACTTTACAAAAGGGGTAATTTCGCGAAGAGTAAAATGGTTCCTGAAATATTCGAAGTGGATAGGTGTGGAACAGGACTCCTCTTTAGGTGTTACAGATTATAAGTTTTTAAACGGGGCTGAAGAAGAAATCGAACTGACTTCCGGCTTAAGTGAAAAAGAGTAGAAGGCGGGCCTGCTTTGAGGGATTCAAAGCAGGCCCGATTCTTTTGAGCCAGCTGCTTAACTTTGTTAATTGGGTCGTTAGAATTTAACGCCGAGCTCGAGCCCTAAAAGGTCATTTTTTATGTTAATGTCAGCGTTGCCAATTGTTTTGGTTACCACATTAATCAGGCCTCTGTTATAATAAAGCCCTCCAAACAGCAGGGTGTTGTAACCTACCCTGTATTCAACACCGGTGCCCAGGTGCACACCCAAATCGAAGAGGCGGAAGCCTTCCACATTCACATAAGTTTCCTCTGAAGGTTTGTCGCTAATTTTAAGTTCAAATAAACCACCTAGCTGGAAGTAAACCCTTGTATCCAGTGCCAGCTCATTGGTAAACAGCTTGAGCGTGGCCGGAATCTGAAGGTATTGTAGCCTGTAAGCTTCTTCTATGGTAGGACTTCCTGGCTCCGTAATGGTAATCCCTACCCGCTTTGGCACATAAAGGAGACCTGTGCTGAAGTAGTAGTTCTCGGTAATAAAAAGGTCTACAACTGGCCCGAAAATAAATCTTCCGCCCACACCGTTGGAGGAATAGGATACTCCGTTGCTCACATCGTTGATGCGGTTAGTGGAAAGAGTTGGAGAAAACTTAATTCCTACCTTACTTTGTGCGTGGGCCGTTTGCAGGGCTAAGAGGGTAAATAATAAAAAGAGTAACTTTCGCATATCTCCTAATTTAGTTTTTAAAATATGAACAGGCTTCTGTTAATAGCGCTATTGTTTTTTTTCGTTTCAGGCTGCCAGTCTTCCGATGACTCCATTGAGCGTCCGGATGTTTCCGGCATTCCCGTAGATGTGGATATAATTCGCCTCGAGCAGGAATTGTTTAGCGCTACATCAAAAGACGAAATACGTTCTTTTTTAGAGCAAAATAAATTATTTGCCCAAAACTTTTTATTCCTCGACCAATACCCGCACGATTCCATAGTGGTCAACCAGTTATATGCGCTAATTAATAACCCAAGCCTCGATACTGTATACCAGGAAAGCCAGCAGGTATTTGGCGATATGGAACAGATTCGCCAGGATTTTGCCACTGCCTTTAAATTTATTAAATACCACTACCCCGAATTTGAGCCGCCGGTTATCTATACCATGGTTACAGGTTTTGGGAATGATATGTATGTGTCGGAAGATATGATTGTAATTGGCCTGGATTATTTCCTCGGCGAGGGCGCCACTTATCGTCCCCTGCAGCTGCCCGATTACATCCTGCGCAGGTATTCACCCGACCACCTGGTGCCTAGTACCATTCTGCTGCTGTCGCAGGAGTTTAATAAGGTGCAGCCGGATGATAAAAGCATGCTGGCCGATATGATTTACTATGGAAAGTCTTTTTATTTTACCGAATACGTGCTGCCCGAAATACCCGACAGCCTGATTATTGGCTATACTGCTGAAGAAATGAAGGGCCTTTGGGTAAATGAAAAGCTGGTGTGGAACCATTTCCTTAAAAATGAGCTCCTCTACGAAACCAATCATATAGTAAAGAAAAAGTATATCGATGAAAGGCCGGCAACCCTTGAAGTTGGAAATAAAGCGCCTGGCCGCCTGGCGCAATGGTTAGGCTGGCAACTGGTGAGGGCTTATATGAATGAAAAGGAAGAGGTAAGCCTGCCGGAGTTGATGGCGACCGTAGAGCCAGTCAAAATTCTGGAAGAATCGGATTATGATCCGGAGTGAGAATGACCGTATCGCTCCACCAGCCTGATAACTGCCTTGGTTAAAAGATCTTTGGAGAACTGCTCCTCAGCCAGCCGCCGGGCATTATGCTGGTATTCTTTGAGTAGGTAGCTGTTGTCGAGGAAAGGCCTGAGCTGCTGGGCAAAGTCATCTGATTCGTCGGGTTTGGTGTAGAAGCCGCAGCGGTGCTCCTCAACGAGCTCTTTGAGCCACCCGGCTGTATTTACAATGCTCAGCTTGCCCGCTGCCAGCCCATCGAAGAATTTATTGGGGCTATTGGTTTCCAGTACCGGGTAAGGGCCAAAGCTGGTGTATACCGCATCGGATATAGCAAGCCAGTTTTTTACCTGCTGTTTGCTGCCATAAGCAACAAAGACAATATTGTTGAGCCCCATTTCAGTAGAAAGATCCTGAATTCTGTTCAGTTCGCTGCCAGTGGCGGCCACTAAAAATTTTACAGGCAGTTGGTGGTCCAGACAGTCTTTTGCAGCTTCCAGTAGATACTCTAAATGATTGGAGGGTCCTGCTGCGCCAAAGTAGCTGATAACAAAAGTATCGTGCAGCTCAAATACTTTGGCAAATGCGTAATTTTTAGGTGCCGGCTTAAATAGCTGGCAGTCGGCCATATTGGGTATAATATGGAGGTCCTGCTCCCTGTTCGCAGTCTTATTCTTCAGCTTCTTCAAACTTTCTTTTACTCCCCGGGCAATACCGGGCGAGAGTGCTATTATACCGGCTGCCTTGGCATATATCCGTTGCTCCAGTTGTTGCAGCGCTCTTTTAACGGGCGGATGGTTAATATATCCAAGCTGGATAGGAGCCTCCGGCCATAAATCCCTTACTTCAAAAATAAAAGGTATTTTAAACCGCTGCCGGGCGTAAAGGGCAAGTAAGCCAACGGTTAAGGGAGTGGAGGTAACGTAGGCGATATCGTAAGGGGCCAGGCGAATGAGGATTTTGCGCGCCTGCCGCAGAAAGCCTAAAAAAGCCCTGCTCCTGTTAAAACTGTTCAGTTCGTTGCTGTAGTAAACGGGTACATAGTGCACCTCCACTCCATCGATAATACGCTGCTCATATTTTTCCCTGTTGTGGCTGGTAATCATTACCACATCATGCCCTGCTTTTACGAGGGCAGAGGCAATATAGTAGGAGCGGATGGCCCCTCCTTCTTCCGGTGTTTTGTAATACTGATGAATATAAAGAATGCGCATTAACTAAATTGATGGTCCAGCCAGTGAGCCAGCGTGAGCAAACTAAAAAGCTCCTGCGAGAAATCTTCTTTGCCACTTTTGTGCAACTGTAGCAGCTGCTGTATTTTTTCACTTTCTACAAAAGCCTGTAGCGGATGGTTTTTATCTGAAAGCCACTGCCATAAATGGTCGGTCTTACCTTTTCTCACCCACAGTCCGAATGGAAGCCCAAAACCTTCTTTCTTCCGCTGGGCATATCCCCTTCCTCCATTGTTCTGCAGCATTTCTGCCAAAAGCCACTTTCTCCCTTTTTCCATTAGCACAGAAGGGGGCAGCGCCTCAGCAAAGGGAGCTACCTCTTCGCTTAAAAACGGCATCCGCATTTCGACACTGTGCTGCATGGAGGCTTTATCACTTAAGGCCAGTATATCGGACACCAGGTACTGCTGCCGGTCGTACTGCAGGGCCGACTGCATCCAGCCTTCTGTAAAATTACAAGAGGAGTTATGCAACTCAGCCTGCCGGAGCCCATCCTGAAACTGAAAACTGACAAAATTGCTAAAGGTTTGAGCCGGCGAGGGGGTCAAATCGTTGAGCAGCTTTTTCCACAGCCTGAAGGGCTTTCGTAGGGGGGGGATAAGGCCTGGGGGAATGAGGCCGGCCGTAGGCCTGAGGGCAGGTAACAGCCATTGCAGCTTTTGATAGTGTTTCAGATAGGCATAAAAGGCCTGATGGCGATTATAGCCACCAAACAGCTCATCGGCCCCGGCGCCCGACATCACTACCTGCACACGCTTTTGCGCCTGCCTGCTCAGGAGGGCTGTGAGCCATGCCGCGCCATCGCCAATAGGCTGGTCCTGCGTGCTGGCAAAAGAAGGAAATTCCTCCAGCAGGCTCTCTCCTATTTCCAGGGGAAAATGGGCTACCCCATAGTGGTTTGCTGCTTTTTCGGCCCATAGGAAATCCTGTGTTCCCCAGCGGGCCTCCTCCTGGCTGTTGCTGATGGTAAAGCAAAGAGGGAGCTGACTGCCATTTTTTTGTAGCAGTGCCAGCATAAGAGTAGAGTCCACTCCCCCACTCAAGAAAAGCCCGACGGGCCTGTCGGACTGTAAATGAGTGAAGAGGGCATCAGTTAGCCTTTCCTCCAGGTTCTCGAGCAGGGCAGCAGGGCTGTAATCGGTAATTTGCGGCAGTGCAGGCTGGGGCCAGGCCGAAATTTCAATATCTGGCTGTCCTGCTGTCCACTTTAGCCGGTGGCCTGGTAACAGTTCGAATACCTGCTGAAAGAAAGTAAAAGGCTTTTGTGCATGCTTAAACTGCAGGTAATGGTATACCTGCTGCTCATTCAGTATTTTAGGAACAAGCCCGCTTGCCAGCAGCCCCCTAAGTTCGGAAGAAACCAGCAGGTAGCTTTCATTATTAAAATAATAGAGCGGCTTCATTCCATGGCGGTCGCGTGCCAGGAGGAGGCTTCCGGTTTGCTGGTCGTAAAATGCCAGGGCAAACATTCCCCGAAAGCGAGGGAGAGCGGCCTCTCCCCATTCGGCCAGGGCATAAAGTATTACTTCGGTATCTGTTCTGGTGCGGAAAGTGAAGCCCTTCTGCAGCAGTTCATTTTTTAGTTCGGGAAAATTGTAGAGCTCGCCATTATAGCTCAGGGTAAAGCGTTCTCCTGCCTGGCCTTGTTCTCCACACTGCATGGGCTGGTTCCCCAGCTCCCCCAGGTCGAGTATCTTCAGGCGGTTACTTCCTATAAAGAGCTGTGTGCTGTGGGTATCCGGGAGTCGAACATAATCCTCTGCGTCCGGACCGCGGTGCCGGGTAGCGGCGTTCATCCGACGAATAGCTTCATCGGTTTTCAGCTGTCCTTTCCTGTCCAGTACCAGGTTTACTCCACACATAAATTACTTTCCGTAGATAAGTAAAAAATTTTAATATGGCTTCAATGCAAAGTGATTCATATCGAAGCACAACTGAGGTGAAGGCTATCCCTCCTTCCCTGCCACATTTTTCTCGTAATACCGGCAGAAGTAACTCAGGGGGCAAACGTCGCATTTTGGTTTGCGGGCGATACAAATGTAGCGGCCATGCAAAATCAGCCAGTGGTGTGCTTTAGGTACCAGGGCTTCCGGTATATGCCTGAGCAGCTGTTTTTCTACCTCCAGCGGTGTTTTAGCGGTTTGGGTTACCAGGCCAATTCGTTTACTTACCCGGAACACATGGGTGTCGACGGCCATGGTAGGCTGGTTATAGATAACAGAAGCGATAACATTGGCCGTTTTGCGACCAACTCCCGGAAGCTTCTGTAACAGCTTAACATCTGCAGGCACTTCGCCATTAAACTCTTCCGTCAGCATTTTGGCCATGCCTATGAGGTGCTTTGTTTTATTATTCGGGTAAGAAACACTTCTGATGTAGGGAAAGACCTCATCGAAATGGCTGGCAGCCAGATGCTCTGCCGTAGGGAAAGCCTCAAACAGCGCCGGCGTTACCATATTAATTCTTTTGTCGGTACACTGTGCACTAAGAATAACAGCTACTAACAGCTCATATGGATTGCTGTAGTGGAGCTCTGTTTCCGGCTCCGGGCTGTTTTCAGTAAAAAAACGGATAAACTCCTGATAGCGTTCTTTTTTCTGCATAAGCAAATATAGCCAATTATGTCCAGCCGGGGCCAATAAAAAGTCAGCTGCTGCGCACCCTTTTTAACCGCTTTTACGTAAAAAGAAGAATAGGAATTTTAGCCTGACTCACCCATGATCATACCAAGAACTTTACAGCTATTACTTTTAGCCACCGGCCTTATCCTTTTGGCTTTCAGTGGCTTTTATGCTTATGAACTTAAAGAGCATGAGCAGGAGGCGGTGTCCGGCGAGTGGGATTTCCGCGACGAAACAAACCTTGAGTTATATACGCTGCCAAATGGAGAATATGAGGATGATGAAGACCAGAAGCCTGCCGCACTGGAGGAAATCGAACCGCAGGATTTGCAGGTAGGAAAAGGGCAACCACTCAGCATAATACCATTGGAGACTGTACCTGAGCCCGAAACAGCAGCCCTTGTAGGTGGGGATGGAGAAGGAGGTGCTTACTACCTTCCGCTTGTACTGGCCGGAGCAGGCGGATTGTTTTTATTTGTGGGTCTCTTCTCCCTAAAGTATAAAAAAATAAGCTTATCTGCAGGCAGATAAGCTTAAGAGAGGTCAGTTCAATTAATTACAGTATGCTCTTAAATTCATGGCACGGGCATAGTCCATGATGTGGTTGAGGCAGCTTTCCGATGGCTCCGGCACGAGCGTGTCTAGCAGCTCTATGTCGGCTTTTAACTGCTCAAGCTGGTCCTGCAACCGAATATCGAGCCGCAGCGCTTTTTCTATTTCCTGTGTTTCTTCAGTAGAGGTATCTTTGTAAAGATATCTGAGTAAATCATCCGGGGTAAAGGTTTTGATCATAGGATATATTTTTGCTTTCCATCTTCTTTCTCAAATTAATGAGAGCATAGCGCATCCTGCCTAAAGCAGTATTAATGCTTACACCGGTGGCATCAGCTATTTCCTGGAAGCTCATCTGCATAAAGTGCCTTTTAATGAGCACATCTTTCTGTGCTTCGGGCAGCTCTTCTATCAGTTCATGCAACAGGTCATAGGTATCCTTCCGGATTTGCTTATCTTCTATCGAACTTTCGGAAAAGGCCATAGTGTTAAACACCGGGCTGTTATCTTCCATGTTAATAGTCGGATAACGCTTCTGCTTTCTAAAGTGGTCAATGGACAGGTTGTGCGCAATACGCAAAATCCATGGTAAAAACTTGCCCTCTTCGTTATAGCGACCAGATTGTATGGTATTTATTGCTTTAATGAAGGTTTCCTGCAGGATATCTTCGGCAATATCCGAATCTTTTACTATCAGGAAGATTGTCGTGAAAATCTTCGGTTTGTGACGATTAACAAGTTGTTTAAAGGCCTCTTCGTTACCATTTTTGTAGAACAGCACTAACTGACTGTCATTGACGGTGTACTTCTTCATGTATAAATCTGTTAAGTTAACGTAGAGGTTTATGCCATATTGTTAATCCGGGTTTTTAGGTGAGAAAATTTCTGAAGTATTTTCAAAAGTAATCAAAGCCAGACTTTTTTACAATAGTTCTTCTGGATTTCCAGAATAATTAAAGTTAAAAAGCGTTAAGATGTTCTTTTTCAGAAGCCAAAATTATGCCATAAAGGTTCAGTGCAGCAGGAAATTTCCTTTTTTAAGAAAAATACATAATTAAATTTTATCTCGGAAAGCCTCTGAGGAAGGCAGGAAGTGCACAATATTTTCCGGCTTCTCTATGCTAAAGAGGCGTTTTTTACCACTGCTGGTGATAATAAGCAATCCGCTGCCGCTCTTCGCCACAAAAGCTTTGGTGTGGTTGAAAATATTGTAGCGAATGCCCCACCCTCCATATTCCATCAGGGCGCTGTAGTTTATCAGTCTGGCTTCTTTAACTTCCTTCCAGCTAATTCCATGCGTTTTCAGGTGAAAGGGAGTAAAGCGATAGCGGATGCCCTGCTCGCTAAAGTTCAGGTGGAGTCTGGCAGTAGAAAGGGCGATAAAGAGGGCGAGCACCAGGCAGGATGACAAAATGAAAGAAATACTCAGCATCCGCCCTTCTGTCCAGCCAGCCCAAAGGAGGACGGTAAAGGTGAATGCCGCGGCCAAATAGAGCCAGGGGGCCCGCAGGGGCTGCGATTCATGGTAGGTATTCATAGGAGCAAGGTATTTGATGTATCGCTATAATGAAAAAGAAATCTTTCTGTTTAGTTTATCTGTTAATGATTTAATCTTTTAGTAAAGGCTGCTGCGCACCCCTTTTTCATTAAGAAATATCTAAACTTTTTCTGCTTCTTTTGCTGTTACCTTTCTAAGCCTTGGCAAAGCTGCCAGGCGCTTCGTATTTTTGCAGACTTATGAACCAGGATATTTTAGTAGCTTCTGAAGCAGAGCTCGATGAGCTCGACCCCAAACAATATATCATCATCAAAGGCGCACGCGTCAATAACCTGAAGAACCTGAGCGTGGCAATTCCCCGCAATAAGCTGGTGGTGGTTACCGGTGTTTCAGGTTCCGGAAAATCATCCCTGGCCTTCGATACTCTTTTTGCCGAAGGGCAGCGCATGTATGTGGAGAGCCTCAGTTCCTATGCCCGCCAGTTCCTGGGCCGGATGGAAAAGCCCGAGGTGGAGTATATACGAGGTGTATCGCCGGCCATTGCCATTGAGCAAAAGGTATCGACGAAGAACCCACGCTCGACAGTTGGTACTACTACCGAAATTTACGATTACCTGAAACTGCTCTTTGCCAGAATCGGTACTACCTATTCGCCCATTAGCGGTGAAGAGGTAAAGCGCGATACAGTAACTGATGTGGTTAACTTTATTAACAGCCATGAAGAAGGCACCCGTCTGCTGATTCTCTGCCCTTTCGTGCGCCACACTGAGCGGAGCCTGAAGGAAGATTTTAAAGTGCTGATGAGTAAGGGCTACACTCGTATTGTGGCCGATGGAGAAACAGTATTTATTGAAGAGCTGCTGGAGCAGGAAGAAAAAGAACTGCAAAAACAGAAATACGACCTGCTCATCGACCGGGCCAGCGTACAGCCCGATGATGAAGATAACCAGTTTCGCCTCTCCGACTCCGTGCAAACCGCTTTTTACGAGAGCCATGGCGATTGTATTATTGATATTGTAGGAAAGGGCCGCCATCACTTCTCCGACCGATTTGAGCTGGATGGGCTGCAGTTCGAAGAGCCTACTGTTAACCTTTTTACCTTCAATAATCCCTACGGTGCCTGCAAAACCTGCGAAGGTTTCGGGCAGGTGCTGGGTATCGACCCCGACCTGGTGATTCCGGATAAAAGCCTGAGCGTGTACGAAGGGGCCATTGCGCCCTGGCGGGGAGCGAGTATGCAGGAAGAGTGGCTTAAGCCGCTGCTGAAGAGAGGTATTGAGTTCGATTTTCCGGTGCACCGCCCTTATAACGAATTAACAGAAGCTGAGCAGGAATTGCTCTGGACGGGCAACCGCTATTTTCGGGGCATCAACCAGTTCTTTATTTTCCTGCAGAGTAAGCTGCACAAGATTCAGTACAGGGTTATGCTGTCGCGCTATCGTGGCCGCACTGCCTGCCCCGATTGCCGGGGAACACGTCTGCGGAAGGATGCACAGTATGTAAAAATTAATGGCAAGTCTATTGCCGACCTGGTGTTGATGCCGGTTAATCGGGTGAGCGAATTTTTCCGTCAGCTGGAGCTAACACCTCATCAGCAGAAAGTGGCGGAGCGTATCCTGAAAGAAATTGTAAATCGCCTGGAGTATCTGGAGCACGTTGGGCTCGAATACCTGACTCTGAACCGGGTGGCCAATACCCTTTCCGGCGGAGAGTTTCAGCGGATTAAGCTGTCTACTTCCCTTGGTTCAGCGCTGGTAGGCTCCATGTATATACTCGATGAGCCTAGTATTGGTCTGCATCCGCGCGACACTACCCGCCTGATTAGTGTACTGGAGTTACTGCGTAACCTGGGTAACACGGTAATTGTAGTAGAGCATGAAGAAGAAGTAATGAAGGCAGCCGACCAGATTCTGGATATTGGTCCCGATGCCGGTTCACACGGTGGGGAGCTGGTATTCCAGGGCTCACTCGAGGAGCTGATGGCCGACGGGCAAACCCATACCGCCCGCTATCTGAGCGAGCGTGAGCAAATTCCGGTGCCGGACTTCCGCCGCAGGTGGCGCGACAGGATTGAACTAAAAGGCTGCCGCGAAAACAACCTGAAGAATGTAGATGTGCAGATTCCGCTGGGGGTTCTTAGTGTCATTACAGGCGTATCTGGTTCCGGAAAATCAACCCTGATCAAGAAAATTCTGTACCCGGCGGTAGGCAAACTCCTGGGCACGGTCAATGAAAGCACGGGCAAGTTCGATAAGCTGGAAGGCGATTATAAAAAAATTACACAGGTAGAGTTTGTGGATCAGAACCCGATTGGTAAGAGCTCGCGCTCCAACCCGGTAACCTATGTAAAGGCTTACGATGCCATTCGCCAGCTCTATGCCGACCAGCCCCTGGCGAAGCAGCGCGGTTATAAACCTTCGCACTTTAGCTTTAACGTGGAAGGCGGGCGTTGCGAAATTTGTCAGGGCGAAGGACAGGTAAAAATAGAAATGCAGTTTATGGCCGACATTTACCTGACCTGCGAAGGTTGCGGCGGCAAGAGGTTTAAGCAGGAAGTGCTTGATATTAAGTTCAGAGATAAGGATATATCGGAAGTGCTGGACATGACAGTGGATGACAGCATTGAATTTTTTGCACAGCAATCGGCGGTAATCAATAAACTGGCTCCTTTGCAGGAAGTAGGCCTGGGGTATATTACCCTCGGGCAGAGCAGCAACTCTCTGAGTGGTGGCGAGGCGCAGCGCGTTAAACTGGCCAGCTTCCTGGGCAAGGGGACTAATACCACCAAAGGGCATATTCTCTTTATTTTCGACGAACCAACCACCGGGCTGCATTTCCAAGACATTAATAAACTACTCAAATCCATTAATGCCCTGGTAGAGCAGGGGAATTCGGCTGTTATTATTGAGCATAATATGGAGGTGATTAAAACAGCCGACCACATCATCGATATGGGCCCAGAAGGTGGCGAAGGTGGCGGCAATGTTACCTTTACCGGCACGCCGGAAGAGATGGTTAAGCTGAAGGACAACTATACGGCAGCATACTTGAAAGAGAAACTGCCTGATGGAGCCAAGCGAAATTAAATTCGGCCATTGGGAAACAGAAGTAAATCAGCGGAAAAGGATAAATGTTTTTAACTTTAAAGCTTTGCTTATAAAATTGTAAATGTTGTATTAAATAAATGTTAAGCTTTTATAATAAAAGGCATCGACAGCTATAAAATGGCATCTTGCGGTATCTCAAACTTTAACCAAGATGAAAACCGCAAGAATTTCCATTTTTTTGTGGAGCCTGATGCTGGCAAAGCTGGCATTTGCACAGGCACCCGCCGGCTATTATGATGCCGCCACCGGCCTGCAGGGCGAACAGTTAAAAGCTGCCCTCAACGACATTATCGACGGCCACACATCTTATCCTATCCCTATTCCAGTAGTAGCACCGATGTGTGGGATATTTTAAAAGAAACTGACCGAGACCCGAATAACCCTGCCAATGTAAAAGGGATTTATTCGGGTTTTTCGATGGATGCTGCCAAAGAATATGACAGTGGTAATGGCTGGAACCGGGAGCATGTGTGGGCCAAGTCGCGTGGCGATTTTGGTACTACTCAGGGGGCCGGCACAGACCTGCACCACATACGGGCGTCCGATATATCTACCAACTCAGCCCGTAATAACCGGAACTTCGATGAGGCCACTATACAATATGTCGACGGCTCCGGAAACTACCAGGGCACTACGGAATCTTATACCAGTGATACAGAATGGATTTGGGAGCCGCCCCTGCAGGTGAAAGGCGATATTGCCCGTATGATTTTTTACATGGCCACCCGCTACGAAGGAGAAAATGGTGAGCCCGACCTGGAACTGGTAGAAACGCTTCAGGATCGTCTCAGCAAGGAACCTTACCATGCCCGACTTTCGGTTTTAGTGCAGTGGCACCTCAACGATCCGGTCGATGACAGCGAGCGTAAGCGCCACGAAATTATTTACAATTACCAGCAAAACCGGAATCCATTTATAGACCACCCTGAGTTTGTGTGCAATATCTGGACAGAAGCCTGCGGCGGAAGTGCACCAGCAAATTCCGCACCTGTCTTTGCCTCCAATCCTACCCCTACAGCCACCGAAGGGCAGCTGTATACCTATAATATTTCTGCTACCGATGCCGATGGCGATGCGCTAAGCTTTAGCGCCACCAGTATTCCTGCCTGGGCAAGTCTGAGCGATAATGGCGATGGTAGCGCCGTATTAAGCGGTACCCCCGGCTCGGCCGATGTTGGTTCTTTTAATGTAGCTCTGGCGGTTAGCGATGGCCAGCTGAGCACCGAGCAAACCTATACCCTTAGCGTGGAAAGTGCAGGAGGCGATACCGGCGATGGCTATGCCACAGACCTGCTTATTTCAGAATATATCGAAGGATCCTCCTACAATAAAGGCCTTGAAGTAGCTAATTTTACGGGTGCTGCCCTAGACCTTTCGGCCTACGATTTGCGGAAGCAGGCTAATGGCTCCGGCGATTGGACTACTCCTCTTAAGCTGAGTGGTTCCCTTGCGCATGGAGAAGTATTTGTGCTGGTACACTCTTCGGCCATGAGCAGTATGCAGGCCGTTGCCGATATCAGTACGGGCTCAAGCGTAATGTCCTTTAACGGGAACGATGCCGTAGGGCTGTTCAAAAAAGGAGTTTTAATTGACATCTTGGGTGCCTTTAACGATGCCTCCACCTATGGACAGGATGTGAGTCTAATCCGTAAGGCCGAGGCGGCAAGTCCATCAGAGAGCTACCTTGCAGGGGAATGGAATAGCTATAGCCAGGATTATGTGGCCGACCTGGGGCAGCATCATTTCTCAGGAGGTACTTCTACTGAACCTTCTACCTGTGTGGCTCCAACCAACCTTATGGCAGCTAACGTTACTACATCAACAGCCGATTTGAGCTGGAGCGGACCTTCCGAAGCCAGTAGTTATGAAGTGCAGTACAAAGAAACTGCAGGAAGTAGCTGGCTTAGCTATTCCACCTCTTCCGCTGCCCTTAGCTTAAACGGATTGACTGCTTCGACAGATTATGAATTTCAGGTAAAAACAGTTTGTGCAGATGGCAGTTCGGCCTTTACAGCTTCTGCCTATTTCCGTACCGCCGATCCTGCTGTGGTCAGCTACTGCAGCAGTTCAGCTTCTAATGCATCAGAAGAGTGGATTGCGCGGGTAGTCTTCAGTAATATCGATAATTCCTCCGGAAGTAATGGCGGCTATGGCGATTTCACAGGCCTTACTGCGAATGTAAACAGCGGACAGAGCTATTCCATCACCATCTATCCAGACTGGGCTGGCCGCACGTATAATGAAGGGTACAGGGTTTGGATAGACTTTAATGTAGATGGCGACTTTTCAGATGCCGGGGAGCAGGTGCTGTCGCAGGGTAGAACGAAGAATACTGTCATCAATGGAAGTATCCAGGTTCCGGCCGGCGCCATTAGTGGCACTACCCGTATGCGCGTATCGATGAAGTACAACAGAGAACCGGGGGCCTGTGAGAGCTTTAGCTATGGTGAAGTAGAGGATTATACGCTTAATATTTCTTCGGCTAACGCAAGAGTAGCAGCTGAGCAGCAGCCTGCAGATGCTGAGTTGGAAGAAGGTAAATCTCTGGTACAACTGTATCCGAACCCTGCCCGCAGGCACCTTTATGTAGAGGCAGGGCTGAAGAAAAAGGAAACAGCGATATTGAAGATTATCAACCTGAGCGGGAAAACAGTATATAAAGCTAAGCTGAAAGCCAGTGACCAAAACCGCAGAACAAAAATAGACACCAGGAAAATAGCCGCAGGTGTTTACCAGCTGATGATCATCAAGGGAAACCAGCAGGACAGCTTTCGTTTTGTGGTAGAATAAAAAGAATAGTTTTGGAATTGAAAACGCGGGGGCTTGAGCTCCCGCTTTTTTTGTTTCAGAGAGAATTCTCCTGCAAAAGCTTGCCTTTACTTTTGCTGCTATTTTATTCGGACACCTACTTTAATACCTGCATCTAAAATCCGCTCCGGATAATCCTCTCCTTTTATTGGCAAGCCACCATGCAGGTTCAGGTAAGGATTAACCTGCACTAACACATTAGGATGAAGGGCCAGCTCCCCTCCAATGCCCAGGCTGGCCCCTAAACCGCTCTGGTTGCTCAAAGGATTACTGCTGCTAAGGCCCAGGCTATTGCTCAAATCAACATCCACCAGGGCTCCGCCAGAAATAAAGAAGTGCTCAGAGAGGTATAACCGCAGAAAGGCAGGCAGGTAGATAAGGTGAATATCGTACTGCGTATTTACCTGGGGAACATCCGGCATAAACACAGATGTGTGATTTAACTGGTTGTAATGGTAAAAAAGGCCGGTTTCAAGCTTCAGCTTTTCTCCTAACTCCCTGTAAAAAGTAGCGCCGAGCTCAAAGTTTTTTTTCAGCTCAAGGCTGGGTGCCCCTTCCAGAGAGGCGCGTAAAATGCTGGCATGGCCAGTTCCGGCTATTAAGCCAAAGCTATTTTTATTGCCTTCCTGCGCCAGAGCTGAAAAACTTATCAGCACCATTAAAGCTACCAGAAGTTTTTTCATCAGTTATAACATTTAGGTTGTAGAGTAAGAAACTAGGTTGACATAAAATACATGCAACTTTAGCTCTTCCTTTCAGACACTAAAAGTAGCGGAACAGTTGGATGATTATATGAATATGCATGGGAAAAGTATTTTTATCCAAATCCCGTAATATATAATAGTATGCAGAAAAGGGCTGCCTGTCTCACGGAGGTGCTGCTCTCCTTTTATTAAGTAATGTCGCCATCTACAACAATGGCTGTGATTTCCGGTTTTAAGGTATAGTACCAGTGTACTAATTTAAACTTTTAGTACAATCGCCCTACAATTTTTTTTATCTTACCGGAATGAAGACCAAGGATCGGATACTTGAAGCAGCCCTCCAGTTATTTAATGAAGAAGGGGTAGGCAACATTAGTATGCGGCGGATTGCAGAAGAGGCTGGGATACAAATAGGTAACCTCACCTACCATTACCGCAACCGCGATACCCTTATAGAAGCCCTGCTGAACCAATTAATTGAGGAACTGGAAGGGGAAATTACCAAAGCGCAGGGAGGCCCACCAGACCTGCGAATGCTCTGGAACAGCCTCTACAAAGCTTACCAAATCCAGAATCATTACCGGTTTATTATGCTGGACCTGCTTCATATGTTCCGGCAGTACCCTCAGCTATTGCAGCAGTTTCGCGAAAATTACGAGCAGCGACGGCAGCAGGTAGCAGTGGCACTTTTTATGATTGAAGCAGGCGGGGAGTTAAAGGCCGAGCCTGAACCAGGCTTTTACCAGCACTTCCTCTTGCCGCAGCTGTACTGCCTCAGCGACTTTTGGCTGTCGGAAGCGGAGCTGCTTTACAGTGGAAAAACAGAAGATAAACCGCTGCATTATGCTAAAATTACCTTCTCCATTTTACGCCCTCATTTGAGTGAAGAGGGCATTGAAACTTACCGGGAAATAATGGGTTCTGAGGCCAAAGGACACAAATGACGTATAAATGTCGTAAGGGCACCGCTACTAATTGCCTCTTCCAGCGATACTTTTGCTGAAGACCATTAACTATGACAGCTATGTCGCTCGCAAAAAAAGTTTTACAGCTCCGAAAAGAAAAAGGCTACTCTCAGGAAGAGCTGGCGAACAAAGCCAATATCAGCCTGCGGACCCTTCAGCGGATAGAAAAAGGAGAAAGTGAGCCCCGCGGCCATACCCTTCGTGCCATTGCCGAAGTGCTGGAGGTGTCTGTGGAAGAACTGATGGATTTTACCAAAAAAGAAGATCGGGGTTTCCTGCAGCTCATGAGCCTTTCAGCCCTTTCTTACTGGTTTATGCCGCTGCTGAACGTACTTGTGCCCATGGCACTGTGGCTGTTTAAGCGGGATAAAATTCAGGGTGTGGATAAATTAGGCAGACAGATTATTGTTTTCCAGCTTATCTGGTCAGTGATTACCTACGGGTGCTTAATTGGCTTTGCCATGTTTAAAATTTTACACTGGCCGGCAGGTAATGCTGTACTGTTTACAGGTTTGTTTTTGTACGGGGCAAATGTAGTATTTATTATGTATACTATCGTGCGACTGAGAAACGGTAGGCAGGTAAAAAAAATCGTTTCTTTAGTATTCATCCTTATTCTGGCTGCCTATCCGGCTGAATCGCAGGTAATGAGAATTGACGGGTCGAAAATAGAAGAGAAGGAAATAACAGAACGGATAAAGTCCCTGATGAAATCAGCAGAGGTAAGCGGCTTGGGGATTTCCATCTTCAATAATAATAAAATTGTCTATCAACGTGCTTTTGGCTACGGTAATGTAGCTACCAAAGATCCATTAAGCAGGAACAGTATATTTTACGGGGCTTCTCTGAGTAAGGCAGTATTCGCGAATTTAGTGATGCAACTGGTGGAGGAGGGAAAGATTAATCTTGATACTCCCCTGCAGGATTACCTTGATAAACCACTGCCTGAATACACATTTCAAAAAAGCTGGCGGGGGTATAATGACTTACAGGAAGACAGGAGGTATGAAAAAATAACAGCAAGAATGTGCCTGACGCATACCACCGGCTTTCCTAACTGGCGCTTTTTAACCAATAGTGGGTTCGATACAGAAGGAAAGCTTTATTTCCGCATTGAGCCCGGAACCCGCTATAGCTACTCCGGAGAAGGATTTGCACTGCTTCAGTTTGTGGTAGAACAAATTATGGGGCAGGGGCTTGAAGAAATGGCTCAGGAACGAATATTTGAACCTTTGGGAATGGACAATACAAGCTACATTTACGTATGGCAGGAGGGAATGGAAAGCCGGTATGCTTATGGTCATGACGAGCATCAAAATGTATTGCCTAAAGATGAGGCAGATGAAGCGGGAGCTGCAGGCAGTTTGGGAACTACCCTTTCAGACTATTCTAAATTTCTTGAGGCTGTCTTAAATCAAGAACTATTAGAGAAAAGCTCTATCCAGGAGATGTTTAAAAAGCAAATTTCGATAAGCAGTAAACAACAATTCGGCCCCAATGCCTTCATTGATACTCATGAAAATAAAGATATAGATTTAGGATATGGATTAGGTTGGGGATTACTTACATCACCACATGGATTAGGTGCTTTTAAAGAAGGACATTCGGAAGGCTATCAACACTATTCAATCCTTTTCCCCAATACTGGTACCGGTGTGCTGATGATGACAAACAGCAATAACGGAGAAAGTATTTTTAAAGAATTGCTGGAGCTGACCATTGCGGATGTTTATACCCCCTGGCAATGGGAAAATTATATTCCTTTTAATGAAAAAGAAAAGTAAGGGCCCCCAGCCAAAATACAGGCTCCACCAGCATTTCCTGTCAGTCTGAGCAGTCATTTACACACTTCCTCCTCCGCAACCGACAAATAAAACTTCCCACCATCCCTGTTCAGAAAGGAGAGGCCTTCCCTTTTACGCTGAATTCAGGATAACATTCCGGCAGGCAAACCGATTAGTATAAAAGGTTTATCGATTAAAAATTCTTAATATTGCCCCGCAAAGGCAAAGCCGAATTTTTTGAATCTTAAATATTTAATATCAATGGGAAAAGTTTTAATTATTGGGGCCGGTGGTGTCGGCAATGTTGTGGTAAAAAAATGCGCCGCACTACCTGAAGTATTTACCGACATTATGCTGGCCAGCCGTACGCTGTCGAAGGTAGAAAAAATTGCCCAAGAAGTAGGTGGTGACCGTGTTAAAACGGCCAAAGTCGATGCCGACAATGTGGATGAACTGGTAAAGCTCATCAACAGCTACAAGCCGGACCTTGTAATTAACGTGGCCCTGCCTTACCAGGACCTCCCAATTATGGATGCCTGCCTCGAGACCGGCGTGCATTACCTCGATACCGCCAACTATGAGCCGAAGGAAGAAGCCAAGTTCGAATATAAGTGGCAGTGGGCTTACCAGGACCGCTTTAAGCAAAAAGGCTTAATGGCCCTGCTCGGTTGCGGCTTCGACCCTGGCGCCACGCAGGCATTTACTGCCCATGCTGCCAAGCACCACTTCGACGAAATCCATTACCTCGACATTATCGACTGTAATGCCGGTAGTCACGGGAAGGCCTTTGCCACCAACTTCAACCCCGAAATTAACATACGCGAAATTACCCAAAATGGTAAGTACTGGGAAAATGGCCAGTGGGTGGAAATCCCGCCAATGTCTATCCATAAGCCTATCGATTACCCAAACATTGGCCCAAAGGAAAGCTACCTCTTGTTCCACGAAGAGCTGGAGTCGCTGGTAAAGAACTTCCCTACCATTAAACGTGCCCGCTTCTGGATGACCTTCGGTCAGGAATACATCACTCACCTGCAGGTGCTGCAAAATGTAGGCATGACCAGCATTCAGCCTATCAAGTTCCAGGGAATGGATATTGTGCCGCTTGAATTCCTGAAAGCGGTACTACCAGAGCCGGGCGAGCTGGGCGAAAACTATACCGGCCAGACTTCTATTGGCTGCCAGATTAAAGGTATTAAAGACGGCAAAGACAAAACCTATTACATCTGGAATAACTGCAAGCACGAAGATGCCTATAAAGAAGTAGGTGCTCAGGGCGTAAGCTATACCACCGGTGTACCTGCCATGATTGGTGCCATGCTCATGCTCAAAGGCGAGTGGATGAAGCCCGGCGTATACAATGTCGAAGAAATGAACCCCGATCCTTTCATGGATGCCATGAACAAATATGGCCTACCATGGCACGAGAAAGAAGGCATCGAGCTGCCGCATGAGTATCCTGCCTGATGCACATGGAGCCAAGAATCAGGAATCAAGAACCAAGATTGGTCCATGCACAATTACAAGAACCTAAAAGTATGGCAGGTTTCAATGGAGTTAGCAGAAGAGCTATACAGGCTCTCTGCTGAACTTCCTAATGATGAAAGGTTTGGCCTTATTTCCCAGATGCGAAGAAGTGTGGTTTCTATTGCCAGCAATATTGCAGAAGGAACTGGAAGGGGAACCGATAAAGATTTCGCCAGATTTTTGAACATTGCATTAGGCTCGGCCTTTGAACTGGAGACTCAGGTTTTACTTTCTACCCGGCTTGGCTATTTGAAAGAGTCGCAGCAGGAGGTTTTGGGTAGAGTTATTCAGGTTCAGAGAATGCTCCATAATTTAATTCAGAAATTTCAGGATAAAGCTTGACTCAATATGTCTTGATTCTTGGCTCCTGATTCTTGATTCATTAAAAATGACTACATCAGAAAAATTCCCCATCGACAAAAGTCCGCACACTGATTTTGCACAGGTGCCCTCCCCCTGCTTTGTGCTGGAAGAGCGGCTGCTGCGCTATAATTTAAAGGTGCTGCGGCACGTAATGGATGAGACCGGCTGCGAAATTATCTGCGCACTCAAAGGTTTTGCCATGCACAGCACTTTTCCACTGGTACGGGAATATCTGCCGGGCGGTACGGCTTCTTCCCTGCATGAAGCGATGCTGATTAAGGAGAAGATGGGGGTAAAGGCCCATCTTACCGCCCCGGCTTATCGCGAAGAAGACTGGCCGGAGCTGGAAAAAATATGCAGCCACATTGTTTTCAACAGCCCTAACCAGTGGAATCAGTATAAAGAACGAGCGCTGGCGGCAGGTATCAGCTGTGGCATAAGGGTGAATCCGCAGTACTCCGAGGTAGAGGTCGACCTTTACAACCCTTGTATTCCTGGCTCAAGGCTGGGAACAACAGCCAATCATTTAGGCGATCAATTGCCTGAAGGAATGGAGGGCGTGCATTTTCATACCCTTTGCGAGAACAATGCCGATGCGCTTGGTCGTACGTTTAAAGCGGTGGAAGAGCGTTTTGCTCCCCTGCTGCACCAGGCCAAGTGGCTGAATATGGGCGGTGGCCATCATATTACCCGGGCCGATTATGAAATTGACCAGCTCATCGAACTTATCCGGTACATCAAGGATAAATACGATGTGCATGTGATACTGGAGCCGGGCGAAGCTGTTGGCTGGCAAACGGGTTACCTGAGAGCAAAAGTGCTGGATGTGATGGATTCGCAGGGCATTAACGTCATTGTGATGGATGCTTCTGTAAGTGCCCATATGCCCGACTGTATTGAAATGCCCTATAAGCCGGTTATTCTCGGAGCTACAGATGCGGATCACGTTGGCCGCCGCAATAAAGAAGATCATGTGTGGCGGATTGGCGGCGGCACCTGTCTGGCTGGCGATTTTGTAGGCGATTATCATTTCGAGAAAGAGCCCCGAATAGGCGATCCACTTATTTTTAACGACATGATCCACTATACCATGGTCAAAACCACCAACTTCAATGGCGTGCAGCTTCCCTCCATCGGCATCTGGAAAGAAGAAAACCGCTTTGAGCTGGTGCGGAGCTTTGGTTATGAAAGTTACAGGGATAGGTTGAGCTAATTGTAGATTTAAGACGTGAGACAGGAGATTTGAGGCGTAGGCATGGGTTGCTTTCTTTATCTCACCTCTCAAGTCTCCTATCTAATGTCTAAAAAATGTTTTCAAAAGCCGAAGCAAGTGCGTGGAATGAGCGGTTTTATACTGCTTTTGGAGTGTTTATGCGAAAGCATGAGCCACAGGCTGACTGGGGGCTGAAGTGGCTGAACTACCATACCGGTGTAAAGGATATTTACTTTCGGGTAGAAGCCGATAAAAAGTCTGGAAGGGTAAGTATTGACCTGCAGCAGCCCGATGAAGGCATGCGGGAACTGTTCTTCGAGCAGTTTCAGGAGTTCCGGAAGATACTGGAGGAGTACCTGAAAACGGAGCTGGTATGGGATGAAGCCTATGAGTTGCCTAATGGCCGCACCATCGGCCGTATTTATGTGGAAAAGCAGGGGCTGAATATATACCGCGAAGATGATTGGCGCGACTTCTTCGAGTTCTTTGAAAAATCCCTCACCCGCCTCGATGCCTTCTGGGCCGACTTTAAGCCTGCTTTCGAGGAACTGGCTTCCTGAAAAGAGGCTTGCAATTCTGCGGATTAAACAAATTAGGGTTGTGGGTATTATTTTAATAGAAGGAAGAAACTAAAACCACCTTGCCTATGAGTATCGCCACAATCCTTGAACAGCTAAAGCAGAAGAATCCGAACGAAGAAGAGTTTCACCAGACAGCCGAAGAGGTGCTTTTTTATTTTTCGCCGGTGCTGGAGAAACATAAGCAATACCAGCAATATAAAATTGTAGAGCGTATGCTGGAGCCCGACCGGGTTATTTCCTTTCGGGTAAACTGGGTCGATGATGCCGGAGAAGTACAGGTGAACAGGGGTTACCGGGTACAGATGAATTCAGCCCTCGGTCCTTATAAAGGAGGCCTTCGCTTTTCGCCCACCGTAAGTTTGGGGGAATTTAAATTTCTGGCTTTCGAGCAAACATTCAAGAATGCCTTAACCGGTATACCCTTAGGAGCAGGAAAAGGTGGCGCCGATTTTGACCCCCGGGGGAAGTCCGATGGGGAGGTAATGCGCTTTTGTCAGGCATTTATGCAGGAGCTGTACAGGCATATTGGCAACAGACTCGATGTGCCGGCAGGCGATAAAGGTGTAGGCGCCCGCGAAATTGGCTTTCTTTTTGGTACTTATAAAAAGCTGCAGAACCAGTACGAAGGTGTTTTAACCGGAAAGGGAATCAATTGGGGTGGCAGCCTAATGCGAACCGAAGCAACGGGCTACGGGCTGGTGTATTTTGCGCAGGAAATGCTACGGCAGGCGGGCGAAGAGGTTAGCGGTAAAAGATGTATTGTGTCGGGTAGCGGAAATGTTTCGCAGTATTGTATAGAAAAGCTTATCCGGCTTGGAGCTAAGGTGGTAACTGTATCAGACTCCTCAGGCTTTATTTATGATGAAAAAGGGATAGATGAAGAAAAGCTGGCATACATAAAAGAGCTAAAGAATGAAAAGCGGGGCAGAATTGAGGAGTATGCCCGAAAGTTTGGCGCTGAATATACCCCTGTTCACCAGGGCGGCGATAGCGACCCTCTCTGGAATGTTAAGGCTGAATTAGCTTTTCCCTGTGCCACACAAAATGAAGTGCAGGAAAAGGATGTTCAAAACATGAAAAGCAATGGAGTTTTTTTGCTGGCCGAAGGGGCCAATATGCCGTTAACTGCAGAGGCTACGAAATTAATCGAGCAGTCGGATATACTGTATGGTCCCGGAAAAGCGGCAAATGCAGGAGGAGTGGCGGTTTCTGGCATAGAAATGATGCAGAATTATATAGGTAGTTACTGGAGTGCCGAAGAGGTGGATAGCCGCCTGAAGAAAATAATGTGCGACATCCATAACCAGTGCCTGCAAACGGCAGAAGAGTGGGGCTTTGGAAAGAATTATGCGGCAGGGGCTAATATTGCTGGCTTTATTCGGGTGGCCGATGCCATGATAGCACAGGGAGTGATTTAGATTAATAGTGGGCAGAAATGGGGGCCATGTGCTGAAAGCTTCCGGTACTCCATCTGTAATCTTTCGCTTCCTCTTTTATTCATTTTCTTTTTTAATTGCACCCTTGTCTATCGTCCATTATCTCTTCCTTGCTACTTCTAAACACAATGCCTATTTTTAAGCTATAAATTTTTTCAATACTCAATACCCACTACTCAATTCTATTTTTATGCGACAAAAAATTGTAGCCGGCAACTGGAAAATGAACACCACGGCCGACGAAGGACAGAAGCTCACGTCCGAAATTGTAAATATGGTGCAGGATGAAATTTCTGCTGATGTGCAGGTCATCCTGGCGCCCCCCTTTACTCACCTGCAGTCGGTAGGAAAACTCATTGGCAGCAGTAAAAAAATAGCCCTTGCTGCCCAGAACGTCAATGAAAATGAATCAGGTGCCTACACCGGCGAAGTATCGGCAGGCATGCTGCAGTCGGTGGGCGTGGAATGGGTAATTATCGGCCACAGCGAACGCCGCGAGTATTTTAAGGAAAGTGGTGAGCAGCTGGCGAAGAAAATAAATGCTGCACTAAAAGGGGGCTTACGACCCATCTTCTGCTGTGGTGAGCCACTGGAAGTGCGCGAAAAAGAAGAGCACGAAGGCCATGTAAAGCAACAGCTGCAGGATAGCCTCTTCCACCTCAGTAAGGAACAAATCAGCAAAGTTGTAATTGCCTATGAGCCCGTTTGGGCCATTGGTACGGGTAAAACCGCGTCGGCCGGGCAGGCGCAGGAAATGCACAAATCCATCCGCCGGCAAATAGCCGAAAAGTGGGGAGAGGAAGTTGCCGGTCAGCTCCGCATCCTGTACGGCGGCAGCATGAAGCCCGATAATGCCAAAGAGCTGATGGACCAGCCCGATGTGGACGGGGGGCTGATTGGGGGTGCTTCCTTAAAATCGCGCGATTTCCTGCAAATCATTAAATCGGCCTGAGGAACTTCTAATGTGCCCTAAATGCTTATAGGCTATGATGCTTACCGGAATCATTTTTATAATGAGCCTGCTGACTGGCGGGCTCAATCTTTCTCCTTCTGTCGAAACAGCGGCGGTATCTGTCCCTCCACCGGATGTGTGCAGCCTTAAAGGTTCGGTTTATGTAACGGACAATCCACAAAGAGCCCATTTTTATGTGTTCGTGGAGGAGTTTGAAGCCTCGGCCGATCTCAGTGTATATGCCGAGGAAAATAAACTCTTTGCCGATCAGCCAGGCCTCTGGCACTATACAAAGCAGGAGGCTTTTTCTGATTTTGTTGTATATTTCACGGACAATAAAAGCAGCGCCGACTTTAGTATTTATTATACCGATGTGGCCTCTTTTGCCGGTTGTCGATAAAATATTCACCACCCTTATCCCTCACCACCGTGGATTACATTGAAGTAAAAATTGCCTGTCATGAAGATTTCCGGGAAATTCTGCAGGCAGAGCTGGCCGAAGCTGGTTTCTCCTCTTTTGCCGATACTCCCAAAGGCTTCGAAGCCTATGCCGAGCCGGCCGATTTTGAAAAGCCTGTTTTTGACGATGTAATTACCCGCTACCACAAAGCTGCTTCCATTAAATATGAGCTGGGGAAAGTGCCTCGCCGAAACTGGAACAAGGAGTGGGAAAGTAATTATGAGCCTATTCTGGTAAGTGACCGTTGCGCCGTACGTGCCACCTTTCACGAGCCCATGCCACAATACGAGCATGAGATTGTAATTACCCCTAAAATGTCCTTTGGCACTGGCCACCACCAGACTACCCGTCTTATGCTCAGGCACCAGCTCAACCTTTCTCACCAGGGAAAGAGGGTGCTGGATGTGGGCTGCGGCACAGGAATACTGGCTATTATGGCTTCTAAGTTAGGTGCCTCCGAGGTAAAAGCCTGCGATATAGACGAATGGGCTGTGGAAAACAGCCGCGAGAATTTTGAATTGAATAACTGCCAAAATATAGAAGTGCGCCCCGGAACCCTGCGGGAGGCAGGCTTTGAAGGAAGCTATGATATCATTTTAGCCAATATCAATAAAAATGTACTGCTGGAAGAGATAAGCTATTATATACAGTTTTTAAAGGAAGAAGGAACACTTTTGCTGAGCGGCTTTTACGAAGCCGATGTGGATGATTTGCTTGCAGAGGCAGGTAAGTACCAGCTGAAGCAGCAGGCCCTGTCGAGCGAGAAGAACTGGGCTTCACTGGTGCTAATGCGCTGATTTCGAATAAAATCATAGCGTGTAACTTTCTGCATATAATTCAATGGCTCCTGAGCGTTTTATATTTTAAGTTCGTGTTCTTTTTGCCGGTAATGTAATGCCACCGGTAATTAGGCATGGATAAGAAAGCGAAGTGGGTGTTATTAGAATTAGATGTGTGATATGAAAGTGAAAGTTTTACAGCTATGTGTATTGTGCTGGTTTTCGGCTGTTTCAGCCCTGTATGCTCAAACGGAGCAGCAGCCTGCTGTGCCGGTCGATTATGGCAGCGAAATGGCTAAAGTGCTGAGTAGTACCAGTAATGCGGAGGCAAGGGCTAATGGTGAGGCTTTTAGTGCTGCCTGGAGTGGTGGTAGTTTTAGCGAAGGCCAGCAACAGAAAATTGTGGAGGTATACCGGCAAATGCTGGACAAGCGCTTTAAGCCTCTTCCGCAGCTGAGCCATTATTTTGGTATACTGGCCGGGGCCGCCGGGCAGGGCCTTCCTTCTGCAGAAATCGATAACCTCCTGAACACCCTTGCAAAAGTAGTGGAGAAGGAAGGAACCCGGCAGGTTAATACTTTTCTGGCGACGGTCAACGGATTTTTCAAAAATGATGCACTTTACCACTCTAATTATTCCAGCCTTTATGCCGATGGCGGTAACCTTAGCTTTGAATATATAGAGCCTGAAACTGCGCAGGAGGCTGCACCGGGTGGTTGGGGTGCCACCGAAGAAGCTGCTGAGGAAGTAGCGGAGGAGGACCATTTCAGTGACTGGGATACCCCTGCAGTTGAAGAAGAACAAGGCTGGAGCAGCGACTGGAGCAGCTGGGAAACCACTGAAGGAAAAGCTGAAGATAAAGCAACTCCTGCCGAAGAAGATGCACTTCCGGTATATATCGACCCCTTTCTGCCGACGATAGAGGGAGCAGTAATTCGCTTTGAAGGGGTTAAGCTTTCCATAGTGTCCAGCTCCGATTCCCTGACCATCCGCAATACATCCGGCAGCTTTATGCCTATTGCTGAGGTATTTGTTGGAGAAGGAGGTAAAATCAGCTGGCAGAATACTGGCCTTGATGCGGAAAAGGTTTTTGTGGAACTCGATAAGTATTCTTTCGAAACAAGTAAAGCAGCGCTTACTGCTGAAAATGTTCGTCTGACCTATGCCGGCAAGCTGGCCGCACCGGTAGAAGGTGTTTTCGAGTATGAGAACTCGCGCTACAAAACGCCTGCTGATGCGCAGTATCCCCGATTTAAATCATACGAAAGTAACATAAGTGTCAGTAATCTGGGTGGCGATGAGCTGGTGTATAAGGGAGGCTTTTCCCTCATGGGAAGTAAAATCTACAGCTCTTCTGTCTATTCCGGTATGGCTTCTATCGAAGTAAAGGAACAAGGCCAGAAAAAGTTTAAAATTAACTCCAGGCGCTTTAACCTGCAGGATACTCTTATTCAGTCCGACCTCTCGGCCATTGTTATCTATCATGGTGAGGATTCCATTTTTCATCCTGCGGTTACCTCCCGGTACAATACCGCTACCAATGTGCTCACTTTAATTAAAAATGAAGGAGCATTCAAGTATACCCCCTTCGTGAGCTCTTATTTCGACATGGACATTATGGCCGATATACTTCGCTGGGATGTAAATGCCGATAGCCTCGATATTTCTATTTTAAGTGGAAAGAGCCAGGTTCCTGCTTTTTTCGAATCGCAGGAGTACTTTAATATGGAGCGTTTTGAGCGGCTTAAAGGAATGTACAGCTTCCATCCGCTGCAAATGGCAGTAGGCTATGCCCGCAAAATCAACTCCGGCACTTACTATGTAGACGATATGGCCCGCGACCTGCGGCAGGACTCAAACACCCTGAGTGGTGCTATGCAGTACCTCATGCAAAATGGCTTTATCGATTACAATGTAGAAACCGGTTTAATCAGTATCAACCGTAAAGGTTTCCACTATGTACTTTCCAGCAATCAGCGAAAGGATTTCGATGATCTGCTCATCGCCTCACTGGAGCCCTCCCTGCCAAATGCTACCCTTAACTTTCAGGAACAGGAGCTAAAAGTGCGGGGCATCGATAAATTTTACATTAGCCGCTCAAAAGACGTATACATCCAGCCAGAGAATGATGCCATTACCCTGCTTAGCAATCGCGACTTTAGATTCGATGGGCAGGTACATGCAGGAAGCTTTATTTTCATGGGTCATAAAATGCGTTTCGACTATGATAGCTTCCTGATAGATATGCCAATGATCGACTCTATTAAGTTCGATGTCGATCAGTTTAAAGAAACCAAAAAGCTGCATCGCTCCCGGCTCGATAACCAGCTGGTGGAAAGTTCCGGCACCTTAAAGATTGACCTTCCGAAGAATAAATCCAGCCGTCGCAACTTCCCGGAGTTTCCGGTTTTTAATGCCTCCAGAGGATCGACGGTTTATTTTAACGGAGAGGAAATTGCAGAAGGAAAATATGGAAAAGATCTGAATTTTACCATTCCGCCGTTTGAAATAGACAGTTTAAGTAGTAGCGACCCTGCCGCGATTGCTTTTGAAGGAACCTTCTCCAGTGGAGGCATTGTGCCCGACTTCAAAACAACCCTAAGAGTGCTGGAAGACAACTCACTGGGTTTTACCCAGATACTCCCTGCTGAGGGTTATAAGCTGTATAATGGTTCTGCTGTTTTGTACGACACCCTGAAAATGGATAGCAAGGGCCTTTACTCCAGCGGCCATATTGAGTACCTGACAAGCACCCTTTACTCTAATTATTTCCGCTTTTTCGAAGATTCGGTGTTGACCTCCGGCTCTGAAATAGTAATGGAGCAGGGCGTGGTAAAGGGAGCCAGCTTTCCGGTAACCAGTGTAAAGGCCTATGACATGCGTTGGTATCCTAAACGGGACAGCATGTATGTGGAGAACAGAAAAGAGCCTTTCCAGTTATTTGGCGGGGTGGCCTCTCTCGATGGTTCTTTCCTGATTAGCAGCAAAGGCCTGAATGGTGCCGGAAAACTGAATACGCAGGGAGCCGATGTGGAATCGCCACTGTATACCTTTAACCAGCGCGATTTTATAGCCGAGAATGCCCGCTTTACCATTGAAGCTTCGAACAGTAGCAAACCTATACTTTTAGCGAATGATGTAAGAATTGCCTACAACCTCGACCGTGGCATGGCCGATATCGAGCCGGAGGTAGAAGGAGTGGCAGCCATAGAATTCCCGTATGCGCAGTACAAAACCTCTATTCCTAAAGCAAGCTGGAATTTTGCTGAAAAGACGGTAAGCATGAGTAAGCCGCAGGAGTTCGATTTGTCAAAATCTTATTTCTACTCTACTCGTTCAGAGCAGGACTCGCTGGTGTTTAATGCCGAAAATGCCATTTATAATATAGATGCCCAAACACTTAATGTATCAGGCATCCCTTATATAAAAGTGGCCGACGCAAAAATAACGCCTGAGAACAATGAGGTGTTAATCCTGGAGAATGCCCGCCTGCAAAGTTTCCAGAATGCTTCTATCGTTATCGATACACTTAATGAATACCACCACCTCGACAATGGTAAAATAGATATCCTGTCGCGAAATAAGTTTATTGGTAGCGCTACTTACCGCCTCGTAAATGCGGTTGGCGATACCTTTGCCATTGAATTTAACTCTTTTAAGCTGGTCGATACCAAGGAAGGCCGCAGAAAGAAGAGCTTGCAGACCGTTTCGAGCGGTACGATAAAGGCAGAGGACCTGATGGTGATTTCTCCCGGTATGCTATTTAGAGGAAATGCAACCATGTATGCCGATAAGCCGGCTCTTGAGCTGAATGGACTTGTAAAGCTGGACCTGAAGAGTATTCCTGACTATAATACATGGATCAAGTACAGCAGCACCGGGGACCAACGCGAAATTGCCTTTAATTTCGAAGAAAGTGTAACGGAGGATGGAAGTCCTTTGGTGGCAGGGGTCTATTTCGACAGTAAGACCAATGAGTTATACCCGGCCTTTGTTACCCAAAAACGCTCGGCTAACGATTATGCCTTATTTCAGCCTGCGGGTCTTCTTACCTACGATGCGGTTAATAATGAATACCGGATAGAAGAGCAAAATAAGAAGCTGGGTAAATCATACGCCGGCCGCATTTTCGCCTACAACGAAAATAACGGAGAAGTACGCTTTGAGGGACCGCTTAACTTTATGGAACAAAGAAAAGATGCTCCTAATGTAAAAGCAGCCGGTTTAGGAAAAGGAAGCTTCCAGAGCGGGGAGTTTGATATGAATGCCCTGATGGTATTTGACTTCGACCTGCCGGTAGATGCAGAAGTAGCCATGGGCGAAGATGTGCTAGGCATTGTACAGCGCATGGGCCTTCCGCAGGCCAACACCGACCGTGTAGGCCTTCTCTATAAAATTGCTGAAATAGTAGGCGAAGAAGCTGCACGTGAATACGAGGAGCGTTCCCTGGCGGAGTACCTGCCGTTGTATAATGCAGGCCCGGAGCTGCTAAAAACCCTCACGCTCTCAGGGGTAAACCTGAAGTGGTCGGCCGAGCAAAAAAGCTGGTACAGCAATGGTAAAATTGGCCTGTCGAATATAGGTGAAACCGATGCAAATGCTTTGCTGGATGGCTTTATAGAAATGCGCCGCTCCGCTGAGCTGGGCAATGTCATTAATATATTCCTGCAGGTGTCGCCAGGTATCTGGTACTATTTTAACTATGAAGGAAACCGCCTGTTTACCGTTTCTTCTTACGATGCATATAACGAGATAATCAAAAGGAAGTCGAAAGCGCATAAAGCAAAGCCGGGAGAATATGCCATTGCTACTTCCGATGTAGCGGAAACACTTCAATTCGTGAACCGCTTCCGCAAGGATTATTATGGCATAGAAACACCGTATCAGCTCAATACTCCTGTGGCCCCGGCGGCCAATGCCGGAACGGACCCTTTCAGTACAACAGGAAGCGAACAGCCTAAAGCCGATACTTCGGCCGATGACAAAGATGGCTTCTGATCCAGAAAATAAATGTTATAAAAAAGCCGGCTTCACTGTCAGGCGTGGTCGGAAGATTAAATCTTCCGACTTTTTTTATTTAGGGGCTATTTTTCTTGAAATAATTGGTCCATAAGCCTATTGTCTTAGTTGTCTTTACAGGCTAAAGATGAAGGAGGAGATGATGAGCCAGTTCAAAGACCATAAGATCAGCGTAAAACAGCTGTTGGCACTTATTCCTGATGCTTACTTGGAGCGGCTCTGCCAACAGAGCGGCGTAGACCGCTATGCTAAAGTTTTGCATGGGCGAAAGCTCTTCTACCTGCTGCTTTATGGCATGTTGGAAAACGAGCGGCTAAGTCAGCACAGCATGGAAGATACCTTTAACGACCTTCTCTTTAAGCAGCTTTTCCAGCTGGATGCAAGCGAAAAGGTGCGGCGAAGCTCTATCTCGGAGCGACTATCCAGAATAGATGCTGACTATTTTCGCCAAATCTACGAGTGCATCTACGAGCAGTATGCTGGTCTATATTCAGATAGTGACAAAGAAAAGCACAAGCTCATCCGTGTAGACAGCTCGCTGGTGAGTGATACAGCCGGTAAACTACAATCAGGCTTAGGAAGCAGCGGCAAGAAGGGAGTGAAATATACCATGGCTTTTGACGGGCTACTGCCCTGCAGTGCCCAGGCTTTTAACCAAAGTAGCTATAACAGTGAAGAGGTGGCCCTGCCCAAGATAGTCTGGCAGCATGTCAAGCAGCAGACTGGCCATGAGAATCTATATGTGTTTGATAGGGGCGTGCAATCTGCTCGAAGCCTGCAGAGCTTTGATGAGCAGAGCGTCAGTTTTGTCTGCCGGGCTAAGGAAAACCGTAAATACGAGCTTCTGGAAAACCTACTCAAGGAAGGTCAACCCATAGATTTAGGCGAATCGATCCTGTTGAGCGACGAGCTGGTCAGACTTTATTACGGCCAGCCCATTAAAAATAAGAAAGGAAACATCCATTCCAGGAAAACACTGCTTGAGCAGAACTTTCGCCTCATCATTGTAGAAAGTAAGCAACAGCCGGAGCAGCACTTCTGGCTGCTGGCTAATGAACTAGAGCTGTCTGCTCAAGAAATTGTGCAGGCCTACCGCAGAAGGTGGGATATTGAAGCGGCCGCCGCCTTTAGCTTCCTCAAGCAGGAACTCTACATGAGCCATCTGGTTTCTCTAAGCCAGAACGGCATACAGGTAATGCTTTATATGACATTAATTGTAGCCATGCTGCTGCTTATCTACAAGCATGCCAACGGTATTGGCTATAAAACTGCCAAGCGAAGATTTGCTATGGAAGTCAGAAACCTGGCCATTGCTATGGAGGTAGCTCATTGTCATGGACAGCTCGACAAACTCTTCAAAACATAAAAAAAATGGTCGGAATTTCTTCCGACCACGCCTGGCTTCACTGTCGGCTTTTTTGTTTAACTAAAAGTTAGGATGCCTATAGTTAAAGGGAAGCCATGCCTTTTAACAGGAAAGTAGTATATTAGCGGCTGTTTGGCTAAGACTACAGCCCGATAAGAAGATAAATTTTGTGTAATTCCGTGCTTCTGGCTCCCTCTCCGGGATAATGAGTGTGGTTTTTTAATATAAGAAAATATGGAACAATCCGGACAAAGCTCCCGCTTTCAGGAGTACATCAAAAACAATCAGGAGCGTTTTATCAATGAACTGATTGAGCTGCTGAAAATTCCCTCAGTAAGTGCCGACAGTAAGTTTAACAAAGACATGGGCCGTGCCGCCGAATTTCTGCGGCAGAAGCTCGCCGATGCCGGTGTGGATAAGGTGGAAATATGTGAAACCGAAGGCCACCCAATCGTGTATGCGGAAAAAATGGTAGATCCCTCCCTGCCTACGGTGCTGGTATATGGCCACTACGATGTGCAGCCAGCGGACCCTTACGAGCTGTGGGACTCCCCTCCTTTTGAGCCGGTTATAAAGGATGGCAAAATTTATGCCCGTGGTGCCTGCGACGATAAGGGCCAGGTATACATGCACGTAAAGGCGCTGGAAACCATGATGCAGAACGAGGGCGTTTTCTGCAACATCAAGTTTATGATTGAAGGCGAAGAAGAAGTGGGGTCTGATAACCTGGAAATATTCGTTAAAAACAATCGTGAAAAGCTGGCGGCCGATGTTATTCTTATATCCGATACCGGCATAATATCCGTAGATACCCCTTCCATTACCGTTGGCCTGAGGGGCATGAGCTATGTAGAAGTGGAAGTGACGGGGCCGAACCGCGATCTGCATTCCGGCCGGTATGGTGGTGCGGTAGCCAATCCTATCAACATCCTCTGTAAAATGATTGCCTCGCTGCACGATGAGAACAACCATATTACCATTCCTGGTTTCTATGATAAAGTACAAACCCTGAGCGAGGAAGAGCGCAAAACTCTTAACGAAGCCCCTTTCGACCTGCAGGAGTTTAAAGAAGATTTAGGCATCAAAGATGTGTGGGGCGAAAAAGGTTATACCACCGACGAAAGAACCGGCATTCGGCCAACGCTTGATGTAAATGGTATTTGGGGCGGTTATATTGGAGAAGGTGCCAAAACGGTACTGCCATCCAAGGCCTATGCTAAAATTTCTATGCGTCTGGTGCCAGACCAAAGCTCAAAGGAAGTAACCGAACTGTTCCGGAAGCATTTCACATCCATTGCTCCGGAAGGAGTAGAGGTAAAAGTTAAACCACACCATGGTGGAGAACCGGCTGTCATTCCTACCGATTCGGTGCATTACCAGGCGGCTAGTGCTGCTTTTGAAGATGCATGGGGTAAAACACCCATACCTACCCGCGACGGTGGCAGTATTCCCATCGTTTCGCTCTTTCAGAAGGAGCTTGGCCTCGATTCCGTGCTCTTAGGCTTTGGCCTGGATTCGGATAATATCCACTCTCCAAATGAGAAGTATGGCGTGTTTAATTACCTGAAAGGAATTGAGACCATTATTGCGTTTCATAGAAATTATGCCAAAATCGGGAAATAAATTTCGAAAATAGTATAATCAAAAATCCAGAAGAGCCGTTTCTCCTATAGAGACCGGCTTTTTTTTCTGGCTCTGAAGTGGTATTGTTTTTGTTGCGGTAATAGAAGGAGAATTAACATTTTTTTAAAGCCGTGGTAATGGTGCGGTAAATATTTTGTGCGACCTTTAAAAGAAACAGTTATGCGCAAGTTAAAACCAAGCAGACAGGGAGGAACGGAATATGTGCGGCTGGCAGATTTGCCCAACAGGCAGGTAGGTAACTTGCTTGGCTGGCTTCCTCCCAGCTGCCTCACTAAAGTTAATGAAGAAGAGCAAATACTGGAGAATTGTATAGAGTATGAGGATTATGAGTTCTGGTATGAGAACTTTTATCAGAAAGACTCTTTAGCAGCTTTTGAAGAGGAGCTGTAAGGACTGCCTGAGAGGCTTCATATCCATTTTACCCGGCCGGCTGGAATTTTTTAAACCCGCCTGTGCTATTTTTTTGCTCTATTTTAAGGGGTGGTTGCTATTCCCATATACCTTCGGGCACCACCTCCAGCACATGCCCGTCCGGGTCTTCGAAGTAAAAAGATTGAAGGCCCTCTTTCCATCCCTGTTCGTGGGTAATCTCTATTCCCTTTTTTTCTAGTTGCTGTTTCCAGCCTTGGTAATCGTCTTGCGAAGTTTCAAAGGCAAGGTGTTGTTTCCCGTAGGCGAAATGCGGGGGCAGATTTTCTTCTTTTTTAGTTACTTCCGGTAAAAAGCAAAGTAAAACCGAGCGGCCCACCCGAAAAAAAATATGCCTGTGATTGACTTTGCTAATCACAGGCAGGCCTAATATTCCATGATAGAACTGCTCTGTCTGGTTTACATCAGAGATGTACAGGCAGCTTTCTTTAATCTGACTAAAATTCATGGAAGGAGCAGCCCTTTCAGGCACTTTGTTGCTGGTTCATCCGGTTGGCTACCAGCTCAAAATATTTTTCAAATTCATTCTTTTGCAGCAGCTTGGTTTGTTTTCCATTCCCCCATTGTGGTGTTACTTCATACAAGCCATTGAAGGACCTGCCGATGTACTGCTGGTCAACTAAAAAGCCCTCCAGGCCCGCAGTGGGTTTCGGGGCTCTGTTACATTTGTACTGAATTCTGAATTTGTCCATAATAGATCGGTTAAAAAATGTAATGCATTAAACTGATATAATAAAAATAAGGTTGCAGGAAATTCTTAAAAAAGTTCTGCCGCCCCTTCTCCAGAATGAAAAATAATGCTTTTGTAATCCAGATAGCATAACAAACGGAAAAGCTAAACTTTTGTTGGGAATCTTCATCGGATTTTAAGGATTGATGGAAGAAATTGTTGCTGTTGAGTCAAATTCCATAAAAAAAGTGATGTTAAATATTGTAAAAGTAAATTTAAAGTAATTAATTTACCTGTGTAATAAATTGTGCAAAAAAGTAAGCTAAAAGATTCAATTATCAGGAATAGTTGGGGGTCAGTGTTAATATATGGATGATTTTAGCTGATTTTGTCCCATTTTTTGATGATAACTATCGGGTGCTTTTTTTTACTTATTGCTAAAACAGGCAGAATCCCTTGTAGTCGCAATTAAGTGAAGTAAAGCAGTAAATGCCCTTTTGAGAGCGTGAGAGCGAATTTTTTAGTGATAAATAATCAGGTTCTTTAAGTAAACCGTCATTCAATGGAAGATCTTCTAAAGCTTATCGACATTACGAAAAAACGCGGTCAGCGGAGTATTCAGTTGGTGAATCAGAATTTCAGGAAGAAAGAAATTTCGAAAGATAATCTCCTTTACGAGGGAATTATTAATGGAAAGTTTGATTCCGACAGCCAGGCAGCAAAGATTATGTTTAAATCAAAGCCCGGCAATCGAAACTACCGCAATGCCAAAGGTAAGCTTAAGCAGAAGCTGCTGAACCATCTTTATTTTCTTGATTACGATAAAAGCAGCTATACTCTTTTCGAAAAGTGCGAGTATGAATGCCTGCACAGCCTGCACCAGTGTAAAATATTAATCAGGGAGGGCGCGAACGATGTGGCTATAAAATTGCTGCCCCAGCTGCTAAAGAATGCTAAGCAGTACGAATGTGTCGATATAGTAGTGGAAGCCTTAACTATTTTACGGAACGAGTATGCCCGACTGGGTAAAGCTACTCCATTCGATGAAACACAGGAGGAACTCTCCTATTACCGCTCTTTTAAAGAAGCCATCGATGCTTCCGAAACTGATTTCCACCAGATTCTGGTATACATCAATAAATCGGTGAGCGCTCAAAACAGGGTGCTCAGTAAGATACCCGATACGGTGGCAGTATTAAAAGAGCGGGCAGAAAAGTTTAAAAGCCGCCAGATTGATCGCTTGGTATTTCAGTTGCAAAGCCTCTACAATGAACTGAGCTGGAATTTCGAAGAAAACATCAGGCTTTGCAGTAGTATAGAAGAAAAGTACCTGCGTAAAAACATCAGCGAAATAGAAATAAACCTCTCCAAAAAAGAGGTGGCTCTTACGAAGCTAAAGTCTTACTATTGCCTGAAAGATGCTGAGCAGGGAGGTATTTATGCTCAAAAGGTGATAAAGCTCTTTAAGCCCGGTACAGGCAGCTGGTTTCGCTTTATGGAAATCTATTTTCTGCTGCTGATGAAAGGTGAAGGCTATAAAAAAGCTGGCGATATTTTCAGGAAAGTGCGTACGAACAAAAACTACAGCCTCTTACCTGAGTCTGAAAAGGATAAATGGCAGATTTACCGTGCCTTCCTGGTATTCGTAAATGATTCGAAGCTTCTGCGCTGGGGCTTTAATCTTGAAGAATTTGTTGCAGAGTTGCCAGATTTTCCTAAAGAGCAGGCCCCCTATAATACAGCTACTCTTATTATCCAGTATATCTACCTCCTGAAAGAAGGAAACATTGAAGAGGTTCGCCGTCGGGAGGAAGCTTTGCAGCAGTACAATTCTACTCACCTGGATAAGAGGCATAATTACCGGAATAGCATTTTTATTCGTTTGCTCAGCATCGTTACGGAAAAGGATTTTAATTATGAGCTGATAGAGGAAAAGGGGAAAAACTATTTTAACAAGCTGGAGAATGCACATATCCCTTCCGATCCGGAAACAGATATGGAGATTATTCCTTATGAAAAGCTTTATTGCTATATCCTGGAATTTCTAAAAACCAATAAAATTTACGTACACTACCGCTTCTACAATCTGAATGCGGTCTGATAAAGTATTATCTTACCTGGTATAAGGGTTATAAAGGAAGGCGGCTGTTCAACTGAACAGCCGCTTTTGTTTTTGCTCATGGGCTTACTCCGAAAAATTAATCTCGGTATTATCTCCAATATTGAGGCGCTGGCTGAGGCCGAGCAGGCGGGTATCGTTGCCTACGATGGAGTGGTTCAGCATTACGTTCTTCAGTTCGCTGTAAGAG
>NZ_ANNU01000016.1 GCF_000346615.1 Nafulsella turpanensis ZLM-10
TATCGTTGCCTACGATGGAGTGGTTCAGCATTACGTTCTTCAGTTCGCTGTAAGAGCCCACAATGGTATCTTCGACAATTGAATAGGTAACCACCGTATCGTCGCCTATGGCTACATTTGGGCCGATAATGGAATTGGTTATTTTACAGTTCTGTCCAATACTTACCGGGGGAATGATGATGGTATTGGGATATTTTTTAGGCAGAGGACTCTTCTTATAGTTTCTGCCCAGCAAAATGGCATTGGCATCGAGTAAAGACTGGCGCTTCCCGCAGTCAAACCAGTTGTCGACCGGCATGGTCGTCATAAGGTGGCCCTGCTCAATCATATACATCAGGGCATCGGTAAGCTGGTATTCGCCGATGGTTTTAATATTATTATCCACAATATGCTCGAGCGCTTCTACCAGCTTTAAAGGATCGGATATTTTATAAAAGCCAACCAGTGCAAGATTGGATTTAGGAATTTTTGGCTTCTCCACCACCTTTTTAATAAAGCCCTTGCTGTTAAGTTCTGCAATACCAAACTGTCCGGGGGTATTTACTTTGCGTACCCCTAATACGGAGTGCTTACTTTCCATAAACTCGCCCAGGTTAAGCTGAACGATGGTATCGCCCAAAATAATCAGGACATTCTGCTCGTTCCGAAAAGTGTCGCGGGCAACATAAAGGGCATGACCGATTCCTTCGCGGGGCTCCTGTACTACAAATTCAATGTTGAGGCCTTTATCTTTGTAGTGAGAAAGAATAAACTTCCGGATTTTTATACCCATATAGCCGACAATAAAAACGAAATCTTTTACATCGTTTTCGATGAGCATGTCCACTATGTGCAACAAAATAGCTTTGCCGGCCACGGGCACAAGCGCTTTAGGTTGTGTATGGGTATGAGGCCGAAGGCGTGTACCTATGCCCGCAACAGGAATAATTGCTTTCATATACTGCAAGTTAATTTTTTTCAGTCCTTTAACCTACTCAGCTGCCTTATTGTTAAGTAGGGCGAAGCCGCAGGAAGCCTTTAATAGGGGCCTTTGAAATAGCAATATTATTGTAAATTTGTGGTAATGAGCGGCAACAATATTCTGACAAGGTTCCTTATCTGGCGGATCAGGCATATTAATAATAAAAATTTTGTACTGATCCTTAGCGGCATTATTGGTATGATTGCCGGGCTTGCCGCAGTGGTGCTAAAGCAGGCGGTTCACTTTATACAGGCGGCCATTACTGGCAACTTCAACTACGACCTGGCCAACTATCTTTACCTTACCTACCCGCTTACCGGTATTTTATTAACCGTTTTCCTGGCTCGCTACATCCTGAAGGAAAAGTTAGGCCACGGAATTACCGACATCCTTTATACCATCAGTAAAAAGTCCAGCATCATCAGGCGCTCTAAAATGTATTCGCGGATGCTCACCAGTGCCTTAACGGTAGGTTTTGGTGGTTCTGTGGGGCTGGAGGCGCCAATTGTAGTCACAGGGTCGGCTATCGGTTCCAATGTGGGCCAGTTTATGCACCTGAACTATAAAAAGCGTACCCTGCTGATTGGCTGTGGTGCAGCTGGCGCTATCTCTTCCATTTTTAATTCGCCCATTGCAGGGGTTATTTTTAGTATTGAAGTTATTCTGGCAGAAGTAACCATTGCCGCCTTTATTCCGCTGCTGATAGCCTCTGTGGCCGGCTCTCTGGTTTCGCTGGTGTTGCTGGGCGATGATATTCTATTTGCCTTCCGCCTGCAGGATCCTTTTAGCGCCTCCGATACACCTTTCTTTGTTTTGCTTGGTTTGTTGTGCGGCCTTGTTTCCTACTACTTTACGCGGGTAATGTTTAAGGTGGAGGGCTGGATTGGAAATGTAAAGAGTATTACCGTTCGCGCCATTCTGGGTGGTTTAGGTCTTGGGTTAATTATATTCTTTTTTCCGCCGATTTATGGCGAAGGCTATGATACCATTAAGGCCATGCTTAGCGGGCATGATGCAGCGCTCCTGAGCAGGAGCCTGTTCTTTCAGAAAACCGATGATGGTCTTTACCTGATGGTATTTTTGTTGGGGGTTATGCTATTGAAACCGGTCGCAACAGCGCTAACCCTCGGAGCAGGTGGAAGCGGAGGGGTATTTGCCCCCTCTCTCTTCCTTGGCGGCGTTACGGGCTTTGTTTTTGCCCGTTTCATTAATTACCTGGGTTTTACGGATGAAATCAGCATAGCCAATTTTACCCTGGTAGGGATGTGCGGGCTCATGAGTGGAGTGCTGCATGCACCCCTGACAGCTATCTTTCTTATTGCAGAAATTACCAGTGGGTATACCCTGTTCGTTCCGCTGATGCTGGTATCGGCCATTGCCTATACGACGGCTTCCTATTTCGAAAGATATTCTCTCTATACCAAAACACTTATTGAGCGGGGCGACCTTATTCCGCACGATAAAGACCGCCAGGTGCTAAGCCTTATCCATCTGGAAAAAATTATTGAAACCGATTTGCTGATGATCCACCCGCGGGCTACAGTCGACGACCTTGTAAAACTAGTGCAGGTGAGCAAGCGAAATATCTTTGCCGTGGTGGATGAAAAGGGTGTAATGAAGGGAATAATTACACTGGACGATATACGGGAGGTGATGTTTGATGAAGACATGCGCCGTAAGGTGATTGTTAAAACCATTATGCGGCAGCCACCAGCCAAGGTATCTTCTGCAGAAAGCATGCCTTCTGTAATGAATAAGTTTGAAAAAACAGAAGCCTGGAATCTGCCTGTAATCGATAACGGGAAGTATGTAGGCTTTGTCTCCAAGTCGAGAATATTTAATGCCTACCGAAAGAAGCTCATCCGCCAGCAGAAAGACTAAGGCAGGTAGTGGCAGTCAATTTTTTGCTCTTTTTAAGGCACTTATCTCCTCCTCCTTTGTTATATTGTAACAAATTAGCCATACTCATGATAAAGTTTGTACAAAGTCTAGGCCTTGCCTTCGGAATTTTTATTCTTAGCTCCCTGTCGTTGCAGGCGCAGTCTGTGGAGGTAATTAAGTTTCCGGAGCTGGAGGAGATTATTAATAAGCCTGAAGAGAAGGTAAAGGTTATTAACTTCTGGGCCACCTGGTGCCGGCCCTGCATAAAGGAGCTTCCGTATTTTGAGGCTGCCCAAAAAGCCCGTGCAGACGAGCTTCAGGTATACCTCATTAGCCTCGATGATGTGGAAAAACTGGAAGGCCGGGTGCAACCTTTTGTGGATAGGCAAAAGATGAGCAGCACGGTAAAACTGCTGGACGAAACAGATTACAATTCTTTTATTGATGAGGTGGATCCTTCCTGGTCGGGTGCCATCCCCGCTACACTGGTTATTTTCGGTGATGAAAGACGTTTTGTAGAAGGAGAGATGACAGAAGCAGAATTAAATCAGCTGATTACAGAAATTCAACAGTAATTAACTCTTCCCATATGAAAGCAATTATTCAGTTATGTTTCATGGCTCTGGCCATTTTGCTCCTTAGCACCGCTGCCGTATACGGACAGGGGTATAAGGTGGGCGATTATGCTACCGACTTCTCTCTGCGGAATATCGATGGGGAAAAGGTATCGCTTGCACAGTATAAAGATGCCAAAGGTGCGATTGTTATCTTTACCTGTAACACCTGCCCTTATGCAAAAATGTACGAAGACAGGATTATTGCACTCCATCAGCAATATGCGGCAAAAGGCTACCCGGTTATTGCCATTAATCCTAATGATCCGGAGCGGGAGCCGGGAGATTCCTTCGAACAAATGCAGGCACGTGCAAAGGAAAAGAACTACCCTTTCCCCTACCTGCAGGACGAGACACAGCAAATTACAACTGCATACGGGGCTACACGCACACCTGAGGTATACCTGTTAAAGAAGGATAATAAAGGCTATCGGGTGGAATACATCGGCGCTATTGACAACAACCATAAAGATGCTGCCAAAGCCGATAAAAAGTATGTGGAAGATGCTATTAATGGCCTGATTGCCGGTAAAAAACCTACAACCAACTTTACCAAAGCCATTGGCTGTACCATTAAGTGGAAAGAATCCAAGTAGGTTGCTGAGAAATATGGAGCTTATTTGTCTGATTCTTCAAAAGTAAAATAAAAAACCGGCCGTTTCCCGGCCGGTTTTTTATTTTACCTTTATTCTTCCTTTTTAAACCTGTTGTCTCTCCAGCATTTTCAGAATATCATCAATATACTCGCGGGAATTGCTCAGGCGGGGAACCTTGTTTTGACCACCCAGCTTACCACGCTTTTCCATCCAGCGATGGAAGGTGCCTTTAGGGGCAACGTGCACTACCAGTGGTTGTAAAACAAGATCATTGTAGCGCTTCGCATCGTAGTCTGAATTAATCTGGCGAAGTGTTTCATCAAGCAGGCGATTAAACTTCTCCTGATCGTGTGGTTCGCTGCTAAATTCAACCACCCATTCATGGCTGCCGCGGTTTTTATCGCCAAAGTATTTTGGGGCTGCCGTAAAGTTCGTTATTTCCGCCCCGGTGGCGCTACAGGCGGTAGTAATGGCCTTTTCTGCATTTTCAATTACTACTTCCTCGCCAAATGCATTGATAAAGTGCTTTGTGCGCCCGGTAATTTTAATTCGGTATGGGTTGGTGGAAGTAAACTTAACCGTATCGCCAATCATATAGCGCCATAGCCCGCCATTGGTCGAGATGAGCATGGCATAGTTCTTCTCTTCCTCTACCTGCTCCAGCGTTATCACTTTCGGATCCCCGCTACCCAGCTCCCGCATATCAATAAACTCGTAGAAAATGCCGTAGTCGAGCATCAGCAGCATTTCGTCGCTATTTTTTTGATCCTGTATGCCAAAAAAACCTTCCGTGGCATTGTATACCTCCATGTAGCGCATTTTTGGAGAAGGAATCAGCTTTTTAAAGATAGGTTCATAAGGCGGAAAAGCAACGGCGCCATGAACAAACAGCTCCAGGTTGGGCCATACCTCCAGAATATTGTCTGCCCCGGTTTTTTCCAGAACCCGCTCGATCAGCACGAGCGTCCAGGTAGGAATGCCGGAAATGCTGGTGATATTTTCGCGGGAGGTTTCTTCCGCCATCCGCTCTATTTTTGCATTCCATTCGCTCATCAGGGCCACCTCCAGGCTGGGAGAGCGTACTTTCTGTGCCCAGAATGGAAGGTTAGCCATTATTACGGCCGATACATCGCCATACTTTGAGCCACCCTTCTGGTCCAGTTCATTTATTTGATGGCTGCCTCCAATGGTAAGTCCCTTTCCGGAAAAGATTTTAGAATCGGAATAATTGTTGACATAAATAGAAATCATGTCCTTGCCACCCTTCATGTGGCAACCCTCAAGCGATTCGGGCGAAACCGGGATAAACTTACTGCGCGCATTGGTGGTGCCAGAGGACTTGGCAAACCACTCAATTTTACTGGGCCACAAAATGTTTTGTTCCCCCTTCATGGTGCGTTCGATATAGGGCTGCAGCTCTTCGTAAGTCGAAACAGGTACCTGCTGCTGGAAATCGCGGGTACTCCTGATGTCTTTATAGCCGTACTTTTTTCCCCATTCGGTTTTGCGGGCTGTATTAATTAATCCATTAAATACCTCCTGCTGCACATCATGGGGGTTTTGCATGAAGTTTTCCACCTCTTTTATGCGGTGCTTCAGGAACCAGGTGATTACTTTATTAATAATCTCAGACATAGAGGGCAGCGTATTAAATTTTTCTTTTTAATTCGAAGTTTTGCCCCAGGTATACTCTCCTCACCTGCTCATCGGCTGCGAGCTCTTCAGCCGTTCCTGCCTTCAGGAGCTTTCCTTCAAACATCAGGTAGGCGCGGTCAGTAATCGAGAGGGTTTCATTTACATTGTGGTCGGTAATTAGTATACCAATATTTTTATTCTTTAGCTGCGCCACAATGCCTTGTATTTCCTCTACGGCAATAGGGTCCACACCGGCAAAGGGTTCGTCGAGCAGCACAAAATTGGGGTCTACGGCTAGTGCACGGGCAATCTCGGTACGGCGGCGTTCTCCACCGGAGAGCACCATTCCCTGGTTTTTCCGAACATGGGTAAGGCTAAACTCCTCCAGCAGGCTCTCCATTTTATCTTTCTGTTCGGCTTTGGAAAGCTTGGTCATTTCAAGTACGGCCAGAATATTTTCCTCAACGGTAAGTGTTCGGAAAACAGAAGCCTCCTGTGCAAGGTAACCAATGCCTCGTTTGGCACGGCGGTACATCGGTAGGCTGGTAATATCTTCATTATCCAGAAAAATGGTCCCTTCATTTGGCTTAATAAGCCCTACAATCATATAAAATGAAGTGGTTTTGCCGGCGCCATTCGGACCAAGGAGGCCTACAATTTCGCCCTGCTCCACACTTACCGAAACGTGGTTGACTACCGTGCGTTTTTTATACTTCTTAACCAGATTTTCAGCTCTTAATATCATAGTTTTTCCGGCCAATGGGGTGCCAAGGGCTTTTACCTAAATTTATGCTACAATTTTAGCTAATATTTCAGCAAAAGAAAATTTTAAGCATTCAGTCCTCCTAATCGAACTTAATGTCTTTCAGGCAGAGTTGCAGGGCATCGGGACCCCAGTAGCTGTTTTCTTCTATAGTATAGGCTATATGGAAGCGCATGCCGCTATCAATCATAGCAAAATAATCTGCCATATCAAAACCAATGGCATCCAGTACCGGACCTCCTTCTTCCTGTGCGAGGTTCAATTTCAGGTGCTTGTTCTTTAAAACCCGTGGCCTGCCGGTCGCTTTTACATTTTCTGTTATAAAAACGGGCTGCATATTCAGTGGCCCAAAGGGTCCCATCTGCTTTAAAATTTTATTGAAACGGGGAGTTACCTGGTCGAGGGTAATGGTCTGGTCAATTTCTATTTGTGGAACCAACTGCTCCGGCCGAATGCGGCTCGATACCACCTCTTCGAAACGCTGCTGAAAGGCTTCCACTTTGTCTACCTCCATGGTAAGGCCAGCCGCATACATATGGCCTCCATACTGTAGCAGTAAATCGCTGCATTCTGAAATAGCTTCGTAAATGTCGAAGCCTACCACAGAACGGGCGGAGCCGGTGGCTTTATTGTTCGACTCGGTAAGGATAATGGTAGGGCGGTAATAACTATCGATGCAGCGAGAGGCCACAATACCGATGACGCCTTTATGCCAGTCATTCTTAAACAGGACAGTACTCTTGGCATTGCTGCTGAGCGGGTTTTGCTCGATCATTTCCAGCGCCTCGCGTGTAATGTTGGTATCGAAACTACGGCGCTCGGTATTTTTGTCATTAATGATGGTGGCAATACTTTCTGCCTCTTCAAGATCCTTGCTGAGGAGTAGTTTAACAGCTGTTTTCGCATGGGCAATACGGCCGGAGGCATTAATACGGGGGCCAATCCCAAAAACAATGCTGTTAATATCAATCTGACTCTTAAAACCTGCCAGGTTAATGAGGGCCTGGAGGCCGGGGCGGGGATTGCTGTTGAGCTGCTGTAGCCCGAAATGGGCAAGAATGCGGTTTTCTCCTACCAGTGGCACAATATCGGCCGCGATGCTAACCGCTACTAAGTCGAGGTAAGGATAAAGATCATCCAGGTCAATATTATTCTTGATGCAGAAAGCCTGCAGTAATTTAAATCCAATACCGCAGCCGCTGAGCTCTTTAAACGGGTAGGAGCAGTCGGGCCGTTTTGGATCGAGCACGGCAAAAGCAGGAGGTAGCTGGGCCCCGGGCAGGTGGTGGTCGCAGACAATAAAGTCGATACCGGCTGCGGCGGCCTTTCCGATCATGTTGACCGCTTTAATGCCGCAGTCGAGGCTTATAATGAGGTCGAACTTTTCTTCAATGGCCCAGTCAATACCTGCTTCAGAAATGCCATAGCCTTCCTTATAGCGGTCGGGGATGTAAAATTTTATACCCGGGTAGTGATCCTGCATAAATCCATAAAAGAGGGCTACAGAGGTAGTGCCATCTACATCATAATCGCCATACACCAGCACTTTCTGGCCCTGGTCGAGGGCTGTTTCCAGCCGCTCTACCGCCCTGTCCATATCCTTCATCAGGAAGGGATCGTGCAGATCATCCAGCGATGGGCGAAAAAATTTTTTAGCTTCCTCAAAAGTTTGTACCCCTCTTTGCACCAGCAAACCAGCCAGTGTTGTATTTATATTGATGGCTTCAGATAAGTGTTTTACGACTGCCTGCTCTGCCGATTCTTTTATTACCCACCTTTTTGTCATAACCCCCGAAGATACGAATTAAACTATCCTAATGGAAAGTACTGGTGACGGAAATACCACCTCACTGACTCATCTAACAAAACGTCAACAAATTTTATTCAATTGCCCGGCTTTTCACTATTTTAGCTGAAAATTTTTAAGAAGCCTGAACGCCTTTTGCCCAGGCAGCTGTTAAAGGGCTGATATGCTTAAAAGATTACAAGCTTACTATACCAGATATAAGCAGTACATTCAGGTGGATGGACTGATGTACCTCTTTATGATACTGTTTATCCTGATTTTGTTTATTTTCTTTTCCTGATCAGGGAGCCTCCGTTCGGCCATTCTGCTGAACCCACTGGAGCTGTTCAATATCTTTTTTGCTGGCTACCCCAAGGGCTTTGAGCTTTTCGGCACGCTCGAGCAGGTTGCCACGGCCCGATGCGAGCTTTTTCATAGCTTCATGATAGCTGTCCTGCCCCTGCTGCATATATTTCCCTACCTTTTCAAGCTCGGCCACAAAGTTAAACAGCTTATCGTACAGCTTGCCGCCTTCTTCTGCAATTTGCAACGCATGGCGGTTCTGCTTTTCGTATTTCCAGATCGATGCAGTAGTCCGGAGAGTAGCCAATAAGGTGGTAGGGCTTACGATTACTACCTTACGCTCCCAGGCAAAGGTAAAGAGGTCGTTACTTTCGCTGCCGAGTGCGAGGCTAAAAGAGGCTTCGATAGGAAGAAACAGCAGCACGAAATCCGGGGCATGCAGCTTCTTTTGAGTGTGGTAGTGTTTTTCTGAAAGGCCTTTGACATGCCCCTTCAGGCTGTTTACATGTTGCTTGAGGCAGATGATTCTTTCTTCTTCTGTGGCGGCACAGCAAAACTGTTCGTAAGCTTTTAAGGATACCTTGGCATCGATGATCAGGTGTTTTCCCTCCGGCAGGCGGATGATCACGTCCGGCTTCTGCAGGCGACCCTCTTCGGTGCGGAGTTGCATTTCCTCGCCCTGCAAAATGTACTCCTGCCCTTTGCTGAGGCCGCTGCTCTCCAGTATTCTTTCCAGCACCATTTCGCCCCAGTTGCCCTGCGTTTTATTATCGCCCTTAAGGGCATGGGTAAGGTTGCGAGCCTCTTCGCTCATGTGCTGGTTCAGCTGCATCAGCTTTTCAATTTCGCTCCTGAGCACTCCCTGTTCTACTGACTGGTTCTTGTAAGACTCATCCACCTTTTTTTCAAAGGCTGAAATTCGCTCCTTTAAAGGGTCAAGAATTAAGTTGAGTCTTTCCTGATTGGAGCGGGAAAGCTGTTCGCGTGAATCGGCCAGCATACGGCTGGTTATATTTTCGAACTGCTCTTTTAGCTGTTCCTGTAGCTTTTGTGTTTCCTCTTTCTGTGTCTGGAGCTTTTCCTGGAGGTGGCGGTTTTCGGCCTGTGCCTGTAGCAGACTTCGCTCCAGCCCTGCCTTTGCGGTATGGAGCGACTCGTGCTGCTCTTCGAGTTTCAGGTATTGTTTATTCTGCTGTTGCTGCTGTGCCTGCAGGAGGCTCAGTTCCTTATCCTGCTGATTGATTTGTTGGAGCAGGCCTTTATTGGCTGCCTGCTGCTGCAGCCGGGCAATCAGCCAGCCGATGAGGAGGCCGGCCAGCAGAAAGCCGCCTGCCATAAGCCAATGTTCCAAATTTAGCATGATTCTGATTTTTTGTGGGTGCTTTCTCCAGGCTTAAAAGAACCTGTTGTCGATTTCCTGGAATAAGCATTTACCGTGAGGAGGTTCCTTACTTCGCCAGATGGACCAAGCACTCCTATAAAGCTACACATTTTATGCTATATGTGAGAGAATGAGCGGAAGGGCTTTCGGCTGGGAATGAAAAATTAATTAAGTCATACTTCTTTTTTTAATAAAAAAAGAGGTTGCCCTTCCGGAACAGCCTCTTTATCGAATGTAAACAAATTAATTTTGGTATCAGGGTAGGGTAATATACCCTGTCTCATGACTCAATATTATATCACTCCTTCCAGTACGTCTTTCAACGGAACGCGCTGGCCGTCTTTATAGGCTACTACCCATGCATCTTTTACGCCCATATCGCGAAGGTATTTCTTAAACTTATCGGCCTCCCAGTAATCCTGGAAAATTCCTAAGGTGTAGCGTTCCAGGCTGTTGTCGACTTCGCCGTCGAAGCTGCCGGCCTTATCGAAATATTTGCTGAGGTCCTTGTTACGGAAGGCGCCAATCTGAACTTTAAATACCACGCCTTTGGCCACGCGGGTTTGGTTGCCCTGGCGGGAAATGTCCATGCTGTCATCCTGCTGGAGTTTGGTAAGCGTTGCTTTGGCTTCTTCCAGCTGGTTTTGGGTATCTTTCAACTCATTTTGTAGCTTTTCTACCTGGTTGTTTTTTTCCTTCAGCTGTGCCTGTATGCCGCTCACCTGCGAACTTAGCTGGTTTACTTCACCTTCGAGCGACTGCTTTTCTTCTATCAGGTTCTTAAATTCCTCTACCTCCATGCGCTTCATTTGCTTCTTCCACTCTTTCTTTTCTTTTCTGGAAAGCTGGGCTTTTGCAGGAATTATGAGGCAAAAGCAAAAGAGAAGACTTAATAATATGGCTGCCTTTTTCATTTTATGGTGTTAATTTTCTTCTAAAAGTATGCATTATGCCAGAAAGCACAAAACAGGCCCCTGTTATTTATCAGGTAGATTTCGCCTTTTTAGTACATGCACCGTTCAAAGCAAACAGAAACAGCCTGACTGTCCTTTTTGTAAGGGTGGTCAGGCTGTAAAACTGTAAAGTTAGCGGTACCTTTTTATTACTTCTTCAGGCTACCAATCATATCTTCGGGGCGTACCCACTCATCGAACTGCTCGTTTGTAAGCAGCCCAAGTTTAAGAGCGGCTTCCCGAAGGGTGGTGCCTTCTCTATGTGCTGTTTTCGCAATTTTTGCTGCATTGTCGTAGCCAATGTGCGGATTAAGCGCTGTAACCAGCATCAAAGAGTTTTCGAGGTGCATTTTCAGGCGCTCGTGGTTCGGCTCAATACCTACTGCGCAGTTCTCATCGAAGGAACGGCAGGCATCGCCCAGCAGGCGTGCAGCAGTTAGCAGGTTGTAAATCATCATCGGCTTAAACACGTTCAGCTCAAAGTGGCCATTCATGCCGCCGATGCTGGTGGCGTTGTCGAGGCCTATTATCTGGGCGCATACCATGGTGAGGGCTTCGCTCTGGGTAGGGTTTACCTTGCCAGGCATAATAGAAGAGCCTGGCTCATTTTCCGGAATTACTATTTCACCAATGCCGGAGCGCGGGCCGGACGAAAGCATGCGGATGTCGTTGGCGATTTTCATCAGGCTCACGGCCAGCTGGCGCAGGGCTCCCATGGTTTCGACAATGGCATCGTGTGCTGCCAGAGCTTCGAATTTGTTTTCTGCCGTGCGAAAAGGATGGCCGCTGAGCTCGGCTATCTTTTCGGCTACTTTTACATCGTAACCTTCGGGAGTATTAAGGCCTGTACCTACGGCTGTGCCGCCCAGCGCCAGTTCACTCAGGTGGTCGAGGGTATTGCGGAGTGCCTTTAGGCCATGGTCGAGCTGCGATACATAGCCGCTAAACTCATTGCCCAGCGTAAGCGGGGTGGCATCCATAAAGTGGGTACGGCCAATTTTTACTACCTCGGCAAAGGCCTTGGCTTTTTTGTCGAGCGTATTGCGCAGCTGCTCTACCAGCGGAATAGTATGCTCTACTACTATCTTATAACCGGCAATATGCATGGCCGTAGGGAAAGTATCGTTGCTCGACTGCGACTTATTTACGTCGTCGTTCGGGTGGATTTCCTTTTTCTCGTCAGTTAGCTGCCCGCCGGCTTTTACGTGGGCACGGTTGGCTACCACCTCATTTACGTTCATGTTGCTTTGAGTGCCGGAACCGGTCTGCCAAATTTTCAGCGGAAACTGTTCGTCGAGCTCTCCTTTTAAAATTTCATCGCATACACCGGCAATCATATTAGCTTTTTCCTTGTCGAGCACGCCTAAATCGGCATTGGTGAGGGCGGCTGCTTTCTTGAGGATGGCAAAAGCGTGGATAATTTCGAGCGGCATTTGCATGGTAGGGCCGCCAATGTTGAAGTTTTGCAGCGAGCGCTGGGTCTGGGCACCCCAGTACTTATCGGCAGGCACCTCAATTGGGCCCATGGTATCTTTTTCGGTTCTGTAGCTCATAAAGAATTTTATTTAGGCTGATTTCAAAAAAATGCTGGCGCAAAAATAGAAAAAAATAGGCTTTTATGCGCCAAAAGCCCCGGTGGATTTATTCCTCCTCCCGATTAACAGTTTCCGGAGAAAAGGCGGGAATGCAAACTGAGAGATATTCCGACTCCTCGTCGAAGGGATTGGCATAGCGGATTCGGGCTCCTTTTTTTATCAGAATAGATTCCCCTGCTTTCAGCTCTACCACTTCACCATCAATTTCTATTTGCTTTCGGCCGCGAATCATATAGGTTACCTCATCGAAATCGGGTGTCTGGTGGGGCTCACTCCAGTGCGGGGGCGCTACCATGTGAGCGACACTAAAGGTTTTATCGCCGCTGCTGGCCCGACCAAAATGCTCTTCAATCAGTTTATTATCGGTGGTGGGCACCTTAAAAGGATTGCTCTGCTTAATGTATTTCTTCTCTCCATCCATGGCTAAAAAATTAAGGGTTCAGGACTTATATACCAATTAAAGGTATGCCGAGATAAATTGTTTTTAGGCGTGTCAAAAGTATTCCGGTAATAAACAGCCTTGCTTTGCGGAGATGAAGTACCTCTGGATTTTCCCTTCTTGCTTTTGACTGCCTGTCTTTTACCAGAAGGATAGGTGCAGCTGTTTATGAAGTAAAGGAAGCGCCAATTTTATGTCCGATGCTTCGCTGGCGCAAAAAGAGCTAATTGATTTTGAGGAGAAGGCTTTCGCCTCTGTGTAAGTGCTTTACGAGACAAAGGAGGGTATCAGGAGCCTTTTGCCCCTGGGGAAAATGAGGAGGGCGTTTTCTGAATTATGCTGAAACCTTGTCTTTCTGCTCCTCGCTAAGGATGTAGGGTTCACGGTCTTTGAGGTGGGCCATTTGCTGGCTGTCGGGCAGAGAAAAGTAGAAGGTGGCGCCTTTGCCTAGTTTTCCATCGGCCCAAACATGGCCACCATGCCGCTCGATGATGCGCTTTACGGTGGAGAGGCCAATGCCGGAGCCGGCAAACTCGCTGTTCTGGTGCAGGCGCTTGAAAGGCTTGAACAGGTCATCGATTCGATCTGGGTCGAAGCCAACGCCATTATCCTCCACATAAAATATCTTCTTCTCCTTTCCTTCTTTTACCCCCATTTTAATCTTTGGGTTGGGGCGTTTGGAGCTGTATTTAATGGCATTCGTCAGCAGGTTCTGCACTACGGAATGAAGAAGGGCTTCATCGCCATAGGCGGTCATGTTTTCTTCTATTTCTACCTCCGGCTTTGTTTTATGCTCAAAAGTATAATTATCAAGCACCATGTGGGCAATGTTGCTGAGATTAACGGAAGTATAATTGAACTCAATCTTGCTGATTTTGGCCAGCTGCAGCATCTGATTAATCAGCTTCCCAAGCTTTTCGCTCGACTGCATAATCAGGTTAATCATGTATTTATCTTTATCGGAAATCTGGCTCTCATCACTTTTAAGAAGGAGGGCGGCTAGTCCGTAAATGCTGCTGAGAGGGCTCTTGAGGTCGTGCGAGACGGCATAAGTAAAGGCCTGCAGCTCTTTATTGACCGTTTCTACCTCTTTAATCGCATCTTTTAATCTTTTTTCGGCAAGCTTCTTTTCTGTAATGTCCGTATATACCGCAACAGCTCCTATTAGCTCATTATTGAGCGAAATAGGGGAGGCAGCACAACGGACAAACATGTCTTTGCCTGTTTTAAGGTTAGTGATAACCAGCTCTTCGACTACTTTCGTGCCTTTTAGGGCCCGTACAAACGGCTCATTTTCCTGGCTTATTCTCTTGCCGGTGCTGGCAAGGCGGCTATTGATTTTCCGGTTCAGTTCCTCAATTCCTCCACTCAGAGTGCTTATTTCCTTGCAGCCCAGCAAATCCAGAAACTGCTGATTGCACGTGCTCATCCCGTTCTTAGCTCCAATATACACTGCATCGTGAACGCTCTCAAGGATTGCCTTAAGCTGTTCCGCCGTAAAATCGCTTTTCATGTAGTCGCTTTTTCATTAGAAGAAAACACCCATAATTAATATGGATATTAGGTCCTTTTTGTTACGTGGATGTAATAAAATAGTTGTTAAGGAATTGTTCTGCAGGTGGATAGGATGCCTAATAGCTGGCCCATCCAAAAGCCAGCCTGTTTTTGTGGAGCCGGCACTGGTGCAGGTGCGCCACTCCCATGTCGCCGAACATGTAAGGTAAGTGGTGCTTAGAGTCTAACTGAAAGATCATCTGCATTTGGATGCCGCATTCGGGGCAAAGCGGGTATTCCACACTTTGCACCCAGTAGGGCCAGCCGCCCAGTTTATCTGCCGCTTTGGGTATACCAAGCTCACTGTTTTCAAGTACCTCTACCTCTTCCGAACTTAACTGAGCATCCCCCACCTGCATTTCGTGCCAGTCAGGATAATCTTCATGCTCTATCCATTCGACAATTGTCTGTTCAGGAAACTGACGGGGAGCCATAACGGCGAGGCTATCCTGAGGAGCTGTGGCAGGGAGCGGAAGGGTCCTTGCCAGCACACTTTTTGAAAAAGGAAAATAAGCTTCACACTCTACCTCGCAATGAGGCTCCTTGCTGGTGCAGTAAAAAAGCTGGATAAGCTGCTCAGGCTCCAGATCAAGATCGTTAGGAGCGGGAAGATCCTGCGGGTTAAGCTGAAGAAAAAGGGTGAGCTCTTTGTGGCAGTTCGGGCAATGAGGATGCTCCTCCCCCGAAGGGATGTAAGCGCGGCCGCCAATCTTGGAGGCCAGTATGTTTTGCTCTTCTTCATCTACCACTGGTACCCAGGTGGTTCTTTTGTAGACATTAATTTTCTGCAACACCTCATCAGGTGAGAGTGCTTTAGGCTGTGCGGGAGCTCCGTTTACCGGCGAAGGCTTCAGCCATTGCTTCATCTTTGAAAAAATACTCATTGGCAAATAAAAAAGTAGGTGGAGATGTTTGCCTGCACCGCTAGTATAACGGATTTAAAAAGCTTCTGTTATTTCAAGATAGAAGCCGCTGGTTTCCTGTCCCCAGGCATAGTCGAAGCGAATGTTTACCTTCTCACTTTCATTAACCATAAAACGGAGTCCAAGGCCGTAAGAGGGTTTTAGTGTGGAGAAGGAAAACTCATCCAGAGAAGGAGCTACATCGCCAAAGCCGGCAAAGGCAGCCGCACCAATTCGCCACCAAACAGGGAGCCGGTACTCAGCCTGGGCGGCCAGCAGGTTCTTGTCTCGGTAGCGGCCCTGGTAATACCCGCGCATAATGGTGGCGCTTCCGAGCTGGCTGAGCTGCAGAAAGGGAACCTCTCCGGTGGTAAAGCTTCCGAAGGCCTGCAGGGCCAGGATGTGCCTGTTGGCATGAAGCAGGTAGTACCTGCGGGCATCGAGGGTATAATGATTGAAAGAATATTGACTGCCGGTAATGCTGCCGTTAAAAACAGAACTCAGTTCAAGGTAAGTACCTCCGGATGGGTTCACTACCAGGTCACGGGAGTCGTACACCAGTGCCGCACCAATGCCGGAGGCGGTATAGCCATCCCAGCCGTAGGGCTGCGTGCTCACCAGCAGCCCACCCTCCTGTTGCTGTACATTAAACACTTTATAGTAATTCCACTGAATACCGGCAAAGAGCTGCCTGTCCAGCTTTCGGAGGAGCCGGTTCTCGAGGCGCAGAAGGGTGTAATCGACCAGCTCCTCGTTTGTTTCGGGCAGATCATTGCCAATGCCGTAGTAGTAGCGCGGGAATTTAAAATAAGCCAGATTCCCGTCCAGTATGTATTTCTCTTCCGGAAAAAAGAGGGTATAGCTGGGAGAGATCATCAGCTGTTTATTGAGGGTATAGAGGCCGTATAGCTGCACATTGGAGGTGCGTACACTTGTATCGGCTGCATCGAGGCTGAAGAGCCTCATGCCGAGAGCGCCAAAGCCAAAGCGGGTTTCGGGGGTGTAGTAAACAACCGGCAGCGCTACCCATCCTCCGTTCTTTTCCTTAATGGCATCAGTCGTATCGGCAGGGAAGCCAGCATCCTGGGCAAAAATGCCGGAAGGAAACAGGCTGCAGAGCAGGCAAAGGAGCAGTAGAGATTTTACACGCATACATTTACTGTTACTGATTCTATGACGAAGGGCAAAGGAAAGAGCAGCGGTTGATAACGGTGATTTTCAACGTTCAGTCTCCTGCCTTTAATGAACATTCTTCTAATAGGCGCAAATATCGCTGCCAATTGGAGAGCCGGGGGGCAGGTCCAGCGGCTTTGCTGTCCTGAAGCTTTCGGGCTCCTGTTCAAATCGTTTTATTTGTTGCAGGGCCCAGTAATACAGTGGCTGATCCTGCTCTGTAGCCTTGGCAAGACGCTGCTGTAAATCTTTCTGAAGAAGGTAAACTGCCTGCAGTGCGATACCCTGAGTGCTGGTGCCTGCCTCATTCTGAGCGGCCAGTTGTAAGATCTGCTGCAGGCTCAGGCGCGCCATGAGCTGCTGAAGCTGGCCTTCATAGCCAGTGTTGAAATTCTGTGGCCATGTCTGGTTCATCAGTGCCTGGAGAGTTTCTTTAAACCCTGGTAGCTGGGGATTCAGCGCCTGTTGCATGCTAAGGCGGGCTGCTCTGGCAGGGTGCAGCAGCAGGCTCAGGCTATGGCCGGCTGCGCTCTCTGCAGCTGCCATTGGATCAAAGGCTACACCCATGTGGCTGTCAAATGTTTCCCTGTTTCGACTGTAGCCGGGTGGCCGTGGTGGAATAAGGGTAAGAATATGCTCCGGCATACGAAGAACAGCGGGATCCAGGGTATTTAACATTGCCTCAAGGGCCTGTTGTTGCAGTGGGGCAGGGACAGGCTCCACTTCCCGGTAATCATCTTCTTTAACGGTATAGGCATATTCCAGCCCGCCGAGCAGCTTGGCTACCGCTTCCACCTGGTAGCGGTGCGAAAGGTATAGAGGAACCAATACCTCTTCGAGGGTAGCCAGTGGAGCTCCGGTTTTAATATTGTCAGTCCCGAACTTCATGAGGGCATGCCTGCGGATCTCCAGTATCCGGTCCAGTTCATTTACAGGGTTGGCGCCATTGTCCCACAAATGGGCACTTGCATGAGCCCCTCCTGCAGGACGTGCATCGGCATCAGAAATAAAAAGCAACCCCTTTTCTGTCATTTCGTCCAGAATAGCTTTCAGGGCAACCTCTTTATTTACCTCCTCAGGGAAATCCTGATAGCCGTAGCGAATAGCGGTTTTATCCCACTCCCCAACACCGGCATCATAGGCTTCGGATAGATTTATGCTGCCGTTCTCCCTCAAAATTGCCAGTGGGTGGGGATAGTCCATTACAGAGGTGCGGCCGCTGGCGCTGGCGGCAAAATTGTGAGAAAGGCCAAGGGTATGCCCTACTTCATGAGCGGACAGCTGCTTCAGGCGGCTCAGGGCCATCTGTTTAACCTCTTCATTCTGCTCCTTTCCCTCTGCGTACGGAGCTGTAAGGCCTTCTGCGATTAATATATCCTGCCTTACTCGTAAAGACCCTAGGCTTACATGTCCTTTAATAATTTCGCCGGTACGAGGGTCCATAACCGTTGCTCCGTAACTCCAGCCGCGGGTAGCCCTGTGTACCCATTGAATTACGTTGTAGCGTACATCCAAGGGGTCGGCTCCCTCCGGTAGCATTTCTACCCGGAAAGCATCTTTATAGCCTGCTGACTCAAAAGCTTCATTCCACCAGCGGGCGCCCTCCAGCAGGGCAGAGCGTACAGGCTCCGGGGTGCCGCGGTCGAGATAGTAGATAATGGGTTCTGTTGCCTCACTTACCGCCGCCTCCGGATTTTTTTTAGACAGGCGATGGCGGGCAATAAAACGTTTTTGCAGTGGCTCATCAATCGGGCTTGCATAATCGGCAAAGCTAATGCCAAAATATCCGGCACGCGGATCGAAAGGGCGCGGTTCATATCCGCTATCGGGCAGCTGTACAAGGGAATGATGCAGCCGCACACTTACCGCTTCGGGGCTGGGTGCTACCTGCTGAATATAGCTCCCCTGCGGCTCCCCTGTAAAGGTAAGTAGTGACTCTACTTCAGTATTTTCAGGAAAGTTTTTAGTTCGCTCAGGATACAGTACCGAGCGGTCTTTATTTAACTGATACGAACCCTGTCCACTTTCTTTTAATGTATGAGCCACCCCGTGAGCGTCCTGTAAAAAGAATTCGGTGGCATCTACCAGCCATTTCTCATCCTCCCTGGCTACGATGGGGAAGCTCCAGAGAACCGATTGAGCGAATGCCTCTTCCACAGCAGCCTTTTCGTCAGGGTTATTGGTGATAGCCCGGTAATCGTAATTTGGTTGAATTAACAGCATCTTATTTCCGCTGCGGACAAACTTCACCACACGGCTGTTTCCAATCTGACCACGGTCCAGGCCAATATCGTTAGAGCCAATACCAGAGCTCAGGTAGTTCACATACAGCAGCTCATGGTTGAGCTGGCTAACTTCTAGTAGTAATTTGCCCTTTTCTGCATCTAAATAAAAAGGAATAAAGCCATCGTAGTAGGCTGCTGCCTCAGTTTGTGACTCAATGGAAGGAAGGTTTCCGGCATGAGCAGTCTCATCTTTTGCTGCAGAAGGTGCGGCGGGCGGAGTAGATTTACAAGCAGTAGAGACAATTAACAGAAGGAGGAACAGGTTCCGTGACAATTTTAACATAAACAAAACGGTGGAGTGCGTAATAAAGCTATTAATATAGGAAAAAGAGAGGAATTAAACAGAGTAAGCCTCTGCTGTTTGAAGATAATTTTGCCTGAAGAAGAATGAGCTAGTCCAGGGTTCCTTTCTTAGATCAAAGGGAATCCACCAAACTGTCATATTTTAGGAAATCATGGATTTTCTTTATTCTGCATTATATAATATATATGTATCGTCTCTCTTCTACGTAACAAGGTTCTCTGAAATGGAAAAGAGGAGTCTATCAGGGGATGTACCCCTAAATTTATTTGGCTTTGAAATAGACTGAGTCAGCAGAAAGCCGTTTTGGTAAGGCAGTAGCCAGCTTCTTTACAGGATATTTTTAAAGCCCGGGCCTGAGCAAGTCCGGGCTTTGCTGTTTTCTTTTGATGAATTGTAGCCTCTTCATTTGCCTATCAGAATAAAAAATCGGTATTTTAAGGCTTTCGATTTATCCCTTTAATACCATGAAACATAATTTTTTTAAAAACTGTCTTAGCCTTTTTCTGCTGCCCTTCGTTGTAAGTTGTGCACAACAGGCAAATGAAAGAGAAGTGGAAACAGAAAGTGCCATGATTGAAGATGATGTACACAGCTTTGCCCGCCCCGAAGAGGCGGTGGTGAAACACCTCAACTGGGAGGCAGATGTAGATTTTGAAAAGCAGCAGATAGAGGCTATTGCCCGACTCGATATTGAAACAGCCGAGGGGGCAGATGAGCTCATCCTCGACACAAAGGGGCTGAATATTGAGAAGGTAACGCTGGGGGAGGAAGAAACACCTGCCGAATTTAAAGTGGGGGAGACAGATAAAATTTTAGGAAGTCCGCTGACTATTGCCATTACACCCGAAACCGAGCAGGTAAATGTGTATTACACTACAGGTAAAGATGCTGAGGCGTTGCAGTGGCTCACTCCTGCCCAGACTGCCGGCAAGGAGCATCCTTTCCTCTTTACCCAGTCGCAGGCCATCCTGGCACGCAGTTGGGTGCCTATTCAGGATTCGCCCGGTATTCGCTTTACCTACGATGCTACCGTTACCGTACCGGAGAATTTGCTGGCCCTGATGAGCGCCGAAAATCCGCAGGAGAAGAACGATATAGGGGTATATCAGTTTGAAATGGACCAGCCTATTCCGGCTTACCTGATGGCCCTTACAGTAGGTGATGTTGTGTTTGAGCCTATTGGTGAACGTACGGGTGTATATGCCGAGCCTTCCGTGATTGACGAAGCTGCGTATGAGTTTGCCGAGCTCGATGAGATGCTCGAAGCTGCCGAAGAATTATACGGGCCATATCGCTGGGAGCGCTATGACCTTATTGTGCTGCCACCAAGCTTTCCGTTTGGAGGTATGGAGAACCCACGACTTACCTTTGCTACGCCTACTATACTGGCCGGCGACCGTTCGCTTACCTCTTTAGTAGCCCATGAGCTGGCCCACAGCTGGTCAGGTAACCTGGTAACGAATGCTACCTGGGGCGATTTCTGGCTTAACGAAGGCTTTACGGTTTACTTCGAGCGCCGCATCATGGAAGCCCTCTATGGTCCCGAATATGCCGAAATGCTGGCAGAGCTGGGTTACCAGGATTTAAAAGAAACAGTGGAAGAGCTGGAGGCCAGCGGACAGTCGGAAGATACCAAACTAAAGCTGGACCTGAAAGGTCGTAATCCGGACGATGGCGTTACGAATATTGCCTATGAAAAAGGTTATTTCTTTTTGCGCCACCTCGAGAACCTGGTGGGGCGCGAGAAGTTCGATGCCTTTCTGAGAGAGTACTTTGATTCCAATGCTTTTAAAACGATGACCACTCAGGAATTTATCGAATACCTGAACGAAAATTTACTGGAACCTAATAATATTGAAGTGACGGACCAGACTTACGAAGCCTGGATTTATGAGGAAGGACTCCCCGAGAGTATGCCGGTGGTGGAGTCGGAGCGCTTTAATGCTGTGGATGCCCAGCTGGCGGCCTGGAAAAACGGTACGCCTGCCGCAGAGCTGGAAACAAAAGACTGGTCGTCGCACGAATGGCTGCACTTTATTCGTAACCTGCCCGAGGATATGACGGAGGCTCAGCTGATAGAGCTCGACAAGGCATTTGGCTTTACCCGGTCGGGTAACTCAGAGTTGCTGGCAGCCTGGTTTATGCATACCATTGCTCACCAATATGAGCCGGCAAAGCCGGCGCTCCGGGAGTTTCTTACTTCGGTTGGGCGTCGTAAATTTTTAATGCCGCTCTATAAAAAACTGATTGAGATGCCCGAAGGAGCTCAGCTGGCCAGAGATATATATGCCGAGGCGCGCCCGAACTACCACTTCGTGTCGACCAACAGTTTAGATGAATTGCTTGAAAATGAGGAGGCTGCACAAGAATGATGTAATAAAAATTAGTTAATATGTTTTTTTGTTCTGCAACATTCTTTATTTTAATATCTTTGAAACCAGAACTTACGCAGTAATCGGATAAAAGGAAATGTTTATTCGGGTGACAGAAAGGCACTTAGAAATATTAATTTGAATATTCCTATGTAAAACCCTTTAAATAGTTTGTAAGTTGTGTTGCAAGTTTGAATTAATTTAGATTGCATAAAATTCTATATTTGTTACACTGATTCCGGAATGCTATTTGCTTAGCTGAAAGCGGAAGTGTTCGAAGAACAGTGGAGAAGTAAAAGTGTAGAATTAAGGATCAGGAGGAAGAATATGTCTGATGTAAGAACAATAAGTAAGATTATGCTGATAGACGATGATGAAATTCATAGCAACCTTTGCTACGAATTGATTCTGAAGTCTGGTATAACGCAAAGCGTTTCTATTTATAATGATGCAGAAGAAGCGCTGGAGTTTATCAGGGAAAATACCTCTAATCCCGATGTGCTGCCGGATTTAATTTTCCTTGATATTAATATGCCCTTTATGGACGGCTGGGAGTTTCTGGACGCTTATGAAGCGGTAAAGCCGGAAGTAAGTAAGCATATAGTGCTAATTCTGTTAACTTCGTCAGTCTACAAAAACGATATTGAAAAGGCCAAGCAGTACAAGTCAGTGGTGGAGTATATTAAAACTCCTATCTCCATTAATAAGCTGCTCGAAACCCGTGAAGAATATTTTAATAAGCTAAAAACGGTGTAGTTACCTAGTCTTTGGCTTTAATAAAAAAGAGGCTGTTCCTGAATAAGGAATAGCCTCTTTTTTTTTGCAAGGGGCTTACAACTGATATCCTTACTGCCTTTTTAAGCGGGACTCTTTAGGATGCCATATTTAATGCTGTAGTCTAATCGGGGCGTCCTCCTGTCCTGGCAGATTCCGTTACACTAACTTGCTCTTTTGGAAGAAGGCAGGTATCATAAATAAATGCAAGTTACATGCAAAAGCTCATCCTGAGAGCCTCTTGTTCCGTAAAACGGATGGTGAGTAAGAGGTATTGTTCTTTTCTTTAAGCCAAAAATAAAGGCCGGCAGAATGCCGGCCTTTGGTGTTTAGTAGGAGTGCAAAATTTTACTTACAGGGCAGCCTGTAGTTCCATTGGCTGAGGAGGGAATTCAATAGTCGCCAGCTTTTGTGCATACTGTGCTTTCACTTCTTCAAAGGCATTTAAATTTTTAGGGTCAATAGGCTCGGAAGGAGGGAGCTCCACCTTAAGAGCGTCGACCTGCTTTCCGTTTTTCCAGAAGCGGAAGCAGAGGTGAGGGCCTGTGGCGAGGCCTGTGCTGCCAACGTAGCCGATAGTCTGGCCCTGGGTGACCCTGGTGCCTGATTTAATTCCTTGGGCAATTTTGCTCATATGCAGGTATTGGGTGGTATAGGTGCCATTATGCCTTACTTTTACATAATTGCCATTTCCGCCATTATAGCCTGCTTCCACAATTACGCCATCACCCACAGTGCGGATAGGGGTGCCCTTTGGGGCGGCATAGTCGGTTCCAAGGTGTGCTTTCCATCGTTTTTGTACCGGGTGGAAGCGCCGGGGGCTGTAGCGGGAACTGATGCGGGTAAAATTGAGGGGCGCTTTCAGGAAGGCTTTGCGCAGGCTGTTTCCTTCCTCATCGAAGTAATCGGTGCCGCTGCCCTGGTCGAAATAAAAAGCCTGAAATTCGTGCCCATCGTGTCCGAACTGAACGGCCAGTATTCTTCCGACACCTACAGTTTCCCCTTCAACCGATTTTTCTTCGTAAATAACTTTGTACCAGTCGCCTTTCTGAATTCTGAAGAAGTCAATTTGCCAGGCATACACATCTACCAGCAGGCTGGTTAAAGCTGGGCTGCCTCCGGCTTCGGCTACCGACTCCGCTAAAGAAGAGTTGATAGTACCATATATCGTCTTCTCTTCTACTGTTACTTCTTTCTGGTGCAGTTTCGCGCCTAAAGAATCGTGCAGGTTGAAAACCACATATTCGGTAAGGTTTGGCTCATACACCAGATACCGGGCTTTACGGGTGGAGTCTTTATCGAAGAAGAGGGTAATCTTTTTGTTTGCCGCCATTCGCCTTACATCAAACACTTCTTTGCTGTTTTTTGCGAGCTCGGCAATGGCAGCAAAAGAAACATTATGAGGAATGAGGATTTCGGAGAGGTTTTCGTTTCTTTTTATCTGAGATTCCACCACCTCGAAAGAATCTGCCGGGATGCCAAACAGTAGTTTTGGGGCTACAGGGATGGCCTCTACTGTGTCCATTATTATTTCTGCTGCTTTTTGCTTCGGCTTTTTGCTGCTGGCAAATTCTGAGGAATCGACCTGGGTGGAAATCAGGTAGATTCCTGTAGATAGGAGAACGAAGACAAGGGCGGCGATTCCTTTTTTATTCATTATAATCGTTAATTAAGATGGCGCTAAGAAGCTGTTTATTAGGCTCTTGTAATTGAACCACAAGTTACGGATCCTCTCTTCCCTTCTCTGCTAAGTTTGCCTGCATAAGAACCGCATGTAATAAAACGAATGACTTTTGATTTTATTGAGCAATTTATGGCGCATATGGCTTTATGGCGTGCATGATTAGATTCATATTGATGTAATAAAATTGCGTAGTATTAATTTTATTGAGTAACAAATCGCACAAAAGCCGGAAAACTAATGAACCCCCTGCCTACTTTTTTCGACAGGGGGTTACCTTTCTTTGCCTTTGTAATTGAGCTTCTTAAACCTTTTTCATTTTGAGCCTTAGGCTGTTGAGTACTACTGAAAGAGAGCTAAAAGCCATGGCGGCACCGGCAATCATAGGGCTTAGCAAAAATCCCCAGAGCGGATACAGAATGCCTGCGGCCACCGGAATGGTAATAACATTGTAAATAAAAGCCCAAAACAAATTCTGCCGAATGGTTTTGCTTGTTTCTGCCGATAGTTTAATGGCCTGTGCAATGGCGCCAATATTACCGTGTAGCAGGGTAAGTGGGGCCGATTCGATGGCAATATCGGTACCGGTACTCATGGCAATGCCCACATCGGCAAGAGCCAGGGCAGGTGCATCGTTAATGCCATCGCCGGCCATGGCTACTACTTTGCCTTTTTGTTTATATTCTTTAATGTATGCCCCTTTGTCTTCGGGTAATATTTCTGCATAAAATTCGTCTATACCCGTTTCTCTTGCCACAAAGGCAGCGGTGTTTTTATTATCGCCGGTCAGCATTACCACCTTTATGCCCTGTTTATGCAGGTCCTGCACGGCCTGGCGCGCTTCTTTCTTGATGGTGTCCTGCAGGGCGACTAAGCCCACTACTTGTTTTTCTCTGGCAATAAAGATGAGAGTCTTCTGTTCCTCTGCCATTTGTTCTGCCTGTTGCTGTAAGGTAGCAGGGATACTGGCAGAGACTTCTTTCATCAATTTTTGATTACCTAATAAGTAGGAGGTCCCCCCTACTCTTGCGGCAACGCCAAAGCCCGAGCGGTTTTGGAAGTCTTCTGCCTCGATACCAGTGGTGGCACCGCATTGTTCCAGGTGCTTTACTACTGCTTTGGCTAAAGGGTGCTCCGATTGCTTCTCTATCGCCAGCACGGCCTCATGGATACGAGCTTCACTTTCTGCTTCGGCAGTAACAAAGTCCGTTACTTTGGGCTTCCCTTCGGTAAGGGTGCCGGTTTTATCAACGAACAGCACCTCAATATTAGCGGCCTTTTCTAAAGCTTCGGCATCTTTAATGAGAATGCCCTGTTGTGCTGCTTTGCCAACCCCAACGGTGATGGCAGTAGGTGTGGCGAGCCCAAGTGCACAGGGGCAGGCAATAATTAATACGCTCACCAGTACAATCATGGCCGTGGTAAACTCCGGCGAAGGGCCAAAGAAGTACCAGAGGGCAAAACTGAGAAGGGCGATGGCAACAACGACCGGCACAAACACGGCAGAAATTTTATCGGCCAGCTTTTGGGCGGGTGCTTTACTGCCCTGGGCTTCCTGCACCATTTTAATGATGCGCGACAATACTGTTTGGGCACCGGTGGAGGTGGCGCGGAAAACAAAACTGCCGGATTGGTTTAAGGTACCTCCTACCACCTTATCGCCATTTTGCTTCTCAACGGGTAGTGGCTCTCCGCTAATCATGCTTTCGTCTACAAAAGAGCTTCCTTTTTCCAGAACACCGTCAACAGGTATTTTCTCGCCTGGTTTTACCAGTATAAGGTCTCCTTCCTGCAGTTCTTCTGTTAATACCGTTACCTCTATTCCGTCGCGAAGAACTGTGGCAGTTTTAGCCTGTAGCTGTAGCAGCTTTTCAATGGCCGAAGAGGTTTTGGCTTTGGCTCTTTCCTCCAGAAGATTACCTAACAGAATAAGGGTGATAATGACCACGGCCGATTCATAATACACATGTGCCTCCAGCCCCTGGGCTGTTAATACCTCCGGAAAGAAGGTAACAAACAGGCTGTAGAGGAATGCGATACCGGTACCCAGGGCAATAAGCGTATCCATGTTAGAGGTGCCATGCCGCAGTTTTTTCCAGGCGTTAATGTAAAATTGGTTACCGCTGTATAATACCACCGGCAAACTGAGGGCCAGCATAATATAATTAGCATAAGGTACGTGGCCCATCAGAATCATGCTGATAACAAATACAGGAACACTAAAGCCAAGAGCTACCCAGAATTTACGCTGGAGTTTTTTAAACTCAGCAGCCCTTATTTTTTTGCTTTCCGCCGCCTGTGCTGCAGGCCGTATCTTGTAGCCTATATTGTCTACGCTTTTCTGGAGTTTCTCAAAGTTGGTGATATCTTCTTTATAGCGAAGGCTGAGCGTGTGGTTGGCGAAATTAATGTTGGCCTCTTCCACACCAGCCTCTTTGCGGAGGTGCTGCTCTATACTGGCAGCACAGCCGGCGCAGGTCATTCCCTCTACGGGATATATATCTTTTTTTGTTGCTGTTGCGTCCATAGTGTTATTATTTCTTACAAAATAACACCATCAGGAGTTGAAAAGCGCCATAACATTCTGGCTTTGCGGTACAAGATTATGCAGCGTAGGAAGAGGGAGAAGCTGGAGTTATGAATGTAGGGGAAAGCAGTTAAGAAATGGTGGCGAAATCCTCTTCGATTTCTAATGGTGCAGAGGGGGTATGTGTGCAGGCAAAATAGTCTGTTTTGTCCTTCCTGTAAGGAACCTTAGGAGTCAATACTTTTAAAGAGAAACCAAACTGTAGAGATAGCAGAAGCTTCAATTGCCCCACTTCACCCATTCGCTCTTCTCTTTTTTTCATCAGATGCCCTTCAGGCATGAACGGGGGTTGTTTTTAAATTAATAAGACCGGCTGTTGGGCCGGTCCTGTTATTTCCTTTAATATCTGCTGTAAAAGTCCCGGACGCTGCTGGTAAGCTGTCCGAAAATAGGTTTGGTAAGCTCAATAAAGAGATCCTGAGGGTGAGGAGGAAGGGCCTCACGCAGCTCGCATCGGGCCAGCTGCTCCCGGCTCAGTGCCCGTTCATCGCCATTAAAGCTGCTCCACTCGCTAAACCAGATAAATTCTCCGGGGAACTTCCTGTTGAGCAATACCGCATCGTTATTGGCATCTACAATGCGCATGCTCAGTAAGCCTTTCGAAGCTACCTCTTTTCGGTAAGTTTTTATCTTTGCTTTTACAGTTCCGTAGACAGGCGCTTTACCTCCATCGGGTAAATCGACTTCTCCTACTTTAACGCTATCCCTGCTAACCGATTCAATTCTTTCGCTCAGGTGGGTTTGACCTACCACAAAGTCATCGAACTGGATTTGCAGGTACTGGTCAATGATGCGGAGATCTTCGTTCCGGGCTTCAGCAGGGGTGTAAAACCGCACAAAGTGACTTCCCTTGTATTGCGAATGTAAAAACGCTTCTATTTGTTCCTGAAAAAAGTTGCCGCTCAGGCTATACCGGCCGGGAACGGGTATTTGCTCTACCACTACTTTTAGAGTGGCCATAAACTCAGCCTCGGCAATCTGATCCTCCACATCCTTATAGCCTGGAACCAGCCTTTCTACTTCAGCAAAATGAAAGAAGGCTTCCTTGGCAGCTTCGCGGGTGTTCTGGGCCAGCAGGCTTCGGCCAGCCTGGTAGCTCTCCTCTGCCGCTTTATTCCGTACTTCATCTACTGCTTTATAGTAGTTGCGAGGGGTGGGGATAATGGCCAGTGCGCCTGGTGCATGAATAATTTCTTCATACATCTGGTTAATCTGCCCGTAAATATTCAGTGCCTTTTTCCACTTGTAAGGGTCGTTTGCAGTTTGTATGTGCTGAATTTTCTGTTCCAGCGTTTGCAGCGCCATCGGGTAGCTCTTGCGCAAAGTTTCGCCCGATTTCTTATGGTCGGGATTTTTGCGGAGGCGGTTGACTGATTTTAATACTGCAGTATAATAGTCGCCTCTTTCGTACGCCTTTTTGCCCGAACTGCATCCTTCCAGCACGACTAGCAGCAGGAGCAGGTAAACAGGTAAAAGTTTATACTTCATACAGACAGAGAGTTTGATATAGTATAGCAAATTACATAAATAATGCCAAACTAAAACAGACGATTGCTTTTATCTTTTCTAAGACAACAAGGTACTGATACCCAGGAAATTTACTTTTGCATTTTTTTTGCGTTTTATTACCTGCGCAAAATGTGGGAAGGAATAGGAGAATACAAGAGCATAAAAAAAGCGGAAGGCTATTTGCTCCCGCTTATTCAATTATTTTATTGCCTCTGAACCTGAGCCTTTACAGCTGCCGTTCTTTAAACCGCCTTAGACCGGTATCGAGAAATTCCACAAAATTCTGGACATCGAGATCATAGGCTTTAGGCTGTGCCAACAGTTCTTCGTTAGGCCCGATGAGTGTATAGTAGGGTTGGGCATTGGCATTAAGCCTTTGTATCATGAAATCGAGGTTCTGCTTACCAATGGATTTCTTTACCTTTTTATCATAGGCCGATATATACCAGTCTTCGACTGGCAGCTCTGTTTTTTCATCTACATAAAGGGCCACTACCACATAATCTTCCTTCAGGCGGCGGAGTACTTCCGGGTCGCTCCACACATTGGCTTCCATTTCGCGGCAGTTAACGCAGCCATGGCCGGTAAAGTCGATAAAGAGCGGCTTGTTCTGCTCGCGGGCACAGGCCAGCGCCTGCTCATAATCGAAATAGCCGCTAATGCCGTGGGGCAGGTGCAGCATATCGGCATACTTCGGCTCCTCGCAGCTTGCGGGCAAAGCTTCTTTTTCCTCTCCCTGTACTACCGCTACGAGGTTAAAGTCATGTGAAGACATAGGGGGCAGGTAACCAGCCAGGGCTTTAAGTGGCGCGCCTATAAGGCCCGGAATCAGGTATACGACAAAGCCAAATACCAGTATGGCCATAATGAGGCGCGGAACTGAAGTGCTGTTTTGCGGGCTGTCGTGCGGAAGGCGCAGTTTACCAAGCAGGTAGAAGCCTAATAAGGTAAAAATAACAATCCAGAGAGCGATATATACCTCCCGGTCGAGAATGCCCCAGTGGTACACCTGGTCGGCCACGCTCAGGAATTTAAGAGCAAGGGCCAGCTCCAGAAAGCCAAGCACCACTTTGATAGAGTTGAGCCAGCCGCCGCTTTTTGGAAGAGAGCTCAACCAGCCGGGGAAAATAGCAAAAAGCGTAAAAGGAATGGCAAAGGCAATGGAAAAGCCCAGCATACCAATAACAGGCTTAAGTGCTTCTCCGGTAGCCGCTCCAATTAAAATGGAGCCTACAATAGGGCCGGTGCAGCTAAAGCCAACCAGCACCAAGGTAAATGCCATAAAGAAAATGCCAATGAGGCCACCCCTATCGGCCTGGCGATCAATATTGTTCACTAAGCCACTGGGCAGTGAAATCTCGAACAGGCCAAAGAACGAAAGGGCAAACAGCACGAAAACCGCAAAGAAAAAGAGGTTAGGAACCCAGTGGGTGCTGAGCCAGTTGGCAAATTCCGCCCCGAAAAGAAGGGAAAAGACGGTGCCGATAAGGGTATAAATAACTACGATGGATATACCATATATACTGGCCTGCGTAATGCCTTTGGTGCGGTTGCTGCTGGTTTTGGTAAAATAAGTCACCGTCATGGGTATCATCGGAAATACGCAGGGGGTTAGCAGGGCAGTGAGGCCTGCACCGAAAGAAATCAGGAAAAAGCCGAGGAGGGCCGACAGGTTACTTTCTTCGGATGCTTCTCCTTCTTCGGCAAATGGAGCCTCAAATGGTTCCAGCTCCTTTACAGGTATCTCTGCTTCCGCACTTTCAGGAGCAGGAAGCTCTTTTTCCAGTGGTGCCACTACTTCCTCTTCAGCTGTTTCGGTTTTCACATCCTGCTCGCCCCTTTCCTGTTCGGTAGCAGCTTCCTCTATAACCGGAACCTCTACCTGCTTTTCGCCCTGCTTTGGCGGACGAATAATCTCTTCGGGTTGCTTTGTGGCCTTCGCACCCGCTACCACCTTCAGGGCCTGCGGGTTAAAGGCAAAGTCGGTATCGAAAGGAATACACTGCCCGGTTACATCAGAGCAAATCTGGTAAGAAACCACGCCTTTGATCTGCGGGTTAGTTTCCAGTATACGTACTTTTTGTCTGAACTGGCCGGTGCCGGTAAAGTAGGTGTATTCCCCCCCCCATATATCATCGTACTTCTTTTTGGGCGAAACCGGTTCAATGCCGCCTACCAGCTCATAGGTTCCATTCTCTTCAAAACTAAATTCGGTGAGCATGGGACCTAAGTCGGGGTCGAAATCGCTGGAGTATAAATACCAGTCGTCAGGAATATCGGCTGTAAAAATAAGTTCTACTTCCTCTCCTTTTTCCACTTTCTCTTTGCTAAAGGCAAAGTTCCACTCCGGGGGCGCCTGCATCTGGGCAAAAGCCGGCAGCCCAAAGAAGAGCAGAAACAGGAGAGCTATATAATTTTTCATAAATCTATCCGCATTTTGTAGCTTAAGGCTGCAAAATAAAACAAGGTGACACACAATCAAAACGAGGAAGGGCTAATTCCCTTCCTACTCAATTGTAAAGCTAACAGTAACAACGGCCTTAATAGTTTTCTCGCGTGCAAAAGAATCGAAAGTACCATAGTCCGACACTTCACTTGAATTAACAGAGGTAATCTGGAATACCCCCTGGCTGGCGTAGGTAAGCTCCCCTACCTTGCTACCTGTATGATGTGCCAGCTGCTCGGCGCGCTCACGGGCATTTTTAGCGGCCTCGCCCAGCATTTTCAACTTTAAAGTTTCAATATTTGAATTAAAGAACTGCGGTTGCTGTGACTGGAAGTTGATTCCCTGCCGGATAAGGTTGGAGGATTCGGTAGAGAGGGCTACTACTTTATCTACCTGTGCCGATTCCACGGTAGCGTTTTGCCGCAGAGTATAGCCAGTAATGTTATTGGTTGGGTAGCCATTGGGGCTGATGGCATAGTGCGTTTCGGTAAAAACAGCAGAATATACAATTTCTTTTTCCGGAAGATTTGTGGCGGCAAGGAATTGTTGTAGCTGCGGTCGCTGCTGCTCGAGTTGCAGGTAAGCTTCCTGTAAAGCGGCAGCATGGGTTACAAGGGTGCCTGTCCAGCTTGCTTTATCGGAACTAATGTTTTGTTCGGCATAGCCTTTTACGCTAATGCTCTTGTTTTGGTCGGATACCACTACACGGGCTTCTTTATAAAAGAAACCGAAAATAGCGGAGGCCGCTATCAGGCCAACAGCCAGAATAGTGGCGGGGAGAGTAGCTTTTCTCAAGGGAGATGGTTATTTATAAAGCTATAACGCCGGCTACTGCTCCTGTATTTTCAGTAAATACAGAAGCAGTAGCCGGCGTTTGAGGTTGGTTTTTAGGTAGTAGGACCACCTTAGCCTCAGGCCCTACTATTTTAGCTGTTCATTAAACCATTGTAGTGCCAGGGTAGATAATTGCTCAGGTGCGCTCTCCTCTTCGAAGAGTGGACCTGCTCCCGGAATAATTTCCAGGCCCTTGGTGGCTTTTATCTGCTGGTACACCTTTTCGCTTTGCTGCAGCACATAATAATCATCTCCTCCCACCACCAGAAGGGTGGCGGCTTTCAGGCTGGGTGCGTCTTCAGCACTTAAATCAGGGCGGCCTCCCTGTATAACAAGGGCTTTTATTTTATCTCCCAAATGAGCGGCAGCTTTAATGGAGGCAGCAGTGCCTGTGCCTGCGCCAAAATAACCGATAGGCAGGCGGTGGGTTTCATTTTGCTGTGTTACCCACTGGCTCGCCTTTACCAGTCGCTCACTCTGTTTGTCAATATCGGCAGGAATACTCTTCAGGCTTACCTCTTCTGTGGCAGGCAGGTCGAAGAGCAGGGTGGCGAACTTCTCTCCCTGAAGGTTTGTAGCGATAAAGCGGTTAAGGGGCACCTGACGGCTATCGGGCCTGCCATCTGAAAAAATAACAATTCCCTTCGCGTCTTCAGGAATAACCAGTTCCGCCTCCAGTCGAATATCTCCTGCGGGTATACTAATTTCTTCTCTAAAGGCTAACATAGGCAGCAATTTTAGGTGGTTCAGGGCTCTTCGTGGTAGCGGCGGTCATGCAGCTTATTCAATACTTCCTCATCCGTTACCTGCTCGAAGTCCTGGTAAAACTCTCCAACAGAGTTAAACTCCTGTGGGCAGGTAAGGCATATCGCCTCCTCTACCTGCTCCTCAATTTTCTGCATGGCATCAGGCGAAGAAGCAGGCACGGCTACGATTATTTTTGCCGGTTTATCTTTCTTGAGCAGTTCCACGGTGGCCAAAAGGGTTTGCCCGGTAGCCACACCATCGTCGGTAAGGATTACTGTTTTACCTGTTATGGTAAGCGGCTCCTTATCATCCATATATTTGTGGTACTGGTTGTTGAGCTCGTTACGAACGCGTGCCACTTCAGTATCGATATAATCGGATGGTACGCCTGCTTCGTGGTTTATAACCTGTCCATTGAAGCTTACAGCACCTATGGCAAACTCTTTATTGGTTGGATGGCCAATTTTTTTTACCATTACAATATCGAGTGGCCAATCGAGCTGCCTGGAAATTTCATAGCCTACCGGAACACCTCCGCGAGGAACGGCCATTACGATACCTTCTTCTCCTTTATATTTTAATAATTTTTCTGACAGTTTCTGGCCTGCCTCTTCTCTGTTCTTCATTAACATTTCTCCTCCTTCTTTAAAATCAAAAAATAAAAACAGGCTAAAAAATAGCAGGATTATACATGTCTACCCCTTTGTAATTGCCTGATAATAAAAGTGTTGCCTGTGTTTTAACGGATAAAAATGCATAGGGTTGAGCAATTGAAGTTAAAATTCTCCGGCTCCTCTCCTCTGCAGGAGCTATCCCGCCCCGGGCAGTAAAGGCTGCCTGTTATCGTTGTACGAGCGGGAGGTCCATTAAAGCTTTATCGATGGGCGTTTCGCCACTGACCAGCTCAAAAACCTTGTTTTCTGTATGTCGATGATCGATACAGGCGGCCAGGGTGCGGGCCACATCTTCGCGCGAAATACTCCTTCCTCTTTCGCTGCTATCCAGCAGTTCTTTGGCAGTAATTTTCCCGGTTCCAGGTTCATTGGTAAGCCGGCCGGGACGAAGAATGGTATAGGCCAGTCCGCTGAATTTTAGTTCTTTATCGGCTTCGTGTTTCGCTTTTAAATAATGCTGCAGGTTTTCAGGTCCTTTTTTAGGATCGTCGGCTCCAAGGGAACTGAGCATAATAAATTTGAACACTTTATGCTTATAAGCACTCTCTACTAGTTTAATAGCTCCTTTTTCATCTACTGCAGTTGTTTTATCGGGACCTGTTGCAGCGCCTGACCCGGCGCAGAAGTATACCACCTCAATGCCATTGAGCGGAAAATCTTTATCCTTCTCCAGGTCTGCTATTACCGGCTCCGCTCCCAGCTGTTTCATTTCGTCTTCCTGGCTGCTATCGCGAATCATGGCCTTTACCTGGTGGCCTTTTTCAGAAAGAATTTTCACTAGTTTTTGTCCTGTTGTGCCGTGTGCACCAGCTATAAAAATTTTCATAATCTGCTTTTTTAGTTATCAGTTAAAAGAATCATCACTTAATTAGACAACTGATTATGAGTGAGTTTGCTTTTAAAAAGATAAAAAAACAGGAAAGAAGAATAGTTGCAGTTGTTGGGTTTGGTTTACAGAAGGCTAAAACTACTGAAGGTGCTTTGGCTGTTAAGGTTGTAGTATTTCCTTACCAGGTCTGCAGTGAGGCAGGAGTGAGCAGGTAAAAAGGCCAATAGCTGACCGGGTTGCAGCCTGTTTATAACTTCAGCAGGGGCCGTTAGTACTCCGTGTTCCTGCGAAAGGCCTTTTAGGTAAGCCCCTTCTACAGGCTTGCTCCAGCCCTTTTCTTCCAGCCATACCATTTGCCCGAATGAGGGGCTGCCATCAGCTTGCAGGTAAGAGTCTTTAGAGAAATGGACAGCGCCTCCATAAATAATGGCCTCCTGCCTTTCGGGGTAAACATCTACCACAGGGCAGGCCAGTGCGAGGGCAATATCATCCAGGCGGCAGGCGCCTTTATGGTACTGCTGCATATCATAGAATACAAAATTTCCGGGGCTGAGCTCATCGAAGGTCTGCAGATCTTCCACTCTGCTGCAACCGGGGGTATCGCCCACGGCTAAAATTAAGTCAGAGAACTGGGGCTGATAGCGCTTTTTAAGCGGAAGCAGCAGGTTTTCTACCGCCTGATATAAGCTCTCTACCTCTTCCTGTGTTTGGGTGGCATAGGTATGGCCGGGGTGAGAATAAAAGCCGTGGAACCGGAGCAGGGGAGAGGAAGCTGCTTGTTGCAGAATGGCATCCATGCGCTCAAAATCACGGGGCGAAAGGCCGCTGCGCTCCTGCCCGGTATCAATTTCAATATAAAAGCGCAGGGGGTGCTGCAGCTGTTCCTGCAGTGCTTTAGCCGTGGCTGGTGAATTAATGAGCAGGCGGAGCTGAATGCGGCCTGCCAGGCTGTTAATCAGGTCCATTTCCAGAATATTGACCGGAAAGGCCACTGTAATATCCTTCCAGCCTGCTTCGGCAAAAGCCTGTGCCATGCGCAGCGAAGAAACAGTTATGTTGCTGATACCTGCTTCTTTTGCCCAATCACCAATTTCGGCGGACTGGTGCGTTTTAAAGTGGGGGCGTAGTTCGGCTCCATTCCTGCGGGCTTTTTCGGCCATGCGCCTGATATTGTTTCTGCAAATGCTCTCGTTGATAAGAAGGGTGGGGTGCTGGATATGTTTCATGTTCACTTTGTTTCTCTGTATGCTGTAAGGTACAGGAGCGAAGGGAAAATTATCAGGAAAACTTCTTTTATATTGAGGAAGAAGCTTAAAGAGGAAGAGCGAAAATAAATAAACAGGATAAAGAGCTTAAGCTTTGTTCCTACTCTTTTAGTAATCCCGCCTTTAAGTGCCATGCTACCACTCCTATACTTACCGAAATATTGAGAGAGTGCTTAGTGCCGAACTGGGGAATTTCCAGGCAGCCATCGGCTATTTCCATCACTTCATCGTCGACACCAAACACTTCGTTTCCAAACACCAGGGCATATTTCTCCTGTGCCCGGGGCTTAAACTCCTGCAGCAGGGTGCTTCCTTCGGCCTGCTCTATCGCTAAAACTTTGTAACCTTCGGCCTGTAACTGGCGGCAAAGCTGGGCGGTATCAGAAGTATGCTCCCAGGCAACGGCCTGTTCGGCGCCTAAAGCTGTTTTCTGAATTTCGCGGTGGGGAGGAGTGGCGGTAATGCCGCAGAGGTAAAGCTTTTCGAGGGCAAAGGCATCGGCGGTTCGGAAGGCCGAGCCTACGTTATTCATGCTCCGTACATTGTCGAGCACCAGTACCACGGGCGTTTTCTCCGCTTCCTGAAATGCCTCCATACTCAGGCGGTTTAATTCTTCCAGCTTCTTTTTCTTCATTATTTCATCAGCGCCTACAGGCTTTATTTCAGCTGCAAAAATAGTATATTTGTTATCTTGCAAAAAGAAATAAGGGTGGTATACAAAAGGAAGGTCGGAGAATAGGAATTTCACCTGTTCTATTCCTCTGTCAATCATTCACTCATTTCATAAAACTCACGACTCAGGACTATTGTAAATAAATGGCAAAGAAGGCAGCGAAAGAAAAAGATAGTAAGGAAACTCCTTTAATGAAGCAGTACAATGCCATTAAGGCAAAGCACCCCGGTGCCTTGTTGCTTTTTAGGGTAGGAGATTTTTATGAAACCTTTGGTGAAGATGCAGTAATTGCCAGTAAGGTGCTGGATATCGTGCTGACCAAAAGGGCCAATGGATCGGCCTCTCATATCGAGCTGGCGGGCTTTCCCCATCATAGCATGGACTCTTACCTGCCCCGCCTGGTGCGTGCCGGCTACCGGGTGGCTATTTGCGACCAGCTGGAGGACCCTAAAACTGTTAAGGGCATTGTAAAGCGGGGGGTAACTGAGCTGGTAACCCCCGGCCTTAGCTTTAACGATAATGTGCTGGAGCGGAGCCGCAACAATTACCTGGCCTCCGTCCACTTCGGAAAAGAGGAGTTGGGTATATCCTTCCTAGACCTCTCTACCGGCGAATTTTTAACTTCCTGCGGGCAGCCGGAGTATATCGATAAGCTTATTCAAAGCTTCCGTCCTTCTGAAATCATTTACAGTAAAGGTTGTCGTAAAAAGTTTGCAGAGCAGTTCGAGCCGGATTGCACCACCTATACGCCCGAAGACTGGGTTTTCCAGTACGATTATGCCTACGAGTGCCTTACCAAACATTTCGGCACCAGCTCACTTAAGGGCTTCGGTATAGAAAACCTGCCGGAAGGCATAGTGGCGGCCGGAGCAGTGCTGCACTATCTGCAGGAAACCGAGCACCACGATATGAAGCATATTGCGCAGATTTCGCGCATAGAGGAAGACCATTATGTATGGCTCGATAAATTTACTATTCGCAACCTGGAGCTGATATACCCGCAGCAGCCCGATGGTATACCCCTGATTCAGATTCTCGACCAGACGGTTACCCCCATGGGAGCCCGGCAGCTGAAAAGGTGGGCCGTATTGCCTTTGAAAGACTTAGTGGCGATACGTGAGCGGCTGGATGTGGTGGAATCTTTTACCCGTAATGGCGAATTGTTACAGGAGCTCCTGCAGTCTTTGCGGCATATCGGCGATGTGGAACGGCTTATCTCCAAGGTGGCAGTTGGTCGCATTAATCCACGTGAAATGCTGCAGCTGAAAAAGGCGCTTAAAAATACCCTGCCGGTAAAAGAATTGCTGGCGGGCTGTGATATTAAGCCCCTGCAAAAGCTGGCCGACCAGCTAAACCCCTGTCAGTTTCTACTCGATAAAATTGAAGAAGAGCTGCAGGATGAGGTGCCCCTGGTGTCGAACCAGGGTGGTATGATGCGCAGCGGCATAGATGCGGCCCTCGATGAGCTTCGGAAAATAGCCTATAGTGGCAAAGATTACCTGCTGCAGATTCAAAAGCGGGAGGTAGAACGGACGGGCATTAGTTCCCTTAAGATTGCCTATAACAAAGTGTTTGGCTATTACCTGGAGGTAACCAATTCGCATAAAGATAAAGTGCCGCAGGACTGGATAAGGAAACAGACGCTGGTAAATGCGGAGCGCTATATCACCGAAGAACTAAAGGTTTACGAGGAGAAAATTATCAATGCCGAATCAGAGATCAATACCATTGAGCAGCGCCTCTTCCTGGAGCTGGTGCAGGCCGCTTCGGAATATGTAACCCATATTCAGCAGAATGCCCGTACCCTGGCCACTATTGACTGTTTGAGCAGTTTTGCCGCTATTGCTCTCAAAAATCGCTATGTACGACCCGAGGTTAATGAAAGTTATGCGCTGGATATTGAAGATGGTCGGCACCCGGTTATTGAAAGACAGCTGCCGGTGGGGGAGCCTTACGTTCCTAACGATGTATTCCTTGATAAGGAAGAGCAGCAGATTATGATTATTACCGGCCCCAATATGGCGGGTAAATCGGCCCTGCTCCGCCAGACGGCCCTTATCGTGCTCATGGCCCAAATGGGTAGCTTTGTGCCTGCTAAGCGGGCGCAGCTGGGCCTTATCGACAAAGTCTTCACCCGTGTAGGCGCTTCCGATAATCTTTCGAAAGGCGAATCAACCTTCATGGTGGAAATGATTGAAACGGCCTCTATTCTTAACAACCTCAGCGACCGCAGTCTGGTGCTGATGGATGAGATTGGTCGTGGCACCAGCACCTACGATGGGGTTTCCATTGCCTGGAGCATTGTGGAGTTTTTGCATAACCATGAGAAGTTTCGCGCCAAAACCCTTTTTGCCACCCACTACCACGAACTCAACCAGCTGAGCGAAGATTTCAGCCGGATCAGGAATTTTAATGTATCGGTAAAAGAGGTGGGCGATAAAGTGATTTTTATGCGCAAGCTTAAGGAGGGCGGCAGCGAACACAGCTTTGGTATTCATGTGGCGCAAATGGCCGGAATGCCCAATAAAGTAGTCATTCGGGCAAATGAGATTATGCACCACCTCGAGAAGGATAAAATAAAAGATGGGAATAAAAAGAAATTGCAGGAAGTGCCGAAAAATAACTTTCAGCTGAACCTCTTCGAAGCCGATCCGCGCTTTAAAGAAGTGGAGAAGGTGCTGCAGGAAACAGATATCAATATCATTTCACCGGTTGAAGCCCTGCTGAAACTCAATGAGATAAAGAAGATGATGGAGCCGGCAGAAAAAAAATAGTAAATTTTTTTCGGGAGGATATTGCGGATTTAAATCTATGTACTACCTTTGTATTCCAATCGGTTAACGGCCGGTAAAAACAATGCGAAAGTAGCTCAGCTGGTAGAGCGCAACCTTGCCAAGGTTGAGGTCGCGAGTTCGAACCTCGTCTTTCGCTCCAGTAAAGCATCCCTTCCGCGGGATGCTTTTTTTTGACAGTAAGTAGTTCCGGATTTACTCCGGAATGAAGCCGGGATGGTGGAATTGGTAGACACGCAAGACTTAAAATCTTGTGTCCGTTTGGACGTGCGGGTTCAAGTCCCGCTCCTGGTACTGTAAAACCCTGTATACGTCATGTATGCAGGGTTTTTTGCTTTTTGAGTAACAAAATCAGCAAAGTAGAAGAAGGTAAATTTGGATTAAGCGGAAAAGTTGTAGAGGCGGTTGGAAGAGTTTGATTTAGCCTTCAAAAAAGAGCCATGGAATAATCTGTTTTTGGTTTAATCTTGTCTGAATGCCTTCTTGATTATTTTGATAACACATCAGAAAAGAATTAGCAGATGATTTCACTATTCATTTAGCAGAGAAGAATCTTCCCCCCTTCAGAGCTTACAGGTCAACGGCTTGGTTCAGAAGAATTTTATGATGAGATAAGCCTGAGCGATTTTCCTATTCGTGGAAAGCTATGCTATCTGAAGGTCAGGCGCAGAAGGTGGCTAAATGAAGACGGTGGCAAGGTAGTATCCCGAGACCGGCAATCCATTGCCCAGGGAACGCGAAGGACAAAGGAACTCCCCTCTTTTTAAACCACCGTATCGATATTCCGCCAGTAAGCTATAAGAGCCTGGACAGGTGTTTTTATAAGTTCTGCAAAGGGAGAGAAAAATATAAAAGAATGATTATAGTGATTATCCCGCCTTAAAATTTTTAAGCGCTATCTCTTCTTTTTCTCTGTAGAAAGGAGCCTGAACAGCGGGACTCTTTCAAAGGCAGTTGACCCCAAAATCTTCAGCAGCACCACAAGACTTCTTTATCCAAAGCGGGACGTTTCCCTCCTCCAATTAGCCATTGTTCTGGTTCTCTTTTCTTTCAAATCTTAGCAGTATTGATGTTTATTCTTGTGAATGAGTCTATATCCTTAAAATTGTAACTAATTGTAAATCAAATACTTATGACTTATATTTGTTGATATTTTCTATATCCGGCATATAAAAGTTGAAGTAGATGAGAGATTAATGATTCTTTGTAAAGACGCTGAAGTCAAAAGAATGCCTCTTCAAGTTTTGGGATGGTTTTGCAAATGCTACCCTTCGATTGTGATTACCGGAGCTAGTAAAAAGAGTGCAAAATTTTTTAAGTTTTACTGCAAACGATTTCGCTAATAAGTGAAAAAACAAGTTTAAGATGAATAAAATATACTTCTTATGTGGTCTGGCAGCATTCCTAACGTTTGTTGTTGGGTTGCCATTAAAAGCAGAAATAACACCTGTAGAAGAGGCCAGTCCAACATTTATTGTTGCCGTTAGCGGGCAGGTAATAGATGCAGAAACTGAAGAGCCCTTACCAGGGGCCACGGTAATGATTAAAGGAAGCGGTACAGGAACAGTCACTGATGTAAATGGCGAGTTTAAGCTTGAAGTCCCTGCTGATTCAGCTGTGCTGGTAGTCTCCTTTATCGGATATCATAGCCAGGAAATAGAAGTAAATGGAAGAACAGAAATAAAAGTTGCTTTGGCACCTGATGTTGAACAGCTGGAAGAAGTTGTAGTAGTAGGTTACGGCGTGCAAAAACGCTCTAATATTACGGGAGCTGTATCCTCTATAAGTGCTGAAGAGTTAGAGAAAAAGACGCTGACACGCCTCGATCAGGCCCTGCAGGGAGAATCTGCGGGTGTTTTTGTTTCACAGAATGGCGGTGCTCCCGGTGCCAGCCCAACCATTCACATCCGCGGAGTGGGTTCTATTTCCGATACTGAACCGCTGTGGATAGTGGATGGGATAAGAATGGCCCCCGGAAATCATTTCGATATTGATGATGTGGCCTCTATCGAGGTACTGAAAGATGCTGCCGCTTCGGCAATATATGGTGCAAAAGCTGCCCATGGGGTTATTTTGGTAACCACAAAGCGAGGAGCGGGTGATGGAACCCGTGTGAGTTTTAAGAGTACTGTCGGAAAAAAATCCCCGCTCAACCTTCCGACACTCCTGGGTAGTGCCGATTTTGTAAAATACAAGAAAGAGTCCAGGCTTAATGCAGGACAGAATCCTGATCCTTCCTGGGATAACTGGGAACACGACACAGACTGGATTGATGCTTATTACGCAGGAAGCGGTATTCTTCAGTCATACGATTTATCTGTTGCCAGAGGAGAAGAAAAGTTTAACTTCTACTTTTCTTTGGGCTATGATGATGAAGTTGGCATCCTGATCGATAATACCTATAAAAGGATTAGTGGTAGAATTAACTCAGACATCCAGCTGACCGATTGGCTGAAAATAGGAGAAAGTATTCTTCTTTCAAAGGTAGGGGAAAACCCTATCGATAACTTCAATGAAAACACCTCCGGAGGTATTCCTTATCGTTCTATCCCCATCATGCCAATTTACGACGAAACGAACCCGTACGGTGGTTGGGGAAGAGCACCCGTTTACTTCCAGGGGCCAAATCCGGTCGCCAGTCACTATCAGCAGCATGACACCCGGAGCTACAACCGGCTAGATGGCAATGTATATGTAGAAGCCACTCCTTTTGATGGGCTGCAGTTAAGAGCTACGCTGGGCTATAATTACCTCGCATTTTTAGGAGAAAAATTCCATGAAGCATTTGATTATGGAGCGTTTGCCAATCCTATTAATTCACTGACCTACAGCAATGCCCATGACCAAACCATAACAGGAAATGCAGTGGCGACCTATAGCGAATCAATAGGCTTGCATAACTTTAGCCTGATGGGAGGGTATGAAGCTTCCCGCTTCGAGTCAAAACACTTCAATTTAACCGGCACTGACTTTCCTCTTGATGTAGCCTGGAGTATGAATTTAGCCACGGGTACTTTTAATACCACTGATCGGCACAACGTATATGAAAGTAGAATTCTTTCACAGTTCGGAAGGCTAAGCTACAACTATAATGAAAAATATTTGCTGGAAGCGAACGTCCGGCGCGATGCCTCTGCACCAAAGTTTGGTCCGGCCAATATCTGGGGAGTATTCCCTTCCTTTTCTGCCGGCTGGAGAATTTCCGGAGAAGAGTTTTTCCGGAACGTCCCTTACATCACTACTTTAAAATTACGTGCCAGCACGGGTATTTTGGGCTCTGATAATATTGGTGACTATATCTACCTTAAAACCTATACCTCTCAGTTCTCAAGCTATACCTTCGATGTAAACGGTCAAAATAAGGTTCCGGGCTTTTACATCAGTAAGTTTCCGAACGAAGAGGTGAAATGGGAAGAGGTGAATATGCACAATATAGCCATGGACCTAACCGCTTTTGAAAATAAGCTGTCCTTTAGTATTGACTATTACATTAAAGATACGAAAGATCTGCTCTATGGAGTGCCAATCCCGCCCTCTGTCGGCTTATCTACCATGAACTTTGGTCCGGTAAATCCTGCACTCAATATAGGAACAATGCGAAATACCGGGGTGGACATTGCATTAGGCTATAGAACCCATTTCGATAAGCTCACCCTAAACTTAAGTGGAAATACTTCTTTCATGAAAAATGAAATGAAGTTCCTGAGCGAAAACCAGGCGATTACCGGAGGCGGCGCTGGTGGGCTCATGGGGGGCATGACCAGAACAGAGGCAGGAATGCCTATCTCCAGTTTTTACGGCTTTGTGGTTCAGCAAATGTTGCATACTGAATCGGACGTATATGCCATTAACTCCTGGGCCTCTGACGGCACTTACCAGGAAGCAGGAACTGGGCCAGGCGATTTTATGTATAAAGATATTAGCGGCCCTGAGGGGGTTCCGGATGGGCAGATTACCGCTGAGCATGACCGTGTCTTTATTGGAAACCCATGGCCTAAAATGACTTATGCCTTGAATGTTGGGGCAGTATACAATAACATAATTGATATTTCTTTACAGTTTCAGGGTGTACAGGGGGTAGATGTTTTTAATGCGAATAAAGCCTATGCCCAGAATTTCTTCGGAGATAATAATACTACCACGGAAATTTATAATGCCTGGACTCCGGAAAATCACACGAATCAGCCCCGGAACATCGCCAATGATCCGAATGGTAATTTCAGCAGGCCTTCCGACTATTTTGTAGAAGATGGGTCTTACCTGAAGTTAAGGAATGCACAACTTGGCTTTAACCTTCCTGATGAGATGCTGGACCGCTGGGGAATGAGCGGATTAAGGATTTTTGTGAATGCGAACAACGTCTTAACCTTCACTAAATACTCAGGGCTAGATCCGGAAGTGGCCGGTTCGAATATAAGCCGCGGGGTAGATTATGGTCTGTATCCGCAGGTACGCACCATTAGCGGTGGCTTAGAAGTAAACTTTTAAAGCAGGCCGTAAAGCTTAAAAACAATTAAAATGAAGATACTAAAGCAATTTTTATTACTGTTCATGGGAGCCTCTCTTTTGGCTGGCTGTGCAGAGGATGAGTTTCTTGAGGTAACCAATCAAAATGAGTTGAACTCTGCCAACTACTATTCAAGGATCGAAAACTTCGAAATGGCTTTGAATGGGGTTTATTCTGCAGTAAAAGGTTTAGATCTGTATGGCCAGAACTTTTATGTAGAAACCTTGCTGGCCCTTCCACACGAATCAGACTACTGGAATGCCCAGAGCAGAAATGAAGTAAGTTCGGCCGATGGGAATGTTGCCATCGCCTGGCGAGGCTGGTACAGAGTAGTGGCCAGGGCAAATGATATTATCGAGAATGCCCCCATCTTCATCGAAAAGTATGACCCTAACGAAGCTGAACTGGAGAAGCTGGAAAAAATTCTGGGGCAGGCTCACTTCTTTAGAGGTTTTGCCTATTTCCACCTGGTACGCCTTTGGGGAGAAGATACTTATGCAGGAGACCCTTCCAGGCTAGCGGTTCCGCTAATTCTTAAAGTTCCTTCTACCAGAGAAGATATGATGAAGCCCCGGGCAACAGTAGGGGAGGTGTATGAGCAGATTGTTAAAGATTTTGAAGCAGCTGAAGCCATGCTTCCCTATGACTGGGGGGCGAGTGATATTGCCAGGGTAAATAAATGGTCAGCCAAGGGCTTTTTAGGAAAAGTGTATCTCTACATGGAGGAGTACCTTATGGCCAAAAAATACTTTGAAGAGATTATTAACAGCGCAAACTTTTCTTTAGTACCTGCCGATAAGTATGATGACCTTTTCCAGGGAACCTATGAGTTTAGCGAGGAGTCACTGTTCGAGCTCAACTATTCTGTAGACATGCAGCAGAACATATGGGAAAATGGCCTTGGTTCCGGTATCGCATTATCGCTTGCCCCTCCGGGCCGTGGCTGGAGTAATGTTACTCCCCATGGTGTAAATATCTTCCGCTTTGGCGATGACCCTCGTTTGGAAATAGCTACTTATGCTCCCGAAGATTCTGTTGCCACTGCAGATGGAACAATGGAGCCTGCCGGTGCAAGTGAATTTAATTATACCGGCCACAGCTTCAGAAAATATGTACCACAAGGTTATTCCGTGTACTCCACCAACCGAAATAGCGGCATCAACTTTATTATCATGCGCCTTGCCGATATATACCTGATGTATGCTGAAGTGATGGATGAGTTGGGGCAGGATGCAGTGGCCTTGGAATACTTGAATAAGGTAAGGAGAAGGGCTTATGGATTTGACCCGGATGTGCCTCAGTCCGAGGTGGATCTACAGGGCCTTGCAGGATCAGAATTAACAGATGCCATTCGGGAGGAGCGTTTCCTTGAGCTTTTTGCTGAAGGCCACCGTTGGTACGATATCGTGCGCTGGGGAATTGTAGAAGAAGAGGTATTAAAGTACAATGATTACCGCGTTACCCAGGGCGAAATTCTTTTCCATGAGAAGGACTATTATTACCCAATTCCGCTTCAGGAAGTAGATAACAATGTAAATATAACTCCAAGTACGGGTTACGAATAAAAAAGCCTTCAGCAGGTTAGAGTCATTATTGAAATAGAAGAAAGGAAAAGCATGAAGGTGAATTTTAGTTTGTTGCTGGTATTAGCAGCAGGGGTATTTTTTGGCTGTGAATCGGCGAATGAAGAGCTGGAAGAAGGTATAACAGGCCCTCAGCCTGTTGCCAAGACCAACGATATGCAGGTGTATATGCATTATATGCCCTGGTACCAGGGAAAAGAGACTTCCGGCTACTGGGGAAGCCACTGGCGAATGGCAAACAAGAATCCTGATAATGTTGATGAAAACGGGAAAAGGGAAATTGCCTCACACTATTACCCACTCATTGGCCCGTATGATTCCCGCGATCCCGCAGTAATCGAATATCATTTGCTGCTGATGAAGTATGCCGGTATTGATGGAGTCCTTATTGACTGGTACGGAACCCATAATGTACATGACTATAACCCAAACCTGCGGAGCTCCAATGCCCTGATTGAGAATTTAGATGAGGTCGGTTTGGAGTTTGCCATTGTATATGAAGAATATACGGCAGAAAGTGTGGCCGCTGAAACCAGCAAAACCGCTATAGAGGCAGCAAAGGAAGATCTGGCTTATATGCAGGCTAATTACTTCAACAAAGAGGAGTACATCTGGATTGATGAACACCCTCTGTTGATGACCTTTGGCCCCCGCTATTTTAAGCAGGAAAGCCAGTGGAATCAAATTCTTGAAGGAATCAGTCCGGATCCCTTATTCCTGCCGCTGTGGTTCCACTCTCACAGGGTGGGTGCAAATGGCGATGGAGAGTTTGCGTGGGTGGATTTTAATTCTTCTTTAAGTGATCTGGAAGGATTTTACAGCCAAAAGGAAGAACATGAGCTAATCATCGGCTCAGCTTTTCCTCGTTTCCATGACTTCTATAAGGAAGGTGGCTGGGGAGAGAGCTACGGCAGAGTATACTCCAACGAAGGAGAAACGCTCCGGAAAACCCTAAGGAAGGCCCAGGAGCATGATTTGGACTATATACAGCTGGTTACCTGGAATGATTTCGGGGAAGGAACTGTAATTGAACCTACCCTGGAAGATGAATACTTATTCCTGGAGATCATTCAGGAGTTTACCGGAGTTCCCTATGGAAGAGCCGAACTGGAATTAATCTATCAGTATTTTCTTAAGAAAAAGGCCCTCCAGGGAAATGAAGAGGCAGAGGAAAAACTGGAGCAGGTCTTTCAATACCTGGTGACACTTAAGGTGGAGCAGGCAAAAGAGCTGTTGAGCCAGTTGCCGTAATCCATTTTTATTGAAGTTGATAAATCAAATTAGTTTATTTAAATAAATCAAAAACCTTTATGAAAAAATTACTTTTCCCGCAGCTTATGCTCATGCTTGTGGCATCGGTGTTTTTTGTTTCCTGTAGTGATGAATCAGAAGATCCGGCACCGGAAGTGCTTACTCCTAAAATGGATGGAGTCTATGTTTTTGGATCCAACACAATAGCAGACGATGCACTGGACCCGGATGCAAGAATGTCGCTTGCAGTTCTTGATCCCACTCAGGGAGCCATGGTCGAAAGTATGGAAGGCATATACGGCAAGTTTATGTATATCGGGGCCAATAGCACTATACAGTTTGCAGAAGTTGAAGATGAGGTAGGAACAACCTTTGGTGCCGCAGACGGAGGTTCCGTTGGTATTGGAGCAGAGGTAGGAAATTACCCAATCAATGATGAGGTTATTTACGGTACCCTTGAGACTGAGGCGGCTCCTATTGAAGTGAGCGAGGAAGGTCTCTACTACGCGTACATCGATACCAACACCGACCAGTTCGTTCTGATGAGGGTGGAGCCAAACATCATTGGCGATGCTACTGAAGGACAATGGGCTACAGGAACGCCGCTGCCACAGGTATTCCTTTCTAAAGATTCCGCTGTTTATGAAGCTTCTATTCCTTTAACAGGAGCCTCAGGTTACCGGTACCGCTTTAACGATGGATGGGCTGTTTATCAGGATCCAAACATTGTAACCCTATCCAGCTTAGGCGTTGAAAGTTATGGAGAAGCCTGGGATTCCGGAGTAAGTGATATCGGTTTCTACACTGAAAATATCCCTCATCATGAAGATGGTATCTATACCGTTCGCTTAACTTACAATGCCGCAACTGGCGAATGGGATGAGGACAAAGTTAAAACCGGCAACCTTGAAGTGGATTATAGTGCAATTGAAATGGGCCTTTTCGGAAACGCTTATGTAACCGCTCCGGAAGATACCGCCAACTGGGAAGCTGGTGTAGATGGTTATGAGCTGCATACCCCTGTAGTCGATGGCAATACTTTCACCTGGTCATGGGATGCTGTAGACCTGATCCAGGACAGAGAGTTTATTTTCCTTGAAAATGGAGAATGGGGCGGTCTTCAAATCGACTATACCGGTGCAACTGTTCAGGGAGCAGCTATAGAAAATGGACAAATTGTTGATGCCACCACTGTTGGCGGAGAGTACCATAACTTCTTTGTAGCGGAAGGAGGGCCTTATAATATTACTTTGGTGATTGATGGGGAAACCGACGCGCGAACAATAAATATTGTACCCGCCAATTAAGCAGGCTCTAAACAGTTAAAACGGGTAATCAGCTATTACTTAAGCCGGTTATCATTTAACCAATAAGCAAAAGGTATTCTCTACTTCAGTTTGTTGTGGAGGATACCTTTTAATTACCTTTTTACATTCCAGAAAAGACCCTGGATACCTTTAGCTTCAGCAGACTAAAAAAAGATTTTTGCTTCACAGCAAGCTAGTTATGGCACCTTTTGCCAAAGGGTAACAGTTGTGCCGCGACCGCAAGGCTTCTGACGCAGCCTGTTTCCTGCTGGACTTCACTTTGAACTATTTAACCAAATTAAATAATGAGATTAAACTACCTGTGGAAAGCGCTTCTACTATTGATGGGCTTTGGAGGCTTGAGTGCCTGTGGGGATAAAAGTCTCCCTTCCGGAAGCATGGATGGTGCAGTATCGCCCTTCCGGCTGTCATCGCCTTCCGGAGATGTCGCCGTAAATTTTTTCCTGACACCCGAGGAGGAAGCGGCTTACCAGGTCTTATTCGAAGATAAAGTCGTTATTGACACTTCCCTCCTCGGCTTTGAGTTTAAGGATCAGCCAGACTTTGGAAAGAATCTGCAGATTAATTCTGTTTCGGTTGATTCAGTGAATGAAAGCTGGAAAATGCCATGGGGCGAGCAGGATTCAGTAATAAACCATTTTAAGGGGTTTACGGTAAGCCTGCAGGAGCAGGAAGAACCTGCCCGTAAAGCAGATGTTACCTTCAGGATTTATGATGATGGAGTAGGCTTTCGCTACTTCTTTCCTGAGCAGGAAAATATGGAGGAAGTGGTGATCCTCGAAGAAAACACCCAGTTTAACTTAACTGCCGACCATCAGTCATGGTGGATTCCTGGCGACTGGGATAGCTATGAGCATCTTTACAATCAAACACCGGTTTCAAAGATAAATGCACTTGCTTTAGGCGATCCGGGTTTGAATGAGAGTAATATTATGGAAAATGCCGTCCATACCCCTTTTACCATGAAAAGTGAAGACGGTGTGTATCTGAGCATTCATGAAGCAGACCTGACGGATTATGCAAGTATGACCTTGCTGGCCGATACCAGTAATCTGTCACTGCAAAGTGCCCTGGTAAATTCCGAGCGGCTGGGTTATGCCGTTAAGCGTGAACTTCCTTTCTATACGCCCTGGCGTACCATCCAGCTAGCTGATAATCCGGGAGGGCTGGTTGAATCTAAGCTTATCCTGAATTTGAATGAGCCCAATAAACTAGGCGATGTCTCCTGGGTGGAGCCCATGAAATACAACGGCATCTGGTGGGAAATGCACTTAGACAAGTCTACCTGGGATATGAAAAGTGGCAGACATGGAGCTACCACCGAAAACGCCAAACGCTATATTGATTTTGCCGCTGAGAATAACTTAGGCGGTGTTTTAGTAGAAGGATGGAATACAGGCTGGGAACGATGGATTGGCTTTCCGGACAGGGAAGGAGTATTTGATTTTGTGACACCTTATCCCGATTATGATTTGGAAGAGGTTGCAGACTATGCAAAAGAGAAAGGGGTAGAGCTTATTATGCACCACGAAACTTCCGCGGCTCCTCGCACATATGAGCAGCAGATGGAGGCTGCTTATCAGCTCATGCAAAAGCACGACATCAATGCTGCAAAGCTGGGCTATGTAGGAAAAATCATTCCCGACGGCGAGCATCACCACGGCCAATGGATGGTAAACCATTACAGAAAGGCGCTGGAAACAGCGGCTAAATATAACGTTGCCATAAATATCCATGAGCCCATCAAGCCCACAGGCCTTCGCAGAACTTATCCAAACCTGCTGACCGGTGAAGGGGTAAGAGGCCAGGAGTTTAATGCCTGGGCAGCAGATGGGGGTAATCCGCCTGAACATTTAACTATCCTGCCTTTTACCCGAATGCTGGCAGGACCTATTGACTATACACCTGGAATCTTTAATATCAAGCTGGACCCTTACAGGCCGAACAATCAGGTAAATACTACCCTTGCACAACAGCTGGCTGCTTATGTTGTGATTTATAGCCCCGTGCAAATGGCGGCCGATTTACCGGAACATTATGAGGGGCATCCAGCCTTCCAGTTTATAAGAGATGTGGCAGTAGATTGGGACGAGAGCAAAGTTCTGGAAGGAGAAATTGGAGATTTTGTAACAATCGCCCGTAGGGAAAAAGGAACTGAAAACTGGTTTGTCGGAAGTGTTACAGACGAAAACCCACGGGAAATAACCATAGATTTTAGCTTCCTTGATGAGGGAAAGGCCTATAAGGCAATTGTCTATAAAGACGGAAAAGATGCCCATTGGGATAAAAATCCTACCGCTTATGAAATTGAAGCGCTGGAGGTAACCAATGATACCCGATTAGACCTTCAGCTTGCTCCGGGGGGTGGTGCGGCAATTAGCGTTGAGCCGAAGTAATGCTGCCTCTTGGCAGGTGCCGCTAAGGATAAAACAATTAGGGAAGACAGGTATTTTCTTATGCTTGGCATTCATTTTTGGGCTGGCTGATCAACCCTATTGAGTTTGAAAGCATCTGTTTTAACTTCTCCTGAAAGGAAAGGGAAAACAGATGCTTTTTAATTTGAGAAAATAAATTCTACTAAGATGAGAGGAGGATTTTTAGTACTGCTTAGCCTGCTGTGGATATCCGTCAGTACATATGGTCAGCAACCAGTAGAGAAGAATAATCACATGAGGGTGTATATGCATTATATGCCCTGGTTCGAAACCCCTGAAACGATTGGCCGTTGGGGCTGGCATTGGACCATGAACACCCGGAACCCGGATAAGGTGGATGAAAGCGGGAAGCGTGAAATAGCCTCCCATTATTATCCCTTAATTGGCACGTATGCCAGCAGAGATAAAGACGTGATCGAATATCACCTCTTGCTGATGAAGCTCTCCGGAATAGATGGTGTGCTCATTAACTGGTATGGGGTACAGGGCGGGAATACAGATGTAGAGGACTTGCTGAAAAGTTCAAATGCAATTATCTCTCAGGTGAATGATTTCGGGCTGGAGTTTGGTGTGGTGATGGAAGATCGCTTCAGTCGTTCCATAGAAGATGCGAAGGCGAATATGGCTTATCTGAAAGAAAACTACTTTGGTCATCCTGCCTACATCCGGTATGGTGCAGAAGAGGATCCTTTGGTTGCTGTTTTTGGCCCTATTACCTTTGAGGAGCCTCGCCAATGGGCCGCTATCATGGAGGAAGCAGGAGAAGATGTTGAGTTTTTAACTCTTTGGCATGAAACGGAAGATGCAGGTTCTCATGCAGATGGAGCCTATTCCTGGATATTTGAAGACGAGGAAAGTCATCTTGAGCACCTGGAAAAGTTTTATGCCCAAAATGCCCCGGAACTTGAAACTGTAATGGGAAGTGCTTATCCTGGCTTTCATGATTTTTACAGGGAGGGAGGGGCAGGAAATGGCTACTTTTACATTCCCCATAAGAAGGGTGCCACTTTAAAAAAAACTTTATCTGTAATAAAAGAGCACCAGGAGCATATCGATATGGTTCAACTAGCTACCTGGAATGACTTTGGCGAAGGAACTGTTTTTGAGCCTACCATAGAGACAGGATTTTCTTATCTTCAAAAGATTCAGGAATACACAGGTGTAAAGTACAAAGAGCAGGAGCTGGCCCTGGTGTATAAATTATTCAAGCTCAGAAAGGAATACAGTGGAGATCCTGCAATACAGGAAAGGTTAGATGTTGCCTCAGTACATCTATCCAACTTAGAAATTGAAAAGGCTGCCGGCATTATAAATAACTATTGAGCTGAGGGGGCATGAAAACCACAGGGCAAGCTTATGGAGTGCCTCAAAGTTGCGGAAAACGCTTAATTTAAATAGGTTTAATGTCCATCATTCTTTGCTCAAACTCATCATTGGGAATAATAGCTTTATTTTTAACCCGGGTCTTATAGGTGTAAATGGTGTTGACTGAATAGTTGAGAATTTTGGCTATTTTATCATTGTCATGGATACCCATACGGATGAGGGCAAAGATTCTTAAATCGGTATTTAGCAGCTGATTTCCGGAAAGCTTTATCTGGTCCTCCTCTTTAAAGAAGGAGTTAAATTCGGAAATAAAACCGGGAAAGAGTTTTAGAAATACCTTATCAAAGCTAACAAATAACTCTTCTCTTTCTTTTTTTAAGTTAATGTTCCCCACAATATACCGGATATGGTCGAACTTCTTAGCTAATAAACTTTGCTCGACCGCCTTTTTAAATTTGGCAATCTTATCCAGATATTCAGAATTGATATTGAAGTAATAACCAATGTATTCTTCTTTAATGCGGTTTGCTTCAACGAGTTTATTGTTAGTGTCCAGGAGTTGTTGATTTGTTTCCTGGAGAATGCAATTAGCAGAATCTATTTCCTTCTTTGCCAGCCTTAGTTTTTTTACCTGCTTTAAGCTGAATATAATAAAGAGAACAATACAAACAGAAAGGATTGTGACCGCTACAGAATATTTAAGAAGTAGCTCCTTCTGGCTCTCAACAGTTTGTAACTTCTCTTCTTCAATAATAGGTAGAATACTCCCTACCTGAATCTTTCGATGCCGGGCGCCATAAAAGTTTGCATACTCCAGTGCTTTTTTGGTGTACTGGTAGGCCCGCCTCAAATCCCCCTGCTGATACAATATATTGGCCAGGTTGAGAATCGCTGCAGTTTCCCGGGTAGAGGACTTTATATCAAATATAGCAGCCCTGGCCAGTAAACTTATTGCTTTCTTCGTCTTGCCGGTACGCAGGTACAGGTCGCTGAGGGTGGAGGCAACTACTGCCGACTGGTGGTAAGACAAATCATTCCTGCTGATCAGGGTTTCAAGGTCTGCTATTCCCTCTTCGATATCGGACATCCTGGCGCTCCGGAGGCCCCTGAAATAAAGATACTCGTAAGAATCAGGTGCTGATACTGACAGAACTGAATCTACATACGTATTTGCTCTTGCCGTATAGGCGGAGGTGAAATACTCATCTTTATTAAAATCTGCCAGATCATAGAAAGCCCTGGCCATTAATGAGAAGTACTCCTGCTTCTTTTCTTTTGGTAAAGTGGCAGACTGGATGGTATTTAAGGTGTCAAAGGTTTCCTTAAACATCCCTGACGAAAGAAAAATAAAGGCCTGCTTAAGCTTAGATTCATTTATTCTCGACTCATCTTCTAAATGGTAGGCAATATCCTGTAGCTTGTTGACATAACGAAAAGCAGAATCGTAATTAAACGATTTGTATGCATCAAATAGCTGAGCATATTTCTCATACCTCGCGCTGAAATTTCCTTCATCTAGCGTATTTAGTTCTTGTTGGAGGTTTTGGATGTAGTCCAGTTTGCTGGCAACGTAAACCTCTTCAATTTTTAATTCCTCATCTAATTCCTGTAGTAGGCTATCAACGGGTGATTCAGCCGCATTTCCTACAAATCCGCAGAGTAGGAATGCGGCTGTTAACAGTAAGTACTTCATAGAAATGGGGCTATTTCAGAAAGGTACGATTTCCTGCTTTTACTTCAAGTTTCTTTAAAGAAAGTAAATTTAAAGCTTATTGGCTTCCCTACAAAATATGGCCTTAGCATCATTTACCAGCCGCTTTTCTTTTGCTCTGTCGCTAAAAAAGGAAGGGAAGAGCAATACACTTCTGTCCTTTTTAGATTAGCTTTCGTTTATTCCTTCCTAAACCAGGTTTGCCAGATACTCAAATACAACAGTATCCGACAGCTTTTCATCCCTTAAGAGCCTGTTGGTAGTCTCTCCCTTCAAATTCATCCTGACATTGGCTGCTGGTAAAATACATCCTCCAGACGGCTCCCTTGAAGCTATAAAAGTGATGGTGGTCAACTATTGAGTGATAGCTTCATCAGCTATGAGGTCCATTGTCTTTTCGAGGGAGAGCTGGCCGGAATCGGTAAATTCAATGGCAAAGCACTTTTGAAGAAATACATTGTAATATTTATACCTTCCCACTGGTTTTATTTTATTTGTCTATCTATCTGAATATGTGTCCATTACCGCAAAAATGGAATCCAGTTACGGATTTCAGGTCCATTATATTTTAAACGAGCTCAAGTAATCCTTTGACTGCAGGCATTTAATTTCTTAATATTGCACTATGTATAATTAGTCTAAATAAAGATATGAGGAAAGATTTAAATGTGCGACTTCTTTTTCTGCTTGTAACAGCGTTCAGTTTTACAGGAGTGAGTGCTTTGCAGGCCCAGCAAAGAGGTAGTATTCAGGGAGAAGTTAAAACAGCAGATGGTGCCGCTGCAGCATTTGTAAACGTTCTGATAGAGGGTACTCGAAAAGGAGATGTAACCAATAAAGAGGGTGAGTATAAAATTTCCGGTGTAGAAGAGGGTACCTATACCCTTACTTTTTCTTATGTAGGATTTGAGCTGGAGGAAATAGAAGTAGGTGTAAGGGAAGGTGAAATTACGGTGGTGCCAACTGTGAGCCTGCAGGAAAGTGCGGAAAGTTTGCAGGAAGTAGTAGTGGAATCGTACGTGAATAGATTTGCCAACCAGGAAAGTACGTATGTAGGAAAACTTCCTTTGAAACAGATTGAAAATCCTCAGGTATACACCACCATCAGTTCAGAACTGCTGGAAGATCAGGTAGTGACCAGCTTTGATGATGCACTCAAAAATGCTCCAGGTTTGTACAAACTGTGGGAATCGACTGGACGTGGCGGCGATGGAGCAGGTTATTATTCATTAAGAGGCTTTCCTGTGCAGCCTACCATGCTAAACGGATTGCCGGGACTTACCAATGGAGGCCTCGATCCGGTGAATATCGAAAGAATTGAAGTAATTAAAGGTCCTTCAGGTACACTTTATGGCAGTAGTCTTATTTCTTACGGAGGGCTCATAAATATTGTAACCAAAAAGCCCTATGAAACTTTCGGAGGAGAAATTGCCTACACAGCTGGAAGCTTTGGCCTGAATCGGGTAACTGCCGATGTAAACGTGCCCCTTAATGAAGAGGAAGATGTGGCACTAAGAGTGACGGGTGCCTATCATGCTGTGAATAGCTTTCAGGATGCCGGTTTTAAAAACTCTTTTTTCGTGGCGCCCTCCTTATCGTATGAGATAAACGACAGATTATCTTTTCTTGTAAATGCAGAGTTCTTCGATTCCGAGAGTACCAATCCTACCATGTTGTTTTTTAACCGAAGCAATCCCTTGTTTGCCGATAATCTGGAGGAACTGGGCTATGATCCGGAGCGCTCTTATACTAGCAATGATTTAACAATCCGGAATCCAAACTTTGTTCTGCAGGGCCAGATGACCTATGAACTTTCTCCTTCCTGGACGTCTCGAACGGCCATATCGAGAGGTTCGGCTAAAACAGCGGGTTATTATTCTTACCTCTGGGATATCGCAGACGGCAATGGCACTTTTGTGCGCTACCTTAACCGGCAAAATGCCACCACTTTAAGTACAGATATTCAGCAGAACTTTATTGGCGATTTTATGCTGGGAGGCCTGCGAAACCGGTTGGTAGCAGGGCTTGATTATTTCCAGCGCAGCAATATCGATAACAGCACCGGCTATGTTGCAGCTGGCCAACTGACCCTGCAGGGAGAAGATACAGGTGTTTTATCCCGTCCGGCAATTGATGCCCTCTTAGCAGGAGCTGCTGTATGGCCGAGTGCCACTGAAGAGCAGGTGTACAGTGCCTATGTTTCAGATGTAATCAACTTTACGCCTAAATTGGCTGCTATGGCCAGTGTAAGGGTCGATTATTTTGATAACCTTGGCAATGTTGCTTCAGATGAGGATGATTATGACCAGACGACTTTTTCGCCAAAGTTTGGTCTGGTGTACCAGCCGATGGAGGATGATATTTCGCTATTTGCCAATTATATGAATGGCTTCAGCAATGTGGCTCCTAGAGCTACAAGCATCGATAACCCGGAACTGATTGCTTTTGAACCGGAGTATGCCAACCAATGGGAGGCAGGTACAAAGCTGAACCTGTTAAACGGACTGGTAACAGGCTCCCTGAGCTATTACAATATAACGGTATCGAATGTAGTGTATCAGGATGCCCTTGGAGTAAATGTACAGGGAGGAGAGGTCTACAGCAGGGGAGTGGAAGCGGAAGTGGTGGCAAGTCCGCTAGTGGGCCTAAACCTGGTGGCAGGTTATAGCTACAACAAGAGCGAAATGATTAGCGGCCCTGAAGGGTATATCGGCAGAAGGCCGGAAGAAGCAGGCCCTGAACAACTTGCAAATTTGTGGGCTACATATACCCGTAAGGACAACAGCTAATTTATTCAAGAATCATGAAGAACATTAAATTTCTCCTTTTAATCCCAGTATTTCTTTTGCTTAATGTAGGTCTGTGTCAGGCGCACGCACTGTATATAGAGACGAACTCCCAGGCTATGCCTGGAAAAAAGCAGGAAGTGAGAATATACTACAGTGAGTTCAAGGACAGGACTTTCGAAAAGGTGGCAGACTGGTACTCAGATGTAGCAGATTTTAAGCTCTGGCTGGTCCAGCCGAATGGCAAAAGAGTCCAGCTTCCGACGCAGGCTCAGGAAGATCACTTTACGGCTAGTTTTGTGCCTGAGCAAGCAGGCAGCTATCGATTGGAAATAGGCCACACAGCCGGAGACCCGGGAGAAGGAACAGCTTATCAGTTTAATGCTTTTGCACAGGCTTGGGCCGGTGAGCCTCTTGAAGCGAAGAGATTGCCTGTAGGTGCCGCTCAGCCCGAGCTGGTTTTAGCAGAAGAACTGCAGTTAACGGCCAAGCCTGCTACTAAAGTTTTTAGATCTTACTTCAAAGGAGAACCTGTAGGGGGCATTTCGGCTACTCTTTTCCTGCCATCCGGAAAAACAGAAACCATTACAAGTAATGCGGAAGGACTGCTTGAAGTTGAGCTGAAGGAAAAAGGCATCTATTTTCTGGAGGCCACTACCTACCACGAAAGTGAAGCAGGCAGAACAAAAAAGGCGCCTTATCAATCGGTTTGGCGTTGTGCAACTCAGAAAATAGAATTTTAACAGCTTTATAGCTTCAGGGGCCGTAGTAGGTAAGAATCTTTTCTCCTATACGCCCCTGAATCTTTTGGTTATTTATGCTTACAGCTATCTTGTTTTTTTCTTTTCTGGGCTTTTTCCTACTGTACAATACCTCAAAGAAGGCTGAGTTAAGCCGCTCTTTCTTTCTTGAAAAGTGGGTTGAAGCCCGTCCGAAGACAGGAAAGGCAGTGGCTCTGCTGCTGCTAACAGCTGCCCTGGCAGGTAGTATCTACCACTGGGGAACGGGCGGCGGTTTTTTTTCTTTCCTTGTAATCCTGATGACCATAGCCAGTTGTACTGTGCTGATAGCACCACTTAGGTACATCAACTATAAAGGAGTAGCAGTTATTTTGCTAGTATGTATGGTAGCAGAAATAGTTTTCAAAAATGCCGGCAAATAAAAAATACCTAACGAAATCCGTCAGTCAGCGATTTGCTAAAATTTCAGCTGGCTTTGTAGGGGGCTATCTTGTTACGGTATCTTTCCACATGGCCCTGGCTTTCTGGCTCGATCATGTAGCGATTTTAATGACCTTACAGTTTGCCGGTTTTATTCTGTGGGCTGTCCTGATGGTGCTGGCCTTTATAGGGAAAAATGGCTGGAAAACATGGGGAATTTACCTGCTGCTTACCCTCCTTTTCGGCATCATCATTTATTTCGGAAAAAACTACAGCCCAATCCTGTAATCAGCATGAGTAATCGCGTTCATAACATCCTTTTTCATACCCATACCATTAGTGGTATCCTGATAAGTGTGGGGCTATTCGTGATATTTTTTGCAGGCTCTTTTTCTTTCTTCCGGGATGAAATTATCAGTTGGGAACGGAATGAGCCTATGCAGGAGAGCAGTTTTTCAGAGGTGGACCTGAATGGTATGATGGAGGTACTTGAGCAGGATTACGATACCTACAGTAGGGACATCACGTTTGAACAATATTATGAAGAAAAAAGAATAAGTGTAACCCTGAGTGCCCCAAAAGATACCAGCATACATTCCCCTAAGGGAGGCGCGGGCGGTTTCTTTTACATGAATACTGATAATTTCAGGGCCTATGATTACGCCAGTAACTATTCCATCGGGGAGTTCCTCTACCGGCTTCACTTTTTTGCCCAGCTGAACCTCTACGGAAGGTCGGGCTATTTTATTGCAGGACTGGTGGCCTTCTTTTTTCTCTTTGCCATTATTACGGGTGTGCTCGTTCACTGGAAAAAAATTATATCTAATTTTTATGTATTCAGGCCCCGGGCGAGCCTTAAAAATATATGGACCGATGCACATACAGCTCTCGGTATCATTGGCCTTCCTTTTCAGTTTATGTACGCCGTAAGTGGGGCTTATCTCATTATTGGCGCAGCGATCATGTCGCCACCTGTTTTATCATTGATGTACAATGGCGATTCCGACAAAATGTATGAAGACCTTAGCCTGGGAGTTAGGGAATTCCCCCTGGCGATGAAAAAAGCAGAGCCCGTAGACCTGAACCATTTTGTAGAAAATACCAATGAGCGTTGGCCTGCACTACAGGTGCAATCTGTTACGCTGCATAACTATGGAGATGCCAATATGCATATTACAGTAATGGGCCTTCCGGAATTTTCGGAGAAGTTCAGTGGTGTGGGGGAGTTGGTGTTTAAAGCAACTTCCGGTGAAGTCATTTCCGTAAAAGATCCTTTTACCGACGTTGTCTATCTTGATGCAGCCACAGGTATTATTGACAGGCTGCATTTTGGAGATTTTGGTGGAGTTGGCCTGAAGGTAGTATACTTTATTCTGGGTCTTATATCCTGCTTTGTCATCATTTCGGGTATCCTTATCTGGCTGGTTGCAAGAGATAAGAAGCATATAGCCGAAAAGAAGCGAAAATTCAATGCATGGGTGGGGTGGATCTTCCTGGCTGCCTGCCTGAGCATGTATCCGGTTACGGCTTTTACTTTTGTGGCGGTAAAACTCTTTGTGCAGGAATTCGATACCTCCAGAATGACTGCAATTTATCAGATTTTCTTTTATTCATGGTTGCTGCTGATTGTGCTGTTCACATTCAGGAAAGATAACTTTATCACCAACAAATTCAGCTTACTGCTTGGATCTGTTTTAGGCTTACTGGTACCTATAACCAATGGGTTTGTCTCCGGGAACTGGATCTGGCGTACTTTTTCAGAAGGCTATTTTGATATTTTTCTGGTAGATGCCTTCTGGCTGACTCTTTCGGTTGCTACCTTTTTTATAGCCATAAGGCTCAGGAGGAATGGTCCACTGAGGCTGGAAAAAAAAGAAAGAAACGATTCTCCTACAAGAGCGGTGGCTTCCCGGCAGGTGGTATGAAAGAGCTGCACTGGCAGGGCGGTAATTGACAGATAAAGAGAACAAGCCGGTTTCAAAAGCTAAGGATGCTGTAGTTTCAAATCTTTGCAGTAAAGAAAAAGTAAAGATATGGCGTCAACACGAAGAAGTGCATCTAATCCCTTCTTGACCTGGCGATAGGAATATGATAAGTTCAGATGTCATAGTTCGTTGGGAGGGGCTTAAAATTAGTAGGTATTGTACTCGCTCTTGTACCGTAAAAAACTGCTGATATGCTTACTGTATAAACACCCTTTTTTGTTTTGCAGCTTGTGCCTTGACTTTTTTCATAAGCTTAATAACCTCCTGTTTTCCCACGAGTGCAGACTATTAATTTCTGCACAGCCATTTTAGGCGTTTTACTGGTTACCCGGAAACGCCATGGTAGTGAGGAGGGCATTCTCGGCCTGGCGGGAGTCCAGCCGGGTATGCTGTACTACAATGGGTACGTCGGAGCGAATTATACTCGCGTAATCGGTTCCACGCGGAATTTCTTCCGGATCGTTTAAATCATTAAAGCGTACGTGCCTGGTTCTTTTTGCCGGTACGGTAACCTTGTAAGGGCCAATGGGGTCTCTGTCGCTGAAATAGATAAAAATCTCTACCTGGGCTTCCTGCTCATTCGCATTTAAGATACAGGCAGTTTCGTGGCTGGTAAATTCCGGCTCTTTTCCCGTTCCATATTTTGGGATGTACCCTTCGGCAATTGCCCATTCTTTCTTTCCAATCTCTGTTCTCATCTTCTTTATTTTTTCAAAGGCACTCATATCTGTGGCTTTCAACAGATGTTTTCTTAAGGTACGGCTCCAAAAAATACTTGGTTGTCATTGGGAATTTCTTTGGAGGAAGTAGATCATCAGATGAAAGACAGGTAGGAAAAAGATTTTAATGCCTTTTATATTGTATATGGTGGTTAAAAAGCCCGCTTCCGTCTCTCTAAACAAAAAGGATTGAATAGGATTATTCATCTATAAGGGCAAACTCTTCTGTAAAGGAGCTAAGGGTAAGTAGTTCATCAGAAGGGCTTAGAAAAACGTTTTTCCTGACAGGACAGTTAAAAGACACATAAAAAAGGAGCATAAATGAAATATTGGTATAAAAATGCAGTAATCTACTGCCTGGATGTGGAAACTTTTATGGATTCCAATGGAGATGGTGTAGGTGATTTTACAGGGCTGAAAAACCGCCTGCAGTACCTTGCCGGCCTTGGGGTTACCTGTATCTGGATACTGCCTTTTTATGCATCTCCCAACAGAGACAATGGATATGATGTAGCCGACTATTTTGCCATTGGGGAAGCGTTCGGGAATTTCGGCGGTTTTGTAGAGTTCCTGGAGGCTGCAGAAGAAGCCGGTATTCGGGTGCTGATCGATTTGGTGGTAAACCATACCTCAGATCAGCATCCATGGTTTCAGGAATCACGGAAGAGTAAAGATTCCAAATACCGCGATTACTACATCTGGTCGGAAGAAAAGCCGGAAGAGGATGGGAAATATGCCATTTTCGGAAAGGAACAGGGGGGTAACTGGGCCTACGATGAGGCCGCCGATGCTTATTACTATCATACGTTTTACCAGCATCAGCCCGATTTGAATTCGGCAAACCCTGAGGTGCAGAAAGAAATAAAAAGAATCATGCACTTTTGGCTGAAGCTGGGCGTGGCGGGCTTCCGAATGGATGCTGTGCCACATATGGTCCGCCAAAAGAAAGAAGGCCAGTTTGAGGGCGACCCTCACCAGTTTCTGCGCGATTTGCGGGAGTTTGTGGAAGATCAGCGACCAGATGCTCTTTTACTGGCAGAAGTGGACACTGAACCTGAAAAGTACAAGAACTTTTTTGGCAATAGCGATCAGATGCACATGCTCCTTAACTTTTACCTGGATAATTATCTTTTCCTGTCTTTTGCCCGTAAGAATGCCCGGCCTATCAAAGATGCCCTGAAGAACCTGCCCCAAACGCTCAAGGGCCAGCAGTATGCTACTTTTCTACGAAACCACGATGAGCTCGACCTGGAGCGCTTAACTGACGAAGAGCGGGAGGAGGTTTTTAAAGAGTTTGCTCCTGAGGAGGGCATGCGGATATTCGGACGAGGCATTCGGCGGCGGCTCCCGCCTATGCTCCAGAATAACCGGCAGCGGTTAGAACTTGCCTATAGCTTGCTGTTTTCGCTGCCAGGCACCCCTGTGTTGCGCTACGGACAGGAAATTGGCATGGGAGAGGATCTTTCCCTGCCGGGCCGCAACAGTGTGCGCACCCCAATGCAATGGTCCGAGAAACATAATGGAGGCTTTTCTTCTGTACCGGCCGGGCAGCTGGTGCGGCCGGTTATTTCCGGCGGTGAGTTTGGCTATGAAAAAGTAAACGTAAACCAGCAGCGGCGCGAAAAAAATTCCCTGCTTGCATGGGTGGAAAAAGTGATCCGGCTGCGCAAAGATTGCCCTTCCTTTGGCTGGGGAGATGTGGAAGTGATAGAAAGTGATGATAAGGTGTTAATTCACTGTTGCCGCTGGGAAGACCAGTTAGCAGTTGCGGTGCATAACCTTTCAGATAAGCCCTGCTCCTTTCGGCTTGGCCTGCCGGAGGAGGAAGCCTCGCAGCTGGTAGAGCTACTTTCAAATACAGAGTACGAAGCCTTTGATCCTTCTGCAGGAGAACTGTCACTGACAGGCTTTGGCTATCGTTGGTTTCAAAAGAACGTTTTGTAGGTATGGGTGAAGCAAGTGACAAACTACTGTGGTGGCAGAAAGGAACCATCTATCAGGTGTATCCGCGTTCCTTTATGGATAGCAATGGAGATGGGGTAGGCGACCTGCAGGGTATCATCTCCAGGCTCGATTACCTGGAGTGGCTGGGAGTATCTGCTGTATGGGTCTCGCCCATTTACCCCTCGCCCATGGCCGACTTTGGATACGATATTTCCGATTATACGGCTATCCATCCTATGTTCGGCAGTATGGATGACTTCGATGAGTTGCTAGCAGAGGTGCACAGGCGTAACCTTAAACTTATTCTCGACCTGGTTCCCAACCATACTTCCAGCGAACATCCATGGTTTAAGGAATCGCGGAGCTCGCGGAACAACCCCAAGCGCGACTGGTATCTCTGGCAGGACCCTGCTCCCGACGGAGGCCCTCCTAATAACTGGCTGAGTACCTTTGGAGGAAGTGCATGGGAAAAGGATGAGCAGACAGGGCAGTACTATTATCATGCTTACCTGAAAGAGCAGCCGGACCTGAACTGGCGGAACCCGGAGGTGCAGGAAGCGATGTTAGATGTGATGCGCTTTTGGCTCGATAAGGGTGTCGATGGTTTTAGGGTCGACGTGATGTGGCATATGATAAAGGATGAGCAGTACCGCAACAATCCCACCAATCCGGACTATACTCCCGATATGCCTCCCTTCAAAAAACAAATTGCCGCTTATTCAGTCGACCAGCCGGAGGTGCACCAAGTGGTTACAAAAATGCGCCACCTTTTAGATCAATACGAGGAGCGGGTAATGATTGGGGAAATATACCTTTCGGTCGATAAGCTGGTGACCTACTACGGCAATGAGAATGATGAGGCGCACCTCCCCTTTAACTTTCAGCTGATTAGCCTGCCATGGGAGGCGCGGCAAATTGCCCGTGCCATTGACCAGTACGAAGGAGCTCTGCCAGCCAATGCCTGGCCTAACTGGGTGCTTGGTAACCACGATAAACCCCGCATTGCCAGCAGGGTGGGTAAGCCGCAGGCCCGCATTGCCGCCATGCTACTCTTAACTCTTAGGGGTACCCCTACCCTGTACTATGGCGATGAACTGGGTATGCAGGATGTTTTTATTCCTGCCGGGCAGGTGCAGGATCCCTGGGAGAAGAATGAGCCTGGCCTGGGGCTGGGTCGCGACCCCGTGCGCACACCTATGCAGTGGAATGCCGCCGATGGGGCTGGCTTTACAACGGCTACTCCCTGGTTGCCGCTATCGGCAAACTATAAGGAGGATAATGTGGAGGTGGAGCAGCAGGATTCTTCTTCCTTCCTGAATTTTTATCGGCGTTTAATTGCGCTCCGGCAGGCCGAGCCTGCTTTGTATGCAGGCCGTTACATTCCTTTACCTGCCGGACAAAGTGTGATAGCCTACTTTAGAGAAGCGGAGGGTAAACGTTTTCTGATTGTCCTAAACCTCTCTCACAGCCCTGCCAGCCTCACTCTAAAGGAAGGAATGGAAGGAGAGGTTGTTTTATCCAGTTTGTCTACAGAAGAGAAGCGAAAGGTAAAAGGAGAGATAAGTCTTAGGGGAGATGAGGGATTAATTATTGGGGTGTAAGCTTACCAAAAGACGCAATACTTCTTATTCCAAAGCGTTAGGGGAATGGAAGCGCCTCTTCGGTAAAGGGGGATGTTTGTTAAGGGAGGTGCCTTTTTTATTGTTTTTCCATCATTTTTCTTGAATATGTTTGTTTAAGTGGAGATAATACTTAATTTTCACCTAATGTTATAAGTGGAAAGTAGCTGAAAAGAATATTACAAAATTTTCTTACTACTTCATTGCCTGTGTATTAGGTAAAGGGAGGTTTAAAAAGGGAAAATAATTTAAGCCGGAGGTAATATTTTCATTGTTTTTCCTGCTAATGCCTTTATATCTGAGCCTATCCAGTAAAGAATTTTGGTGCCTGAAAATGTTTTTGCTGATGATCGGCGAAGGGATGTAGATCAGCTAAAGAATTCAGTTGCACGTTCTCTGTCCTTTTCCGGATGCAGGCCCTTATTAGCCGGTTTACAATCTTAATGCCAACAACACCAACACTCTAACCAATAAAATTGTATTCATGAATAACCTTATCCAGGAAGAAATCCCGCTGAAAGCAGGGGGACAGGTACCGGCCCCCCTGCTGGAGGCCGCCGATGCCATAATGAACGGTCAGGATGAAGTGGCTGCCGCTTTACTGTCCTCTTTTGAGCCTGCCGATGATATTAGCAGAATTTGCGCCCAGGCCATTTTGGGGCAGAAAAAAGGAGCCGATCATATTTACCTGAGCGGCTTAACCGATAAAGACAAGCAGATAAATGTGTTTGACCTTGTGTTGCAAAATGTTGATTCGGTACGGGTGGCCACAGGTACCGCTTTTAACATGATGCGTGACTTCTACAGCCAGGGGCAGCGTTCCTTTACCCACTTTAACATAGGAATCGGTAAAGGCCACTTTGAGGTGCAATTGATTAAAGCCCTTGCCGAGGGGCAAAAAACACTGCCTTCGCTCATTAAAATGGTGGGACTCGATATAGATGAGTACTCTTTAAAAGAAGCAGGTGAAAATATTAGCAGGGCAGCCACTCAATACCTGCCGCCGGATGTTAAAGTGGAGTATACCGCTATTTGTGCCTTTGCCGAGAAAGTGCCGGAAGAAATGTGGGAGCAGCTGAGAGAGCATGAAACCGATTCGCTGGGTGTTATTTCGGCCTTTACCCTGCACCACTTATCCGCGGCAAGAGATCGCCACAAGGTGCTCAGTAATATAGCTGCCTGCCGGGCAGGTGTATTTTTGCAGATTGAGCCGGATGTGAACCACTTTACACCTGATTTGCGCGACAGGCTGGTCAATTGCTGGACCCACTTTGGCACGCTCTTTAAGCTGATAGACCAGAAGGGCCTGCAGGAGGTAGAATCTAACGCATTAAAGTACCTTTTCTTTAAGCGTGAAATTGAGGATATACTCAGTAGCGACGAGAGCTCCCGTTTCGAAAAACATGAAGATGCGCCTGCCTGGACCGAAAGGTGTAAAAGGGCAGGTTTCTACCTGATAGATTTACCTTACCAGGTTTCGGAAGAAATACCAGGTTTTACTTACCATTATGGCAAAGGCCACATTCGTATGACTTACGAAGAGGTGCCAATGGTGGCGGTAATAATGGCGACACTGTACTAAGGCAGCGAAAATTACCATAAAAAAAGCGCGGCATTTACTGCCGCGCTTTTTTTATGGTAATTCTGCCATCCACTCCTTAGCTTTGCTAACATCGTCGAAGTAGCGTATTTCCACCGGTCCTTCCGACTGCTTTTTAAAATTTTCTACCGACATCTGCGAAAAAACGTTCGACGGTACCACAAAAGCCATATACTTTAGGCCATCTTTAATGAGCAGAGGCATGGAGTAACTATTTACCCATTCTGTGTCTTCCTTTTTTACCATGCCAAAATCCTTCGTATTGCTCAGGATTTTGTTGAGCTTTTTATCTTTGAATAAATCAATGGATTTCTGAATCCCTTCTCTAAATCTTTCAGAGGAGGCAAAGCCTTTCCAGTTCTGGATCAGGCATTTTAACTCATCATCACGCTCAATGACGATGTTCTGGCTTTCAAAAACTTTCATCTTATTTTATTGGTTTGGAGGTTCGATAATACGCAAAAAATCCGTGTTTTTTACTCTTTCAGGGCATAACAATAGCGAATATAGTTATTTATTTGCTTTAAAGGCATATTGTTGCCACATGTCTAAAAGTTTAGTTATAAGCAGGAGGTAGAAACAACTCCGCACAGGCCGAACCCGACAGGGGAATTTTGGCCGATGCCTGCTTGGCTGCTCAGGACAGAATATAGCTGCTCAGGTGGCGGTAGAAATCAATTGCATCGTCGGGCGTGCGTAGTTTAAAGTCGAAGTAACTACTGCCCACGCTTATTTCCACCTCGGGCGAAAAAACAGCAAGATTGCCCTTTGCCAGGCTTACACTTTCTATTTTGGTATATGGAATGGTTACAATGCTGCGCTGGTTACTGCCCAGGGATTTATCAATCAGTAAGACTCTTTTATTGGTAAGAATAAGGTAATCCTCGGTGAGGAGATACATTTGCTGGATAGTTTCCTGGGGGAGAATAAGAAGGGCGGTTTCTTCCCTGGCTTTGGTGAGTACCTTCTTTATTTTGTCTTCCTTGCTTTCAAAAAGTTTCATACTTAAGGCTTGTTTCTTACTTAACACAAAATTATGCTTATTTTTGTTTTGGCAGCGGTAGTATGGCTGTGATTTATAGTATTTTTATTATTTCAGCAGAAAGAATTTTTGCATGGCGAAGTTGTTGCTTTTATTAGGGTGCTGGTTTTTACCGCTTGGCCTGCTGGCACAGACAAGTGTTGGCCTCAGGGGCGGTAGTTCCCTTTCCCGTGTTAATTTTGATCCGCCGACGGCACAGGAGTTTGTAAATGGGTTTGAGGCAGGATTGGTAGGCCGCTTCCTTAATACTCCACACCTGGGCTTACAGCTTGAGTTAAACTACAGTGTGCAGGGTTTTCATCTTTACCCCGCCACCCCGGAGGCATATAAGAGGGAGTTCCATTACATACAGTTGCCTCTGACCTCTTTTCTGCAAATGGGTCGCGGGCGTTTAAAGTTTAATGTACAGGCGGGGGCATTTGCAGCCTACGCCTTTAAAAAAACAGATGTGTTGTTACCGGCTGCCGAAGCAGAGCCCCGCTATGTGTATGCTCACCAGGAAGAGCTTCCCTGGCAGTATGGCGTGCTGGCGGCCGCAGGCCCGGCTTTTCATTTTAACTTTGGTATATTGCAGCTGGAAGCCCGCTTTACGCAGCACCTAAGCGATTTTTGGGAGGCAGATTTCAGTCGCGACGACGATTTTGATATTTCACAACAGCAAACAATAACTTTTGGCGCACAGTGGCTGTATACTTTCAGGAAGAAGCGCTAAACAGCCAGCTGGTTCGTTACTAATTAAGAAAATAAAAACCGCAGATGGAAAGACCAATTGTAGATAATGATCGCAAACAGGATCATCAGTATAAAATCAAAGAAGTTTTTAACGAGGTAGGAAAAGTAGTTGTGGGTCAGCAGTACATGGTGAATCGCCTGCTGATTGGCCTTTTTACCAATGGCCATATTTTGCTGGAAGGGGTGCCCGGTCTGGCCAAAACGCTCACGGTTAATACCCTTTCCAGGGTGCTTCACCTCAACTTCCAGCGGATACAGTTTACACCCGACCTGCTGCCGGCCGACCTTATCGGTACCATGATTTATAACCAGCAGTCTTACAATTTTGAAGTAAAGAAAGGCCCCATCTTCTCCAACATTATTCTGGCCGATGAGGTAAACCGCTCTCCTGCCAAGGTGCAGAGTGCGCTGCTGGAAGCCATGCAGGAAAAGCAGGTAACCATAGGCGAAACCACTTTTCAGCTCGACAAGCCCTTTCTGGTACTGGCGACACAAAACCCGGTCGACCAGGAGGGAACCTACCAGCTGCCCGAGGCGCAGGTCGACCGTTTTATGATGAAGGTGTTTGTCGACTATCCAACCAAAGCCGAAGAGCTGGAGGTAATGCGGCGCATGGCCAATGCGCAGTACGATGCAAAAGTAAATGCCCTGCTTACGAAAGACGATATTTTCCAGATCCGGCAGGAGATTAATACCGTTAACATTAGCGAATCGCTGGAGAAGTATATTATTGAGCTGGTGTTTGCTACCCGGCAGCCGAAAGATTACGGGCTGCATGAAGTGGCGCAGTATATCGATTTTGGTGCTTCACCGCGGGCCAGTATTAATATGAACCTTGCGGCTAAAGCCATTGCCTTTTTCGACCAGCGCGACTATGTACTGCCGGAAGATGTTAAAGAAGTGGCAGAAGATGTATTGAACCACCGGATTATTCTCAATTACGAAGCGGAAGCCGAGGGTGTAGGTACCAAAGATGTAATCAGGAATATCCTCAGTAAAGTACCTATTAATTCTATATAAGTTTTAAGGCAGTCATTCCTGCAGGTATGACTAATATTCCTGCCGGTTTAATGATTAGGGAAATTACGTTGCTTCAGCTATTCTGGGCAGCCCTTTCGGCTATTCCTGCTTTTTCTTAAGGAGAAACTTTTCTGTTTCCGCCACGTAGGTGGAACGTAACAGCAAACGTAAGGAAAAAGCCCTGTTCACAAATATTTTTACAGCAAACAGGAAAGTTTTCGGTTGGCAATTATTTTCCCTGTTCTTATCTTGTATTATTAGGGTAAAATTTTTAATAATTATAAAAGTTTGATAGATTCTGTTAATTTTGTGGCAGGTGAAAAGGAAGTAAGTTTTCGCCTTCTTAATTAAAATGGTGGGGAAGGAAAAGGGTCAAAAAGAAGAAACATTCATGAAATTGCATACCATTCTGCTGATGGGCCTTATGCTCATGTTAGGACCCTGGTCTTTAGCAGATGAATTTAATAATATAGCAGTTTCGGGGACAATCGAAAATCCTGAGGTAGAGGAGGTCCGGATTGTGCTCTACAACTTCGTGCCCGGACAAAATAATCTTAGTTCGGTAGCCGCACTGAAGAATGACAACTCCTTCAGTTTTGTATCTTACCTGCGCGAGCCTGTTTTCGGGCATATCAGCCATGGAAATTCAAAAGTTCCGATTTACCTCGAGCCTGGCTACGACCTTCGCCTTTCGTTCGATGCAGCAGCGCCGGAGGAAAGCCTGCGGTTTTCTGGTATAGGGGCGGAGAACAATCAGTTTTTGGCGAGGCGTAGCCAGTTTATTCCTGCTGAGGAAGTGCTGATGGAACAGCTGCGAAAGCTGGATATAGCAGCCTTTATCGATTGGGCAGGCGAGCAGCGACAGGCACAGCTGGCTTTACTCGAAGAGTATCGCGACTCTTTAAGCTCTGATTTTGTGGCACTGCAGGAAGCAGATATAGCCTATAACTGGGCTAATCAACTGTTTAGATTAGGGCAGTTTGCAGAAGGTAGGAGGCAAAACCTGCCTGAAGACTTTCACCTTTTTATGGATGAGGTAAAGCTTCATAATTATGATATGATTGTGCTGCAGTCCTATCGTGAGTTCCTGGAGAACTACCTTCAGTATAATTATCGGTTAATGAAGGCACAGCTGCCCGACGAAAAAAACAGCTACTACGGGAATATGTATAAGGTGGCCCGGCAAAGCCTGCGCTCCCTGCCGAGTTACCATATGCAGGCCAAATACCTGGTAAAGGCGCTGGAGCATCTGGGTATCGAAAAGGTAACGGACGAATACATTGAGTTTGCAAATGAATGCCCGGTGCAGAGCTATAAAAATGTGCTGCACCAGATGGTAAAGGAGCAAACTATTTCTCCTAAAGAACCCGAAATTGTTTTTACTGATGAAGAAGGGCGCAGCATTCCGCTAACAGAATTAACCGGCAGAATTGTTTTGGTACGCTTCATTAACCACATGTCCGACTCAGTGAGTAAGCTTTTGCGGGAGCATGACCAGGCACTAAAAGAACGGCTTACTTCTTACAAAGAAGTGCAGTTTTTGCAGCTGCCGATGGAAACCAACCGGGAGGCATATGAGAAAATGGTGTATGCCGATGCCAGCGAATACCTGAAGAGCATCATGAACCGACCGAAGCCGGGCCAGGAAAAACCAAAATCCCCTGCTTTTTCCTATATCCTCCTGAACCGGAACGGCTTAGTGGTGAGTAACAGCCTAGACGATCCCCGTAATGAGCTGGCCATTGAAAAAATAGATGCCCTCCTCCGCCAGGAAAAACTTAATACAGCGGCTGTAGAGTAAACAATGGAGGATTCGTGCCGGGAGCTGCCCGAAACAAGGTTTAATTTAATCTGGAGCCAGTAGGCTTCCTAAAAGAGTATTTAAGAGTGAAGGGCCGAGCACTAGCCGCCCAGCCCCTGCTATCTTCTCTCCTTCTTTAATGGGCTTCCAGCCAGTTATTGCCGGTACCAATTCCAATTTCCATGGGTACTTCGAGCTCCATGGCATTAGCCATAAAGTATTCTACCTGCTTTTTCATGAGCTCCAGTTCACTCAGGTGTACGTCAAACACAAGTTCGTCATGCACCTGCAGAATCATTTTACTTTTGAGCTTTTCTTTCTTCATCCATTGATGGATGCTTACCATGGCCAGTTTAATCATATCGGCCGCACTGCCCTGTATAGGAGCGTTAATAGCATTTCGTTCTGCAAAACCGCGAACAGTAGCATTGCGGGAATTGATGTCGCGCAGGTAGCGGCGGCGGCCCAGCAGGGTTTCGACATACTCTTTTTCCCTCGCCTGCTCAATGCAGCGATCCATATACTCTTTTACAGCCGGAAACTCTACAAAATAAGCCTCTATAATATCTGAAGCCTCCTTGCGCGGAATACTCAGGCGCTCGGAGAGGCCAAAAGCAGATATGCCATAAATAATGCCGAAGTTAGCGGTTTTAGCCTTCCGGCGCATGTCCGCATCTACCTCTTCAAGTGGAACCTTGAATATTTTGGCGGCGGTGGTAGAATGGACATCCCTTCCGGTGCGGAAAGCCTCCATCATACTCTCATCTTTGGCGAAAGCGGCCATTATGCGTAGTTCAATCTGCGAATAGTCAGCCGCCATTAAGGTAAACTCCTCGTTTCGTGGCACAAAGGCCTTCCGGATTTCCCTTCCTCTTTCGGTTCGGATAGGAATATTTTGCAGGTTTGGATTGGTCGAGCTAAGGCGGCCGGTGGCGGTTACTGCCTGGTTAAAGGAGGTGTGCAGCCTTCCATCGCGCGGACTAATGAGAAGGGGCAGAGCATCGACATAGGTAGAGCGCAGCTTGCTAAGCTGGCGGTAGGTAAGAATATCGTTGGCAATCTGGTGCTTGGCAGCCAGTTTTAGCAGAATATCCTCTCCGGTAGCGTACTGGCCGGTTTTGGTTTTTTTTGGCTTATCGCTGAGCTGGAGCTTATCGAACAGAATTTCGCCCAGCTGCTTAGGGGATCCGATATTAAAAGTTTCGCCGGCTGTTTCGTATATAGTCTGCTCAATTTCGCGGGCATCGGCTTCAAGACTTACCGATAACTCTTTTAAAGCGTTGGTATCGATGGCTATACCGTTGTATTCCATTTCGGCCAGCACATCAACCAGCGGCGCTTCCACCTCCTGGTAGAGCTTCAATAGTTCCTGTTCCTTTAGCTGTGGCTCTAGCTTATCCTTCAGCTGCAGGGTAATATCGGCATCTTCGCAGGCATAAGGGGCAATCTCTTCGAGTGGCACCTCACGCATGTTCAGCTGATTTTTGCCTTTACTGCCAATTAGCTCCGTAATGGAAACAGGCTTATAATTGAGGTAGGTTTCGGCGAGCAGATCCATGCCATGGCGCATGTCGGGCTCAATTAGGTAGTGAGCGAGCATGGTATCGAATATGGGGCCTTCGAGGCAAATGCCATATTTTTTCAGTACCAGCATATCGTACTTGAGGTTTTGGCCGGTTTTTCCTATCTGCTCATTCTCGAATACCTCTCTGAACTCTTCCACAACTTTTTTTGCCTCCTCCTCAGCTTCCGGAACAGGAACATAATAAGCCTCGCCGGGGTGCCAGGCAAAGGAAAGGCCTACCAGTTGTGCTTCAAAAGCATCGATATTATCGGTTTCGGTGTCGAAGCAAAGTGTTTGCTGTTCTTTCAGGTAAGTCAGCAGCTCCTGCCTTTTCTCAGGGGTGTCTATCAAATGGTAATGGTGCACCACTGTATGAATGGTATTGACGGATGGCACCTCAGGGAGCGCTACACCGGCTGGAGCTGGCGGTCCTTCCGCAAGTACTTCTTCATTTGCTGCAGGCCCTCCAAACATCGACATCTGGCCCGGCGATGCGGCGGCTGGCTTTGCTCTTTTGGTTGGAGTGGTCTTCGTTTTGGCTTCTTCGCTGTACAGGCGGCCAAGGGTAGAGCGGAACTCCAGTTCGGTAAGAATTGCCTTTAGCTTTTCGTCGTCCGGCCCTGTATAGCGGAGTGCTTCCTCATCGAAATCAACGGGTACTTTTATGTTGATGGTTGCCAGGTGCTTACTCAGCAGGCCCTGCTCGGCATACTGCTCAATGTTTTCTTTCTGCTTGCCTTTTAACTGGTCGAGGTTGGCAATCATGTTTTCCATGGAGCCATACTCCCTGATGAGCTTGCTGGCAGTTTTAGGGCCAATGCCCGGTATGCCCGGTATATTATCGACCGCATCGCCCTGCAGGCCAAGTATGTCCGTTACCTGCTCAACCTTATCGATGTCCCACTTTTTCAGCACCTCCGGCACGCCCAGTATATCTACGGCATTGCCCATATAAGCAGGTTTGTACAGATAAATGTGTTCTTCTACCAGCTGGCTGTAGTCTTTGTCGGGCGTCATCATAAACACCTCAAAGCCGGCGCGGCAGGCTTTTTTGGCTATGGTGCCAATTACATCGTCGGCCTCAAAGCCATCGAGTTCCAGAATAGGAATGTTAAAAGCCTTAATAATGTCGCGGATATATGGCTTTGCTACTTTAATGTCTTCGGGCTGCTTTTCACGCTGGGCCTTGTATTCTTCGTATTCTTTATGGCGGAAAGTGGGGGCATCGGTATCCCAGCCCACGCCCAGGTGGGTAGGCTTTTCTTTCTGAATAATTTCGAGCAGAGAATTGGTGAAACCGTAAATAGCTCCTGTATTGGTGCCTTTGCTGTTGATACGTGGGTTTTTACTGAAAGCAAAATGAGCCCGGTAGATAAGGGCCATGGCATCCAGCAGAAAAAGTTTTTTATCGGGTTTACTCATGCAGCTAAAGTAAGGAATTTGCAGGATTGGCGCATCTTTATAGGACTGAAAAGTCCTGCGAGACAAGAAAAAATTAGCCGCTTTAGTAAATTGTCCTTAAATTGTTGCAGAACAAATTGCTTCCTTCTGGGTCGTAATCCTGTTCATTTCAATTCCAACTTTACCATTTAATACTCGTGAAAAAATCATTTTTCTTACTAATGATGCTGCTTGTTGGTGTTCTTACCACTGCCCGGGCACAATTCTCTGAGGAAACTAAAACGGCGGGAGGCAGTATCGGTTATTTCAATAGCAGTAATCGCCAGCCCGACGGCCGGGATACTCGGTTCAGTAGGTTTAGCCTTAACCTGAAAGGTGGCTATTTTCTGCAGGATAATCTGGAGGCAGGCCTTCAGGTGGGACTCGACGCCAGTAACCATGAGTGGGACTATAACACGAGTATCGAACGTTTATCCTCCAGTACTTTTATAATTGGCCCTTATGCCCGTCTTTATAACCCGCTTACTGCTGTGGTGGCCTTATTTGGTGAGGCTGGTTTTAAGCTTGGTTTTGGGGGTTCAAGTGGAAGCAGTAGTGGTGATACCAAAATTCGGACCTTCTCAATTGGTCTGCGGCCGGGAGTGAGCCTTATGGTAAATGAAAACCTGGGGCTCGAAACAAGCATTGGCTTAATTGGGTACGATAATTTTTCGAGTGGCAGTAAAGAAAATTACGAAGACACCCGGGTAACTTCCGGTATCTTTCAGGCTGGTTTTAGCCTGAGCGATATATTGCTGGGCTTCCGCCTTTACCTGACAGACTAAGCTTAAACAAAGGGAGCTGGCAGGGGTTGGGAAAGAAAAACAGAAATAGTATGGCTCAGAAAATGCTTTACTTTATTGCCCTGGTGCCGCCGGAGCCATTTAAGCAGCAGGCTTATGCACTAAAAGAGCACTTTCGGGACCATTATGGCAGTAAAGCTTCGCTGAATTCGCCCGCGCACATTACTCTTTACCCTCCCTTTAAGCTGGCGGCGGAAGAAAAAGAGCTAATCGACTCTTTACAGGAGCTGGGGCAGTCTGTTGCTCCTTTTGAAGTACGGCTGAATGGTTTTGGTGCTTTCCCGCCACGGGTTATTTTTATAGATGTGGATCCTTCTGCTGCCATGCACCATTTGCAGCAGGGACTGCTCAGGCTTGTGCCGCCCTTTGCTGAAAAAGAAAAGAATTCGCATGCACAGGCGGAAAAGACCTTCCATCCCCATATGACGGTAGCTTTTCGTGATTTGAGCAAGAGTATGTTTAAAGAAGCCTGGACTAAATATAAGGAGGAGGCACTCCGCTATCAGTGGCAGGCAAAAGACTTTACCCTCCTGCGCCACAATGGCCGGTATTGGGGTGAGCTACAGCAAATACCTTTGGGTTTCTCCGCTAGTACCTGAGCTGGCCCTTCTCTTCTCCTTCCGTTAGCTTAAGGCTTCGGATGTTTCCATCTTTATCGACATTGATGAGGTTCGTCTGGTCGTCGAACATTTCGAAGAAGATGGTGTTTTGCACGCCAATTTCTTTTAGCTTTTTTACCTTCGGCACTTCCCAGTATACCCAAAGGGCATCACTCTCAATTTCATAGCCAATATATGTCGGCTCAATGGGTTTTCCATTTAGCTGTAATTTAAAATTTTGAGCCAGATACTGCTGGAGTACCCTCGAAAAAGCTTCCGGGTCTTTGGGGTTAAGTACATCTATTTTCTGCTTGCTGAAGTGGCGCAGGGCATCTTCCAGGTCGTCGGTAAAAATACGCTGGGTAATTTCCAGCGATTGAGATTCCGGATTATGAAAGATTTCGCTCACACTTAAATGAAGCGGGTGAAGAAAGAAGAGGTGGAAGAATAATAAAAGTGTTGTCATCATACTATAAACTGAACAATTATTGCGCCATAAGAGACCTCTGGGGCTTAATAGCTTTTTGAAATGTAAATCTACTGATAGAATCTCGCTTTAAAACACTATACTTGCAACTTAAATTTCGTAAAAGACAGATTTTATCCGGAGTTAAGAATGTCGCAGTTTAGAGCTTATTTCGAACTTGGAATTCAGCATATATTAGACCTAAACGGGTTCGATCATATTTTATTTATTATTGCCCTTTGTGCCTTATATACACTGCGTGACTGGCGGAAGGTGCTGATACTGGTTACTGCCTTTACCATTGGCCACTCCGTTACACTCGCCTTGTCTGTTTTAAATGTGCTGACCATCAATGCCGGAATAATAGAATTCCTCATACCTGTAACCATTCTTATTACCGCCCTCAGCAACATTTTTCGCAAAAACGATAGTTTTAACCCTTCGAAAATTCACCTGAATTACATCTACGCTGTTGTTTTTGGTCTTGTTCACGGTCTCGGTTTCTCCAATTACCTGAAAAGCATTATGGGGAGGGGTACACAGGTAGTTGGGCAACTGCTTGCTTTTAATCTTGGCATAGAAGCCGGGCAGGTCGTTATTGTGGGTATTTTTATCCTGGTAGCCGGCCTGGTGGTAGGTTTAACGGAGGTAAGTAAGCGCGAATGGAGCCTTGGTATTTCGGCTGCTGTAGCCGGTATGGCATTAATGCTGATACTGGAGAATAAGTTTTGGTAAAATTTATTTATATTTAGAGCGTTCAATTAATGGTGAGCCATTAGTCGGAGTTTTAATTTGTATAATCATATAGAATAGGAACATTATTATGCTGAAGAAGATAGCTTTATCTATTTTGCTCAGTGGTACAGCCGTTTTCGGGGCATATGCCCAGGAGGAGGAGAACCAGGAAGTAAATGTCTATGAAAGGAAGTTTGAGCAGCTCGACCATCAGTGGCGCTCACCTAACGTTTATCGTAACGCCTCCGGAGCCCCCGGGCCTATGTATTGGCAGAATGAGGCTGACTATATCATTAAAGTGGCTGTGGATGATAATAATCAAACCGTAGTAGGTTCGGAAATTATTACCTACACCAACCACTCACCCGACGACCTGCAGTACCTGTGGGTACAGCTCGACCAGAATATGCGTGCCATTGGTTCAGATACCTACAGCACCGAAACCGGCAATATTGTCGACCATATGACCATTGGCAGCCTTCGTGAAATAATTGGCTACGGCTTCGACGGCGGACATAAAATTAAAAAAGTGGTGGATGTGGATGGTAACGACCTTTCGTACACCATCAATAAAACCATGATGCGCGTAGACCTGCCTGAGCCGCTCCGCAGTGGAGAGTCCTTTACCTTCGGCATCGACTGGATGTATAATATCAACGACCGCCTCCTGATGGGTGGCCGCGGTGGTTATGAGTTCTTCCCTGAAGATGGAAACTACCTCTACACCATTACCCAGTGGTTCCCTCGTATGGCGGTATACTCCGACTATGGCGGGTGGCAGCACAAGCAATTCCTGGGCCGTGGCGAGTTTGCCCTGCCTTTTGGCGACTATCAGGTAAGCATTACTGTTCCGGCCGACCATATTGTGGCCGCTACCGGCGTGCTGCAGAATGCAGAGGAAGTGTTGACCGAGGAGCAGATCGAACTTTTTGAAAAAGCCAAAACCGCCGATAGCCCGGTAGTAATTGTAACTGAAGAAGAGGCGCGGAAAAAGGAAAAAAGAAAGGCCGACGGCTTTAAAACATGGGTATACCATGCCGACAGTGTGCGCGACTTTGCCTTTGGTACTTCCCGTAAGTTCATCTGGGATGCCATGGGCGTGGATATAGACGGAGAAACTGTAATGGCCATGAGCTATTATCCTAAAGAGGCCGCAGCCCTGTACGAGAAATACTCTACGGAAGTGGTGGCTCACACCCTTGAGGTTTACAGCAAGTATACTATCCCTTACCCTTACCCGGTAGCCATTTCGGTAGAAGCCAGCAATGGTATGGAGTACCCGATGATATGCTTTAACTATGGCCGTCCTGAAAAAGATGGTACCTACAGCGAGCGTATTAAGTATGGTATGATTGGCGTAATCATCCACGAAGTTGGGCACAACTTCTTCCCGATGATTGTAAATTCCGATGAGCGTCAGTGGACATGGATGGATGAAGGCCTCAATACGTATGTTCAGTTCCTTGCCGAGCAGGAATGGGAACGCGACTACCCGAGCCGCCGCGGACCAGCTGCTAATATCATTCCTTATATGGAAAGCAGCAAGGATACGCAGCGCCCGATCATGACCAACTCAGAGCAGATTCTGCAGTTCGGTAATAATGCCTATGGCAAGCCGGCCACAGCCCTTAATATTCTGCGCGAAACAGTAATGGGCCGCGAGCTCTTCGACTATGCCTTTAAAACCTATGCACAGCGTTGGGCCTTTAAGCACCCTACGCCGGAAGATTTTTTCCGTACCATGGAAGATGCTTCTTCCGTTGACCTTGACTGGTTCTGGCGAGGCTGGTTCTATACTACCGACCATGTTGATATCGCGATAGAAGATGTTGATTACTACCAGATCAATACCAAGAACCCTAAAGTAGAAAATGCCATTGCCCGTGAAATCGACGAGCGTAACGATAACCACTTATCCCGCATTCGTAATAAGGCAGCCATACCGGAAACTGCCGTGGAAAGAAATCCGAAACTGGAAGACTTCTACACCAATTATGATGAGTTTGCGGTATCGGAAGATGATATGGAAGCTTACGAGAAGTACCGCAAGTCGCTTACTCCTGAAGAGCGTAACCTGCTCGACGCCGGTTATCACTTCTACGAAGTAGACTTCCGTAACGATGGCGGTCTGGTTATGCCTGTTATTCTGGAATGGAATTATGTGGATGGCACAAAAGAGGTGCAGCGTATACCGGCCGAAATCTGGCGGATGAATGAGAACAGGTTTACCAAGGTTTTTGCAAAAGAAAAGCTGGTGGAAAGCATTGTCCTCGACCCGTTCCGCGAAACAGCCGATACAGAAATAGAAGACAATTACTGGCCTGAATATACTGAGAAGAGCCGCTTTGAATTATTCAAAGAAAGACAGGCTCCTCGTGGTTCTTCTACAGGCAGCAACCCTATGCAGGAGGCTCGTCGTAACCGCTAGTACAATACAACATCAAAAAATGTAAAAGACCCCCGGTGCTCCATAGTGCCGGGGGTTTTTATTTTTACCTGTTCTTGGTTTTCCGGCACTTGTTAAAAAAGGAGTGTTTTTTCCTGTGGCACCATTCCTGCTTATTTGTCACTCTTCGAAATGAACAGCTTTACTGCCGCCGAAACACCCACTCCTTTTCTTCTACTTCTGTGGCAGCAAGTGCTTTTGCCAGCTCCCCATCATCCTTAAACTGTAGCTGTTTAAGCAGGCGCCGCTCTACCCACACTTTAAACTCCACCTCCTGGAAAGGCCATGGTTCCACACCAAGGCTTTTATCCTTTCTTTGCCAGATAAAGTAAGTCTGGCCTTCGGTGTCTTTGAAAACCTCCAGCCGCCGTTCATCGGCCGGAAGCTGGTTTTTACAGAGGATAAGGGAGCAGCGGTCGGCCCACTGCAGGAGGTTGTAGGCTTTGGCAGCGGCGGCCCGGCTAAGTTTTAGCGACTGTAGTAACCGCTGCTGCAGTGCTTGCTGGTCGTCCAGAAACTGGTCAGTTGCTTTGTCTTTCCCACGCAATGGCTCATAAAGATAGCTGGTATGCATACTAATGAGCAGCGAAACATAGCGGCTTTTATACTGCGATACTTCTGTTACCGCCCTTGCCTGACTCAGCGAAAAGCCCTTCATGCTAAAGTCTTGCGGAGCCCCGCTGGCTGTAAGGTGGTTTTGCCCCTTCCAGCTTTCCTGCTGGTTATCATGTTCGGTAATGGCCGATAGTAGCTCATGCCAGCGCACAGGCCGCTGTTGCTGCTGCCAGAAACTGGCAGTTTGCATGGCCAGCAGCTCATGCGCCCGCTGGAAAATAACTTCCCAGCCTTCGGGAGCGGCATTTACAATCATATGGTAAAGGTGTCGCTTGCCTGCTCGTGCTGGTGTCGTAGGGCAGAGAGTTTAATAACCTTTGCCTTTCCGCGGTGTCCAACACCCTCTTTCAGGTTTACCTCCTCTTCCTGCACCATGTCTATCTGCAAATCCTTAAAATCGGCGATGATGTCCTGTTTTGAGTACAGCAGGCTATTGTCTGCCGGGCCGGGGCCAGCCTGCCCTAGCTGCTCATCCGAAAAGGCCAGCAGGTATAGATTTCCGCCATTCGGATTAAGGCAGCTGACCATTTTTTGATGAAAAGCTCTTCGTTCGGCGGCCGGTAAGTGCAGGAAAACAATTGCAATTACATCAAAATAGTCCTTCGGGCCATTATAGCTCTGTGCATCCTGTAACTCATATCGAAGGTTTGTGTCTCTTTCGCGGGCGAGTTTAAGTGCCTTTTCACGCGCCTTCGGGCTTGTATCAAAGGCCTCTACCTCCCAGCCTACCTCGGCTGCATACACAGCGTTCCTTCCCTCTCCTGCCGCGGGTAGTAAAATTTTGCCGGCAGGGAGGCTATCGATAAAAGTCCTGAAGAACTCATTGGGCTCTTTGCCAAAGTAGTAATCATCCGTCTCGTATTGTTTATTCCAGTAGTCTTGCATAATTGACAAAATCAGGTAAAATATCTTTATAGAATAAGAAAATCAACCTATCCTTTGTTTGCATTCCATTTGCTTTGATAGTATAAATCTGGCTCCGGATGAGGCTGGTAAAACAAAGGGAATAAGGCGCAACAAAAAGTGAATTAGTTTTCAGAATATGGTGCTACTCACAAACCTAACAGCAAAAGACGGGTTATGGATATACTTGGGAAGGCTTTGATAATGAGGTTGAAAGAGGTGCCTTATACTATGCAGAGTCTTCTGCGAAGGATGGAGAGAACAGGTTTTACAGGAGGTGTATGAAAGTTAAAATAGCAATTGCCGACGACCATAAAATAGTACGGGAAGGAATAAAAGCAATGCTGCAGGATGAAGGCTGGATTGAAATAGTGGGAGAAGCGGCAGATGGAGAAGAGGTGCTGGAATTTCTGGAAAGAAAAAATGCTGATATTGTATTACTCGATATAGATATGCCCGGCATGGATGGTATTGCCTGCCTCCGCCTTATTCGTAAATACTGGCCTAAAACTAAAGTGCTCATTGTTTCCATGCACGAAAGTGAGCATTTCGTGGTGGAAGCTTTTCGTTGCGGGGCAGCCGGCTACATCAGCAAAGATTCCTGTGCGGCCGAAATGGCCAATGCTATAAGAGCAGTGGCGCAGGGGAACAGTTATTTTAGCCAGGGGGTATCACGTAAACTGCACAACCACCTAAACAAGCCTCTGGAAGACAGAAAAGCCCTCCGCTACCAGGAAGAACCCCTGTTAACTTCGCGGGAAACCGAAGTGCTGATTCTTATTGCCAAAGAGTATACCAATCAGGAAATAGCCGAGCGCCTGTTTATCAGTCCGCATACGGTGGTTTCTCATCGGCGAAACCTCCTGCAGAAACTAAATGCCAAAAATACTGCCGGACTCGTGCACCAGGCTGCCCGCCATGGCCTGCTTCAGTACGATTAGCAAGACAGCCTCCTCCGTTTTCTACTGATCATTTGTGCCCTTAATACAAGGAAGAGCAGTTCTACTGTCTTTTTGAAGGGCTACCCCTACCCATATACACCCTCTTAACCATTTTGGTCCCACCTCCACTGGCTATATCGGATAATACACCTACTGGTTTGCTGCATCTGCCTGATTGTAGCTTTACGGTTGGTGTATATGGTTCACTGGCCTTTTAACGGGAGTTAACCAGGTATGGTTGTGTAAGTTGTTGATAAGCAGATAAAATCCCCCCAAAGAGGGATGCTAATAAACCCCTTTTTAAGGTCTTACATCATGCCAGATAAATTGTGATATTAGTAAGGCATGTTAATAGATTTTTTAACCGTTTAAACTTTTTAAACAAATGGCTACAAATGATAAAAACAAGATGTCATCGGATAAGGAAGATGACAAAATGAAAAATAAATCAACAGATACAGAGAAAAACGAAAACAAAGGAACAACCGCAAAATCATCTTCCAGTGTAGCGGCTTCCTCCAAATCGGACGATGCTAACAAAGAAGGCTCTTCTTCGGAAAGCAGTAAATCATCCGGAGACAGCTCAAAGGATATATCTGCCTCCAGCCAGTCTTCTGGTAAAGAAAAAGATAAAAACAAAGGAGAAGGCCAGCAAGAGGAAACCAGTACCACCTGGTCATCGGCGACGGAGCGCCCTGGTGCTTACAACTATGGAGACAGCCAGCAGGGGCAGGAATATGGTAATTATTCCCAACCAGGAAATGCCGACTGGCAGCGACAAGGCCAGCAGTTTGGCTCCGGTAACCAGGCAGGTTACTCGCAGGGCGGTAACCAGTGGGGCAACAGCGGAATGCGCCAGCCTTCATTTGGTGGCCAGCAGCCATATTCGAGCTATGGCGGCGGAGGTCAGCAGGATAACGATTGGCAGGGCCAGGGCCGAAACCAGCAGTACCAGGGAACCTATGGCAGGTACGTGCAGGGGCAGGAAGAAAACCAGGGAAATAACTGGCAAAACCAGGGGCAGCAGAACAGCCAAAACTGGCAGCAGTCCGGTAGCTCTAACCAGCCCCGGCACTCTTATGGAGGAGGCCAGCAGTACCCGTATGGTGGCAATTATGGCGAAAGAAGAATGCCGGGAGGTGACCAGGACCAGCAGAAGGGGGTGAGTCACCAGCAATACCAGCAGTCTGGCATGGGCAATATGCAGCAGAAACAGCCGCACCATCAGCAATACGGCCAGGGCCAGCAAGGAAACCAGCAGGCAGGTGGGTTGCAAAACCAGGAGTATATGACCCCGGGCTGGGTACAAAACCAGCAAAACCAAAATAGTGGAGGCAGCTCCAGTAATTCTTATTCTGGTGGGGACCAGTACCAAAACCCCAATCAAAATCAATTTTTTAATCAAAATCAAAATACCATGAGAGACGATAGAATATATGGACGTCACTACAGAGAAAACGAAAGAAGCCGGGATCGTGACCGGGACTTTGACAGAGATAGAGATAGAGATAGAGGATATAATTCTGACAGGAACTATGGCAGCAATAGCAGCAGCTATGGGTACGGAAGCAGCATGAGCAATTACGACCGTGAATATGACCGTAGTACAGGATACAACCGCGACCGCGGCTATGGTTCAAGCTATGGAGGAAGCGATTATGATCGCGATCAAATCGGTGGATCAGGACGGAACAGCTACGGACCAACCGATAGCGACTACAATCGAAACTTTGCCCGCAGTAACGAAAACTTCCGCAACTCCGACCGGAGCTCCTCTGGTAACGATTATCGCAGTAGCTCTTATGGCAGCGACCGCGATTATGGCCGTGGAATGGGAGACAGTTACGGTATGCGCGACAGCGACCGCAACACTGGTTTTGGCCGCGGTAATTCCTATGGTAGCAGCATGGGCGACTACAGCCGTTATGGCGATGACCGCAACTACCAAGACCGCAACAGCTATTACGATCGTGGCGGGTACGATCGCGATTATGACCGCGATCGCAATTATGGTAACCGCGATTACGGGCGCGACCGTGATGAGGATCGAGGCTTCTTCGACCGTGCCGGTGAGCGCATAAAGTCGTGGTTTGGCGATGATGAGGACCGCAATCGCAACTATGAAAACCGCAACTATAATAGAGACAGAGATACGAACTATGGACGTAGCAACTACGATCGCGATTATGACCGGGATAGCGAGTACCGCTTCCACCGCGATCGGGACAGAGACCGCTACTAGGAGAATAAAATTTAGATTCGGTTAAATCAAGAAAAGGCCGGCCTGTTGTGGGCTGGCTTTTTTATACTTCAGGTAGATATTGGATAATCAAAAGGAAAAATTTAATGTAAAACCTATACTTTTTAATCATGAAAAAATATTTTTTAAGCCTGCTCCTGCTGTGCCTGCCTCTATGGCTGACTGCCCAGGAAGAAGATTGGGCAGAAGTAAATCAGCAGGGTAACCATAATTCCGTAGAACTGCACCAGGAGAATAGTTTTCCGGAAGGGGATGGAAACGTTTTACAGACTTCTGTTGAGCAAATTGGCGACAGAAATAGCAGCCACGTACACCAAATCAGCGAATCGGTCGTCACCAAAATTCTGCAGCAGGGAAGGGCTAATTATTTGAGTTTTAGTGGAAGGAACTGGGGGAATAAAGAGCACCCTTCAACCATTCACCTTCGCCAGATTGGAGAAGAAAACCTCCTGTTTGTGGAGAGTGCTGTCGATTATGATCATTCCATCAAGGTGGAGCAGGGAAATATTACTACGCCTGGCTTTAGAAATGAGGCGCATATTCAGGCAAATGGTATGGGTGACTGGCTTTATTTAGGGCAGTTCGGCTCCTATAACTTCAGCAGCATTTACCAGGGGGTAATGGGAAACTCCGCCTCTATTGAACAGTATGGAAACTATAATTATTCGGTGGCAATGCAGTCGTGGACTTATGCTTCTTTTTGGCATGAGCAGTCAGGAAGTTATAATTGGAGTTTTACAGACCAGAGCGGAGAAGGAACTGATACAGAACTGTTGCAGCATGGAGAAGGAAATTACAGCTATTTTGAACAAGCAGGAACTATAATTTTTGCTGATTTACAGCAGGTTGGCGAGGCAAACAGCATGGAAATTCTTCAGAATGCGGCATGGAGTGAACTCAGTGCCACACAGAAAGGAAACGGTAATTTTATGGATGTTGAGCAGAAAGGCATGTACCTGGAAATGGACCTGAGCCAGCAGGGAGAAGAGAATAAAATGCTGATTCGGCAGAGCGGAGACCCTGCCTATCTTTCCGGAAGCCAGTTTGGGAATGAAAATACCATAGAGGTTGTGCAGGAGGGTATCAATTTGCATTTAGAAATCAGCCAGAAGGGGAATGGACACGAAGCGCTTGTAATTCAGGAATAAATGGATTTTTAGTTTGTCAAGAGATTGTAATTCAGTATCTTAAAGAAGATATAGATTGTGAGTTTTTGTAAACATTTTTTAACTTAAAGACAGGACAATGCCTAACGATAGAGTACCAAAGCATAAGCAAAGACTAGCCACCGATCAGGGACAGGATCGGCAGCTGGCTAACCAGTCAGCACCAGCAAAAGGCACCGGTAAGGAGAGCGAGGGGAAAAAGCCGGCCGGTACCAAAAGCGTAGGTAAGGCGGAGCGGGAAGAATAAAAGTAGCCTCTCCTGAAAAAGGGAATATTATGAGAGAATGAATGAGCCGGCGCTTCAGGCGCCGGTTTTTTCTTTGTGCTTAAGCCATGCGAAAATTTCCTCTACATCTTCCTTGCGGCAAAGTTCACTTCCGGGGGTCATGGTGGCCGCCGTTCCTGCAGCTACTCCCCATTTAATAACATCGCTAAGATCGTCGCCCCTGGAGAGGGACAAAATAATGCCCCCAACCATACTATCGCCGGCACCCACCGTACTTTGCTGCTTTACGGTAGGAGGGACTACATATTCAATTTTATCTTTTGTAGCCAGCATGGCTCCGCGAGGCCCGAGCGAAACAATGAGTAATTGGGCTTTGCCCTGCTCAATAATTCTCTTTGCTACCTCTTCCTGCTCCATAGCCGAAATATGCTCCTTATCGGCAAGCTTGCTTAGTTCGCCAAGGTTGGGTTTCATCATGCACACACCCATTTCGGCTGCTTTTTGCAGGGCAGGTCCGGAAGTATCAATTACACACTGTATATTTTGTTCCCGGGCAATACGGGCAACCTGGCCATAGAAATCATCAGGTGCTCCCGGTGGTAAGCTACCACTGGCTACCAGGTATTCCACTTCATCAGGAAGCTCTTTTAAGGCCTGCAGGCACTGCTGCAGCTCCTCAGTAGTGACTTCTGCTCCCGGCATGCCAAAGCGGTACTGCCGGTTGGTAGTGCTTTCTGTTATTATAAAGTTTTCGCGTGTAGCATTTTTGCCCCGGATTATCTGTTGCTGAATCCCTTCCTCCTTTAGCAGTTCCTGCATTTTTTCGCCGGAGGCTCCACCTGCCAGGTAAATAGCCAGCGAATCGCCTCCCATATGTTTTATGGCTCTCGAAACATTAATTCCACCTCCGCCAGGCTCATAAACAGGTGCTTCGCAGCGTAGCTTTTCATCCGGCAGTAAATGGTCGGTGCGGGTACTTTTATCCAGCGAAGGGTTGAGCGTAAGGCTTACAATTTTCATACTTAAAAGTCTTTTCTGATAAACTTAATAACCTGGATAATAATGATGGGCAACAGGCTTGTAATGACAATAAGTCCCCACACGCGTGGCTCCAGTAGTTGTAGCTCCAGAATGCTGCGCAGGCCCGGGATAAAATAAGCGGCTAAAATGGCAGCAGCGCAAAAAGCCAGCGCCATCCAGATGTATTTATTACGGGTTACCTGGTTGTTAAACACCGGCTCATCGGCTTCCCGCATATTGAGTACGTGCAGGAGTTGGGCGAAGGCAAGGCTGAAAAAGGCGATGTTATTGGTAATCTCTTCCGGTGCGCCCCATACCTCCTGTGCAAAGTAATAGGCACCCGAAACACAAATGGCAAGGATGAGCCCGTATACACCAACCTGAATCCAGTTATGCCGGGTAATTAAAGGCTCGCGGGGGTCTTTGGGCGGTTTGGTCATTATATTAGGGCTGCCGGGGCCAATCCCAAGCGCCAGGGCGGGGAATACATCCGACAGGAGGTTCAGGTACAACAACTGCAGCGGAAGGAGCGGCAGCGTAAACATGGTAAAGCTAATAAGGCCAATGATGATGATTTCGCTCAGGTGGTAAGACAGCTGGTAAATAATAAACTTGCGGATGTTGCCAAAAATGATGCGGCCCTGCTCGATGGCTTTAACGATGGAGCCAAAGGCATCGTCCTTCAGCACCATATCCGACACTTCCTGGGCTACCTGTGTGCCATTTTTACCCATGGCTATACCGATGTTTGCCCGCTTGAGGGCCGGAGCATCGTTTACCCCATCGCCGGTCATGCCCACAATTTCTCCGGCCTGCTGGTAATGCTTAATCAGGCTGAGTTTCTGGCCAGGGTCTACACGAGAGAAAACAGGGGTGCTCACGAGCTTTTCATTATCATTTTTATCCAGCTCGGCCTGCAGATTTTTTCCATGCAGGACGGTATGCTCACTTTCATTTTCGGCTGTAACCAGCTTTACCTGCCTGCCAATATTAACAGCGGTACCCGGGTGGTCGCCCGTTACCATTACCACTTTAATGCCTGCTCTATGGCAGGTTTCAATGGCAGAGGCTACTTCTTTATGCGGTGGGTCGAGGAAGCCGATGAGACCGACAAAGGTGAGGTTCTGCAAGAAGTCATCCGCCGCCTCTCCTGAAGGAAGTTCATCCGGCTGCTGATAGGCGAAGCCCAATACCCGCAGGCCATCATTGGCCATGGAGTCATTTTTCCGGAGCCACTCTTCTTTATCTTTCTCTGTAAGCTCCCTTACCTCCCCCTTAACCAGAATATGGGTACAACGGCTAAGGAGTGCATCGGCGGCCCCTTTACCGGCGATATAATAGCCCCTCTCCTCCTCATAAGCAGTTCCCATTACCATGGTTTCGGAATCGAAGGGGTCGTGCAGGCGACGCTCGAGCTGGCGGTACTGTTGGTAAGCTTCTGAGTTGAATTTTTTGCTGAAGTGGAGCAGAGCTATTTCCAGCGGATCACCTTCTCCCTTGCCGCTTTGGTCCTGCCCGTCTTCATTTGCCCCGGAATTATCGTCGAGGAGACGGGCGTCGTTGGCCAGTACGGAAATTTTAAGGATGTGCCGGAGGTTTTCCTTTGCTTCCGGTTCTTCTTTTCCTTTCAGGCCTACGCCCTGGCTGCCATGCCAATCCACTTCCATACGCTCATCTTCGGGCGAGTAGAGGGTGTTGACGGTAAGCCGATTTTCGGTAAGCGTACCGGTTTTATCGGTAAAAATAACAGTGGTTTCGCCCAGCGTTTCAACTGCAGCCAGTTTTTTAACGACTACATTGTGGCGGGCGAGGCGCAGCATACCACGGGCGAGGGCAATACTGGCCACAATGGGCAGTCCTTCGGGAATAGCGGCAATGGTCCAGGCAATGGAGGTTTGTATAAGCTGGTAAAGATCTTTGCCGGCGATCCATCCGAAAATGAAAAAAGCCACGGCAAGGCCAAGGGTGAGCCAGATAAGGTTTTTGGTGAGCAGGTTTAGTTTTCTGTTCAGCGGAGTTTCCTCGTCTTCCTGCTCTCCCACCATGGCCGATATATTGCCCAGCTCCGTATCCATGCCGGTGCCATATACCACTGCTTTGCCCGTGCCGCTGTTAACGGCGGTTCCTTTAAAGAGGATATTGAGCCGGTCGCCCACTCCTTTTTCTTCTTCTATAACGTCAGGACTTTTGGTGACTGGTAAAGATTCGCCGGTAAGGGGCGATTCGTCCACCCCCAGTTCGCTTGTCTCCAGCAGGCGTGCATCGGCGGCAATTAAATCGCCCGCCTCCACCAGTAGAATGTCGCCGGGTACTATTTCTTCGGCATCGATTTGTTTCTTTTCTCCATCGCGCAGTACCCGGGCCTGTATTTTATCCATGGCCTTGAGTGCTTCCATCGATTGCTGCGCCTGGTACTCCATCCAGAAGCCTATAATGGTATTGACCAGCAGCACGACCAGAATGGCGATGCCTTCCGGTATATCGCCAAACACAAAAGCCATAGTGGCGGCAGCGGTAAGCAGGTATACCACAGGGTTGGTGATCTGGGCCACTAAAATTTGCCAGACACTTCGCTCCTGGTGCTTTTCCAGCTCATTACGGCCATACTTCTTTATCCGTTCTTCTACTTCGCTACCCGAAAGACCCTGTTTTGGGTGGGCCTCTACTGCCTGAGCGACCTCTTCTGCTGAACGGCGATAAGCATTTTCTACAAGTGGTTTTCTTCCTGATGTAGTTTTTTCTGATGCCATATGAATCCTTAAAAAATTTCTGAACCAAATGGAATTTTTGGAGAGGGTGGTAAAGATCCTGCGTCTCCTTTGCTGCTTTATCTCTCCTACCATGTATATAAGCACATGCGGGTGCCAATGTTTACACTTTATGACAAGAGGTGATGGAGCGACTCTTTAGTAGGAATGGAAGAGCCGCAAAGGATTTTTATGGAATGGCAGCCGGGTATAGATTGTGCTGTTTGTCAGGGAATTTGGCCCTACTTTTACCCCTTTCCTCTTTCTGAAAGCAGTTGCTGGAGTTTCCCCAGGAATTCTGCCACTTCTTCTGTATCCTTCAGCCGGTAAGAGGCCGCGGTAGTCTGCCCATGAGTGCCAACCAGTATGCCAATTCCCCTGCCGGCGATGGCTTCCAGTGCATCTTCGTCAGTTACATCATCTCCTATAAACAGGGGGGTATGCTTACCATCATTCAATTCCAGCGCATCGAGCAGCCATAAAGTAGCCCTGCCTTTATGCCAGTCGATATTTGGTTTAAGCTCCAGAATTTTTTTTCCGCCGCCCTTTTTGAGCTTTTCCTGCCGGTTTATGACTTCTTCAACCGCCTTCTTTACCGTTTCCTCCTTTTCTTCAGCAACATTGCGGTAATGTACGGCAATCGCATACTTTTTCCGCTCCACCCAGGCACCTTCTATATTGCCCAGCTTTTCTTTCAGGGACTTTTCTGCTGCATCCAGGGCCGGAATCGCTTTTTCGCCCCCCTCGTACTGCATATTGAGGCCATTAGGTCCGGTAATATCGAAGCCATGGCTGCCGGCATAAATGAGGTTTTCCAGTCCTACCTTGTTTTTTACATCGGCCCTGTCGCGCCCGCTTACCACGGCAATGGGTACTATTTCTGCCAGCTCCTGCAGGCAGGTCTTTGTTTTTTGGGAAAGGAGAGCCTCCTCCGGATTTTTAACAATGGGAGAGAGTGTACCGTCGTAGTCGAGAAAAAGTACAGGTTTTTTGTCTCCAATTTCCCGGGTGAGTGCTGTTAATTCTTCTATGGCATGCGGCAGCGAGGCCGGTTCTTTACTATTTGTATGTTGTTCCATTAACCTGATTTGTTTTTAGTTTATTTTCTGCCCGTCTGGTCCATTTAGCTTTTGCTTTGAAGGAAGCGGTACCCATTCCATTCTTTTCCGGCAGAAATTACAGATTCTGAAATGGTAACCCAAATAGGGGGCAAAGGTTAGGAAATGAGCAAGACTGTAATTTTTCTCTTTTTGTTATTCCCTCTTCGCCAGCTTTAGTATTTTGTCGGTTTGCTAATAAATAAAAAAATAAACTTCGAAGTATCATTTGTGCAAAACAGGATCTTAAACTTTGCAAATGCTACTGAGCGCTGGCCATGGTAAAATAAATGCCCGCTTTTAGGTTAAGCAGGGACGGCCTTTTTATAGATAAAATAGCAAACACAAGGGATTTAAATTAAAGGAAACAATCATGCACTGGAAAAAATTAGCATCTGAATATATTTATCAGGACCAATGGCTTACGGTCCGGAAGGATAAGGTAGCGTTGCCGGAGGGACCAACCATTCCTTCTTACTATGTACTGGAATACCCCAACTGGGTAAATGTAATAGGAATAAATGTGGAGGGAGAGCTGATACTGGTGAGGCAGTACCGGCATGGACTGGAGCGGATATCGTACGAATTATGTGCTGGTGTATCCGATATGGCTGATGCCTCTCCATTGGAAACGGCTAAACGGGAAATGCTGGAAGAAACCGGCTACGGGGGTGGTAAGTGGCAGGAATGGATGGTGGTGTCGGCAAACCCGGGCACCCATAGCAACCTCACTTATTGCTACCTTGCAACTGAGCTTGAGCTGGTAAGAGAGCCGGAGCTGGAGGAAACCGAACAGCTAACGGTGCATCTTTTTTCCGTGGATGAAGTGAAACAGTTGCTGAATGATGGTGCTATTGTGCAGGCCCTGCATGCGGCTCCGCTCTGGAAATATCTGGCGTTGCTGTAAAGAAGTGGAGCGAATTGTCTCGTCCTAGAATAGCGATACAGGTTTTTACAATAATAAATAATTAAATAT
>NZ_ANNU01000017.1 GCF_000346615.1 Nafulsella turpanensis ZLM-10
ATTGTTACCACTAAAAATAAAAAGGTCGGAAGAAAAAATCTTCCGACCACTCCTGTCATGAATAGGCCGCCTTTTTTATGCTTCAAATTTTTGAGCTTTCAGGTATTCATGTTTTAGTAATGGACAGATTTTATAACGCTCATCCTTGGTATCTTCATACATCGCCTCCAATAACTCATATACCTGTCCTACTCCTATCCGCTCACACCATTCAAAAGGTCCGTAAGGATAATTGGTACCAAGTTTCATTCCCAGGTCTATATCTTCCCGTGAAGCAGTTCCTTCCTGTACAGTGTAAAAAGCCTCATTAATAATCATGCAGATCACCCGGGGCGTAGCCATCCCTACCCTGTCGGCCACAACTGCTATTTCTGTTCCCAGGACCTTACCTACTGCTTCCACTCTTTCCCTGGCTGATTCCTCCAGCAGGCTTACCTCCAGGAGCGGTCGGTTTAAAAAGGTGGGAAGGCCATTAAAGCGAACCAGCATGCAGGCAATTTCAGGATTATAATACTGCACCTCAGCCAGACTCATTTTTGGCATATTGCAAAAAACCAGCAAATGGTCATGCTCAAGGTACAGTTCAATATTTTCAGGCTCCTCATCGAGGGTAAAATCAAATACCACTTCTGCGGAAGTCAGCTCCTCTGCAATATCAGCAGTTTCAGAAAAAAAATGATAGTCTAGTGGAGCATCCTGCGATGAGCCGGCAAACTTTTCTCTGAACTTGGCCAATATTCGTTCGTTCCCTACCGCAAGTATTTTCATATTTTTCTTAATTTTGGCTGTAAAACTAAGGCTTTTCGCTAATTAACGAAGGAAAATGAATAAAACAATCATCCACACCCCAAAAGCGCCGGAACCTATTGGCCCGTACAGCCAGGCTATTTATAAAAACGGAACCCTCTATGTTTCAGGCCAGATTGCCCTTAACTCCAGTTCAGGAGAACTGGTTACCGGGAACATCAGCCTCGAAACACATCAGGTAATGAAGAACATTCAGGCGGTGCTGGATGCGGCGGACCTCACTTTCGAGCATGTGGTTAAATGCTCCATTTTCTGCCGTAACCTCGAAGATTTCCCGCTGATTAACGAGGCTTACAGCCTTTACTTTGGCGACGATGCCCCTGCCCGCGAAACGGTGGAGGTAAGCCGACTGCCCAAAAATGTAAATGTAGAGATATCCTGTATCGCGGTGGCCTGATGCACCTGCTCCCCTTTTACCAGCAGACTATTGTGCTTCCATACGAAGCCCCGGAAACAGTACGGCGCCTTCAAAGGACCATTCGTCCGCTGGAAAAAGGGGTTGAGTATGCAGAGGAGAATGAAAATAAGTTCCTGTTCAATGGCTGGCTAAAAGAAGGCCGCTTCCGGATAAGCCGGAAGGTCAGCCACCCGGAAAACTTCCTGCCCCTGATGTCGGGGCGCATCGAAGGCACCTCCGTGGGCAGTATTCTCTTCGTTCGCTACCGGATGTTTTCCAGTGTAGTCATGTTCCTGATCTTCTGGTCGCTCATCTGCCTGTTGCTGAGCCTCTTCTTCCTGCTTGTTCATCAGGAAACCCTCTACGCCCTCCTTTCCTTTGGATTAGGCGTGATAAATTATGTAATTTCCACCAAGAACTTTTTTCTGCAGGTCCGAAGCAGCCAAAAGGCACTGGACAAGGCGCTGAACGGGTAGGTTTGGTTGATGGTTTTTCGTGGCTCGTGCTTAGTGGCTGCTTTTAGTATTAAGTAGTCAGTATTAAGGATAAAGACGCTACCGTTTATTGCTCATGAGTTTGCCTTTGCGATAGAGTGTAGTGGTGAATTACCTCCTGCCCTGGCTCTTGACGCTTGGTTCCTGGTTCTAAAGTCTTACGTCTATTGTCCATCGTCTCTCATCTCCTGTCTCAAGTCTCATATCTCTCCTCTAAACCTTTAACCTTAACCGATTTTTTATAATTTTGCAGCAAACAGATATTTTTTATGGAACAAGAGGTAAGAGTACGATTTGCACCAAGCCCTACCGGGCCTTTACATATTGGCGGCGTAAGAACCGCTCTCTACAACTATTTATTTGCCCGTAAGACCGGCGGTAAAATGATTCTCCGGATAGAAGATACCGACCAGACCCGCTTTGTACCCGGCGCCGAACAGTATATACAGGATGCCTTAAAATGGGCCGGTATTGAGCTGGACGAAAGCCCCTGGACTGGCGGCCCCTACGGCCCTTATCGCCAGAGCGAGCGCAAGCCCGACTATATGCAATATGCCATTCGGCTGGTTGAGGAAGGGAAAGCCTACTATGCCTTCGATACTCCGGAAGAGCTGGATGCCATGCGTGAGCGCCTGAAAGCTGCCCGGGTAGCTACCCCGCAGTATAATGCCATTACACGCATGCAAATGAAAAACAGCCTTACCCTGCCCGAAGATGAAGTAAAGGCAAGGCTGGAAAGCGGTGAGCCCTATGTTATCCGCATTAAGATACCACGCAAGGAAGAAATTCGCCTCAACGATATGATTCGCGGCTGGGTAATGGTACACTCCTCTACCCTCGACGACAAGGTACTGATGAAGTCCGACGGCATGCCAACCTACCACCTGGCCAATATCGTCGACGACCACCTCATGAAAATTACGCATGTAATTAGAGGCGAAGAATGGTTACCATCGGCTCCCCTGCACGTGCTGCTGTACCAGTACTTTGGCTGGGAAGACAGTATGCCACGCTTTGCCCACCTACCCCTGCTCCTGAAGCCCGATGGCAACGGCAAGCTTAGCAAGCGCGATGCCGAAAAACATGGCTTTCCCATTTTCCCGCTGGAATGGGTCGACCCGGTATCAAACGAAAAAGTGGCCGGTTTCCGCGAAGATGGCTATCTGCCCGATGCCTTTGTAAACTTCCTTGCCTTTCTTGGCTGGAGCCCCGGCACTAATGAGGAGTTATTTACCCTGAATGAACTCATTCAGGCCTTCAGTATTGAGCGCATCGGTAAATCGGGCACCAAGTTCGATATCGACAAAGCCAAATGGTTTAACCAGCAGTACCTCCGCCAGAAGCCCGATGAGGAGCTCGGGAAAATGCTGCTGGAGCAGCTGAAGCAAAATGGTATAGACGCCGATATGGAAAAAGCTACCAAAGTAGCGGTGGAGGTAAAGGAGAGAGCCGTATTCCCGGCCGACCTGTGGCAGGAAGGCGCCCTGTTCTTTGTCCGCCCGGCTACTTACGATGAAAAAGTAGCTGAAAAGAAATGGAATGAAGAGGCGGCTACCATTATCGGCCAGTTCAAAGATTCGCTGCAGGAGGTTGAGACACTCGATGCTGAAACAGCCAAAAACACCCTTAACGAAGTGCTGGAAAGAAACAATGTAAAGATTGGTCGTGTTATGCAGGCACTAAGGCTTGCTTTAACCGGCGTGGGTTCCGGCCCCGACCTGATGAATATTATCGAAATTATCGGAAAAGACGAAACCGTAGCCCGCCTGGAGCAAGCCTTGCAACAACTGCAAGTAAAATAAAAAGGCCATGGCACGAAAATCAGATAAACCAGATAAAAAAAAGAAAGACCCTAAAGTAAATCCTGAACTGGAGGGTTTCGACGTACGGATTGATTCTTTCGGCGAAATAAAATCGAACCTGAATATCGATAAAATCAATGAGTTCCTGAACCGCAGTGTAGATGATAAAAAGCTGCGCGACCGGGCAGATCTTGAGTTCATTAAGGAAAAAGAAGCACGAAAGAAGAAGAATAAAACGAAAGATGAGCAGCAGGAGGAGGATGACGAAGATCAAAATCCTTAATCGCTAGCAATAAACCATATGCAGTCGCACGAAATCGATTACCGCATCCTGGGCGAGAGCATTCAGGTGGTAGAAGTTGAGCTGGATCCACAGGAAACAGTTATTGCCGAAGCCGGCGCCATGTTGTACATGGAAGAAGGCATTAATTTTAAAACAAAGATGGGCGATGGTTCCGAAGCGAATGACAGCCTCCTGGGGAAAATCTTTAAGGCCGGCACGCGTATGGTAAGCGGTGAATCGCTGTTTATGACTCACTTTACCAATGAAGGCGGCCGCTCGGCTAATGGTAAGGCAAAGGTGGCATTCTCAGCCCCCTACCCGGGCACCATTATTCCGATTGACCTGCGCAACATGCATAACAATGAGGTTCTGGTACAAAAGGATGGATTTTTGTGTGCAGCTTATGGCACCAAAGTATCCATTGCTTTCAATAAAAAACTTACCAGCACCTTCTTCGGTGGCGAAGGTTTTATTCTGCAGAAGTTAAAGGGCGACGGTAAAGCCTTTGTGCATGCCGGCGGTACCATTATTGAAAGACAGCTCAATAATGAAACCCTGCGGGTAGATACCGGCTGCGTAGTCGCTTTTGAGCCCACAATCGACTTCGACATTCAGCGAACCGGCGGCCTCAGAAGTATGGTGTTCGGCGGCGAAGGCCTCTTTCTGGCAACCCTCCGCGGTACCGGAAAAGTATGGCTGCAGTCTATGCCTATCCGTAAACTAATTGACGTCTTATTGCCACACGGCAAAAACAGCGACAAAGGAAGCAGCTCTATTCTGGGCGGCTTGTTTGAGGAGTAGATTTGATCTTCAAACCATTCTACTGTAAAGAAGCGCTACAAAACTGCTTATCAGAAAACTAAATATGGCCTTTTGGCCTCTTTGAAAAGGGTATCAGCATTGGTACCCTTTTTTTATACTCCAGGTATTCCGTACCAAACTTTTCTTCCAGGCTCCTTTCCTCCAACTGAATGCCTATCAGGATATACACCACAATAGAAAGGCTGGTGATAAGGTTGGCGGTAGTCGGCACATAAAGCCAGAACCCCAGGGCAACTAAAATAGTCCCGGCATACATCGGGTGCCGGACATAAGCCAGCAATCCTTCTGTTTGTAGCTGTTCACCTCTTTCCTCAGGCTCAAGCCCAAGAAAAGCCTTTAGCTTATATTGCCTGAAGCTTAAGCGAATAACGATTACTCCCCAGCTTGCCAGCACAAGCGCTCCAAAACGAGTGAGTGTGTAGGGCGGGAACCACCTCTCACCTGAAATCAGAAAGTTATAGTACAGTATACCGATAAGCCCCAGAAACGCCAGCGAAGAGTAGGCAAGTCGGTAATTGGTGGCGGACATATTGAGCCGCTGCTTCATAATTGATTTGACCCATTGGCGTGCCAGCAGACTGTGCAAAGAAAAGTAGCCTAGCCAGAGAATTGCCAATAGGAAATATGCTGCCTTCATTCGAAATTATTATATTTGATGCGCCCATAAAGGGACAGCCAAATGCTGCTCCTGTTCAGTTTTTAGAATATGTACCTGCCTAAAGGTACAAACCTTTTTAACCCGCTACCCAACTGTATGCTAAAATTAGCCCTAATTAGAGAAGGAAAGCAGCCTAACGACCGCCGCGTGGCGCTAACTCCTGCCCAGGCAAAGAAGCTCAGCCATGCATATGCTCAGGTACAGGTTGTAGTCCAGAAAAGTGCTGCCCGCTGCTATCCTGACCACGAATATTCCGAGGCTGGCATTGCCGTGCAGGAACAGGTAAATGACTGCGACATACTGTTGGGTATTAAAGAGGTACCCGTACAACAGCTGATAGACGGTAAAACCTATCTTTTCTTCTCTCACACCATTAAAAAGCAGCCCTATAACCGCAAAATGCTGCAGGAGATCCTGAAAAAGAACATCCGGCTGATTGATTATGAAAAGTTAACAGATGAAAACGGGAACCGACTGGTTGGCTTTGGCCGCTGGGCAGGCATTGTGGGAGCCTACAATGGTATTTGGGCCTGGGGCAAGCGGTTTAACCTGTTCGATCTCCACAGGGCCAGTAACTGCTTCAATCTGGAGGAGCTACAGAAAGAATATTCTAAAGTAAAGCTTCCGCCAATTAAAATCGCTGTGACCGGCGCCGGAAGAGTAGCGGGCGGAGCCATTGAAGTGCTGAAAGGAATGAAAATCCGCCAGGTAGAACCGGCAGCGTTTATCGATAATGAGTTCCAGGAAGCTGTATTTACCCAGCTCCGCAGCCAGGACTATCACCTTCGCCGCGATGGCGGGGATTATAACAGAGAGGAATATCACCAGAATCCATGGCTTTATGATGCTGATTTTGCCAAGTACACCCGGGTAACCGACCTGCTCATTGCCGCCGCTTACTGGAACCCTAAAGCACCCGTTCTTTTCTCCAGAGAAGAAATTAAAAAAGAAGACTTCAAAATTAAAGTTATTGCTGATGTTACCTGCGACATAGAAGGCTCCGTGCCTTGTACCCTTAAAGCAAGCACCATAGCCGAGCCGCTCTACGATTATGATCCAGCAAAAGAGGCTGTTACCACTCCCTTATCCGACCCGGCCAACTTAACCATAATGGCCATCGATAATCTTCCCTGCGAGCTTCCCCGCGACGCATCGGAGAACTTTGGCAAACAGTTAATGGAACACGTCCTCCCTTACCTGCTGGGAGAAGACAGCCGCAATATTATTAAACGCGCTACTATAACAGATAATGGAAAACTATGCCCCGGCTACGAGTACCTGCAATCTTATGTAAATGAACAGGATTAAAATATAGTGTGAGGCAGAATTGATTCCCCTGCTTATCCTGTCATGTCTCCTGCTGCCTTGCCTGTTCTTTTCTCTGCCCCGCAGGCTCCTTACAACCATGATTTCTTTCTGAAAGTATACACCATTCCTCCCAGCAGCAGCAGCATCAGTATCCAGACAGAAAGGTAGCCGTATTTCCACTGGAGTTCCGGCATATACTCAAAGTTCATCCCGTATACCCCTACAATAAAAGTAAGCGGAATAAAGATGGTGGAGATAATAGTGAGCACCTTCATTACATCATTGGTGCGGGTGCTAACGGTAGAGTGATAGAGGTCGACCATGCCGGAGAGCAGGTCGCGGTACGTTTCGACTGTATCAATAACCTGTATCATATGGTCATATACATCGCGTACAAATAGTTGCGTTTCCTTCTGAATGATGGCAAAATCTTCCCGCTCCAGTTTGTAAATCACCTCCCGCAGGGGCCAGGTAGAGCGTCGCACTGCCAGCATTTCGCGCTTTAGGTTATAAACTGCATCGAAATTATCTTTCGTGGCATTCACAAGCAGGCGTTCTTCCAGTTCGGCCATGGAGTCTCCTACTTTTTCCATTATTACGAAATAGTTATCAACCACTGTATCGAGGAGGGCATAGAGCAGGTAGTCGGCCCCACGGGTTCTTATACGGCCCTTCCCGGCCCGCAGGCGTTCCCGCACAGGCGTAAAGGTGTCGCCTTCCCGCTCCTGGAAAGAAAGGACAAAGTTTTTACCCAGCAGCAGGCTTACCTGCTCCATCTGTACCCGTTCCTTTTCTGTATCATATTCCATCATTTTCAGCACCACATAAATATATCCTTCGGCCTCTTCTATTTTAGGTCGCTGATCGGTACTGACAATATCTTCGATAGTTAAAGGATGAATGCCATAATGCTTACACACCTTTTCTACCAGTTCTACATCATGCACCCCGTTAATATTGATCCAGCTGGTTTTGGTGGCATCCCGGTAGGAGAAAGTTTCTTCGGCAGTTTGCAGCTCGACCTCTTCTAACCCTTCGCCATCGTAATTAAAGAGACTAATATTTACCGGCTCAACTGTTCTGGTTCCTGTATAATAAAGGGAGCCGGGCGGCATCCCTACCTTTTTAGAGCTGTTTTTAAAGAAGCGCCCCATATGGCGGGCGGTGTGTATAGCCTTTTTGGCGGCACTTTTCTTTTGCTTGGGCTTAGACATTCAGTAATAGTATTGAATTATGGAGGTGGGCTTTTTATTCATTTCAATGAATTTAAAAAGCATAAGGCATCTGATGGCGCTTCTTCACCTCTTTTTTTTAGTTGTTTTATAATGAAGTTGAATAAGTCCTGTATCAAATTGTTTTACAGAAATAAGCTCTACACCTTGCTCGGGACGCCCATCCTGGAATAGCTTTATTCCATTGCCGACTAAAACAGGAATAATGGAAATGATAAATTCGTCAATCAGCTCGAGCCTCAGGAGTTCATTTATCACCTCTGCCCCACCGTCGCAGAATATATTCTTCCCCTGCTCTTTTTTAAGCCGGTTTACCAGCTCCTTTAAACTGCCTGAATAGAAATTGATGTTTCCTTCTTTAGGCCTGTCGGTACGGGTAATAACATATATTTCCTTGCTGGTATGGGGAAACTCAGGAACCTGGCCCATCACCCAGTCATATGTTTTTCTTCCGAGAATGACACAGTCAACTGTAGATATAAAGTTATTGTACCCATAATCCTCTCCTTTTTTCTGAACGCGGTCTAAGAAGCTCAGATCATTACCTGGCTTTGCTATGTACCCATCTAAGGAGGTGGCTATATACACAATTAGTTTCCTGTTCTTCATTTTCAGATATTTTTGCCCGTGATCCTTCCTGACATAGGTGTAACTATCGCTAAATGAAACTTAACAAAAAAAGCAGCCATCTCACAATAGCTGCTTTTTTAAATTATTTTTATTTCTTCTTATCCGTTCATGGACACCAGGAACTCTTCATTGTCGCGGGTATGCTTCATTTTTTCGAGCAGGAACTCCATGGCTTCATTCGAATTCATATCGGCCATAAACTTACGGAGTATCCATACCTTCGACAGCACATCCTTATCCATGAGCAGGTCTTCGCGGCGGGTGCCGGAAGCCGGAACATCAATAGCAGGATATACCCTTTTGTTAGCCAGTTTCCGATCGAGCTGAAGCTCCATGTTACCGGTACCCTTAAACTCTTCGAAGATTACCTCATCCATTTTAGAGCCTGTTTCAATGAGCGCCGTTGCGATAATAGTAAGGGAACCACCATTTTCCACATTACGGGCCGCACCAAAGAAACGCTTAGGCTTATGAAGTGCATTGGCGTCCACACCACCTGAAAGGATTTTACCGGACGAAGGCACTACGGTGTTGTACGCACGGGCAAGGCGGGTAATAGAGTCGAGCAGAATTACCACATCGTGCCCGCATTCAACCATACGCTTGGCCTTCTGTAATACAATACTCGAAACTTTAACATGACGCTCGGCCTGCTCGTCGAAGGTAGAGGCAATTACTTCTGCCTTTACACTGCGGGCCATATCCGTTACTTCCTCAGGGCGTTCGTCAATCAGCAGAATCATCAGGTAACATTCCGGATGATTTTCGGCAATGGCATTGGCTATTTGCTTCAGCAGAACGGTTTTACCTGTTTTTGGCTGCGCCACAATCATACCACGCTGGCCTTTTCCTATTGGAGAGAAAAGGTCTAGTATTCGGGTAGAATAGTTATTAGGGGCAGTACTGAGGTTTAGTTTTTCCTGCGGAAACAGGGGTGTTAGGTGCTCAAACGCAATTCGATCGCGTATCTCTTCTGTTGTTTTCCCGTTTACGGTCTCCACACGCAGCAGGGCAAAATACTTTTCTCCTTCTTTCGGCGGGCGGATTGAGCCACGCACCGTATCGCCGGTTTTAAGGTTAAAGAGCTTTATCTGGGAAGGAGAAACGTAAATATCGTCGGGAGAGGCAAGGTAATGGTAATCGGAGGAGCGAAGGAAGCCGTAGCCATCCTGCATAATCTCAAGCACCCCTTCGTTCTCAATCAGGCCATCGAAATCCTTGATGTTAGCGGCTGGCTGGTCGCGTTTCTGCGGAGCATTTTGCTGCTTACTATGCTGGGGCTTCTGAGACTGAGGTTGATTGTTGTTCGGTTGATTACGGTCCTGGTTAGACTGATTTTTGTCTTCTCCATCACTGGAATCCCGCTTGTCCTGGTAATTGTTATTGCTGTTGTTATCCGGTTTCCGCGGGCGACGACCTTTATCTTTGTCGTTACTACGGCGATTAGAATCATTGTTGCGTCCGCCGCCGCTGCTTCGGTCCTGCTGTGGCTGCTCTTCCTCTGCTACTGCAGTGCCTTCTTCCTCTTCCACTACCGGGGCCACATTTTCCCGCTTCATAATCCGGTTTCTCTCCTGCTGCTGGGCAGGGGTACGCTGTTCGGCCGGGCGGGCTTCAGTAGCCCGCTCGTCTTTGCCTCTTTGGGCGGCAGGGCGTTGTGCGGCATCCCGCTGAGCGTCACCACGCTGAGCGTCACCACGCTGGGCGTCACCACGCTGGTTATTTTCTTTCCTGTCCTGGTTCTGCGCAGATTCCTTCTCGGGGGCATTATCAGCTGCTGGGGTATCTTGCGGGGCTGATTTCTTTTTAGGGAGGGCAGATTCGGGGTTTACTGCCTGGTGGTCCAGAATCTTGTAAATCAATTCTTTCTTGGGCAGTTTCTTATAATTTTGTACGCCCATCTCCTCCGCAATTTCTTTCAACTCGGAAAGAAGCCTAAGATTTAGTTCTTCAATTTTGTACATAATAGGGTGTTAGACATAAAGTCAGGAACGACCTCGATTGGATAAAGGTGATTAATAATTAATCTAAAAAGAATGACTAAGTGTTTTCTAAGAAATGATTTCTACGTGTGCTCTGGAAGCAAAGTGCGTTAAAGAAAGTGCAATTATATGCAGATGACGGACAATAAGCAAGCTTTCCAATTTTTATTTAAGCACGCCTAAAAAACCTTCCATTAAGTCTCAATTGCTGAAAAAATACGCTAATTTTACAACCTTTTGCAAGGTAATCAATAACTTAGTATGTTACAACTTATTTACATTAAAGATAATAAGGATACTGTCTTAACCGGCCTGAAGAAAAAAAAGTTTGCCAGAGCCGAAGAAACCATTGAAAAAGTTTTGTCGCTCGATGAAGAGCGTCGCCATACACAGCAGCAACTGGACAAAATACTGGCAGAAGCCAATAATACGGCCCGCCAGATAGGACAGCTCATGAAAGAGGGCAAAAAAGAGGAAGCCGAAAAAGCCAAATCTGAGGCTGCACAATCTAAAAGCCAGAGCAAGGAACTCAGCGATAAACTTTCTGCCACCGAAGAGGAACTCACACGTTTACTCTACACCATCCCTAATGTTCCCCACCCGCGCGTACCCGAAGGCAGTGGCGCCGACGACAATGAGGTGGTGGTGGAAGCGGGCGAAAAGCCTTTCCTGCCTGCTACGGCTCAGCCTCACTGGGAGCTTATTAAAACATACGATATTATTGACTTTGAGCTTGGCAATAAAATTTCCGGCGCCGGCTTTCCTGTTTATAAAGGCAAAGGAGCCCGCCTGCAGCGTGCCCTCATCAATTATTTTCTCGACGAGGCCATTGCCGCCGGCTATACCGAAATTCAGCCACCCCTGCTGGTAAATGAAGACAGCGGCTACGGCACCGGTCAGCTCCCCGATAAGGACGGGCAAATGTACCACGCTACCGAAGACAACCTTTACCTGATTCCTACGGCGGAGGTACCTATTACCAATATTTTCCGCGATGTAATTTTAAAGGAAGATGACTTTCCGGTAAAATGCGCCGGCTATACGCCCTGTTTCCGTCGCGAGGCAGGCTCATGGGGTGCGCATGTTCGCGGCCTTAACCGCCTGCACCAGTTCGATAAGGTAGAGATTGTGCAGATTGCCCACCCGGATCGGTCTTACGAAGTACTGGAAGAAATGCGGAGACACATTATCGGTCTGCTTGAAAAACTGGAACTCCCTTACCGTATCTTAAACCTTTGCGGAGGTGACCTCGGCTTTACCGCCGCCCTTACCTACGACATGGAAGTGTGGAGCGCAGCTCAGGAACGCTGGCTGGAAGTAAGCTCTGTTTCGAATTTCGAAACCTACCAGAGCAACCGTCTGAAGCTCCGCTACAAGCCAACAGAAGGCAAAGGCACTCAGCTGGCCCATACCCTCAACGGAAGCGCACTCGCCCTGCCGCGCATACTGGCCGCTATTCTGGAAAATAACCAAACGGAAGACGGTATAAACATACCAAAGGTACTGCGCCCTTACTGCGGTTTCGAGAAGATTTAAATAAATTCCATCAACACTTTTTTATAACACAAAAATGGCCAGTCCCTTATTTCATGGACTGGCCTTTCTGTTTTTACACAAGTTTTAAGTGTTGCTTACTTCTTAAACTCGTTAATCGTTTTTTCAATAATATCGCAACACTCATGGAGCTGCTCCTCCGTCATCACCAGTGGAGGGGCAAAGCGAATGATATTTCCATGGGTTGGTTTTGCCAGCAATCCGTTTTCCTTCAGAGCCACACACAAATCCCAGGCGGTAGAGCTGTCTTCCGAATCGTTTATTACCACTGCATTCAGCAGGCCTTTGCCACGCACCAGTTTAACCAGGTCGGATTTTTCGACCAGCTCCTGCATACGCTCGCGGAATAGCTTACCAAGTTTACGAGCATTTACCATTAGCTTTTCGTCCTGCACTACATCCAGCGCAGCCATGGCTACTTTACAGCCAAGCGGGTTACCACCAAAGGTAGAACCATGCTGCCCCGGCTGAATCACCTCCATTACCTCATTATCGGCCAGCACAGCTGAAACCGGGTAAACACCTCCGGAAAGCGCTTTTCCTAGAATGAGGATGTCGGGCTTAGTATAGGTAGGCTGGCGCTCACACTTATTTTCGCAGCTACAGTCTCCACAAACAGCCAAAAGGCTTCCGGTACGGGCAATCCCCGTCTGCACCTCATCGGCGATAAATAAAGCATTATGCCGATGGCAGGCCTCCTTGGCACGACGCACAAAATCATTGGCAGGCGTGTATACCCCTGCTTCACCCTGAATGGGCTCCACAAGCAGGCCAACTACATTTTTCTCTTCCTTCAGCACCTTTTCAAGCGCTTCAATATCGTCGTAAGGAATTTTAATAAAGCCGGGGGTATAAGGCCCGAAGTTTTTACGGGCCACCTCATCGTTCGAAAATGAAATTACCGTGGTGGTGCGTCCGTGAAAGTTATTCTGGCAAACAATTATCTTGGCCTCATTTTCAGGAACACCTCTTTTTTCATAAGCCCACTTACGGCAAACCTTTATCGCTGTCTCCACCGCCTCGGCCCCGGTATTCATAGGCAGCACCTTGTCGAAGTGGAAGTATTCTGTTACATATTTTTCGTATGCTCCCAGCACATCATTATAAAAAGCACGCGAGGTAAGAGTCAGCGTTTCAGCCTGCTCCTTCAGTGCATTTACAATACGAGGGTTGCAATGCCCCTGGTTAACGGCAGAGTAGGCCGAGAGAAAGTCGTAGTAACGCTTTCCTTCCACATCCCACACATATACCCCTTCGCCTTTGGCCAGCACAACCGGCAATGGATGGTAATTGTGGGCGCCGTACTGGTCTTCAAGCTCCATGGCTTGCTTGCTCGAATTAATGGTTGTTTGCATACTGGTAAATTTAAAATATTTAGAAATGTATATCCAGGCGCCGGCTATGCCAGCAAAAAGTCGCACTGGTTTTTTTTATATTTGTATTTTTGAGGAGCGGTAAAGATAGTAAAAACTGCACCGTAGTACAAAAAGAACAGATGAGCAAAAAAAGCAAACCGCAATCGTTACCAGCTCTGCAGGAGGGAGATTTTTATTTTAATGAGCAGGGACTAATGGTCTTTACCGAACAGTACCACCTCCGCAGGGGCTACTGCTGCCGGAGCGGTTGCCGGCACTGCCCCTGGGGGTTTAAGAAGAAATGAAACAGGAAATTGGAAGCCGGAAATTTAGATACCCTTAGATTCAGAAACTGAAGCCGCCAGCCATCCCACTTAGCCTCCTCACCCCCTATTGCTCTGTTAGCCCTTGTCCATGACTCAAATCTTCCATCTAAATTCTCCTGCAAGCTTTGCTTTTATAAAAACATTTCCGATATTTGCAGACTAATTTGAAGAAATAGTATTTACGAATTGGATTAAGATATAAGTCATGGCCAGAGTTTGTCAAATTACAGGAAAAAGACCTCGAGTAGGTAACAACGTATCGCACGCGAATAACAAGACAAAAAGAAGGTTTTACCCTAACCTTCAGAAAAAGCGCTTTTACCTGGCGGAAGAAGACCGCTGGATCACTCTTAAAGTGTCGACTTCTGCACTGCGGACTATTAACAAAAATGGCCTGCAGGCTGTATTGAAAAAAGCTGCCGAAAACGGCAACGTACTGGTCTAACTTCTCAGGAAAGCTGATAAAACAAAAGAATAATGGCTAAGAAAGGTAACAGAGTTCAGGTAATCCTTGAGTGCACCGAACAGAAAACTACTGATGTACCAGGAACTTCCCGCTACATCACTACTAAAAACAGAAAAAACACTCCTGAAAGAATTGAGTTGAAGAAATACAACCCAAATCTGAAGAAGATGACTGTTCACAAAGAAATTAAATAATCATGGCTAAGAAGGTAGTAGCAACACTAAAGAACAAAGAGGCTAAAGGATTCGCCAAAGTGATTAAGGCGGTTAAGTCTCCTAAAACCGGAGCATACACATTCAAAGAAGAGATTGTGCCGGTTGACGACGTGAAAGAAGCTTTAAAATAAGCATTCTGCAAAAGCATATAAATTAGTTAAGAAGTCCCGCCTATTCGGGACTTTTTTGTTATATTAAGGCAGTTTAGGTTTAATTTATACAACTATGGGCCTGTTTGATTTTTTCTCTAAGGAAAGTCCGAAAGAAAAAAAGGAAACCTTAGATAAGGGGCTGGAAAAGACCAAAGACAACTTTTTTTCCAAACTTAGCAAGGCAGTTGCCGGCAAAGCCAAGGTCGATGAGGAAGTGCTCGACGAGCTGGAAGAAATTCTTATTTCTTCGGATGTGGGCGTTGGCACTACCATCAAAATAATTGAGCGAATAGAAGAGCGGGTAGCACGCGACAAATACGTAAGCACCGCTGAGCTCGATGAAATTCTTCGGGAGGAAGTAACCGATCTACTCGCAGAAAATAATACCGAAGATCTTGATGACTTTGGCATCCCTGCCGGCATTAAAAGACCTTACGTAATTCTGGTGGTAGGCGTAAATGGCGTAGGAAAAACCACGACCATTGGTAAGTTAGCCGCTCAGTTTAAAGCCCGCGATAAGAAAGTAGTACTGGGGGCTGCCGATACCTTTCGTGCTGCCGCTGTGGACCAGCTCATCCTGTGGGGAGAGCGGGTAGGCGTGCCCGTGGTATCGCATGGTATGAATACCGACCCTGCTTCCGTTGCTTTCGATGCCGTTAAGCAGGGAATGGACGATAATGCCGATGTGGTTATTATCGACACCGCCGGCCGCTTACACAATAAGGTGAACCTGATGAACGAGCTTTCAAAGATTAAGCGCGTTATTCAGAAATTTGTGCCCGAAGCACCACACGAAGTACTGCTGGTGCTCGATGGCAGCACAGGACAGAATGCAGTGAACCAGGCCCGCGAGTTTACCAAAGCGACAGAAGTTAGCTCCCTTGCCATTACCAAACTCGATGGCACCGCTAAAGGTGGAGTGGTGATTGGTATATCCGACGAGTTTAAAATACCGGTAAAATATATTGGGGTGGGTGAAAAGGTAGGTGACCTGCAGGTTTTTAACCGAAGAGATTTTGTTGACTCCCTCTTTAAAAGATAAAGGTTCCAAACCAAGAAAGAATACGCAGCCGGTTTAAAAGCCGGCTTTTTTTTATCTAAAACATCCCGACATACAAGGGACATTCGACACTAGGTGGGAAAACAGTTGAAGGCAGTTGATAAGCAATGCATCACCTTTTAAAGGATGTAATCTTTTGAAAACAAGACAGCATAAAGTGACCAAACAGGTCCCCAACTGCTTAAAAGCCCAGTGGAATCAGGTAAGACAGGTGATAGCTGAAAGAAAAGTTAGCGCCGTCGCCAACCTTACCAAAACCCGGCACCTCATAGGAGATAAAGGAGTTCTGCTCCTGTACATTTAAGCCAAATTTGTACCGCAGGGTATAGCCCATAAAAAGGCCCTTCCAGATCCTGGCCTTCAGGCCAGCCACCCCCTCAAACCAGAAGGCACTTGTTTGTCGCTCAGGTGTAACCGGAAAAGATCCCCAGGTGGGATCTGAAAAAGAAGTTACCAGCCTTTCCTCGTAAAAGCTTTGCCCATAGCGCAGCCCGATAAAAAGGGCATTAAGGTCATCGTTGTCGGCAACAAAGTTTACATCCGGCCCAATTCTGAAGTAGCTTCCTGAGCTTCGGTAGTCCAGCCCGTCTTCAGACCTGTACCGCCTGCCGGTTCCCCAATCAGCAGAAAGAAGATAACGACCAAAGATAACATCGGCCTTCAGTTCATAAAACCGCCCATCCTGGTCCACTAACTGCCCTACCAGATGAGAAACATCTACTCCTATACGAAGCCCCTGCGGTCGCAAGTCAAACGTACTGTCTTCGGGCACCTCAACATCTCCGGCAGCTGCCGGCACCTCAGGCACCTCCAGGCTATCCTTTTCCAGCAGTGGCTCCTCCTGCCCAAATGCCAGAACGGGCATAAGGCTCAGAAAACAGATAGTTAGTAAACTACTTAAATATTTGCACATCAAGACCTTCGGTAGATTTAAGTTCTGTATTTAAAATACTCACACTATCAAAAGTGCTTTTGGCTATTTCCAGCTGCGAATAGCGGATATCCAGTCCGCATTCCGGCGAAAGTATACTGCCGGTACGTGTATAGGTGAGCTGCAGAGTATCAGTATCATTTTCCCGGGAGCCTTCAAAAATAAAGGTGGTTCTGTTTCCAAGAGGGTTCAGGAGCAGAGGAAGCCCTCCATCCGGGCCAATGGTAAATACACTGTCTGTCTCCACCGTGCTAATTTCTTCAAATGCCACTCTTGCCGGAACAAGCTCCCCTTCTTCCAGATTAAAAAAGCCGGATTCGAGCTGATTGGTAGAAAATGTTTCGCAGGGATTGTCGCTGTAAATGGCGATATCAACTGAGGTGGCGGCGACCTCCAGTTTCTCATTTAGCACCTGCACACTATCGAAGGTGTGGCGGTATACTTCCAGGCCGCTGTACATAATTTCAAGACCACAATCCGGAGATATCATCCGGAAAGCTCTTTCATACTTTACGGCAAGTGTATCGCTAAGCGCTCCATACCCAAAGACGAAAATAGTAGAATCCGATTTAGGGTTCAAAGAAAGGTCCAGCCCCTGAATACCAAAAGCATTCACCTCCTGCCCATCCTGCAGTTCACCAAGGTTTATTCGGTAAAAAATGCTGTCGCTGCCAATGGCTCGTACTTCTTCAAAATTATAAGCACCCGCTACTGCTTCGCCACGCTCGTTCAGCATAAAAAAGCCGGGCCTGAGGCGGTTCGTCGACAAGGAAACGCAGGATTCTTCTGCTTCACAGGCCAGCAAGCCAACTGCCAGCAGAATAACCGACAAAAGGGAACGGATTCGGCAACTGATTTTAATTGATAGCTCTTGCATACAGCGTACAAATTTAAAGGAATATTTTAGTATGGAACGATACCGGAAACCATTCTTACCTATTTTTATGTTATTTTTGCGTTTTGCCGGATTTAGAAGAGGAAAGCTTTGAAAACAAAAACCTTAAGAAAAAATAAAGTCAATATCATTACCATGGGTTGTTCCAAAAACCTGGTCGACTCTGAGGTGCTATTGACACAGCTCAAAGGAAACCAGATTGAGGCCACCCACGAAGCTGAAAATGACGAAGCCAATATTGTAGTTATCAATACCTGTGGTTTTATAGATAATGCCAAGCAGGAAAGCATCGACACCATTCTTCGGTATGTAGATGCAAAGGAAGCCGGGGTGGTAGAAAAAGTATATGTAACGGGCTGCCTGAGCCAGCGCTATAAAGATGACCTGGAAAGGGAAATTCCACAGGTCGATGCCTACTTCGGTACCCGCGATCTTCCCCGCCTCCTGAAAACGCTTAAAGCCAATTATAAGCATGAACTGGTGGGGGAACGAATTCTTACTACCCACAGCCACTATGCTTATATGAAGATAAGCGAGGGCTGCGACCGCCCCTGTTCTTTTTGCGCTATTCCGCTGATGCGGGGTGGCCATGTAAGCCGGCCGATTGAAGAGCTGGTAAAGGAAGCACAAAATCTGGCAAAAAATGGCACCAAAGAACTACTGCTCATTGCACAGGACTCCACCTATTACGGCCTGGATTTATACAAAAAACGCAACCTGGCAGAACTGATGCAGCAGTTGGCCGATGTGGACGGCATTGACTGGGTACGCCTGCACTACGCCTTCCCCACAGGCTTTCCGCTCGATATACTTGATGTAATGCGAGAGCACCCCAATATTTGCAACTATCTCGACATTCCGCTGCAGCATGGCAGCACCAGTGTACTCAAAAAGATGCGCCGCGGTACCACCCGCGAAAAGCAGGAGGAGCTTATCCATACCATTCGCGAAAAAGTACCGGGTATTGCCCTGCGCACCACCTTAATTGCCGGCCACCCCGGCGAAACAGAAGCCGAGTTCCAGGAAATGGCCGATTTTGTGGAAAGGATGCGCTTTGAACGTCTTGGAATCTTCACCTATTCGCACGAAGAAAATACCCATGCCCACAGCATGGAAGACAATGTGCCGGAGGAGGAAAAGCAGGCCCGCGCCAATGAGATTATGGAGTTGCAGGAAGGCATTAGCTTTGAGTTAAACCAGGAAAAGCTTGGAAAAACTTTTAAAGTGCTCATCGATCGCAAGGAAAGCGGCAACTATATAGGCCGCACGGAATTTGATTCGCCCGAGGTAGATAATGAAGTGCTGATAGATGCCAGTCAGCATTACCTGCGCGTTGGCGACTTCGCCCAGATTACCATTACAGAGGCAACGGAGTTTGACCTTTACGGAGAACCCGCCCAATAATAAACCCTGATTCTAGTATATCAAGAGCCGGCTTATGTAGCCGGCTTTTTTGTTTTATACAGATAAAACAGGTATTTTCATTAACTTATTCAGAATCAATATGAAAAAGAATATATTTACTTAAACCCGGTTTCTGCTCCGCTCACCTCCTCCTTCAGCCGGTAGTGAGCGCACAGGCAATAGGCTAAAAGAACCCGGAGTATGAGCATTTTTATGAAAAGATTACCTTTCGTTATCAGTGTTGCCTATTTTTTAATTGCTATCACCTGGTTTATTTTCACTTACCAGGCTTCCCTGTATGGCCCTGTTGCTGAAGAAACTGACTTCCCGCACCTGCTCAACATCCTTCTACTCATCATTCTCAGCAGCTTATTGCTCTATTTTATCGCCCGGGGAAGACCTGCCAAGGTAAAATATTCTGAAGCTCAGTACCACCAGCTATTCGAAGACAATCCACAGCCCATGTGGATTTTTAAGCAGCAGGACCTCGAGATACTGGCCGTCAATACAGCTGCCATGGAAATATATGGCTATAGCCGGGAAGAGTTTACTGGCATGAATCTAAAAGAGCTCATAGCAGACGAAGATGTTCCTCAACTGGAGCAGGCGCTCCTCCAGGCTCCTCCTCTTCGAACCTTTAAAGATAAGCTGGTAATCCGCCATAAAAAGAAAGATGGTGAGTTGTTCTACACGCAAATTTCCTCCCGACAAATTACTTTTAATGGTGTAGCGGACCGGCTGGTACTGGCTCTTAATATCGACGTACAGCACAGGGCTCATCTTAAAATCAAAGATCTTAACCATAAGTTAAAGAACATCCGCAAGGCGCTTTCTGCCTCTTCCATTGTACTAAGACTTAATCGTGAGGGGGAAGTACAGTTTATGAATGGAAAGTTCATCAGCATTTTTCAGATTGGCGAAGAGGATTTTTATCAGCCAAAAATTCATGAAGACATCTGGAACGAGTTTTCACCCATTCGAAAAGCACGTATTGTACACACTGTTCAGCAGGGGCGCATCTGGCAGGGCGAAATAAAGGTTGCTAACAGAGCACAAAAAGCTTTTTGGATTGACACCAAAATAATTCCGGTAAAGAATGACCAGCAGATAATTGAAGAGTTTTTTGTGATTGGTTATGATATAAGCGATAAAAAGAAGACAGAGGAGGCGCTTATCCAACGTGAGCAGCTTTTCCGTTCGCTAATCGATTCCTACAGCAGCTACCTTGTAAGAATAGAGCCGGAAGGAGGTTATACCTATGCCAATCCACGCTTTCTTCAAAAATTCGGTTTTACAATGGAGGAGCTCAAGGCCACCACCTTTGAGCAAATGGTTTTACCCGAAGATCTTGCGGAATACCAAAAGGCAGCGCGCTTTTGCCGGGAAAACCCTGAGCAGATTGTTGTACTGGAAATACCCATGCCAGACAAAGAAGGGAATATTAACTGGAGCAGCTGGGAGTTCGTTGGAATTGCCGGCAAAGAGGGCACAACAAGCGTTATCCAGGGCTTAGGCCGCGACATCAGCCCGCAAAAGAGAGCTGAACTCGACCTCCAGAAGTATACCCGCCGCCTCGACCTTGTACTCGACAGCATTGGCGAAGGCTTTTTTAATATGGACCTGAACTGGAAACTGCTGAAGGTAAATAAGGAATTTGAGCGATTAACAGGTAAAAAAAGAAATGAGGTACAGGGGCTGTACCTGCTCGAAGTGCTTCCATTTATGACCGACAGTCCATTTTACCCCTACCTGGAAGCTGCCCTGGAAGAGGGGGTTCCCATGCGTTTCGAAGAGTACTCCACCCAGCTTAATAAATGGCTGGAAGTGAATCTTTTCCCTTACCAGGATGGCCTCTCCGGCTATTTTAGGGATGTAAGCAAGAAGAAAAAGACTGAACTGGAAGTAAAGCAGGCCCTGCTTCGCTTCGATACTTTAACCAAAGCAACCTACGACACCATATGGGAGTGGGATCTTTTGAAGCAGAAGGTCCGCTGGAACGATGGACTATTCCGCAATTTCGGCTATTCTACAATGGAGGTACAGGATACACCTGAATGGCGGAAGAGTAAAATTCATCCCGATGATTTCGACAGCGTTGTAAATGGCATCCACAACCATATAGAGCAGAAAAAAGGAGCATGGACAGCTGAATACCGCTTTCAGGCTGCCGATGGTAGTTATCGATTTGTACTGGACAGGGGCTACGTTATTTACAACGAGAATGAAATGCCGGTGCTAATGATAGGTGCCATACAGGATATTCACCAGGAACGGGAGTACCAGGAAGAGATTAAAAAACTTTCACTCGTAGCAAGGAAAACCCAAAACAGCGTCATCATCACCGACAAAGATGGCTACATAGAATGGGTAAACGAATCTTTTAGCCAGCTTTGCGGCTATACGCTTGAAGAGGTAAAAGGAAAGAGACCGGGTAACTTTTTGCAGGGCCCACAAACCGATCCCGAAGCCATTACTCGAATTCGCCGCCTGCTGGAGCAGAAAGTGGAATTCTCGGAAGAAATAATAAACTACAGCAAAGATGGAACACCCTACTGGGTACGAATGGATATTTCGCCTGTGCTCGACGAAGATGGTAAGCTCATTAAATTTATAGCGATAGAAACCGATATAACAGAGAGGAAAAAGTTCGAACAAAGACTACAGCAACAGAACGAGCAGTTAAAAGAAATTGCCTGGATCAGCTCTCACGAAATAAGAGGCCCCGTTGCTTCCATTCTAGGCCTTATTAGCCTCTACGACCACGGCTTCCCTGAAGCGTCTTTTAACAAGGAAATTCTCCAGCACCTCCTCAATGTAAGCCAGCAGCTCGATAAAGTAATTCACCGAATCGTGAACAAGACCTTCGAAGTAGACGAGCTGGAGGATAGGAAGCAGGACAGACAGGGAGAGTAGAGCAGGTTTCTTTATATACCTGCCAATAGCTCCCTCCTCTTTTATTCTTTAGCTAACCCAGTCGGCGTACAATCAACTGACTCACAAGGTCGCAGAAATGCTGGGGTTTTAAGGTTCGCCAGTTTTCAATATTCAGGCTGCCGCCAAGGTTAATATAGTTGTCGACATTGTACACCTTCATTTCGTGCTGTACAAAGTCGCGGAAGTTTACGGCTGCAATCCACCCATCTTCCACATCTTCGAACCACTCCTCGTAATAGCAGTCGTCGGAGCCATGGAAGTTCAAGATGTTCTCGCCTATCAGAATATATTTGTTAATTCCGTAACGGGTAAAATGGTCGACGATATTACGTTTCAGGTGCATTATATCATTATTAATGGCATCGTTCCACTCCCCTATAAACTCCATCACCACAAAGCCACGCTCGTAATCGGCAAATAGTATTTTAAAATAGAGCGTTTCCGAGCCGAGGAAGTCCCAGGCAGGATCGATATAGTAATTGTAGATGGTATCGGTATAAAGTTCATAATTATATTCTTTACCGAAATAGGGGGAATACTGGTCTTCATCTACCTGGTAGTATTTCAGCCAGCTATAAAATGGCTCAATCTCGTGCATCTCTCTTCTGGTAATAATCTACTGCTTTGCGGACAGAGCCATGGGCCTGCAACAGCCTGGCGGCTTCCTCCTCTTCGACTCCTAACTCATCCATAATCATCCGGGTTCCGCGCTCTACCAGTTTATGGTTACTTAATTGCATATCAACCATTTTATTGCCCCGCACACGCCCCAGTTGTACCATTACCGAGGTAGAGAGCATATTCAGCACCAGCTTTTGAGCAGTCCCGGCCTTCATGCGGGTACTACCTGTTACAAATTCCGGTCCCGTAATTACTTCTACAGGATATTCCGCTTCAGCAGCCACCGCAGAACCAGGATTGCAGGTAATGGAGCCAGTTAACAGGCCAGCCTCCCGTGCCTTCCGGAGACCCCCGATGACGTAAGGAGTCCGGCCGGAGGCGGCAATGCCCACTACGGTATCTAATGGTACAGGTTTGTAGGGCTCCATATCACGCCACGCACCTTCTTCATCATCCTCGGCAAATTCCACTGCCTTGCGAATAGCGGCATCTCCCCCGGCAATCAGCCCGATAACCCAGTCGTGCGGCACACCATATGTAGGTGGACATTCCGAAGCATCGACAATACCCAGCCGCCCGCTGGTGCCGGCACCGATGTAAAACAGCCGCCCGCCCTGCCGCATCCGCTCAACCACTTCCTTTACCAGCGCTTCTATTTGCGGAAGGGCCTTTTGCACAGCCAGCGGCACACTCTGATCTTCGCGGTTAATATGGTCGAGCAGCTCACGCACGCTCATTTTATCAAGGTTATTATAATTGGAGGATGATTCGGTAATGCTCATGGGGTTATTAACTTTTGCTGTTATACGTTTTTCAGGTAAAAGAGGTAGGATTCCAATCTTATACTGGTACTGGAGTCCGCAGGCCTTCTTCCTTTTCACCAAACTATTTATACAAATATACTTGTCAAATATAAGAGGAAATGCCTGCCGCCTGGTGGGATTTCGGAGCATCTTTTGTAATTTGATGCACTTATTGCAAAAAGATGAAAAAACAAGCCACTACTGCCGCTACCATTTGCGTACATACCGGCACCCAGATAGACCCGGCCATCCAAGGCGCTAACACACCCATACATACCTCCTCGGCCTTTGGCTACCGGGGCACCCCGGAAAATCAGTATCCCCGCTATTACAATACGCCTAACCAGAAGGCCATTGTACAAAAGCTCTGTGCGCTGGAACAGGTGGAAGAAGGCCTGCTCTTTAGCTCCGGCATGGCAGCCATCAGTGCTATTATTTTTGGCCTCCTCCGGCAGGGCGACCACCTGGTGCTATCGAAAGAAATTTACGGGGGCACCTATGCCTTCATCACTAATGAGCTTCCCCGCTTTGGCATAAGCTATACTTTTACCGACACTACTGAACCCGAAAGCTTTGCCGCTGCCCTGCAGGACAATACCCGCCTTATTTATCTTGAAACTCCTTCAAACCCCCTTCTCCGCCTCACAGATGTAGCCGCTGTGACCAGGCTGGCAAAAGAAAGGGGAATTGTTACCGCCATTGACAACACCTTTGCCTCTCCCATAAACCAAAAGCCGGCGGAATTTGGTATTGACCTCATTATGCACAGCGGCACTAAATATCTGGGAGGCCATTCCGACCTCTGCTTTGGAGCCGTGGTGGGCAGTAGCGAATTAATGAAGCCACTGCGCAAGCATGCCATCAACCTGGGCGGCAGCTTAAATGCTGAAACCTGTGCGCTTATTGAAAGAAGCATGAAGACGCTCTCGCTGCGGGTGGAGCGCCAGACTCAAAATGCCCTGGAGGTAGCAGAATGGCTGGAGAAGCAGGAAGGAATTCGGAAGGTGAATTATCCTGGCCTTCCCACCCATCCGCAACACGAGCTGGCACGTCGGCAAATGAAAGGCTTTGGTGCCATGCTCTCATTTGAGCTGGAAGGCGATGCCGCCAGTACAGAAAGATTCCTGGACCGCCTCCAGATGATTCTGCCCGCCCTGAGCCTGGGGGGAGTGGAAAGCCTTATTTGCGCCTCTGCCAAAACCTCACATGTGAAAATGTCGCCCGAAGAGCGTGCAGCCGCCGGCGTTTCCGATACTCTCCTAAGGCTTTCAGTAGGAATTGAAGCCGCTGAAGATATTATTGCGGATATCCGGCAGGCGATGAATGCTTAATTAAGGAATCTCTTCCTTACAGCAGCTCCGCAAAACAATTTATTCACTCTAATTACTTTAAATGCCTTCGCTTAAATATACCGTCAAGAACAAGGCCCGAGCTTTTTATAAAGATTTAACTTTTAATCTTAGCGCCAGTAACAGCCCTCTCTTTATGGCTTATTACCAGCAGTTTTATAAGCCAAAGCAGGGAACCATAGCCGAATTCGCAGACTACTTCTCCAGGAGAAACAGGAATCTGACCGTTATTCAGGTAGGGGCCAATGATGGGTTTAATCATGATCCTATCCATAAGTTTATTAAACGCGACAAGTGGAAGGGCGTACTCCTGGAGCCCCAGAGCGATGTTTACCACCAGTACCTGGAAAGGCTGTACCGGAAGTCAGAAGGCATTCACACCATTAATGCCGCACTGGATTATAAAGATGGAGAGAGTACCATCTACAAAGTAGCTTTCAGTAATGCCCGCTGGGCCACAGGCTTAACCAGTTTTGACCGTTCAGTGCTTGAAAAAGCGGTGCAGTCGGAGCACGTAGCTTCCTGTGCCCGCAAAGAGGGTGTTGAAATACCCGAACGCGTAGAGGATAGAATTAAAGCAGAAAAGATTAAAGCCATCAGTCCGCAAAGCCTTTTACAGCAATACCATATTCAGCACATAGACTGGCTCCAGATCGATACTGAAGGTTTCGACTTTGAGATAATTAAGATGTTCGACATCGGCACCACAAAACCAACGGTAATTGTTTTTGAGCATTTTCTTTTATCAGAAGAGGACAGGCAAAGCTGCTTCGACCTCCTCCACCGGAAAGAATACGAAATTAAAGTGTTTGGACGCGATGTACTGGCCATTAAAAGCCCAACCGGCGAGTATGGCAAGTTCCTCTGAACCATTTCCTTTCTCCCCATAACACTTTGCAGAAGGAGCAAGCTCTCCTCTCCAACCCAGAATTATACAAGATTTGAAATAATTCGACAGAAATTAAAAGACTGCTGCTGAATTAAAAGATACAATTGTTTGTACTACTGCTGAAACCAGAAACAGCCCTGTAGCCGCATTTTACAATTTTAGTTTCTTTTATTATCTTGTTCGCAGACAGGTTCAGGGCTTTTTCCTTAAAAATAATCTTATTTAATAAAATTGGTTCTCATTATGCATCAGGCCAGAATAAAATTTGTAAACAAAGACCGCAGCGAATTCTTTGCTACCCTCAAAAAACGAGTAGATGTTTATTTCAAAGAAAATAAATGCTCGAAGCACGCTAACAGCAGCATGATTGTTAAAACCATTACCCTTCTACTGGCCTATATCGTTCCTTTTATTCTGCTGCTCATTTTCCAGCCTTCATTTGGTTTAAGTATGCTCCTGTGGTTTGTAATGGGTGTAGGGGTAGCCGGAATTGGTATGAGTGTGATGCACGATGCGATTCATGGCGCCTACTCCTCCAAAAAATCTACCAACGAATGGCTGGGCTATTCACTGAACCTGCTTGGTGGCTCTGTTTTTAACTGGAGGCTGCAGCACAATGTATTACACCATACCTATACCAATGTGGTAGAAATGGATGAGGACATACAGGACAAACTGGTACTCCGTTTTAACCCGCATGGAAAGGTAAAGCGGTTCCACCAGCTACAGTGGGTATATGCCTTCTTTTTCTATGGTATATTAACGCTTTACTGGGTACTCCTCAAAGACTTTGTACAGTTCTTTAAGTTTACAAGTAATGGTGTTAATAATGATTCGGCTGCTAAAAATGCAGTTACACTGACAAAAATCATTCTTCTGAAGGTTGTTTATTTCTTCGTGTTACTGGCTGCTCCGGTGCTCTTTTTCGGTATTCCGTTTTCTGAGGTACTGGCAGGCTTCCTGCTGATGCACTTTATCGCAGGCCTAATCCTGACTGTCATTTTCCAGCTGGCGCATACTGTTGAAGGGACCTCCCACCCAAGACCTAACGAGAGCGGAGCCATCGAAAACGACTGGGCCATTCACCAGCTTAATACCACCGTCAACTTTTCCCGTCATAATAAGTGGATCTCCTGGTATGTAGGCGGTTTAAATTTCCAGGTAGAACATCACCTCTTCCCCCGTGTTTGCCATGTGCATTACCCTGCCATTGCCCCCATTGTAAAGCAGACGGCCGAAGAATTTGGTATTCCGTATATGGAAAATGAAACCTTTTTTCAGGCCGTACAATCGCATATTGCTACCCTGCAGCGATTTGGGAAATTGCCCGACCTGAATGAGGCCATTGCCTAAAACAGTGGTCTCCGCGGCACTATACCACTACTCTCCTGCTGCTTTTCCTTTTTCTTTCACCAAATTGACAAAACAGGAATTTTCAGTTATATTCTATTGTTCCGCCTGTATCGGAGCAATTTTCAAACCTTTAAAAAATAGTGAATGATTGAGCAAAATGCCTTCAGAACAATGAAACAGATAACGGATACTCTTTTAATGATTGAGCCCAGCAGCTTTGGATTTAACCTGGATGCCTCGCTCACTAATTCATTTCAGCAGGCGCTGAAGGAGTTCACCCCCTCGCAGGTGCAGGATATTGCCCTGCTGGAATTCCGTAATGCTGTAAATGCTTTGAGAGAGCATGGAGTGGAAGTAGTGGTTATGAAGGATACCCCAGGCTCCGGTACTCCCGACTCGATCTTCCCTAATAACTGGTTTTCCACTCATATAGAAGGGCCCCTCTTTACCTACCCGATGGCTCCCATGAACCGCCGGAAGGAAAGACGGGAAGATATTATTTCGTTCCTGAACGAAACCTACAGGTATAAAGAACATATAAAACTGGAGGATTTCGAATTACAAAACCCTCCGCACTTCCTGGAAGGAACCGGCAGCCTTGTTCTGGACCGCCAGAACAGAATTGCCTATGCAGCGCTTTCCCCAAGAACAATGGAACAGCCCCTGACAGGCTTTTACAACCGCCTTCAGTATTCTCCCCTCACCTTCCGTGCCTACGGGCCTACCGGAGAGCTTATTTATCATACCAATGTAATGATGTGCGTAGGCGAAACCTTTGCTGCAGTAGGTCTTGAAATTATAGATGAACAAGACAGAGGCAAAGTAATTGACGCTCTCCAGGACAGTGGTAAAGAAATTATTGAACTGAGCCAGCAACAGGTACACCACTGCTTTGCAGGCAATATGCTGCAGGTACAAAATCAGCAGGGAGAAAAAATACTAGTCCTTTCCAAAACAGCTTTTGATTCTCTTACAGAGAACCAACTGAACAAGCTGAATATGCATAACGACCACCTGCTTCCTATCCCCATTCATATGATAGAAAAATGCGGGGGAGGCAGTATTCGCTGTATGCTTGCCGAAATATTTAAGCCTTAATCTTATTCTTGAAGAGCCCGCACCCCGGGCTCTTTTTTTCCCATCATCTAAGGAATGACGGTCTCCTATCACCTGAGCCGGATTCTTTTAAGAATTAAGAACAGGCCCTTTATTCACACCGTTCCTCCTGTAAAGGGTTTTACTTTTAAAACGTATCCTCTTCCATTGGCCCCTGTACCGATTGTGGAAACTTGTCTGCTATAAGCTTAAAGAGGCCCGGCAGACACTACCACGAATAGCAGAAAAAGCCATAAAAATATTACACCCTGACCTGACTGTATCCTTTTCAGCAATTTTAAATTTTAGCCAAATAGGGGAGTTTACAGCCCTCATAAATTCGGGCTCTGATATTTTCCAGGGCACTCCGGAAAAGGCTTCCTGTTTTGTCCAGGCTTTTCCTCCTCCATCAAAATCTCCCCTGCACCATTATTCCCCCCTAATCTTACACTTCTTTTCTCCGCTAATCAGGCACAGCACTTGTCATCTCTTTCTTGTTGATATTTAATATATAACTTTGAACATCAGCACAATAACCCCATTCGCCTCCGGCACCAAGAGAAGCCTGATGAGTACATTACCCAACTGGAAACCCAATACCGGTTCACACTGGAAACTAATTAAAAGGGCACTGGAATATACCAGATCAAACACCCGATACATACTGGTGGTTCTTGCCTGTACACTTACCATTGCTGTCATTGGGGTTAGCGAGCCCCTGCTAATGCGACATATATTCGACAGCCTTAGTGGAAACGGCTCCATAGAGGAAGTGCTAATGACTGCGGCAGCCATGCTGGGACTGGCCTTTGCTAAAGAGGCAATTGCCGCCCGTTCTAATTATTTGAGCTGGCGCACCCGCCTCTCCATCCACCATACGCTTTTAAGCTCTACCATTGAGCGCCTGCACCGCCTTCCGCTGGATAATCAGCGGAAAGAAGGTATTGGTGCAATTATGACCAAGCTCGATAAGGGCATACAGGGCTTCTTAAATGCGCTGAGCGAGGTGGTGTTTAACTTAATTCCTGCCATAGGCTACCTGCTGCTGGCCGTAAGTATTATGCTCCAGCTTGACTGGCGAATGACCCTGCTGGTCCTTCTCTTCGCGCCACTGCCTGCCATTATTGCCACCTGGGCAGCCCCTTCCCAAAGTAAGCGCGAAGAATTTCTGCTACAGAAGTGGGGAAAAATCTATTCCCGCTTCAACGAAGTGCTTTCGGGTATCGTTACCGTTCGCAGCTTTGCCATGGAAGATTATGAAAAGCAGCGCTTTCTCACCAATGTAAATGAAGCAAACGCAACCGTAACCAAAGGAGTCGCATTCGACTCCAGGATAAAAGCGGCACAAAACCTAAGCATCGCTATCGCAACCGTTACAGCTGTTACCTTCGGAAGCTGGCTGGTAATAAGAGGAGAAATGACTTTAGGTACCCTGGTGGCCTTCCTTGCCTATGTGGGAGGCCTCTTTGGTCCGGTACAGAATTTAACAGGTATATACCGAATTATCCGCACCGCCAGTGCCTCCTTAGGCCATATATTCTCAATTCTTGATACTCAGGATTCACTGGGCGATGCTCCGGATGCTATTGAGCTTAAAAATGTAAAGGGCGAGATTAATTTCGATCAGGTTTATTTTCATTATAACGCCACCAACCGCCCCATCCTGAAGGGGATTAACCTTCATGTTCCGGCAGGACAAACAATTGCACTTGTTGGCCCCAGCGGCACAGGAAAATCTACGCTAACCGCCCTTTTGCAGCGCTTTTACGACCCCGTTAGCGGCAGTGTCTCCATCGACGGACAAAATATCCTTTCACTGAAGCAGCAATCTATTCGCCGTAATATTGGCGTGGTACTGCAGGATGCGCTTCTCTTTAATGAAAGCATACGCGATAATATTGCCTATGGAAAACCAGAGGCAACCTTCAGGGAAATTGAAGCCGCTGCCCGTGCAGCCAATGCGCATGAATTTATTAGCAAGCTGGAAGAAGGCTATGATACAATTGTTGGAGAAAGGGGCAGCCGCCTTTCGGTAGGAGAACGACAGCGTATTGCCATTGCCAGGGCTATTCTTAAAAACCCGCCCATCCTCATTCTCGATGAGGCCACTTCGGCCATGGATGTGGAGCTGGAAGCATTGGTACAGGAGGCACTGGAACACCTGATGAAAGGCCGTACTTCTTTCATAATCGCCCACAGGCTCTCCACCATTGTTAAAGCCGATCGAATCATTGTGCTGAAGGATGGAAACATTCTGGAAGCAGGCAGGCATCAGGAGCTTATGATGAGCAATGGCTACTATGCTTCACTGGTGAATAAACAGGTAAGAGGATTACTCGTAGCTTGAAAAACCAGATTCAAATTAACCATTAAAGAGGCAGCCGGATTCAACTTTGGGCCGCCTCTTTTTTTTGCCACTATCTTCCTTAGGCTAAACTGCCTCTTCAGTTGCCTCTCATTATACCATAGAACCTGGCGCACATATGCGCGTATGGTAAGGTACTAACAAAAGCGAAACGAATATGGCAGGCTATCCTTACGAAATATTTTATCCCGGAAACTACCACCTTCAGCCAGGTAAAAAGTGGCCCCTCATTCTCTTCTTGCATGGTGCAGGAGAAAGAGGCAGCAATATGTCCAATGTTCGACTCCAGGGCATTCCGGACTTTTTAAGAGGCAGGAAAGACTTTCCTTTTATCGTGGCGTATCCGCAATGCCCAGCCGGGGAATACTGGACCATCCCTTTACTCAATGATTGGTACGAAAAAGTACTTGCAGAGGTAGATGCCGATGAATCAAGAGTATACCTGACAGGCCTGAGCATGGGAGGCTACGGAACCTGGTACTGGGCAGCGGCTCACCCGGAGAAATTCGCAGCCATTATTCCTGTTTGTGGGGGCGGGGAGCCTTCAAAAGCAAAAAACCTGATTAAAATGCCTACCTGGGCCTTCCATGGACAGAAAGATAATATTGTTCCGGTAGAAGAAACCCTGCAGATGGTGGAGGCGATAAGAGCAGCCGGAGGACATCCTAAAGTCACCATCTATCCCGACGCTTTCCACGACTCCTGGACCCCCACTTATACAAACCCGGATATTTACAGCTGGCTGCTGGGGCATAGGAAGGGAGATTAAAGGAGCAATTTGAAATAATGGCAAGAACAGCTATCAGTGGTGGCGGATAAATATCTTCGCCCTTAATATAAAAAGCTGATTGAAGGAAGAGTCTGATGCCAAAGGAGACAGTGTTCTCTTCTTTATGTTAAACCTTAGCTGTTTTAAAATCTAAAAGTTGGCTTAAAACAATAAATTAGAGAATAATATAATGAAAAAGGCATGATTATTGTTACTTTTATGCTTTTATCGTTAAAGCCGGGAACATGAAATTCTTTTATCTCTTCTGCCTTCTACTTATTCTTTTTACCCCTAATATTTCTGCACAATCACACTCTTCCCCGCCAGATACCGCATCTAAGAAGCTCCAGACATACCAACAGCACCATCCGTCGGAGAAAGTTTATCTCCACCTTGATAAAAATATTTATGCTCCTTCAGAAACCATTTGGTTTAAAGCATACATGGTCGATGGGAGCATTCACCTCCCCGGCTCCCTAAGCACCCTTCTATATGTTGAACTATGGAGCCCTCTGCAAACTCTGATTGCAAAACGTAATATTTTTGTTGCCGGAGGAGTAGGGAAAGGAGATATTGAACTTCCTGATTCCCTGGCAACAGGTGTTTATCACATAAAGGCATACACCCGCTATATGTTGAATAATGACACCGCCTTTATTTTTAATGAGCCCATCCATATTGTAGGAGAAAATGAACCTCCTGCCCTGGCAGCAGTGGAAACAATCCAGCTTCAACAAAATACCACTACAACTCCTGCACTGCCTTCGCCCCTACAGCTTCAATTTTTCCCTGAAGGTGGTGAGCTGGTAAACGGACTACAAAACCGCATGGGAATTAAAGCAGGGAGTGGAGCTGGTGAAAGTCTTGATATAAAAGGCAAAATCATCAATAACAGGGGTGATACCACCAGCTGGTTCAATACCTATAAGTTTGGCTTAGGGGATGTGTTGCTACAACCTTCCTTGGCCGACGCCCCCTATTCTGCAGTTGTTAATTATAAGGGAACAAACTTCTACTTTATGCTCCCGGAAGTAAAAGACAGTGGTTCTACATTGAGTGCCCGTACTCACAGCAATAAAATTTATATTAAAGCGGTGCATACAGATCCGGAAGATATCAAGGGAGCTTATATTCTTGGACACATCAGGGGAAGGGTTTTTACTACCATAGAAGCTGAGCCGGGGGCGAAAGAAATTTATGCCGCCCTCCCTACCGACAGCCTCCCGCCTGGCATTGCCCATTTTACACTCTTTAATAAAGAAGGCATTCCCCAGAGGGAAAGGCTGGTTTTTATCAGCCACCCAGATAAGCGTACAAGGCTATCTGTCAAAACAGACCAGCAAAGCTATGATACCCGTGAAGAAGCAAACTTTCAGCTCCACCTCCGCGACCATAGGGGTGAGGCCATCAGTGGAAATGTTTCGGCTACAATAATTGATAAATCCCTGCTGGAAGAGGGAGGGAACAAGCCCGATAACATCAGGAGTTTCTTTCTGCTCTCTTCTGACATGAAGGGGACCATTGAAAACCCTGCTTATTATTTTAACCCGGCAAATAAAGACAGGCTATACCTCCTCGACCTGCTGATGCTTACCCATGGCTGGAGAAAATTCACCTGGAAAGAGGTACTGGAAGCTCCGGCTACCTCCCCTGCCATCCTGCCGGAAGTCGGCTTTACCATTAATGGGCAACTGTTTAAATATTACCGCCGGGAAAAGGAACAGGAAGGAATTGTACAGCTCCGGCCCATGGAGGATTTACTTTTCAGCAAGTCAGATACTACTTCAGAAGATGGGAAATTTTCTTTTCAAGGACTGCACTTCATGGATACCGTTACTGTTATCCTGCAGGCAGATAAGGCAGGAAAAAAGAACAATAAAGGAAATGATGCGATCTATATTGCTGTAGATTCAGCAGGTATCCATCCTCTCAGGAAGGAACGCACCTCCTCCATCCCCACCAGAAATCCTTCCTTACAGGAAAGTCCAGTAGCAGGAGAATACCAGGATAAAATCAGCAAGATAAAAGAAATTGATGCTGCCTATGCTTTGGAAGAAGGAACCGTATTACTGGAAGAAGTAGCTGTTGACGCTAAAAAAGAGAAGAAGGATGATCCTTTCGACCGACCCGGTATGATGTACCACCACCCCACCAAAAGATTAATCCCTGATTCAATATCCTCCTCCACCGCCTTTCGTGATGTATTTGATATGCTTCAGGGCAGTATGCCGGGAGTCAAAATAGTAGGAACAGGGCTCCAGAAGTCTGTACTTATTAGAAATACTGTACCTGTATTTGTGCTGGATGGAATGCTTGTGGATCATTCTATCATCAGCATGATTCCTCCCTCTTATATTGCGTTTGTGGATATAGTAAGAGAAGGAAAAACTGCCATATATGGGCTTAGGGGAAATAATACAGTCATTGCTGTATATACCCGCAGGCATTCCGATGATGTAAATGTCAAAAAAGAGGTGCCCGGAATTATTAATTTTAAGCACCCTGGCTATTACCTGGCACGGGAATTTTATACTCCCAATTACCATAAAGATGACCCTTCGCACGCCAAGCCCGATTTCCGCAGTACCCTCTACTGGAACCCGGATATCTTTATTGATGAGGATGGAGAGGCTGAGATTAAATTTTTTACCTCGGATGAAAAAGAAGAGTACATCCTGCTGATTGAAGGCATAACAGCCGATGGCAGATTTATTACCGGAGAGAAAAGCTTTCAGGTAAAATAACTCCTCAACCTGCCCATTCCAGCAGAAGCTTCACCGTCTGAACCTGTTTATTGGAGCAATACAAGTCATTATTAGCATAGTTTATGCTTTGGAATATTGTACAGTCCAAAAGATTATTGTAAATAGATACTCTTAACGGAAAAGCTGATAACTCTAAACAACCCTTCCTATTTATACTCTTCTTTTAAATAATTACAAAAACAATAACCAACTGACAATCAATGGATTTTGTATTTATTGGATATAAAATAACAAAAAATCCATGTGAAGGAAGTGAAGGGGCATGGTTATTGCTTTTGTTATAATTTTAACATCAAAATTATAAAATTATGAAACAGCTCTTCCCCCTTTACTTTTTCCTGGCATTTTCCAGTTTTTCACTTTTTGGCCAAAACACACCTCCTGTTGCTGATGAGGTTCATGAAAAGCTCCTGTCTTACCAGCAGGCGCGGCCTACAGAAAAAGCTTACCTCCATACCGATAAAAGTATTTACAGTCCTGGAGAAACAATTTGGTTCAAGGCCTATTTAACCGATGGCAGCACCCTTCTTCCCGGCTCGCTAAGCACAATTCTTTATGTAGAGCTGCTTGGCCCTGACCAAAACCTGATTTCGAAGCGCAATATTTTCGTTGCCGAGGGAGTAGGTAAGGGCGATATTGCTCTCCCGGATTCTTTAGCTGCCGGATCTTATTCCATAAGAGCCTATACCCGCTATATGCTAAATGAAGGTCTTCCTCACCCATACACGAAAGATATTACAATTATTAAAGCCCTTCCCTCTCAACCTGCAACGAAAAAGCTTCCACCTCTTACAAGTTCAGAAAATATTGAGGCCCTGCCTGCTCAACTGAACCTTCACTTTTTTGCCGAGGGTGGAGAAGTAGTAAACGGCCTGCAAAATAGAATTGCCATAAAAGCAGTAAATGAAAGTGGAGAGGGAATAGATGTGGAAGGGAATATTGTTAATAACAGTGGAGAGGTTATTGGTGAATTCAGTACTTACAAATTTGGCTTGGGAGAAATTCAGCTCAAACCCACTCCGGGAGAAGTACCTTACTCAGCCATTGTTACCTACAATGGAAAAGACTACTCCTTTCAACTCCCGAACACCAAAGAGAGTGGCTTTGGAATAAATATCCGTAGCCACAATAACAGAATATATCTTAATGCTTCCCATACAAACCCGGATGAATTAGAGGGTGCGTTTGTACTGGGACATATCAGAGGTAATACCTTTGCTACCATAACAGGTGAAAAAGGTGCAAAAGAAATTTATGCCGCCATTCCAACAGATAGCCTGTCTTCTGGTATTGCGCACTTTACTCTTTTCAATAAAGAAGGAATCCCGCAGAGAGAAAGGCTGGTTTTTATTGATAATCCATTGCACCAGCTTTCCCTCAGCATAGCCACAGACCAGCCAACCTACGATACACGAGAGGAAGCAGGCTTTCAACTCAAGCTCCAGAATAAAAGAGGAGAAACGCCGATTGGTAATGTTTCGGCCACAGTAGTAGAAGAATCCCTCTTGAAAAAATTTAGGAAAAACGGCAATATCAGAAGCTTCTTTCTTTTAACTTCTGACTTAAGAGGTAAGATTGAAAATCCTGATTATTATTTTAACCCTCAAAATAAGGACAGACATTATCTCCTGGACCTCCTTATGCTAACTCATGGCTGGAGAAGATTCGCATGGAAAGAGGTCCTTGAAGAAAAACTGAAAGCACCTTCTATCCTTCCTGAAAAAGGTTTCACCGTTAACGGTCAGCTGTTCAATTATTCCCGGCAGGACAAGAAAACGGAAGGAATTGTTGAACTGCGAACCATGGAGAATTTTCTTTTCAGCAAAACCGATACAACTACTAAAGATGGACAATTTTCTTTCAATGAACTCCATTTTACAGATACCGTTACCTTTATTGTACAGGCCGACAGAATAAGAAAGAAGGATCGTGAAGGAAATGATAATTTCCATATAGAAATTGATTCCGGAAAAGACTTGAATATAGCTCCTCCGAAACTTTCTGTAAACACTGTAAAAAAAACCATCAATTATTCTGCATATAAGCAGTACCAGCAGAAAATGGCAAAAATACAGGAAATCGACTCTGTATATAGTCCGGATAGGCGAGTAATTCTGTTAGATGAGGTTTCAGTTGAATCGGAAAGAGCGCGCGAAGAGAGCGTATTTGAACATAGTGGAAGTTTTTATCGTGAACCATCAGGCAGACTTCTAATGGATTCTATGCCTCCCGGCTTCTCTGCTATGAATGTATTCGATATTATTCAGGGAAGGGTACCGGGCGTTTTTGTAACAACAAATGGAGCAGGCAGAACAGCAGTAATAAGAGGCCCCGGAAGCTTTCGCGCTGGTGCCAACGATGCTCTGTTCCTGTTAGATGGTATGCCGGTTGAACCTCAGGTGATGAACACTATTTTTGGCCATGATATTGCTTATATAGATGTAGTGAAGGGAGCTAAAACAGCTGCTTTCGGCTCAAGAGGAAGTAATGGGATAATTGCCGTTTATACAAAGCGTGGCGTAGGCCAACAGCCTATCAATGAAGATGTACCAGGCATCATTACCTTTAAGTATCCCGGCTATTACCTGGCACGGGAATTTTATACTCCCAATTACCATAAAGATGACCCTTCGCACGCCAAACCCGATTTCCGCAGTACCCTCTACTGGAACCCGGATATCTTTATTGATGAAAATGGAGAGGCTGAGATTAAATTTTTTACCTCGGATGAAAAAGAAGAGTATATCCTGCTGATTGAAGGCATAACAGCCGATGGCAGATTTATTACCGGAGAGAAAACTTTTTCTGTAGAATAGACCGTCCGTCTCAGCTCACGAAAATAAAAGAGGCTACCTTTTCGGGCAGCCTCTTTTGTTAAAAACCGTTACTTCTACTCTTTTTCGTAAATCCAGCTTTCTACCTCTTCAAGCGTAGGGTTCTTCACCTCCTTTAGCTTCATCTTTTTGCGGGTGCCGCAAATATCATTGAAAAGTTTCGTAGGAGTGCTGTGCTTCAGCTGCTCAATCGTCAGGATTTTCAATTCCTGCAGAATCGGAATCAGCTCCTCACGAATGCCCTGGTCTTTATAATCCTGCTCAGTGGCATATTTCACTTTCTTCTCCGGGCGCATCTGCGGGAAGAAGAGCACATCCTGAATAGAATTGGAGTTGGTCATGATCATGCTCAGGCGGTCGATGCCAATACCCAAACCTGCTGTTGGCGGCATTCCATATTCAATAGCCCGCAGGAAGTCCTCGTCGAGCACCATGGCTTCTTCATCGCCCCGCTTGCCCAGCTCCAGCTGCTCTTCGAAGCGCCTGCGCTGATCGATAGGATCATTCAGCTCAGAGAAGGCATTACAGATTTCCTTACCGTTACAGATAGCCTCGAAACGTTCAACCAGACCTTCTTTGCTGCGGTGGCGCTTGGCAAGCGGCGACATCTCCACAGGGTAATCGGTAATAAAAGTTGGCTGAATCAGCTGGGCCTCACATTTCTCGCCGAAAATTTCGTCAATCAGCTTACCTTTACCCATGGTTTCATCCACCGGTACATCCAGCTTTTGGCAGGTTTCGCGCAGCTGGGCCTCGTCCATTTCAGAGATATCGATTCCTGTAAAATGCTCAATGGCTTCGAACATGGTAAAGCGTTTCCATGGGCGCTGGAAGTTGATGGTATGCTGACCAACCTTTACCTCAGTAGTTCCATGCAGGTCAAGGGAAACTTTCTCCACCATTTCCTCTACCAGGTTCATCATCCAGTTATAGTCTTTATAGGCTACATACAGCTCTACCTGGGTAAACTCAGGATTGTGGAAGCGGCTCATCCCCTCGTTACGGAAGTCTTTGGCAAACTCATATACACCATCGTATCCGCCTACAATCAGCCTTTTCAGGTAAAGCTCATTGGCAATACGCAGGTACAGAGTCATGTCGAGCGTATTGTGGTGGGTTTTAAAGGGACGGGCAGCGGCACCACCATAGAGTGGCTGCAAAATAGGGGTTTCGACCTCCAGGTACCCGCGCTCATTCAGGTAAGAGCGCATCGACTGCACCAGCTGAGAGCGCTTCCGGAAGGTTTCCCGCACGTGAGGATTCACAACCATATCGACATAGCGCTGGCGGTAACGCTGCTCCGGATCGTCGAATGCATCGTAGCGCACAACATTACCCTGCTCATCTTCCCGCTCTTTAACGATAGGCAATGGACGGAGCGATTTGCTCAGTATTTTCAGCTCCGTAACGTGGATGGAAATTTCTCCGGTTTGGGTGGTAAATACGTAACCTTTTACACCAATAAAGTCGCCAATGTCTAACAGCTTTTTGAAAACCGTATTGTACATCGTCTTATCTTCATCAGGGCAAATGTCGTCGCGGCGAACATAAAGCTGAATACGGCCGGTGGAGTCCTGCAGTTCGGCAAAAGAGGCAGAACCCATAATGCGCTTGCTCATGATACGGCCGGCAATGGATATGTTTTTATAGTCTGTTTTTCGCTTTTCGTAATTGGTTTCAATATCCTTCGCCGTTACGTTTACCTCGAAGGTTTCGGAAGGATAAGGGTTAATCCCCAGCTCACGAAGCGCTTCCATTTCTTCGCGCCGCCTGAGTTCCTGTTCGCTTAAATGCTGCATAAGACCGTCTTCTGTTATTAGAGTCGTACAGGCAAATTACCTGCAAATAAAATTTGGTGCAAATTTAGTAATTAATCATGGTAATTTTATGCAGGGGAACGGCTAATTGCGGAATGGACAAAATAAAGCGCCTCATCTTCTTCTATAAAAAGAAAAGGAGGCGCACTAAAAAGATACCTTTATTCCTTTACAGGAGTTTTATTCCTCTGCGGTTCATTTCGCGCCTCACCAGGTTAAACTCCCGGCTGCTTTGGCCTGCCATAGCTGTATTTTCCTGCGCACGGCGAATCAGGTAGGGCATTACATGCTTTACAGGACCATAAGGAACATACTTAGCCACATTGTACCCGTGAGCAGCAAGGGCATAGGACATATTATCGCTCATACCGTAAAGCTGGGCGAAGAAAAAGCGGGGATCTTCTTTATGCACACCATGCTTCTCCATGAGCATGGTAAGGTAATAATTGCTGTAGTCGTTGTGCGAACCGCAGCACATGCCGATTCGCTGCTTATGGTCGAGGCAAAATTTTAAGCCCTGGTTAAAGAGGTCGTCGGTCATTTCTTTATTCGGATTGATCGGATCCGGATAACCTTTTTCTTCCGCCCGATCTCTCTCCTTTTCCATATAGGCTCCCCGCACCAGCTTAGCACCCAGCCATACCTGGTGGGTAACTGCAAAGTGGAGGGCATTCCGGAGGAGCTGCAGACCATCTACCCGGTACATCTGGTAAGTATTGTACACCACCGGCCGTTCTCCATTATACCTTTTCATCATCTCCAGGGCCAGCTGATCGATTACGTCCTGAATCCAGGTTTCTTCCCCGTCAATAAAAACTCTGGTATTGGCATCGTGGGCTGCTTTGCAGATACGATCTACCCTTTCTTTTACCTGATCAAAACTTTGCTGTTCGGTTTCCGATAGCTTATCGCCCCGCTGCACTTTTTCTAATAAACTAAAGCGGGCAATACCGGTGACTTTAAAAACACAAAAAGGAATAGTAGGGGTGGTGCGGGCTTTCTCTACTGTACGAAGGATTTCCCTGGTAGTCGCCTCAAAGGCTTTTTCATTCTCCTCTCCCTCCACCGAATAATCAAGTATCGTCCCTATATTCGACTGGGCCAGTTCCTGAATGGTTTTCTCACTGTCTTCTATGGTTTCTCCCCCGCAAAACTGCTCAAAAATAGTTTCCTTTATCAGCCCTTTTACCGGCAGGTGGAGGTTAAGCGCCTGCTTCAGCAAAACAGTACCAACATTAGTCAGCAAATTGCTGTTCATGGCAGCAAAAATCAGGTATTTCTTGCGCAAAGCCAGGTCAGATTGTGAGGCAAATGCTACTGCGGTGTCTTCGAAAGACAGCGGTTTTTCGGGTATATGTGTCAATACTGTTCCTTCCATAGTCATGCAATCGATTGTGTATACGGCGCACTTCCGGATAAGTTCCTGCACAACTAATGACACATTTGTCGGGGGCTTGTCTTGTATCCGGCTCGTTCAAAGGATTTACAACATGTGTAAATCCAGGCGAATTTCCGGCAAGTATATGTACAAGTATTGGATTTTAAAACTGCTGCCTGGGAAATATTATCCCCTGGCTCTTTACAGCAAACAGAGGGTGTTTCCGCTCTTGCAGAGGGTGGTAATTCGGGTGGTTTAGTGTACCTTTACCCTTATAAGCAGATAGAGCAAAATGAATAAGAACTGGATAACAGCTTATGGTCAGCAGCCGCTGTACATTGCAGGCCCCTGCAGTGCCGAAACGCCGGAGCAGCTTCGCACGACTGCCCTGGCTGTTCAGCAGCTTGGCATTAAGCTGGTGCGGGCAGGAGTGTGGAAACCACGCACCCGCCCCAACAGCTTTGAAGGAGTAGGCGTAGAAGCCCTGAAATGGATACAGGAGATAAAAAAAGAAACAGGACTTGCCTTTGCAATAGAGGTGGCCAATCCACTGCATGTAGAAGCTGCCCTTCAGTACGATATAGACGTCCTCTGGATTGGCGCCCGCTCTACTGTTAACCCTTTTACCGTACAGGAAATTGCCGATGCCCTGCAGGGAACTGATAAACCAGTGCTGGTTAAGAACCCCATTAACCCCGACCTCTCGCTCTGGATGGGTGCCTTTGAGCGGCTAAAAGGCAGAGGCATCGACAAGCTGGGGGCCATTCACCGGGGTTTCTCTTCTTTTGCTGAAAGCCGCTACCGCAACATTCCTGCCTGGCAAATTCCAATTGAACTCAAACGGCTTATGCCGGACCTGCCTCTTATTTGCGACCCCAGCCATATTGGGGGCGATAGCCTTATGATCGAAGGCATCTCTCAAATGGCCCTGGACCTGGATTACGACGGGCTTATGATTGAAACGCACCCGACTCCTGCTGAAGCCTGGAGCGACGCCAAACAGCAGGTAAGTCCTGCTCAGCTACAGGAAATTCTATCGCGCCTGCGGAAGCGCGACCCGGCCAGTCAGCACCCGGAGTTTGCTGATAAGCTGGAGGAAATCCGCGACCAGATTGACCAGGCTGACCGGGAAATCCTGGAGGCGCTCCACCGGCGTATGGAACTGGTCGGGCGAATTGGCGAGTATAAGCGAAACCATAATATTGCCATCCTGGACCTGAAGCGCTGGAACGAGATTTTTGAAAGTCGCCCGCAATGGGGAAAAAAGTTTGGCCTGAAGAAATCATTTATAAAAGAACTGTATAAGTTGGTCCATCAGGCCTCCATTAAAATGCAGACGAACATTCTTAACAACAAAAAGGAAAAATATTGAATCTTCCTTCGAGCATCCACACCCATTTACCAGCGCCGGAAGCACTGCAAAAGCTTTTGCTGGAGTTGGACTTTTCGCAACTGGCTGTCCTCACCGATGAGCATACCAGCCGACATTGCCTTCCTAAAATAAAGCGGGCATTACCAGAGTCATTTACCTCCATTGAAATCCAAAGTGGAGAGGAAAATAAAAACCTGCAAAGCTGTTCCCACATCTGGGAAGCGCTTACCAGTACCGGCTTCGACCGGAAAGGCATTCTTATCAACCTTGGCGGGGGCGTGCTAACCGATATGGGGGGCTTTTGTGCAGCTACCTATAAAAGAGGAATCCGCTTTATCAATATCCCTACCACTCTCCTCTCGCAGGTCGATGCCAGCGTGGGCGGAAAGCTGGGCATTGATTTTATGGGGTTCAAAAATCATATCGGGCTTTTCCAGGAAGCAGAGGCGGTATTAATCGATGCTGATTTTTTAAGCACGCTGCCGCTGCAGGAGCTACGGTCTGGCTATGCAGAGGTAGTAAAACATGCCCTTATTGCCGATGCCCATCACTGGCAGCAACTGCAGGAGAAGGACTGGCAGCAACAAGACTGGCAGCAAATCATCAGGCACAGCATAGGCTTAAAGCAGCAGATTACCTTAGCCGACCCGAGGGAAAAGGGATTGCGCAAAATCCTTAATTTCGGCCATACCATCGGCCATGCGGTCGAAAGCTATTTTCTGGAGAACGGCCCCAAACTCCTCCATGGGGAAGCGGTGGCCATTGGCATGGTGGCCGAAGCATACCTTTCTTACTTAAAAACCGGCCTATCTGCTGAGGAACTGCAGAACTGCTGCAGCTATATCAGCGAAATTTTTCCTTTAGCCTCTATTCCCGAAAGCGCTTTTGAGCAGCTGATCAGCCTTGCTCTGCAGGACAAAAAGAATGAAAGAGGCATTATTCACTGTACCCTTTTAAGCCAGGTAGGGAAAGCAGTGTACGATGTTGCTATTAGCCGGAAAGATATAGAAGAAGCCTTCCAATGGTACAATAAAAAAGGCTGGATAAATTAATTATCCAGCCTAAAGCAGTTGGTAAGTATGTGCTAAAGCAGATTAGCCTTTTAAATCGTCTATTTCGCGCTCACCACGCTCTCTGAGTCTCTCAGCCTCGGCCAGGGCGCTGTTGGTAAGGTCTCTGATCTTTTCAAAGCCCACTTCCCACTGGTCTTCAAGGTCATTTACCAGTGCATCGGCCTGGCGGCTTAGCTTATCTCTGGTCATTCGTCCGCTGTCGGGAGCCATTAGCATTCCAATAGCAATGCCTGCTGCAGTACCAGCTAAAAAGGCAAAAAGTGATTTGTCTGAATTATTCATAAGAATTGAGGATTAAGGAATAAAAATTATTTAATCTACTTAACGGTTTGGATGCAAACTTGTTTTGACGGATTGCCAACGCTTAATTTACGTAAAAGTAAGAAGGAAGTTCAAAGATTCAGTAAAAAGTTAAATCACAGCTCCTTACTTTGCTAAACCATTACTCCATGTTTACTCCTATAGTACGTATTAACCTGCAAAAAAATATTCGCCCTGCGGCCATTTCTTTACCGGCCTCTAAAAGTGAAAGTAACCGGGCACTTATTATTGCGGCACTTTGTCCCGGTGGCGCCGAACTCCACAATATTTCTGAAGCCCGCGACACCCAAACCATGCAGCGGCTCCTGCAATCGGATGAACGGGTAATGGATGTATTGGATGCCGGCACCACTATGCGTTTTCTTACTGCTTTTTTTGCCGTAAACGGGCAGGAAAAGATCATGACCGGGACTGAACGAATGCAGCAACGCCCTATAGGCCTGCTGGTCGATGCCCTCCGCTTACTCGGAGCACAGGTAGACTATACCGCCAGGGAAGGATACCCTCCTCTCCATATCAGCGGCCCTTTTGAGCAAAAAATAAAAAGGCTTAGCATAAGAGGCGATGTAAGCAGCCAGTACATTTCGGCCCTGCTCATGATAGCCCCTGCTCTCTCCCAAGGCCTCGAGCTGCAGCTGGAAAGAAAAATCGGCAGCCGCCCTTATATAGACATGACTCTCCAGCTCATGACCCGCTTTGGTATAGAGGCGGAGTGGAACGGTAACATTATTAGGGTAAAACCCGGCCAGAGCTATAAAACGGAAAGCTATACCATTGAATCGGACTGGTCGGGTGCGAGCTATTGGCTCAGCTTTACCGCCCTGGCTGAAGAGGCTGAGATAAGCCTCCTCGGCCTTCGTCCCGATTCGCTGCAGGGCGATATCCGTATCCTTGAAATCATGGAGAAAGCAGGGGTTGGCTACCGGTGGGAAGGCAGTATGCTTCATTTGTTTAAAAAGGAAGCTGCCGGTGAAATTTCAGTAGATTTTACCCACTGCCCTGACCTGGCTCAGACGGTGGCAGTGGCCTGTGCTGCCAAGGGCATCAAAGGCTATTTTACCGGCCTGGAAAGCCTGCGGATTAAAGAAACCGACCGTATTGCTGCACTGCAGACCGAGTTAGCAAAAATAAATGCACGCCTCATAGAAGCGGAAGAAGGTAAATGGGAGTTACACCCAACAGATAAAATGCCGGAAGGAGCGATCCGTATCCACACCTACGACGACCATCGAATGGCCATGGCCTTCGCCCCATTAGCGACCCAACTGCCATTGGTAATAGAAGAGCCGGATGTAGTAAGGAAGTCATACCCGCGCTTCTGGCAGAATATGGAAGAGGCCGGTTTTAGTCTACAGGTGGAGGGCTGAGGAAATCTCCTGCTGTAGCTGCTTAAAATACGGCACTGCCTTTAATAAGCGGCTGCCATACCAGCTGAACATCTCTCCATCGACTGTCATGATTACGGCACCCGGACATAGGTCCCTGAACTCCTGAACATGCTTCTCTCCGAAAGGGTATGGTTCGGAGGAAAGCAGGATCAGGCGCGGATTTAGCTGTCGGATATCTTCGGCAGAAAGCTCCGGGTATCGCTCCTGCTCCTTGAGTACATTGGCAAAGCCGCAACGCTGCAGCATTTCGTCAATAAAGGTATTTCCACCTGCTACCATATAAGGCTTTCGCCAGATAAAGTACAGGCAGCTAAGGGGTGATATCGCCTGGAGGTTGTTGAATTTATCATTAACCTCCTGTGCCAGTGCAGCTCCCCTTTCGGCTCTGCCTGTTATCTCCCCTAGCTGAGTAACCATTTGCAGGGCATCTTCAAGGGTAAAAATATCGCTCATCCACACCGGGAATTCCTTTTCCAGTTCTTCTATTCCTTCCTGGTAGTTTTCTTCTTTATTGCCAATGATCAAATCAGGCCGAAGGGCCCGTATTCTGTCGAAATGAAAGTTTTTAGTGCCGCCAATTACCTGTTTTTCCTTGCGCAGGTGGGCCGGGTGTACACAAAATTTAGTAAGCCCCACCACTTCCTGCTCAAGTCCAAAGCTATAAAGCAATTCGGTTTGGCTGGGCACCAACGATATAATACGCCGTGGGCGGTCCGGCACTTCTACTTTGCGCTGCATCTGGTCGGTATAGAGGGGCATCTTTTTTTAGATTAGAGATGGGAGACCTGAGACAGGAGACGCAAAAAACTAAACCTTTCTTTCTAATGTCTCCAGTCTCATTTCTCACATCTAAAGCTTTATTTAAAATATCTGAAATCGTGTCCTTCGGGCAGGTGCTGCAGAAATTCCATCATCAGCTTAATCACGTTCTCCACATCTTCTTTATGCACCATTTCCACTGTGGTGTGCATATACTTAAGTGGCAGGCTAATGAGGGCAGAGGCGACACCTTCGTTGCTGTAGGCAAAAGCATCGGTATCGGTACCGGTGGCGCGGCTGGCAGATGCCCGCTGAAAAGGAATTTCGGCCCGCTGCGCATTTTCGATAATCATATCGAGCAGGTTGTTGTGCACTGCCGGTCCATAAGTAAGTACCGGCCCAAGCCCCGCCTTCTGGTTACCGCTTACTACTTTGTTGTAAAGAGGCGAATTGGTATCGTGGCACACATCGGTTACAATGGCTACATCAGGCTTAATCCGCTGGGCAATCATCTGCGCTCCGCGAAGACCTACTTCTTCCTGCACCGCATTTACTACATATAAGCCAAAGGGCAGCTTTACCCCTTGTTCCTTTAACCTGCGGGTGGCTTCGGCAATCATATAGCCGCCAATGCGGTTGTCAAGCGCCCTGCCGGACCAGTAGCGACCGTTTAGCTCAATCAGCTCATCGTCGAAGGTAACAACCGTACCGGGATGGATGCCAAGGGCTTCCACTTCGTCTTTGCTGCTGCAGCCAACATCGATAAAGATATTTTTACTGGTGGGTTTAAGGTCTTTTTCATCATGGCGAACATGCACAGCCGGCCAGCCAAACACGCCCTTTACCAGCCCTTTACGGGTATGGAAATCCACCCGTTTGGAGGGGGCAATCTGGTAATCGGAGCCGCCATTACGCCGGACATAAATATAGCCATCGTCGGTAATGTAATTTACAAACCAGCTGATTTCATCGGCATGGGCCTCGATTACTACTTTATACTTAGCCTGTGGGTTAATGACACCGACTGCGGTACCGTAAGTATCAGAAAACCACTCATCGACATGGGGCCTTAAATAGTCGAGCCAAATTTGCTGGCCTGACTTTTCAAAACCGGTAGGAGATGTGTTGTTCAGGTATTTATAAAGAAATTCAATGTTTTTTTCCATATCTTAATTTTATCAGTTCCGTACTACAGTCAATGTATATCAGGAGCAATTGTTTACACTTTTTAAGCTATGCCATTTACCTTCGCACACCCGGCCATTGTGCTGCCGTTAAAGAAAATGAATGCCCGCTGGTTCTCGCTCACAGGGTTGGTAACAGGCAGCATTACGCCTGACTTTGAATACTTCCTGCTGGTACAGGGGACCGCTAACCCTATCGGAGAAACTATTTTAGGGGTGTTTATTTTCGACTTACCCATGTCCATTGTACTTGGCCTGCTCTTTCACCTGTTGGTGCGGAATCCATTAATCCGCCATCTCCCCTCCCCCTTCGATCGGCGACTGTCGGGTTTCCTTACTTTTGATTTTTTACACTACCTTAAGCGGCACCCATGGATATACATCCTTTCGGTGATAGTTGGAGCCGTTTCTCATCTCGTACTTGATACTGTTACCAGTCCGGCTGCTATGATGGATACCTTTCAACGGCTTGAACAACTGGGGAGCCGGAGGGATTTGCCCCTGATGATGGGAGCACTCGGAGAACACCCTTTCTACACACTGGAAAAAGCTTTTTCAGCCGTCGGCATGTTACTTATTTTGTACCTGCTCCTGCGAACCAACGTTCCGCTGCCAGGCTATAGAATCCTGCGCTTTCGGGAGAAGGTAGAGTTTTTCAGCCTGCTCTCCATTTTTATGGCAGGCGGCACCATTGCTTCCTTTGAGTTCCTGCCAATCGTTTTTGGGCCCGCCCAGCTAATTATCAGCACACTTTCAGCAGCCATGCTCAGCCTCATCCTGTGCTCCCTCATTTTTAGAAAACGGGGCAGCCTGGCGATAAAAAAAGCCTGATACACCCTATAGGTATACCAGGCTTTCCTGTTTCTTATCTCCTTAAAGAGGAATATTGCCGTGCTTTTTGCGGGGCAGCTTATCGGCTTTATTTTCCAGCATTTTAAAGGCTTTAATAAGTTTGCCGCGGGTTTCCGATGGCATAATTACCTCATCGACATAACCACGATGTGCTGCCCTGTAAGGATTTGCAAACTTGACAGTATACTCATCCACCTTTTCCTGCAGCTTCGCCTCCGGGTCTTCGGCAGCGGCAATCTCGCGACGGAAAATAATTTCTGCTGCACCTTTGGCTCCCATTACGGCAATTTCGGCCATAGGCCAGGCAAAGTTCATATCGGCCCCAATGTGCTTGGAGTTCATTACATCATAGGCCCCGCCATATGCCTTGCGGGTAATAACAGTAACACGTGGAACAGTTGCTTCGCTAAAGGCATAGAGCAGCTTGGCTCCGTTGGTAATAATGGCATTCCACTCCTGGTCGGTACCCGGCAAAAAGCCCGGCACATCTTCAAATACCAGCAGGGGTATATTAAAGCAATCGCAAAAGCGTACAAAGCGGGCTGCTTTAGTGCTGGCCTGTATATCGAGCACACCGGCCAGGGAAGCAGGGTTATTCCCAACAATACCAATGCTGCGACCGGCAAGGCGGGCAAAGCCTACAACTATATTTTCGGCAAAGTTTTTATGTACCTCAAAGAAGCTTCCTTCATCGACCACCCCTTCCACCACTTCGCGCATGTCGTAAGGCTGGTTAGGATTATCGGGTATAAGGTCATTCAGCGCCGGGCGGCTTTCGTCGGCTTTTGGCTCGTATGGCAGCATAGGTGCATCTTCCTCGCAGTTCTGCGGCACATAGCTCAGGAGCTTCTTCAGGTAATTAATACACTCCACCTCATTGGCACAGCTGAAATGGGTGACGCCACTTTTGCTGCTGTGCGTGCTGGCACCCCCCAGCTCTTCGGCTGTAACATCTTCCTGCGTAACGGTTTTTACCACATTAGGCCCTGTTACAAACATATAGGAAGAGTTCTCCACCATCATGATAAAGTCGGTAATAGCAGGGCTATATACGGCTCCACCTGCACAGGGCCCCATTACGGCCGAAATCTGCGGAATAACACCGCTGGCAAGTGTATTGCGGTAAAAAATATCGGCATAACCACCAAGCGACACGACCCCTTCCTGTATACGGGCTCCGCCGGAATCGTTTAAGCCAATTACCGGTGCGCCATTCTTCATGGCCAGGTCCATTATTTTAACAATTTTTTCGGCATGGGTTTCAGAAAGAGAGCCTCCGAAAACAGTAAAATCCTGAGAGAATACATATACCAGGCGCCCGTTTATTGTACCATAGCCGGTTACTACACCATCGCCCAGGTAGTGCTGCTTATCTAAACCAAAGTCCTTGGCCCGGTGCATCACAAATTTGCCTATTTCCTCAAAAGAACCTTCATCCATTAATAAATGGATTCGCTCCCTTGCCGTAAGCTTATTCTTTTTGTGCTGGGCTTCTATCCGCTCGGCACCTCCGCCCTGCAGGGCTTCTTCATTTTTCTTTTTAAGCAGTTCGTATTTTTCCTTATTCGTCGGGAAGGTGTATTTACGTTCATTCAGTTTATCGTCGCTCATGCTACAGGGGGTTTATCGCCAAAATTAAAAATTATTCCTATCGAACCCTTCTTCTGATAGAAGAAGAGGCCATTGGAGACTGAAAAGTCCAAAGATAAAAAAATAGAGGAGTTAATAAATATAATCTGCCCATATTCATGCAAAAATCGGCTCAGACAAACGGGTAAATACAAATAATTTCTTGGATAAGCGAAACCCTTAAACGCAGGAACGGTATAAACAAGCCACGAGTCTGAAGAGGAGTGATAAGGCGAAAAAGCGGCCAAAAAGTCCCTAAACCTTAGAATTTAAAAGTCTGCCTCTAAAAACTGTTACACCTGAAACATTAAAATAATTATCGGGTTAATAGTAACTGTATGGCTATCAGCCGTATAATAACTAAAACATTTTTTTTGTTGAACCAAAATTTTTATCGTATGAAAAAGCTGACAAATGAAACAAAATTAAGCTCTCTGCTTCCAACCAAAACCATCGGAAGCCTGCTAACTGCCGGACTTTTCCTTTTTGGCGCCGCTTCCTGCGGACCCGCAAATGAAGAAAATGCAGTAGCAGAAGACGAAGTATATGAGGAACCACTTGCTGAAGATGAGGCATTTGCCGAGGACGAAGCATTAGCAGAGGGTGATTTTAATGAGTGGGATACCAATGATGATGAACTTTGGGATGATAATGAGTTTGAAACCGTAGCCAATGACGCTGGTCTATACGAAGGTTGGGATGAAGATGCAGACGGCTTATATTCAGAGGACGAAGTAGACGCAGGTCTTTTCGAAGTTTATGATGAAAACGATGATGGTTTCCTTGATGAAGAAGAATACTCTGCCTGGAATACTGCCTGGGGCGGTGAGTACGAAGAGGAATTCGAAGCATGGGATGCCGATGCAGATGGTGTGCTGGCCGAAGATGAGTTCTTTGAAGGCACTAACGAAGCTGACCTCTACGAAGGCTGGGATGAAGATGGTGATGGCCTTTACAGCGACGACGAGTTGGAAGGTGGCCTTTTCGAAACCTGGGACGCCGATGATGATGGCTACCTGAGCGATGAAGAATATAACACAATCGGTTATAACTTCTGGGGTATATAATCCTTATGAACTTTAACTGAACTCTGAAAAGAGATAAAAAAAAAGCCTCCAGCTGAATGGGGGCTTTTTTTTTGTTCTTCCATTACCCCAGGGTGTCTTCACCTCAATCATTTCAGCTTTAACGCAACCCTGTAGTCCAGAAACGTATACTATAGCATAAAACTAATTTTCTGAATTAACTTTTTAAACTATGAAAATAAGAACATTTAAAATAAAAAACCGTAAGCCTTTTTCTCTTCAAAAGCTTGGCACTCTTTTTACGATTTTCCTTTTCTCCTGGGGAGCTATTTCCTGCGATGCAGGCAGCGGAGTAGATGAGGACGACAGCATTGCCGAGGAAACTGCAGAAATAAACAAAGGGCTGGAAGAGCAGCCGGAATGGGCAAGGGATGACGTCCAGAACCTGGGAAATGACGTGGAAGAAGTGGAAGAAGGAGAAATAGAGAACGATGAGGGCGCAGTGGAGGGGAATCCTATCACTCCTGTTACCGAAGAAGCCTTTTATGAGTGGGATAAAGACAACGACCGGCGCTGGAATTCGGAGGAATTCAGATCCAGGGTAGAAAATGTAGGCCTGTACGAGGAGTGGAATATGGGTAACGATGAGGTTTTCTCCGAAAATGAATTCCATGGCAGCTATTTCGATGAATGGGATGATGATAATGACGGCTATCTGGAGAGCGACGAATACCGCGTAGGCTACAGAGACTGGAGAGACGATTATGCTGAAAACTTCACTGAATGGGACCTAAACCAGGACAACAGGTTAGAGCTTGCCGAGTATGAAGCTGGAATGAGAGAAACCGGTCTTGTTGATGAATGGGATGTTGACAGAGATGGCAATTTAACAGAAGATGAGGTAAACACGGGAATATTTAACAGCTGGGACCAAAACGGAGATGGTTACCTGGAGTTTGATGAATATAATGAAGTAGATGAGTAAGATTTAAATATCACTGCTTGTAGAAAGTCTTAGTTAATCCGCCTCTGAACAGTGTTTCAGAGGCGGATTTTCCTTTTTTAGAATAAATAATTCACTTTCTGTTTAAGAATACAAACCATGAACTAACGGTCTGCATACCAATACCTTAAGCAACAAATAACAGCAGCTTTTCGTAACAATCTTGCGTTTTACCGTATATATAAGTAGTTAATTTTTTTATTGAACTTAAACTTTTTTGAAATGAAAAATTTAGATAACCAAAAAACAAGCAAATGGTCTGCCGCGAAAGTATTCGGTGGAGTAGCTACTGCCTTTCTGTTTTGCTTTGGTACCGCCACCTTTGCACAGGACTATGAGCCGGTTTCCGATACAGAAGTAGATGAATTTACGGAATGGGATGCCGATGCAAACGAAATGTGGGATGAAAACGAATTTGACTCCAGCCTAGGAGATAACGGTATTTTTAACGACTGGGATACTGACGATGACGGATTCTACTCTAACGATGAGTTTAGTACCGGGCTTTTCGACCAGTGGGATGAAGACGAGAATGGCGAACTTGACTATGATGAATATTCCGCAGGTAATTCTGCCTGGGAAGACGATTTCGGCGACAACTTCAGCGAGTGGGACACCAATGATGATAACATCATTGATACTGAAGAGTATAATGCAGGTTTAGATGATGCCGGTATCTATGATGAATGGGATACTGATGATGACGAATTATTCAGTGAAGATGAATTTAACACCGGACTTTTCAGCACCTGGGATGAGGACGAAGATGGATTCCTGAACGATAGGGAATATACCAAATCTAACTACGACGCCTGGTACGACGATGAAGAACTCTTTAATGAAGAAGAGGAAGATGTTGAAGTAGAAGAAGGTGTTGATGAAGAAGAAGGAGTCCTTGAAGAAGAAGGGATACTTGAAGATGAGGATGAGGTACTGGAAGGTGACGATATGTAAAAATAAACCTCGTTTAACACCTGCGTAAGCAGGAAATAAAAAGCCAGCGGGAATACACCTGCTGGCTTTTATTGTGTACCAAATCTCTTCTGAACTATAACCCTAGAATGTCTCCATAAAGAGCAGAAATACTACTCCAAGTATAATTCTATAGTAGCCAAACTGCTTAAATCCATAATTCTCCACCAGTTTTAAAAATATTTTTACAGCCAGCCATGCAAAGAGGAAAGCCACTAATAAGCCCACTCCCAAAAGAAAAAATTCATGGCTGGTTAAGTCGGCCGGTGTTTTGTACAAATCATAACCCGTGGCTGCAATCATAGTAGGCACCGCCAGCAAAAAGGAAAATTCCGTTGCCTGCTTCTTGTCCAGGCCATTGAAAACCCCTCCAATAATGGTAGCAGCCGCGCGGGAAGTTCCCGGTATCATGGAAAGGCACTGGAACAGACCTATGAAAAGGGCATTTTTATAGGATATATCTTCCAGGTCGATATACTCCGAATCTTTTGCGACTACTTTGCGATCAATCCATATCAGGATAATGCCACCCACAATAAGGGCAATGGCCACAACAGTAGGGTTGAAGAGATAAGACTTTATGGTCTCATAAGCGAGAAAACCCGCTATAGCCGTAGGAATAAATGCTGCACTCAGCTTAAAGTAAATTGTTAAGCTTTGCAGAAAACGCTTGGCATAGAGGAGCACAATGGCCATAATAGCCCCAAGCTGAATGGCCACCTCAAAAGTTTTTACAAAAGGTTCCTCATGCATTTTCATAGCCGCCGAGGCTAAAATCATGTGGCCGGTGGAAGATATAGGCAGGAATTCCGTTAGGCCTTCTATCACAGCCAGTACAATTGCTTGTATAAGAGTCATGCAGGGGAACTGTTCAGGTAAATAATTTCAGGACACTAATATAGTATTACCCTACAGCACCACCAATGATGAAGACAAACTTCTGTTAAAAGTACAAAAATTAAATACCGGAAGTAAAAGAATAAAAACCTGTTGCCCCTGTAGTCTCTTTATTTCAGTCTCTCCGCCAAACCCGTGAACTACATGTAATTTATCTGCAATACTGGCTCTGGCCAGGAGCTTGGATGAGCAGAAATCAGTATATTTGTAAGTCGGGTTATGTGATGTTATCGTATGAATTTACTAATTGTAGAGTCTCCCAACAAAATTAAAAAACTAAAATCCTTACTGGGCAAGGATTGGGAAGTGGCGGCTTCCGTTGGACATATCCGCGACCTGCCGGCCAAAAACCTGTCCATCGATAAAGCCAATGGCTATAAAATGCTCTATCAGCTGAACGATGACAAAAAATCAGTGGTAGCAGCCCTACAGAACAAGGTAAAGGCAGCCGGCAAAGAAAATGTATATCTTGCTACTGACCCCGACCGCGAAGGCGAGGCCATTTCTTTCCATTTATGTGCCGCCCTGGGGCTCAATTATAAAACAAGCAAGCGGGTAAGCTTTCAGGAAATTACAAAGGGGGCGGTGCTAAAGGCCATTGAGGCGCCCCGTACTATTGACCTGAACCTGGTGTCGGCACAGGAAACCCGCCGTGCCATTGACCGCCTGGTGGGCTACGAAATAAGTCCGGTACTCTGGCGCAAGCTCGAAAGCGGCCTTTCAGCAGGTCGTGTACAGTCTGTCGCCCTCCGGCTTTGCGTAGAGCGCGAAAAGCAGATTTTATCCTTTGCCGACCGCTTTAACTACCAGCTCAACGGCTGGTTTAAAACCACTAAAGGCGATACTCTAAAGGCCAAAAAGAAAGATTACTTTCAGGCCGAAGAAGATGCTTACTCCTACCTGCAAAACTCTGTTTCTAAAACATTCAGGGTTACCGACATTACGACCAAACCGGCAGAAAAGCTGCCGCAGCCGCCCTACTCTACGTCCTCCCTGCAGCAGGATGGGGTAAAAAAGCTGAAGATGAATGTTAAGCGGGTAATGGATGTGGCGCAAAAGCTCTTCGAGGGTGGTCATATTACTTATATGCGTACCGATAGCCAAAACCTGTCGGAATCGGCCACTGCCGAGGCCAAAATACAGATCACCAACCAGTACGGCGGCGACTACTTCGAACAGCGCCAGTTTAAAAGCAAGGCCGGCTCACAGGAGGCGCACGAAGCAATTCGCCCAACAGACTGGAATAATGCACAGGCAGGCGATACAGAGGAAGAGCGCCGCCTCTACGACCTTATTTACCGCCGGGCACTTGCCAGCCAAATGAAGGCTGCCCGCTTCGACGAAACCATCATCAGTATTGAATCTGAACAGCCCGACGACCTCTACACCAGCAAGGCTAAAATTATGACCTACGACGGTTACCTGAAGGTGTACCAGGAAGAAAAAGAAGAAGACGATAAGGAAGAGGATGAAGATACCATACAGCCGGTTGAGGTGGGAGAAGTACTGGAAATGCTGAAGCTGGAAGCCCGCCAGGTATATGCCAAGCCCCCCCGCCGGTTCGATCAGGCCACCCTGGTAGCCGAGCTGGAAAAGAAACAAATAGGCCGGCCTTCTACCTATGCCAGCATTCTTAACACCATTATGTACCGCCAGTACGTAAAAACCGGCAATGCCGAAGGCAAACAGTTAACCGCTGCCCTGCTCACGCTTGAAAATGGCGAGCTTACCCGTTCCGAAAAAACCGAAACCCTCGGCTCCGATAAAAACAAGCTCATTCCTACGGAAAAAGGCATCCGCCTTACCGAATTTATGGAGAGCAACTTCGCCCAGGTAGTCGATTACCAGTTTACGGCCAAATGTGAGGACCTCTTCGACGAAATTGCAGAAGGAAAAAGAAACTTCGCCCAGATTGTTCCTGCCTTCGACCGCCGTCTGGCCAAATGGGTGGAACATGTGAATGAAAATTACCAGGATATCCCCGCCGAAAACCAACTCGAAATCGGGCAGTACGAAGAGCACCCACTGCTGGTCGGCAAGGGCAAATTTGGTGTTTATGTAAGCCATAAAGGCACCTACTATCCTGTGGATGACCGCCGAAAACCGGAGACCGTTACTGTAGAAGATGCCATTGCCGCTATTGAAAAGAAGCGCGCCACCATGCCCCGCGAAATCGGCATTTTTGAAGGAAAAGCCGTGCAGACAGGGAAGGGTAAGTTCGGCACCTATGTGCTCTTCGAGAAAAAGTATATCAATGTAGAAGATAAGGAGCCTGATGCTGTTTCTCTTGAAGAAGCTATTGCCTTAATTGAAGCTAAGCGGGCTCAAATGGAAGAACGTAAGAAGAGCCTGCTTGCACAAATAGGGAAGAAATATCAAATCCACAATGGCAAATGGGGCCTGTATGTTACCGACGGTAAGATCTTTGCCAATTTACCTAAAAATGTAAGTGTAGAAGAAGCGGCGGGCTGGAAGGCAGAGCAGTGCAAAAAAACCATAGCCGATTACCTGGAGTGGAAAGAAAAGCAAACCAAAGAGGGCGCTGAAAGCTAGCCGCAAAAATTAAAAGCACCTGTTCCATACGAATGAGCGCTTATTCTTACTGCTATCAAAAACTCGAAGCATTAGAAGTTGCTAACTACAACAACCACAATTAAAGAGTGCTGCAGCCTGTTCTTATCAGAATAAAAATTAACCTTTGCCAGCCGGGCCAGAACCAAAATGGTCTCCACTCCTGCTAAAAAGCAGCGAGTGCCTCTTCACTTTATAATTCATACCTTTTAGCACCACCCGATGTCAGCATCCAAACCTATAGATAAGGAAAAGAAAGTTACCATTACCCATGTATTTAAGACCATCATCTGGCCAAGGAGAATGCACCTGCTTCTCGGGCTGGGCCTCATCATTATCAGCAGGCTGGCCGGGCTGGTACTGCCGGGGGCCAGTAAGTACCTGATAGATGAGGTGATTCCAAATAATGACTTACAATTACTCAAATGGCTGATTATTGCCGTGGTGGCCGCCATTGTTGTCCAGTCCGTCACTTCTTTTGCGCTTACTCAAATTCTGAGTGTGGAGGCCCAGAACCTCATTGCTCAGCTAAGAGCGAAGGTGCAGCGGCACATCATTCGGCTGCCCGTTCGCTTTTTCGATAATACCAAAACCGGGGAGCTCGTATCGCGCATTATGATAGATGTGGAAGGCGTCCGCAACCTGGTGGGCACCGGCCTTGCCCAAATGGTAGGCGGCTTTATCACCTCTGCCATCTGCCTCGTGCTCCTTATAATGATTAGCCCCTGGATGACGCTTTACGTCCTGATTCCTGTAGCCATTTTTGGTTTTATCTCGCTTAAAGCTTTTGCCAAAATTCGTCCTATTTTTCGGGAACGTGGCGTCATTAATGCACAGGTAACCGGCCGCTTAACCGAAACTTTGGGTGGAGTACGGGTTATAAAAGGTTTTAATGCGGAAGAGCAGGAAACAAAAACTTTTGAGGAGGGCGTAAACCGCCTGTTCCTCAACATCAAAAAAAGCCTGGTCACTTCCAGCCTGGTAACCAGCTCTGCCACCCTCCTGCTGGGGCTGGCCTCTGCCGGCATTATGGGCCTTGGCGGGTATATGATTATGAACGGGGAAATGACCTTTGGCGACTTCCTGGCCTTTACCCTTTACCTCGGCTTTATGATTGCCCCTATTTTGCAGATGAGCAATATTGGCAGCCAGCTTACAGAGGCCTTTGCAGGACTCGATCGTACCGAAAACATCATGAATACCCCTTTGGAGGAAGACGAAACCACCCGGACCATCAAACCAGAGAGAATCCATGGCGAAATAATTTTCGACCGTGTATCCTTTGCGTATGAAGAAGGAAAGGAGGTAGTAAAAGAAGTAAGCTTTGAAGCTCCTGCCGGTTCTGTTACCGCCCTCGTTGGCACTTCGGGCTCCGGCAAAACCACTATTGCCGGGCTGGCCGCCTCCTTCCTCAACCCCAATAGCGGCACCATTACCGTCGATGGAAATAACCTCCGCCAAATCAGCCTGCAGAGCTATCGCAGCCAGCTGGGTGTGGTGCTGCAGGACGATTTTCTGTTCGAAGGCACTATCCGCGAAAATATTCTCTTTCCGCGGCCGAATGCCAGTGAGGAGCAGCTCATGCAGGCGGTATATGCTGCCCATGTGCAGGAATTTACCGACCGCTTCGAAGATGGACTCGATACGCTCATTGGGGAGCGGGGTGTCAAACTATCGGGCGGGCAACGCCAGCGCATTGCCATTGCCAGGGCTATACTGGCCGACCCGCGCATCCTTATTCTGGACGAAGCCACCTCCAATCTCGATACGGAAAGTGAAACCCTCATACAGGCCAGCCTGAAAGAGCTTATGAAGGGCCGCACCACCTTTGTTATCGCCCACCGCCTGAGCACCATTCGCCAGGCCGACCAGATACTGGTGATTGAGCAGGGCCAGATTGCCGAACGAGGCAAACACGAGGAGCTCATTGAAAAGAAAGGAAGGTATTACCAGCTGTACACCTACCAGGCGAGAATATAGAGTTAGTTGTTAGTTGGTGGTTGCCGATAATTTTTAGTACTGGGTATTGGCTTTTAAATATCAAGCATTAAATCATCTCCAATGGCAACTGTCATAAGAAACCCGGCGCTGCAAAGCACAGCCACTTAACTGTCAGCAAGGACAGGTCTCCCACCCCAAGTCCAACATCTCCCGAAGCAAACCCGTTGATATAAGTATATGATACAAACAGCCAGAGTAAGAAATAAAGATGTTACCAGCGAACTGGATTTTAACGCCTCAAAAAGTGGCGGGCCTGGCGGGCAGAATGTCAATAAAGTAAACAGCAAAATTACTCTTCGCTTTGATGTAAAAAACTCACAGTTGCTCACGGAAGAGGAAAAAGAGAAAATTAGCGATAAGCTTTCTTCCAGAATAAGTAATGATGGCATCCTTATTATTAATGCTCAAAGCAAACGGACACAACTCCAGAATAAAGAGGCCGCCATTATTAAGTTTAACCAGCTGATGGGAAAAGCCTTTGCCCGTAAAAAATTCCGGAAGGCGACTAAACCCACCAAAAGCTCCGTTAAAAAGAGGCTGAATGAAAAGAAGAAGCACTCTGAGAAGAAGAAGCTCCGCCAGAATATATTTTAGCCAATACAATGCCACCGCCCTCTGAGGTAATAGCAAGTACACCCAAACAGCATTACTGGCAGCAGCTTCTCTTCCTCGCGGAATCCTCTTAATCTTCCATACTTTCCAGCACCCTCGCAATGAGGCCATCCAACGCGCTGCTTTCAATCCACCGGGCAACAATGACTAAATCATGCTCCGGATCAACATACACCATATTGGTTCCTGCACCCAGGTGGGCAAAAGCAGTTTCAGGAGCACTCGGGAAGCGTTCCTTATTTGTATTGAGGAAATAATTCATAAAGCCATAGTCTGTTTTTGCCGGAGTGGGTGTTAGGGCTCTGCTAATCCAGTCCTCAGACAAAATCTGCTCTCCATTCCATTCTCCTCTGTTGAGCGTAAGATAGCCAAACCGGGCCTGGTCCATGGCATTTATGAACATACCGCCTCCCCAGTGCCCTCCACCGCTTACCACCTGCACAGGCAGCCCGTCCAGTACAATCCAGGAGTTTTCATAGCCCAGCCAGCGCCAGGTCCGGGAAGCACCGATGGGATCCATTAGCTGTTCTTTTAAAACAAGGGGTAAAGGTTTCCGCCATAAATTGGTAGCAGCAAGCGCCAGCACGTTTACCCGCACATCGTTGTACTTATAGGTACTTCCGGGTTCGTTCCTGCTTCGGCTAAGCCAGGTAGAGGCTTCCCCTTCCGGCCGGTCAGCCCAGTCGGGCTTTCCCCAAAGGGTACCTTCCCAATCGCTCGTCTGCCGCAGGAGGTGGTCCCATGTAATCTTTCTGTTGTGCTCTGTGTCAAAGGGTTGTATAATATCAGCATCCGCGAGCCTGTCGGCCTTATTACCGGTGGCATACGGCTCAAACAGAATAACCGGTGCCATATATTCATGCACAGCATCGTCCAGCTCATGTATTAGCCCCTGGTCAAGAGCAAGGCCTACTACTGTAGACAAAAAGCTCTTGCTAACACTAAAAGTCATATTTACCTCTTCGGGCTCGCCCCATTCGGCTACGATATAGCCATTTTTAATGATTAAGCCTGTTGGCGCTCCCCGCTCCTTAAATGGCCCCACGGCATCTCCGAAGGGCTCTTTACCAAAACTCTGGTAATGGGCCTGTTTTAAATCCCGCGGGGCGGTGGCTTCATTTTCAATGGCAAACTCAACTGCCTCCTGAAGCTCCTCTTCATCCATTCCCACCAACTGAGGAGCTTTCCTTTCCCAGTGTTCCGCTGATGGAAAGTAAACTTTTCCTTTCTTCTGCTGTGCGAAAGACTCGGCAGGTAAACACACACTCCAAAAGAAGAATAACAGGCAATAAAACCTTCCGCTGCTCATCATTTTCATACATCTTAATTAGCAATAAGTTCTTTTATAAGCGCCACTAACAGAACCTCACCCCTATTTGAACCACAGTCTTTTACCTCAGGAACCGTAGAAATAAATCACCAGCGGCCAGGTATTTGTGCTAGCTTCCAGGAAAATTCCTCCCGCTTAATTTCCTAAAATACATATTTTATCCGAACAACTGAAGACATCTCTAACGCGCCAGGTCCATTTTGCCTGTAGGTAAAAAAGGTAAAGCCGATAATTAGCCTGCTTTGAATCAGATATACCTTCATCTAGGAAAAGAGGAGAAATAAGTAGCTACCAAAAAGGTTTTAAATAAAAAGTTTCTAAGAGAGAAGGCTGCCAGGGACAGAAAGAAGCAACCGGAACATGCAGAAACAGCTTTGTTCAACTGGTGTAATCTTCAAATAACTTTTCCCATAAATTTTTATTATATTGTATAAGCGATTATTCCATAGGTATCAGCCTGCTGATTTTTTTCTCTTTTATGGACCTTTCCCGTTTGTTAAAAGGTTTTTTTGAGTCGGTTGACCCCGGGGTGTTGATTACCGACAGAAAAGGAGTTATCCTGCTGGTAAATGATGCCTACTGCTCTCTGCTAGGCTATTCAGAAGAAGAGCTTAAGGGAAGCATGTTTAGTCATGGAATAGTTGCCGAGCAAAGGGAAGAGGCAATGGAAACACACCAGCTTCTGTTCGCCCAGGAAGTAAAAGGAACAAGCTCAGAAAGAACCTTCAGGCACTGGCTGGCACAAAAAAAAGATGGAGCCCGTATAGCGGTAATGGCCAACAGCTATGTTCTTCAGTTATCAGCAGAGGAGCGTTACCTTATTACCATGGTCAGCGAGTTAAAGCAAGATTTTCCTAACCCGGGTTTGCCTCCTTCTGCCAGGGGCAGGGAAGCCTTACAGGCGAATGAAGATAAATTACCCCAGAAGCAGGAAAGAACCGCTGAACTCAACCACTATATTCTCAAAAACGAAAGGAAGTTTAAGAGCCTCCTGGAAAATAGCTTCGAAGCGATTATTCTTTACGACGAGCCCGGCTTTATCACCTATGCCTCCCCCTCCGTAAGCAGTACACTCGGCTATTCTGCAGAAGAAATGCTGGGCAAGAAGGGAATGTCTTTTATTCATGAGGATGACAAAGACCGCACAAAAGCGCTTCTGGCCCAAATGATGGAGGCCCCCGGCAATAAGGTTTACATTGTGCAACGGGTAAGAAAGAAAGATGGCTCCTATATATGGACAGAGGCATATACAACGAATCTTTTACACGATGAAAATGTACGTGCCGTCGTATCTAACTTCAGGGATGTAACAGAAAGAATAGAGGTAGAGGAAAAACTACGGGATAGCGAAGCCTCCTTAAACTTAGCCCAGCATGTGGCTAATTTAGGCAGTGCAGAGTTCGACCTTGTTTCGGGCGAAGTAAAAAATAGCTCAGGCGTTTACGCCATTTACGATTTCGATCTTGATGTTTTTACCGAAGACCAGTTCAACGGCTTTGAGTATATACACCCCGAAGATGCTGACAAAGCCCCCAATCTTTTTGAGAACTACAGGCCCGCCGGTAAAGAATGGATAAAAGAACTGGCCAAGCTTTCAGATGAAAAAATCAGGGAAGTCGAATCTACCCCCTTTGAGTTCAGGATCATTAGTGCCAGTGGAAGGCTGAAGTACCTGAGAACCAGAAGCCGGTTTATCAGGGATAAAAACGGCTCTCCTGTAAAATCAATCCTTACGATTCAGGACGTAAGCGAAGAAAAACATCGCAGGCGCCTGCTGGATGAAACCAGCCGGATTTCCCGTATAGGCGGCTGGGAACTGGACCTCCTTACTAATACTATGTCCTGGACTGCCCAATCCTATGAGCTGTTCGAAATCCCTGCTACAGAAGAACTGAGCATTGAAAGGGCCACCCAATTTTATTTGCCCGAGTTTCAGCCTGTTTTGTTGGAGGCCTTTCAGAAGCTGGTGACAGAAGGTACTGCCTTCGACCTGGAGCTAAAAATGGCTACCGCTACAAAAAAGGAAATGTGGGTTCGCATGCTGGGGCAGTCAGAAACAGTAAACAATAAGGTGGTGCTCGTAAAAGGCAGCATGCAGGACATTACCGATAGAAAGAAAGCAGAACACGAAATACGCAGCTATGCCCAGCGGCTACAGCTGGCCACCGAGGCCGCGGGTATTGGTATATGGGACTGGGACCTGGAAACCAATAAAATAGTGTGGGACCAGCAAATGAGAGAGCTGTATGGTCTCCCTGCTGATAAGGCAGAAGTGGAATTTGACGATTACAAAAAGGTCCTGCACCCGGATGATGTTCCTGAACAGGAATTGCTCCTGCAGGAGGTGTTAAAATATAAAAAGCTGGATTCGGAGTTCAGAATCATTATTGAATCAAAAGTAAGATGGATAAAATCGTATGCAAAAGTCTTTGAGAATGAACAGGGAGAACCCAGGCGATTATTAGGCCTGAACTGGGACATTACCCGCCTCAAAGAAACGGAAGAAACGCTTCGCAGGAGTAATGAGGAGCTACTTAAAATTAATCATGAGCTGGACCAGTTTGTTTACAGCACCTCGCATAACCTTAGGGCCCCCTTAACCTCTATCTTAGGCATTCTCAATCTCATTAAGAATTATCCTGAGGGAGCTGACTTAAATACCTACCTCCAACTCATCGAAAAAAGCGTTACCAAGCTGGATGAAACCATTCAGGAAATTACGGATTACTCCCGCAACACAAGAGTAGAAGTGAGCCTTGAGCCTGTAAATTTCGAGGCTATTATTGAAGAGGTAGTGGAAAGTCTTTCCTTTCTTGAGCAGGCAAATAAGATAAAGATCTCCTATGTCACCCCAAGCGGTTCTCATTTCCTTTCCGACAGCAGTCGCCTGAAAATGATATTTACCAACCTGATCTCCAACGCCATTAAGTATGCCTCCACAGAGGGTAAGGAGCCTTCTATTTTTATTCTGGTTGAAGAGAAAAGAGGAGGCGCTACCATCAGAATCCAGGATAATGGTATTGGGATAGCAAAGGAACACCAGGAAAAAATATTTAGTATGTTTTTCAGGGCCTCCTCCAAGTCCTCTGGTTCCGGCTTAGGCCTCTACATTGTAAAAGAAGCCATTCAAAAGCTGGGGGGTACTATCAGGGTAAAATCCAATCTCGGTAAAGGTACGGAGTTTATCATTTTCCTGCCTGAGCCTGAAGTTAAATCTAAAAAACTGTAGCCGGCTTTTAGAACATAAGGAGGTGTAGCCTTCTGCAGCACAAGGAAAAGAGCAAAAGCTTTATTTGGCTTCTCAGTTAAAGAAAAGTCAATTGATAGTTCAATCTAACCTTTTAAGGCAGCCTATACGTAGCTTCCTTTACCCTTCTGCACCTTAATTTTTACAGTCTGTTTCTTTTCTCAGGCAACTTTGGAATAGCCCTGCAACCGGAAAATTAAAAAGAAAGGTGTAGGTGGTACACATTGCTCCCTCTCAAACCTGGGCTCCTTTGGCGGGAGGAGAATTAAAAAGCTTCCTGTTTTTAAGTGAAGGGTTTTCTTCAACCTCAAACAGGAAGCTTTTACAATCCCACCATGGGTGGGTATTACTCAACAACTTGAAATGAAAAAATCAGTTAAACTTCGAACGAGTCCCGAAAAATCAGCTCTCCCGGAGCTGCGGGCATAAAAGGGTAAACAATATGGCTGTTTTATCGCCTTTTAGGGGCATCCATGGCATCAAGGTCTTTTTCCTCCAGCAGCTCACCATTTTCATTTATTTGCAGAATAACGTCTGGCTGGCGTTCGCTTACACGCTCAATCTCTAAACTGGCCGCACCTTCTTCCGAAGCAGCCCCTGAAGCCTTTTGGGCCAGTTCAAATTCAAATACGGCCGCTTCAGCTGATTTAGCCGCGGGCTGTACATAAATGGCCAGCACGTCCATATCCTTATACTCACCATTATTAAACGCTTCCTTTACAGCTTCAGGTAAATCCTGCATCTTCACCTGCTTTTTGGCTACCTGCTGTTCTTCCACAGCGGTCTGCTCTGCAGGTAACTGGGTGCTATTTTCTACCGGAGCAGCAGTTTGGGCAAAAGAAACGGAATAGGCAAAACCACATGCTATAAAGGTCAATAATGTCTTTTTCATCTTTCTAAAAATTTTAAGTTCAAAAAAATTATGTTCACAATTTATTCTCAGGTATTTGCGAAGGGTAATGGAATAACTGTGCCAAAAATCCTTATCCCTGCATTAACGCCTGCAAATCAGTAACTTACAAAAAATCAGAGCAAAAACGATTGCAACTAAACGTTGAAAAGCTCTACAGTCCGTAGAACTTCTCAACACTAAAACTGTGGAATTCCAGCGCCTTACCTCAAAGAAAATGATCTGCTAGGAAAAGAAGGTAAAGTAGCCAACTTGCTGAAAAAGCTGAAATACAAATGGCATCAGGCCATTTTTTCTGGATATATCCATATAAATTCTACCGAAAGGAAGGTATGAAATACATTCTTACATAACTCCTTCCCGGCACCTTTCCCCATTCTTTTCTTCTGTAACATTATTTGGAAGAAAATCACCGCCTGTAGTGCAGAGAATTAACAGTAAAGAAAAAATTATCCTGCCTGTAAGGTGAAGGCACATTTTCCACTTTTTTAATGATAAACAACTTGTAATCTTGTGCCATAAATCAGCCAAATAAAACTTATTTAAATGAACAAAATTTACAAAATCGTTAGCGCGCTGTTACTTACAGGTGCACTCAGCCTTCTCTCAGTAGCTTCTTTCGGACAAAGCTCCACTACCGGTTTTGCTCCAGGCAAAGGGTATAAACAGGTGAACTTCGGATTCGAATTAGAAGGATGGGGATTTCCCGTTTACGCAGGTATGGATTTTGGAGTAGGCAAATTCATAACCATTGGACCTCGTGTTGTAGTAGGAACAAAAGGAGACTCTCGTGAAATGGACGTCCTTAACAGCAACAGGGAATGGGATAAAGCAAAGATAAGTTCAAGAACGACAGTCGTGGTTCCCAGCTTTAGAGGCGATTACCACTTTAGCGGCCATATCAGTGGTCTTCCTGCCGAGCTTGACCTGTATGGAGGCTTAACTTTTGGTGTAGCAGTTTTTCACAGCAGCACTAATTACCACTATAACGGCCAATTGGTCGAAGGCTATGAGTTCCCTGAGACTGAACCGACCACTTCTTCTGATGCCAAACTTTGGGCACAGGCAGGAGCCCGTTATTTCTTTAACCCAAAATGGGCTGCTCAACTCGAGGTAACTTCTACCTCTAATGCTATTCTGGGCCTAACCTACCGTTTATAATAATTATATCCGTCTGATTCTATCTAAAGAGCATTTGGTTTGTTGGTTAAAAACTCCAATAAATTAAATGCTCTTTCTATTCAATAATCATGTTGCAGACGTTCACCTGACACGGATTATCCTTTATCATACTTGCCCAGAACATCCCTTCCGTACTGTGGAGAGCTGCCATATTGCCTTTTACATCCAAAGTAATCACCCCACCAGCCCCACCGGCTCTTGTTACTTTGTTAAAAAGTACTTCCCGGCTGGCCTCTTCCACTGACAGGTTTTTATATTCCATTAAGGCAGCAATATCGCGGGCTACCGTATAACGAATAAAGAATTCACCATAGCCGGTACAGGACACCGCACTTATCTGGTTGGCATAGGTGCCGGCGCCAATAACCGGTGTATCGCCAATGCGGCCCCACTTTTTATTGAGCATACCGCCGGTAGAAGTGCCCGCCGCCAGACTACCCGACCTATCCAGCGCCACAGCGCCCACCGTGCCGTATTTTGATTGTTTACCGGAGGCCTGCTCCTGTTGCTTCAGTTGCTGAATCTGCTCCCAACGCTCTTCAATTTTAAAATAAGAAGGGTCGACAATTTGTAAACCTGAAGCGGCCGCAAATCCATCAGCCCCGGCACCGGTTAACATGACGTGCTCCGATTGTTCCATCACAGCCCGGGCTGCCGTTATTGGATTCCTGATTGTTCTTGTTCCTGCCACCGATCCGGCTTTCATGGTTTTGCCATCCATAATAGCCGCATCCAGCTCATTAAGCCCGTCGCTCGAAAAAACAGCGCCTTTACCGGCATTGAATAATGGCGAATCTTCCAACATCCGGATGCTGGCTTCCACCGCCGCCACCGCCGTTCCTCCTTCTTTTAAAATGGCATAGCCTTCCTGTACAGCGGCCGTTAACGCGCTCTTGTAAGCCTCTTCTTTTTCAGGAGGCATTTCTTCCTTATAAAGCCTTCCGGAACCGCCGTGTATAACAATTGCAATGGGTGCATTCATTTGAACTGATTAAATAAAAAAACGATTTATAAAAAGGAGCAGCAGGTGCTACTTTTCACTATTGATGTAACTATTCCTCAACATAACACCTTTGCCGGGTACTTCCAAGAAAAGGGAAAGGTCGGGCCACTCAAAACAAAAGCCCGGACTCAATAAAGAGTCCGGGCTTTTTGTATCCCCAATCCAACGTCTATTATTCAATCTCAACCTCATTGAGGTTCATAAACTCAATCTCCTTCTGGTCGTTGAGTGTAATACCTACCACATCATCTTTATTCACCTTGCCGGCCAATATCTCCTTGCTCAGCTGGTTCAGGATTTCGCGCTGCATTACCCTCTTCAGCGGCCTTGCACCATAGGTTGGGTCGAAACCAATCTGGCCGAGGTAATCGAGCACATCGTCAGTGGCCTCTACCTTCACTCCATTCTCTTCCAGGCGCTGCTGAATCAGGCGGAACTGGATGTCCACAATCTTGCGGATATCGCCCCTGTTCAGCGGACGGAACATAATAATTTCGTCTATCCTGTTCAGGAACTCAGGGCGCACCTGCTTTTTCAGCAGCTCGAAAGCCTCATTTTTGGCCTCTTCCACCACCTCAGGCTCGTTCAGCGGGTTGATATCCTTGAAGCGTTCCTGTATAAGGTGCGAACCAATGTTGGTCGTCATGATGACGATGGTATTCTTGAAGTTCGCTACCCGTCCCTTATTATCGGTGAGGCGGCCATCGTCGAGCACCTGCAACAGGATGTTGAACACATCCGGGTGCGCTTTCTCAATTTCATCGAGCAGGATTACGGAATAAGGCTTCCGGCGCACGGCCTCCGTTAGCTGGCCACCTTCATCGTAGCCTACGTATCCGGGAGGCGCTCCTACCAGGCGGCTTACCGCATGCCGCTCCTGGTACTCACTCATATCGATACGAACCATAGCGTTATCGTCATTAAACAGGAACTCCGCCAGCGCTTTTGCCAGCTCTGTTTTACCCACACCGGTAGTACCTAAGAATATAAAGGAGCCGATGGGCCGTTTGGGGTCCTGCAGGCCAGCACGACTACGGCGAACGGCATCGGAAAGGGCTCCAATGGCCTCTTTCTGACCGGCTACGCGTTTGCCCAACTCTTCTTCAAGATGGAGCAGCTTTTCGCGCTCACTCTGGAGCATACGACTGACCGGTATACCCGTCCACTTGGCTACCACCTCGGCAATATCTTCTGCATCTACCTCTTCTTTTAGCAGCGCATTGCCAGATTGCAGCTCCTTAACCTGTTGCTGAAGTTCCTGCAGGCGCTCTTCGCTCTCGCGAATTTTACCGTAGCGGAGCTCTGCCACACGGCCATAATCTCCGGAACGTTCGGCCTGTTCGGCTTCCAGTTTATATTTATCAATATTTTCTTTCTCCTGACGGATGCCCTGAATCACGCTTTTTTCACTTTCCCACTTGGCCTTTAGCTCATTCCGCTGCTCAGTAAGCTCTGCAATTTCTTTGTTAAGCTGGCTTTCCTTTTCTTTATCTTTCTCGCGGCGAATGGCCTCGCGCTCGATTTCCAGCTGCATAATACGGCGCTGCAATTCATCAAGCTCCTCGGGCAGGGAGTCAATTTCCAGCCTTAGCTTCGAAGCGGCTTCGTCCATCAAGTCAATAGCCTTATCGGGCAGGAAGCGCTCCGAAATATAGCGGTGGCTCAGTTCTACAGCCGAGATAACGGCATCGTCTTTAATGCGCACTCCGTGGTGTACCTCGTACTTATCTTTAATACCCCTCAGGATGGAAATCGCATCGGGTACACTTGGCTCATCGACCGTTACGGCCTGGAAGCGGCGCTCCAGGGCCTTATCTTTCTCAATATATTTTTGATACTCCTTCAGCGTAGTGGCTCCAATGGCATGTAGTTCGCCACGGGCCAGTGCTGGTTTCAGCAGGTTGGCGGCATCCATGGCCCCTTCGCCACCACCAGCTCCGATAAGCGTATGGATTTCGTCTATGAAGAGGATGATCTCCCCGGCGGCATCCTGCACTTCTTTAATTACGGCTTTAAGGCGCTCCTCGAACTCACCTTTATACTTGGCCCCGGCCACCAGCAAGCCCATATCGAGCGATACAATCTGCTTTGTTTTGAGATTCTCGGGCACATCTCCGTCTACTATCCGCTGCGCCAAACCTTCCACGATAGCGGTTTTACCCACACCAGGCTCGCCCAGCAAAATAGGGTTATTTTTGGTACGACGACTCAGGATTTGCAGCACCCTCCGTATCTCATCGTCACGACCAATTACAGGGTCAATTTTACCTGCTTTAGCCATCTCGTTCAGGTTTTTAGAATACCTTTCGAGCGACTTATACTTAGCTTCTGCATTAGGGTCATTTACATTTCTTCCTCCGCGCAGTTCTTTTACGGCAGCAATCAGGTGCTTTTCGCTCATGCCCAGCTCTTTCAGCAGGGCAGCCGTTTTTTCATTCCCGCCCAGCAGGCCCAGCAAAATATGCTCGATGGCAATAAACTCATCCTTAAAATCCTTCAGGTAATTTTCCGCCTTTTGCAGGGCAGCAGCCGAAGCATTGGACAGGTAAGGCTGGGAACCAGATACCTTCGGGTATGCTTTAATAATTTCTTCGAGGCGGCTGTCGAGTTGCACCCGGTTTACATTCAGTTTTTTAAACAGGTAGGGGACTACATTTTCATCAGAGGCCAGCAGGGCCTTGAGGAGGTGCCCCGGCTCAATTGCCTGCTGCTGATTGCCGGTAGCAATCTCCGCGGCTTTTTGCAGCGCCTCCTGAGATTTGATGGTATATTTATCGAAATTCATATTGTAAATTTTTCTTATTCAGTCTGTTAAACTCGCTTTACCTCTGTGTATCAAAATCTAAACCAAGACTCAAAGAGATGGTTTTTACAGACAAATTGTCCTGACTAACCTCTTAAATTGCAATTTTTAGGACATATTGTCTTAAAAAAGATGCAAACTGGCAAACCTTAGCAGCTTCTTTTTTTGTAACAAAGCCTCCTGTTTTCCTACCTGTGTAAGTATAAATCTTCCGAATTGAGGTGTTTTTTCAGCTTCAGTCCTAAACCACACTTCATAAGTAGCACAAAAAGCTGTTTTTCAGCAGTATAACTTCTACGCTCCTTATATACCCACCGTTTATTGCTTCCAACAAAAAGAAACAAGCGGATGTATCAAATTTTTAAAATTAAAGAATTACCGGAAATTTGTGAGCCTAAAAGGGAGAAGGGCTTCAGATTTCCACCCGTGCAGGAACAAATCTTACACCATTCAAATACTACCTGTTTTCCCTACTCCAACACTTCCTTTACCCTTCCCGTCTTTTTATCGAAATTCAAAGCATAATTCCTTTTGGTGAGGAGCTGAATGGTTCCGGTTGGGCCACTTTCCCTTATCCTAAATTTTATTTCTATGAGAACAACTTTTACCTTTTTGGCAGCTGTACTATGCTGGGGGCTATCGCCGCTTTCAGTAAAGGCCGATGTAAAACCCGACTGCCCGGACAACAGCTGTTTCGAAACCAGGATTCTCAGCCAGGAAACGCAGGCCAACTGCACTACCTATACCCTGGAAATATCGAGCGATGGCGCCTGCCCTTATGCCCTTTCCCACTACAGCATTGAAACAGGCTGCGGACAGGTTACAGATGTGAGCAATTCCGAAGGATGGGCCATGGAAGTAGGCACTATCGACCCTACCACTGGCATAAGCGGCATTAAGGTAGATGATATAAAAGGTTTCGGCGAAGGAGACAGCCCACAGGTGTTTACCGTTACCTATACTATTTGTAATAACGGAGGCTGTGAAAGCGAAGCACTTTTCCCTGCAAGAGTCGCCTACAAAGCAGCCATCTGTGTGCATTACCAGGAGGTAAGCAATCCTTATACTCCCATGAGCGGCGCAATTACAGCTACTCAGCCTAAATGTGCCGGCAGCAGCAATGGAGCGGCTCAGCTGGAGGTAAGCGGCGGACAGACACCTTTTAGCTTTGTTTGGAGCAACGGTGCCACCACTGAAGATTTACAGAACATCGCCGCCGGTACTTACAGCGTAACCGTTACCGATGCAAAAGGCGAAACCCTCAGCCTTGAAACCACCCTTAGCAGCCCGGAGGTTCTTTCGCTGCAGTCTGACGTTACTTCTATCAGCTGTAACGGAAGCGGCTCAGTTACCGTGAGCCCTGCCGGCGGAACTGCTCCTTACAGCTACCTCTGGTCGAATGGCAGCACTGCTGCAACCCTGGAGGCCACCACTGCAGGCACTTACAGCCTCACCCTTACCGATGCTAACGGCTGCACCCTTACCGGAAGCTATACTATTACGCAGGAAAGCCTGCAGCTGAGCATTGCCGGCGGACAAAACTGCCAGAGCAGTGAACTGACAGCCAGCGTAACGGGCGGAACAGCTCCTTACACTTACGAATGGAGTACCGGCGAAACGACCGCCGCCATCAGCTACACCAGTGGCGGCACTTACGAACTTACCGTTACCGATGCCAGCGGTTGTAGCAGCAGCCAGTCTGTAACAGTTGCCGATCCTTCAAATGCTATCAGCCTTTCTTATTCCACTACCGACCTGCTCTGCTACGGCGACAGCAATGCCGGCATTGATTTAAGTGTAAGTGGCGGCAGCGGAGAGTATACCTATGAATGGAGCAACGGGCAAACCACCGAAGATTTAACCAACCTGGGTGCAGGCACTTACCAGGTGACTGTTACCGATGCCGGAGGCTGTACCAGTACCGCCAGCATTACCATAACAGCGCCTCGCCCGATTTACATCCGGCCAATAGAAACGACCAACATCAGCTGTAATGGCGATGCAGGACAAATTACCGTATCGGCCTCTTACGGTACGGCCCCTTATACTTATGAATGGAGCAATGGTTCCACAGAAGCCACCGCCACCTTTACGTCGACCGGCTACTATACCGTAACTGTTACCGATGCAAATGGCTGCTCGGCAGAACGCCGCTTCTACATGCGCGAAAATAGCGTACCAGCCGTTTCCATCTCCTCTACAGGCTGTGGCGATAACTACACCCTCAGCGCCAGTGCAACCGGAGGAACATCGCCTTATACCTACAGCTGGGCTGGTGGCGAAACAGGCAGCAGCATCAGCGGAGCGCCGGGCAATACTTATACTGTTACCGTAACCGATGCCGGCGGATGTAGCAGCACCGCAAGCTATACTTTACAGGAAGCGACATCCCCGTTGAGCCTGCAGGCAGCGACCACTAATGTTAGCTGTGCCGGCGGCAACGATGGCACAGCCAGCCTGACGGTAAATGGCGGCGTAGCCCCCTATACTTTTGACTGGTCGAGCGGCCATAACAGCCAGGCAGCCGCTAACCTAACGGCAGGTATTTATTCTGTACAGGTAACCGATGCCAATGGCTGCAGCGAAGTACTGGCCTTTACCATTACAGAGCCTCAGCCTCTAAATATCACAGCCGTAGTTGAAAACAACAGCAGCTGCGGTATGCCTGCAGGAAGCATCAGCGTAAGTGTTAACGGAGGTGCCGCGCCTTACAGCTACATCTGGAACAATGGAAGCCAAAGCAGCAACTTAGAAGGTCTGGCTGCCGGAAGCTATACCCTTACCTTAATAGATGCCAATAAATGTGTCGCCATCCGCAGCTTTACCATCGTAGATGAAGCCGGAAGCAGCGCACCAACCGCCAGCCTGCAAAATTGTGCCGATACGGTAATTAGCCGCGGAAGCACTGCCAGCCTCCCGGTCTACTTCGAAGGCGAAGGTCCTTATACCCTCCGTTATACAGCGGGCAATAAGGAACAGAGCATTACGACCATGGCGAACCCTTACCTGCTGGAAGTAAGCCCGCAAAGCAAAACCACCTATTCCCTGCTAAGCGTAAGCAACAGCTGCGGAGAAGGCAGCGCGAGCGGACAGGCCACCATTCAGGTTTCGGATGCAAGCAAAACAACAGTTTGTGAGGATGGCTGCTTCGACACTAAAATTATCAGCAGCACTACAGAAGGAAGCTGTAAAACCATTACCCTGCAGGTAAATGCAGGTGCCGACTGCCGCTACGGCCTGTCGCACTTTAACGTGGCGGTTGGATGTGGTTCAGTAAGCAACGTAAGCAATTCCGAAGGCTGGCCAATGGAGCTGAATGCCTATGACCCTACCACAGGCTTATATGGCATTAAAGTAGACGACATAAAAGGCTTCAGCGAAAATGAAAGCTTTACCGTTACCTACACGCTCTGCAGCGATGGCGAAAGCTGCCAGGAGGCACAAAACAGCTGCGGTCCTTTAGTAGCCTATAAAGCGGGCACCTGTGTATATTACGACAGAGCCGAAGAAGGAACCGCTACAGAGCAGCCTGGCGGTGGCTGGGGTGAAATAGTGATTTTGCCGGATTTCGAACTCTATCCTAACCCATATGCCGAAGGCCAGGAGCTGAATGTTAAGATTAATGACCTTTCCAAGGAAAGCCAGGCTACCTTAACCATTATCAGCCTTACCGGAACCGAGGTATTAAGGGCAGAAACTACAGTATCGCCGCAGAATAATGTAATTCGGGTGCTCCTGAACTATGTTCCATCAGGCACCTATGTGGTGATGCTGGAAGTGCAGGGACATGTAATTACCAAACAACTATATGTTTTATAAATATGTTTTATAAATGTTAACTTCCTCTCTCTCGAAAGGCTGGCCTCCATCTGGAGCCAGCCTTTTTTAATGCCCTGCGCATGGTATTGAACTGTTTCGGCCCCATCTGCCTTTCCATTGAAGTTACAAGGCAAATTATGTAACTTTGTATATCAACAGAAGCTATGGGCAGCACGAGCGATAACAAAGAGATTTTACAGAAAGCAGGTCTGCGCCTGACACGGCAGCGGTCTGAAGTACTGGAGGTGTTTACGAATAAAAAGACTGCCCTCAGCCAGGCCGATATTGAAAAGGTACTTCCTCCCCAGTTCGACAGGATTACCCTCTACAGGATTCTCCGCTCTTTTGAGGGCAGCGGAATTCTGCACAAGGTGCTCGACGACAGCGGTACCACCCGCTTTGCCCTTTGTGGTCACCATTGTTCCGAAGAGGAACATCAGCATGAGCATGTGCACTTTAAATGCAGTGCCTGCGAAAAGATCCAGTGCCTGGAAGAAGTGGAAATTCCGCAGATTCGGCTGCCCAAAGGCTATGTGTTTACCGAAGCCAAACTGCTGGTGGAGGGCATCTGCAAAAACTGCTCCGAATCCCGCTAACACAGACTCATCCTGCTCTGTCTCTCTATTCCTTTTAACTGAAATTTTTCTCCTGTCAGCAGCTTCTTTCCTGATAATTTACTTTTACCCACCACAATAAATGCAACTGTGTTGCGGTAAGTAAAATATTTTGTTTAATTTTCCTTTCTATAAGGAAGAGGGAAAGAAAACACTCCTTAACCTTCTGTAATTATAATTATCTGTTTTAATTAGAAACATTGCTTTATTCCACGGCTATTTACACCCATGGACAGAATTTTTGGATTTCAGCCTCTGAGCTTTATTTTTTTTCTAACCTTCCTGCTGCCTTTTACTTTCCTGCAGGCACAAACTGCCCCCTGCGTCGCCAACTGCGAGTGTGAGCTGACAGGGAAAATTGTGGACCGCCTGAGCGGAGAACCGCTGGCATTTGCCTCTGTACTGGTTAAAGGAACAGATAATGGCACCTATTCCGACGAGAACGGTGTATTCCACCTGCACGGTCTCTGCACCGACGAATTCGACCTGGTCATTTCTTATGTAGGCTATAAGCCTCTCACCCACCACCACGATATTTACCACCAGGCACCTGTCATTTATCTTTCACCTGCCAACTTTCAGCTGGAAAGTGTGGTAATAGAAGGAGCAAGAATAGAGAGCGGACAGCTTTCCCTGACCGAAAGCCGCATAAGTCCTGAGGACCTTGAAAATTCCGGTGGCGAAAGCCTGGGCGAGCTCCTTTCGAACATGGTAGGGGTTAGCACCTTAAAAACCGGTCAGAATGTAGTTAAACCTGTTGTACATGGCCTGCATAGCAGTAGAGTACTGATGATCAATAACGGCCTTCGTCATGCCAACCAGAAATGGGGTGCAGAGCATGCTCCGGAAATAGACCCTTCCCTGGCCGAAAATATTACCCTCATTAAAGGCGCCGCTTCCATTAAATATGGTCCGGAAGCTTTAGGCGGTGTGGTCGTTATAAATGCACCCCGGCCCGAGCTGGACAAAGACCTGGATGCTGAACTGGAGTTAAGCGCACAAACGAATGGGCGAGCTGTAGGAACCAGCCTTTTCCTTGAACAGGGTGGAAAACAGTTTGCCTGGAACGCTCAGGCATCAGGCCTATACCAGGGCGACTTACATGCCCCTGATTACCAGCTCACCAATACAGGCGCCAGAGAACTGAGTTTTTCCTTTGCTTCCCGTTACCACCAGCGAAACTTCGATGTGGACCTGTACTACAATTACTTTGACCAGGAATTAGGCATTTTAAGAGGTTCTGTAGTCGGTAACCTGGACGATCTGGCCCATGCCATGAGCCATGAGCCTCCCGCTTATACCTCTCCTTTCTCTTACCAGATTAACACTCCCCGCCAGGAGGTAAACCACCAGCTCTTAAAACTCAGCGGCAATTACAACTTCTCCGGAAGCAGTCTGCTGCTTCAGTATGGCCTGCAGTACAACCACCGCCAGGAGCTGGACATCCGCAGGGGCACCAATAACGGAGTTCCTTCGCTGAACCTGGAGTTAGTCACCCACACCATTGATACGGAATGGAAGCACCCCTCCTTTGGCCACTGGAAGGGCAGTGTAGGTGCCCAGCTGCTGTACCAGTTTAACAACAATATTCCCGGTACCAACACCGCCCCTTTTATCCCTAATTTCGAAAATACCAATCTTAGCCTCTTTGTAGTAGAAGCCACAGAAATTGGGAGGTTTACGACGGAAGTAGGGCTGCGCTACGATGCCTGGTACAGCAATATTCGCGGAAGGGATGCAGATAAAAGCACTTTTAGCAATGAGCTCTCCTACCATAATCTATCCGGCTCCGTTGGTATTTTTACTCCTTTAGGCGAGCATGCCGCTTTTCGCTCTAACCTTGGAACCGCCTGGCGGCCGCCTAATATCTCGGAGCTATACAGCTATGGCAAACATGAGTTTATCATAGAGTACGGGCTTTGGCGGCATAACGGAGAAACTACCGGCGTCTTTACCGAAGCAGACCGGCCGGTGGAGAGCGAAATAGGGACCAAATGGATTAATACCTACACCTGGCATAAAGACAAAACTGCACTGGAAGTGAGTGGCTATGCCAATTACCTGCAGCACTTTATCTATGCAAGAGCCGCGGGCATTACAACCACCATCCGGGGGGCCTTTCCTTTTTTTGTGTATGACCAGACGAATGCTTTTATAATGGGCCTGGATGCAAGTCTTGTGCAGGAGCATAATAAAAGCTGGCAATCGCAGCTTAAAGGAAGTCTGCTGTATGCCCGAGATCTGGTAAACGACCAGTATTTTACCGGGATAGCACCTAACAGGCTGTCCTATCTCTTGCGCTATAAAAATAAGCAGCTAAGCTTTATGAATAACTTTAGCGCCGGCCTTGAAACCAGCTATACCTTTCGGCAATACCAGGCGCCGCCGGTTATTACCATCGAAGAAATACAGGAAGCCGAAGCCAGAGAGACAGAACTGTTTGCCCCCGGCAGCCAGAATTTTGATTTTGTGGCGCCTCCGCAGGGCTATTTTCTTGCCAGCAGCTACCTTGCTTTTTCTGAAGGAAACTTTGCCTTTCGCCTTCAGGCAAGAAATATACTCAACACCGAGTACCGCAGCTACACCAACCGCCAGCGATATTTTGCCGATGAACTGGGCCGAAACTTTATGTTTTCCGTAAAATATACCCTCTGATTTGGAGATTCAAGAGAATAAGACTTAATTGCATCATTGTTGCGTTAATTACCCGATAAACCATGAGAAGCCTCACCACCATATTCGCTCTATTCTGCAGCACATTTATTTTTACTGCCTGCAACGACGATTCATTCCCCGAAGCAGAAAATGAAGAAGAGCTGATTACTGCTGTAACCCTTACTTTTACACCTACCGATGGAGGTATTGCCGTTATTGCCAATGCCAGCGACACTTCAGCAGAAGATGGCAACACTATCGTAGCGGAAAAGATTGTACTGGAGGCCAATACAAACTATGAGCTAAGTATTGAGCTGGACCCTGCCGCGACTGAAACCGGCATAACGGAACAGATAATAGAAGAAGCCGATGAGCACCTGCTCCTCTTTGCCTGGACGGAAGGCCTCTTCAGCGACCCTGAAGGAGACGGTAATATAGATGAGCGTGATGACCCGGTAAATTACGGTGATTTTGATGCAAATGGTCTCCCGCTCGGCCTCGAAACCACCTGGACCACCGGCGAACCTGCCTCAGGAACTTTCCGTTTCGTGCTTAAACACCAGCCGGATATAAAATCGGCTACTTCAGGAATAAACGATGGGGCAACAGACCTGGATGTTATCTGGGATATAGAAATAACCGAATAATATTATTTCTCTACCAAAAGCCTGTGCTAATAAAGCCTTGTTATCATGCAAGGCTTTATTTTTGTTCCATACTGAACCTTTCGTAACTTCCGGCTGCTTTACCACTAAGCATGCAACACCTAAAATATATACTGAGCCTCCTGCTGATAGCGCCCGTTCGCTTTTACCAGTTGTTTATTTCGCCCTTGCTGGGGAATAACTGCCGCCATGCCCCCAGCTGCTCGCAGTATACCATAGAAGCAATACGGGAGTGGGGGCCTTTAAAGGGCTTCTGGCTTGGACTACGCCGCATTGCCCGCTGCCATCCCTGGGGTACTCATGGGTATGATCCTGTCCCTAAAAGAAAGAAGGCACATTAAGACTGGGCCAGCGTTTCGGAAATGGGAGTACGCATGGCTTTGATGGCCGGAACAAAGGCAGCCATAAGTCCTATCACCAATACCGCCAAACCTAAGAGCAGCTCATCCTGCGTTAAACCTACAAAATCAAAGCCGTAGCCATACGCACCTTCCGATAGACTGCTGAGCAATGCCAGCCCACCATGCCCCAGCAGCAGACCTAAGATGTAACCTGCAAGGCTCAGAAGAATCCCTTCCAGCACGACCAGCCCAACAATTTTAGTCCGTGAGGCTCCCATACTCCGCATAAGGGCAAGCTCGTACTTCCGCTCCCGCAAAGAGCTGTACAGCGAGAGAAAGAAGCTTAGGCCGGCAATCAGGATAATGGAGAACGCAATGGCCTGGAGGAGCTCAATTCCAATGCCCAGCAAGCTGAACAGCCGGTTTATTTCCATGGCCGGAATGGCTGCCTGCATATTGGTGCGCTCATTTATTTGCCGGGGCAGCATTACCATTCCCATCGGGCTCCGGAACTTGATAAGCATGGCTGTCAGCTCCCGCTCCTCTTTAGCAGCACTGTCTGCCTCTCCCCCTTCTTCATGTGCATGAATTGCCCATATACTTTCTACCGAAGTAAGGATGAGGCCATCCGGCACAGCATTGGAGCGTTCCAGTACACCTACCACCGTGTAAGGGTGGGTATCGTGCGCAGCTGCGCCGGCCACCATTCCATGGGCGCTAAAAAAAGAATCGCCCACCTCTAAACCTGTCGCTTCGGCCACCTTGCTGCCCAGCACCACCTCATAGGGTGCAGCCCATCGTCTACCTCCTGCAAGCTCTGCTTCATAGAGACTCAGGTAGCTGCTATCTGTTCCTACCAGCCGGTAGCCCTGGTAACTATCGCCATAAGCCAGCGGAATAGCCCGTTCGATATAGCGGTTCCGCTGCAGTCCGCGAGCCTCCTCCAGTTTAATGTTTCCGGTCGGGTAGTCGATCTGGAATACGGCAGATAAAATCAGCTGCAGCGGGCTTCCTTTCGCTCCCACCACCATATCGATGCCACTGATATTCTTCTGAAATTTCTCCTCCAGCTGCTGGTTGAGCATAAACAGCAGGGAAATAATGGCCACCCCGAGGGTCAGCAGAAGAAGGCTAACAGTCGTTGCTGCCGGACGTGCCTTGAGGCTTCGGATGCTCAGTTGCAGAATATTCATAGGGCTATTTGTTGGGAGAAAACATCTTTCAGGCGCTGGTCGTGGGTTACCACCAGCAGGGCCGCCTCTTCGCGGGTGGCCATTTCTTCGAGCAGCCTGATAACACGCTGACTGTCGGCGTCGTCGAGGCTGGAGGTTGGCTCATCGGCGAGCAAAAGAGCTGGTTTATTCACCAGGGCACGGGCAATCGCCACCCGCTGCTGTTCGCCCTGGCTCAGGTGCCGGATATTTTTGTTCTTTTTAGCAAGGAGTCCCAGCTGCTCCAGCAGGCTTTCGGCCCGCCCGGCATCTTGTCGTAAACCGGCAGTGTATTGCGGCAGCATTATATTTTCCAGTACATTAAGCGAATGCACGAAATGCATTTGCTGAAAAACTATTCCAATCTGCTGCCCGCGAAAACGGTCGCGCGCAGCCGAGGACATGTTAGTAAGCGACTCTCCTTTTACTTTTACTTCGCCTTTTTGCGGCAGCCTGAGGCCGGCAAGCAGGTGCAGGAGCGTTGTTTTTCCACTGCCCGAGGGGCCGGTAATCAGGAGCTTTTCCCTGCTCCCGCAGCTTATATCCGGAAACTGCAGAACCTGCCCGCCTCCTGCATAAGTATATTGCAATTGCCTTGCTTCAATCATATATCAGTAGTTTGGGCTTAAAAATAGTGAAGAGTAGCGGGCAAAAAAAACCCACTGCCTGGTTAAAGGCAGCGGGCTGATAAACTCACAAAAGAATAGATAAAAAGGTTAAAAGGTGGGAAATTGGTTGTTGTATATTGATAAGATGTTTAGAATAAAAATGTTTATCAAAAATAAAAAATATTTGGCGGCTACCCTATGGCAACCGCAGGCTCAGGTCATGGATAGGAGGTTCGAAGACCTCATTGAAAATTTCGAAATGGACTTTATCTCCTATCTGCTCCACCACTCCCGTGGCTTCTATTGTATCCTTATAGGTTTCATAGCATTTCAGGCTATTGACCATCGCCTGCTGGTCTTCGGGCCGGAGGGGCACTATGCAGTCAATGAGTTCAGGTGCCGATAACTTCATCCTGAACTCCCCGTTCTGCATCGAAGGAGCCCCACTATCGGGAAGCGTAAAAAAGGCCAGGCGCTTCGGGTAAGCGGCTCCCTCATCTTTCATCTGCAAAAACACCCGTTTCGCCACTGCATGCATCACCAGGTGATCGTGGAAGCCGGAAATCCCATGTACAGGGTAAGAAACGAGGATATCGGGCTTTATTTCTTCGATATAGGCATGAACGGCCTCTTCTATCTGCCGGGGGTCGAGCTCTGCAAGGCCACTATCGGGGAAGTCGAGCACCGCCATACTGCTCAGACCCAGACTTTCCTCCACCGCCAGCATTTCCTGGTACCGAACCTCTCCCATCTCCTCTATGCTTAAACCCAGTCGGTGCCGCTGCTTAGTGGCACCTCCTTTTGTCAATGTCAGCAAATGGACTTCATGACCTTGCTCCAGCTGCTGGTGCATGGCCGCCGCCGGACCAAAAGATTCGTCGTCGGGATGAGGAAAAATATACAGGTACTTCATATGTTAGTGGTTATAATATTGTTAGTGAAAAACAAGGATAGGCGCTTAAGGCAAAATTAAAGGTCATAAATTCCTAGCAGGATAGGAAATAAATTGATTGGAAAGGGCCTCTCCTTTTAACTCCTGTGGAAAGGGCTTAAACAGCAAAAGAAGATTTGCTCAAGCAAACCTCTTTACAAAGCTGTGATACAGCACATTATAATAATGAACCAATAATTCTTTACCCTCACCACATAGTACTTTACCAAAAGAATTTGTAATTTGTAAAATAATGCCGGCTTTACCACCACTATCTTTTACTTCGGTAGCTTAAGGTATTCTTTATGAAAAAAGGTTTAAAAATCTCTCTCCTGGCCTTGTTGCTTTTACTGGTCATTTATGCTGTGCTGCCCTCTTACCTGCGCAATGCACTCACCTATTACCACGCCAATATAGATGATTATACCATCTTCGAGAACCGGAAGGTACCAAATAGCAGTGTACATCCATGGCCGTTAAGCAGGGCGTATAATACAACTCCACTGGCAGATACCCTTCAGGAAGCCATTGAAACCTTGGATCCGGTAGCTTTTCTGCTCGTTAAGGATGGGGAAATTGTACATGAGCAGTACTGGGATGGTTACGGTAACCAGAGCTACTCTAACTCTTTCTCTATGGCCAAAAGTATTGTGGGCCTGCTAACAGGCATTGCCCTTGAAGAGGGATACATCAAAAGCCTTGATGAGCCTGTCGGGAATTATTTGCCAGCCTACCAGCAGGGAGATAACAGCCAGCTGACCATTCGTCACCTGCTCACCATGAGCAGCGGTCTCAACTGGGACGAAAGCTATGGCAGTCCGTTTTCCGTTACCACCAAAGCCTACTATGGCAGTGACCTGCCGGAACTTGTTAATGAGCTGCAGGTAATTGAAGCCCCCGGTAAGGAGTGGAAATACCTGAGTGGCAATACGCAGCTGCTGGCATTGGTACTGGAAAAAGCCACCCACAGAAGGTTAAGCGAATATGCTTCTGAAAAGCTTTGGAAGCCATTGGGTGCATCTTCGCCGGCACTCTGGAGCCTCGACAAACCAGATGGTACAGAAAAAGCTTATTGCTGCTTTAACTCTAATGCACGCGACTTTGCCCGTTTGGGCCAGCTGGTACTTAATAAAGGAAAATGGAAGGGCCAGCAGCTTATTTCGCCGGCTTACCTGGAGGAGGCACTGAAGCCAGCCGCCCATCTTGTAGATGAAGAGGGCGCTCCTGTTGACTTTTACGGGTATCAGTGGTGGGTGGTCAATTATAAAGGAAAGGCCATTCCGTATGCCAGAGGCATACTAGGGCAGTATATTTTTGTGCTGCCAGATAAAGAATCTGTACTTGTACGCCTCGGTCACGAGCGCGATTCGGAATATATTCAGCACCACCCAAAAGATGTGTACCTGTACCTGGATGCCGCCTATTCACTTCTTCCGTAATTTTGAGGGAACATATTCGCCTGCTTTGGTATTATATGTATAGCCTTTTTGCCGCTTTACCACCTGCCCGTCAGTAGCAGTGTGGATTTAATTACGTACGTATCCACCATTGTAGGACTAAAAGAGCATTGATTAATTATTACCACATCTTGGGCGTGAGTCGGCGATCGTCGGCGAAAGAAATAAAGGAAGCTTATCGCCAGCTGGCCCTCCGCTACCATCCTGACAGGAATCCGGGTAGCAGCTATGCAGAGGAGCGCTTTAAGGAAATCAGCCATGCTTATCAGGTTCTAAAAAACCCGCTAAAAAAGGAACAGCATGACCATATGCTGGATTACCAGGACTTTCAGGCACAAACCATTCAACCTCAACAGGAGCAGGCTTACAAGCAAGCCAGTAATGGAGCCTCCTATAGTCCTCCTCCCTATACTGGTCGGCGGCAGCGAAACCCTTATAGCTGGCAACCTTACCATACACCGCCTTTCGTAAGCAGGCGGCAAAACATGGTTGCCACGGCTTGGGCATTTGGTATTTTCTTTGCCATCGCTGCCATTGTAATGGGTTTAGGGGGCTACCAGTCCTACCAGCACGAAAAAGAACTGGCCGAACAGGCTGCTCTTTCTGAAAGCATCTACGAGAAAGCAGTGCTCTTTTATCAGAAGCAGAACTATGCTGATGCCCTTGCCATGCTCAAAAGCCTGAACAAAGATTACAGCCTTTCCTATGAAGCAGGCCTGCTCAGGCAGCAGATTTTAGGCGAGCTGGAGCAGGAGGCTAACCAGCATTTCGAGCAGGCAAATTACAAAAGGGCGGCAGAGCTTTTCGAGCTGCTGGCCCAAAACCAGCCCGGCTATAATGCCCTTACCTATGCCAAACTGGTAAACAGCTACGAAATGACAGAGGATTATGAGAAGGCTATCCGAACCTATAAAAAGGTAGTGAAGGCAGAGCCTTTCACCATAGAGGCCCGCACCCGTATGGCAGCCCTCTTTTTAAAAATGGAAAATTACGAGGAGGCTTTAAAGCAGTACCACGATGCCACCAATATTGTAGTGCAGGAATACCAGAACCTCTATGGCCAGGCCTATGCCCTTGTGGTCAATCCTGTTAAAACGCCCGAAAGCCACTACCAGCTCCATTGCGGCCTCGGACAAACCTATACCAGGCTGGGAATGCACAAAAAAGCACAAAAGGCGCTTGACTGGGCTATCTTTCTACGACCGGAGAATCCGACGGCTTACCTTTTACAGGGGCAAAACTTCTTTCAGTGGAGGCAAAAGGAAGACGCCTGCGCCGCCTGGGCAAAAGCCGCCGAGCTTGGCTCAAAAGAGGCTAAAGAAGCCTTTCGTACCCACTGCCGCTAATAAATTCTACCCACTAAAACGAAAAAGAACCTTTCCGCCTGCGCTCCTGTTCTGACTCTATGGCCCTACTTTCGGGTGGGGCTAAATGATTTGCGCTTAATTTCAATTATATTTGCAGCATGACAGCCACTGCTATTTCCACTAAAAAAGATATCCGTAGTCTCAGCCTCGAGCAACTGAAAGCCAGCCTGCTTACCTGGGGCGAGAAATCCTTTCGTGCCAAACAAATTTATGAATGGCTCTGGAAGAAATCTGCCCGCGATTTTGAGGAAATGACTAACCTTTCCGTGGCGCTGCGCGAACGTTTGAAAGAGGAATTCTGCCTCCGCCCAATAGCAGTACATAACCAGCAAATTAGCAGCGACAGAACCATCAAATCGGCTTTCCGCCTGCACGACACCCACTTAGTGGAAGGGGTGCTGATTCCGGCCGATGATCGGATGACGGCCTGTGTATCGAGCCAGGTAGGCTGTTCTCTTAGCTGCAAATTTTGTGCGACCGGCTATATGGAACGAAAGCGCAATCTGGATGCCGCCGAAATCTACGACCAGGTGGTGGAAATAAAGAATATGGCGGAGCAAAACTATCAGCAACCCCTGACTAATATTGTATATATGGGCATGGGTGAGCCCCTGCTGAACTATGCCAACGTACTCAAATCCATCGACTATATCACTTCTCCGGATGGACTGGGCATGTCGCCTAAGCGCATTACCGTTTCTACGGCAGGTATCGCCAAAATGATTAAAAAGCTGGCCGATGATGAGGTAAAGTTTAACCTCGCTCTTTCGCTGCATGCCGCCAACGATAAAAAGCGCGACCAGATTATGCCTATTAACGAAAGCAATACTCTGGAAGCCCTGGCCGAAGCCCTGCAGTACTTTTACCAGAAGACGAAAAACAAAATTACCTTCGAATATATCGTATTCTATAATTTTAATGATACCCTCGAAGATGCAGAGGAGCTCTACCGCTTCACTAAAAAGGTGCCTTCGATGGTAAACATCATTGAGTACAATCCTATTAAAGAAGCTGATTTCATTAATACCGAAGAGGACCGGCTGGATCAGTTCAGTAATTACCTCCGCAAAAAAGGGGTGAACGTGCATGTTCGCCGAAGCCGTGGCAAAGATATCGATGCGGCCTGCGGGCAGCTGGCCAACCGGGATAAAGAGAAAGAATCGGCAGCCTAAGCGGGAACCTTTTGAAGGCTCCAAGCCTCTCCTATCTGTCTCCCTGTTTACTTATTGCATCAGGAGGTACTGCTGCTACCTCTCACCTCCATCTTTTCTGTTTCAGCCAGCCTTCGTCGGCTGTGGTTCTAATCGCGCCTATTAACCTTTAGGTCTTGGAATCACTTCGCTAACAAATCGTATTGCTTTTATGTCAGCTATAAAAAATTGATATCTTTGCTAAAAGTGCACACCCACTCCTATGTCTGCCAGAGAGGACGAAGCCTATTTCGAAGAAATATTCAAGCGCAATTATCAGCGTATTTGTCAGCGGGTTTACCGCATTACCCACGACCTTAATGCCGCCGAAGACATTGTACAGGAGGTATTTATTAGTTTCTGGAACAAGCCAGAACAAACCATACAAACCCCTGATGCTTACCTATACAAAGCCTCCATTAATAAAGCCTTAAATTATGTTAGCAGCACACAACGCAGAAAACAGTTGCAGGAAGAGCAATTTAAGGCGCAAAAGCAGGAAGCAGGGCAAAATCCTCAGCAGGAGCTGGAACAGCAGGAACTGGAGCTGCAAATACAACAAATCATAGATAAGCTCCCCCCAATGTGCCAAAAAGTATTTATGCTTAGCCGCTACGAAGGCATGTCGCACCAGCAAATTGCCTCTTTCCTGGAGATCTCTCCGAACACCGTCGATAACCACATCAAAAAAGCACTGGCGGCTTTCCGGAAAGTGCTGTTAGGGCTGTTCCTGGCCCTTCTTCAAATTTATTTTTATTTTTTTTCTTAACTGAGTAGCGGTAAAACTCCCTGCACTGGTCATTATTACAGGAACAGGAATTCACACCCACTCCTGAAGTTACATTTTTGCCCAACAGAATCTTATAAAGATGAAAAAGCACTCTTACCCCTTTATTTTCTGTTTTCTCCTGTTCTTTACTGCCTGCGACAAAGACCAGAGTTTAACAAACCAGTTCGATGGAGAGTGGGAAATTCAGCAAATAGTGTTCACGTCGAATGGGCAGGACTCCATAGCTTCAGCGCCCATAGGCGTGTTTTACTTTGAAAAACGTAAACTTGGCAATGGCAACTGCAGCGGCTACTATGAGCTGGAAGGGTACGACAGGGGATCGATTGGCTACAATGCCCAGGCCAGCCCAAAAGAAGTACATATCAGCACCCTCTCCGAAGCAGAAATTATATTCAGAGGCACTTACCAAATAAATAACTTTAGCAGCAGCCGCATTACCTTTTCGGGTACTGCTGAAGCTGGTAAAGAGTATGATGTTGTAATCGACCTGAAAAAGAAATAAGCGGAAAGCCACCCAAACTTCACCCCTGCCATGAATACTAAATTCTGGGAAATAACAGCCAAACAGCTTGAAGGGAAAGCATCGCCCTCGGAACTGGAAGCACTGCAGCAATGGCTGGCCGAAGACCCGGCCCACCAGAAGCAGTACCAGGAACAAAAGCGTTTGTGGGTACTCACCTCACCACCGCCTCCAGCTAAAATCGACACGCAGACTGCCTGGGAAAAAGTCCGGAAGACCATTCGCCCGGAACAGCAGAAGATAAAACAACGACCACTCTGGCCTTTAACAGCCAGAATAGCCGCCTCAGTAGCTTTGCTTATCGGCCTTGCCTGGCTTGTCCAACTCCTCTTCTTCCCCTATTATTCTATGGAAGTGGTGGCCTCCGGAAATGAGCAAAAGATGTTTTTACTCCCCGACAGCAGCCAGGTATGGCTGAATAAACACAGCAGGCTAATATACCAGCCCGACTTTGAGGGTGCGGAACGTGCGGTAATTTTAGAAGGAGAAGCCTTTTTCGAGGTAAAACACGATCCTGAAAAACCATTTACAGTAGAAACAGCCGAAGCTCTTACCACCGTACTGGGCACCTCCTTTAACCTCAGGGCATACCCCGAAGAAGAAACTGTTGAGCTAAGGGTGGCTACGGGCAAAGTGGCCTTTGCTGCAGAAGAAGAGCAGGCTCAGGCCCTGGTGCCAGCAGGTTATGCAGCCATCCTGCAGAAGCCGGTAAATACTATCAGCAAATTCCGGAACCTATCAGAAAATGCCTGGGCCTGGAAAAGCGGCAGCCTTACATTTAAGGGCGAGTCTTTAGCAGAGGTTGCCCTTGTACTGGAGCGCTATTATGGAGTAAATCTTCGTTTACAGAACCCTCAGCTGGCAAATTGTCGCTTCACCGGCAGCTTTCAGGAGCCTGCCCTAAAAGAAGTGCTGCAGGTACTGGCGACTGCTCTGCAGCTGGAATACACCCGGCAGAACGAACAAACTTATACCTTAACAGGGCAAGGGTGCAACAAATAATTTCAGCATACAACATTCTTTAACTATAACTATGCGTAAAAATATCTTATGCTTTAGCGTAAGCTGGCTGCTTTTTACCTGCTCCCTCTTGGCCCAATCGGCCATGGAGCAAAAAATTACCCTTCATACGACTGCTACCCTTGAAGAAATCCTCACGGAATTGTCTTCTACCTATGGCCTTCGCTTCTCTTACAGCAACAACTTAGTGCCTTTGCAGCAGGAGGTAAGCATTCAGGCTGAAGACCAGCCTCTTAAACTGGTGCTGGATGAGCTGTTCCGCGACAAGAATATCCGCTACACCCTCCTTGGAGAGCAGATTATCCTGAACCCCGTGAGCAGAAAAGAGAACTCTCAGCAAAAGGAGCATTATACCATTAGCGGATATATTACAGATGCTGCCACCGGAGAAGCTCTGCCGGGAGCCACCATTATAACAGAAAAAACGGGAGCCTCTGCAAATACCTATGGATTCTACAGTCTAAGGGTAGATGGCGCTCCCCTGCACCTCCGCTACCTCGGCTATGATCCCTTCTACCTCCGGCTCCCTGCTTTAAAACAGGATACTACTATTTCTTTTCAGTTACAGCCAGCACCATTCCGGCTGCAGGAAGTAGGAATAAGCGCCCGAAAAGTCACAGATCTGAAAGAAGCCAACCTGCTTTCCATTCGTGGGGAGGAGATGAAGGAGCTTCCCCGCATGATGGGCGAAGCCGATGCCATAAAGGCGATTCAGCTAATGCCTGGAGCCATGGCCGGCAGAGAAGGCTCCTCCGACCTGATTGTACGCGGTGGCAGTCCCGACCAGAACCTGATTTTGCTCGATGGCGTGCCGGTATACAACGTTTCGCACCTGCTGGGTACCTTCTCCGTTTTTAATCCGGATGCCATAAAAAACGTCGACCTTATTAAAGGCGGCTTTCCGGCCCCCTATGGCGGAAGGCTCTCCTCTGTAGTGGACGTACAACTGAAAGAAGGAAACAACCAACGCTTTTCGGGTGAAGGCGCTGTAGGACTTATTTCTTCTAAACTGCTGCTGGAAGGACCTGTTAAAAATGGCAAAACAGCCTACCTAATTGCTGCACGCCGTACTTACCTCGACCTGATAATCGCCACCCTGGGTGCTCTGAGCGGAGAGTCAATGACCAGCTACAATTTTTATGACCTGAATGCAAAAATCAATCATACCTTCTCTGAAAAGGACCGCATCTTTTTAAGTGTATATGCCGGACAGGATAAATTTTCAGACAAACAGGAATTTTCTCTCGGCAGTGTTCTGGAGGAGCAAAAATTCAGGATGCAATGGGGCAACATTACGAGTGCCCTGCGCTGGAACCATGTATATGGCCCCAGCTTGTTCAGCAACCTTACCTTTACCCACAGCCGATACAGCTTTGGACAGGATACAGAATTGAAAACTACCGAATCGCGCTTTGCGGAAGAGGACATCACTTTTAAGCGCCAGGTAGATTATGGTTCAAGCATCAGGGACTGGGGCGCCAAAGCCGATTTCGACTATGCGGCCCACCCAAAGCACCACATCCGCTTTGGTGGCAGTTACACCTTCCACCATTTCAGGCCCGAAGCTGTACGGGTGCAGGCCGACAGCATCAGCCTCACGACAGATTCCTTTTCCCTCATATCTGCCCATGAGTTTTATACCTATGCCGAAGATCAGATTCAGCTTAACGAGCATATACAGGCCAGGGTAGGGGCGCACTTTTCAGGCTTTGCGGTAAACGGCACCTTTTATAAATCGCTGCAGCCCCGGCTGGCACTTGGCTATAAGTTCTCCGATAATTTAAGTGTGCACACCTCCTTCGCCACCATGACACAATACCTGCACCTGCTCAGCAACACCTCTACCGGCACCCCTACCGACATTTGGGTACCGGCAACCGACAAGGTAAAACCGCAGCGCTCCTGGCAGGTTACTCTGGGTGGAGCCACCCTGCTGGCGCAAAATAAACTGGAGCTTACCGCTGAACTCTACTATAAAAAAATGAAAGATGTAGCAGAGTTTAAGGCGGGAAGTAACTTTGTAAATGACTTCTTACGCAGCGGACCGGAAACGAATTTCGCCAATTTTGTTGCTCCGCCATATGAATCCCGCATAAGCAGCGGCGAGGGCTGGAGTTATGGCTCGGAGTGGATGCTGCGAAAACGCCATGGCAAAACCACCGGCTGGCTTGGCTATACCCTTGCCTGGTCGTGGCGGCAGCTGGAGGGCATTAACTTTAACCAAAAGTATCCTTACACCTACGACAGCCGGCATAATATTTCCATCGTAATCAACCACCAGCTGACCGAAAAGCTAAGTATAGGCGGCAATTGGGTATACCATACTGGCTTTATAACCACACTTCCATCGGCAAACTATAAAGCATACAACGAACCCCTTTATCAGCCGGATAGCTGGTCGCCTTCTATCGAAACAGTTGATTACATTGGCGAACACAATAACTACCGTATGCCTGCCTACCACCGGCTCGACCTGAGCATGACCCACACCAAAAAAAAGAAATGGGGAGAGCGCTCCTGGAACATATCAGTTTACAATGCCTATAATCGCATGAACCCTTATTTCATACAGCTTTCCAGTCCCGGCACTTACTATAAGAACAGTTCGCAACGGATGCTGTATAAGGTTTCCCTGTTCCCTATTATCCCCTCTGTTAGTTATGGTTTTAAATTCTAAGAAAGTTAAAATGAAAGGATTCAAAAATATTATTGCTTGCCTGTCTGCTTTTTCGCTCCTGCTTTGGAGTTGCCAGACTGTGGTGGAAATAGATCTTCCCGAACATGAACCAAAGTTAGTAGTAAATGCTGTTTTTAATCCTGATAGCCTGCTTACTGTAGATGTTAGCGCCAGCCAAAGCGCCTTCTCCAACAACGAACACCAACAGCTTGAAAATGCAACTGTTAGTCTTTTTCAGGAAGGAAAGCACTTATTAGACTTCCCGCACATCGGCAACGGTATTTACCAGGCAGCAGAAAAACCCGAAGCCCTTCAACAGTACGAACTACGCGTAAGTGCAGCCGGTTTCCCTCAGGCCAGTGCCATAACCAGTGTTCCCGGGCAGGCGGTTATTGATAACTTACAGGCGACTGTCGAACCTGCCCGCTCCGATTGGGAGGGAACGACCCTCAATGCTTTTTTCACCCTTAAGGATACGCCTAATGAGGAAAACTTTTACTATCTCCAGGCATTTACACCTGATACCACGGGGGATGGAGAGGCATTCAACAGGTATGTACATCTTGAATCGTCTTCGCCAATTGAATATGAGTTCTCAATGGAAACCCGCCTGTTCTTTAGCGACAAACTTTTTAACGGAGAGGCCTTAGAGCTAAAGCTAAATCTCGAAAATAACCCCTATAGAACAACCTATGTGCAGATAGCACAAGTTACAAAGGAATACTACCAGTATGTAAAAACACTGGACAAGCAATCTTATGGCGATAACTTAAATTTAACGCCTGTTTCCGTCAGCAATAATATTATAAATGGCATGGGCCTTTTTGGTGCTTACAATGCCCAGACGCTCACTTTTAAAGTAGAATAAAGAACAGGCTATACCTTGAACGGGCATCTAAAAGAAGTAAGGGAGCCTGCCGGTCATTAACCGGCAAGCTCCCTTACTTCTTTTCAATTCTAAAACTTCTCCCTACCGTTTACTGGCATTGAAAAGCTTTTGCTTTTCTTCCTTGCTCAGGCTTTCATAGCCTTTGGCAGATATTTTATCCAGAATGGCATCTATTTCATCCTGCTCCACAGCCGTACGGCTTCCCGTAGTGGTAGAGGTGGCGCTCCGATGGCGCTCTGCCGTGCGGGTATAGGTACTTTTATTACCTGTATAGGTGCTTTGTTTATGGCTTACCCGTATTTTAGGTTTCCGCTCAAAAAGGTTCTTTATCCAGTCCAGAAGTCCGGAAATCCATTTGCCTATATCATTGCCACTTCGCAACTGCTGAACGTAGAGGTAACCGATAAGGGCACCACCAAGGTGCGCCAGCTCGCCACCGGCATTAGGGCCGTCGAGACCGGCAAATGATTTAAAGACAACATAAAAGATGGCGATATACTTGATTTTAACGGGGCCGATAAAAATCAGCATAAAGGAATGATTCGGCACCAGTGTGGCAGCGGCAATAATAATGGCCGAAACGCCGGCAGATGCGCCCAGCAAAACACTGGCCGCTACCTGCTCCTGGTAATAAGGCAGCAGGTTATACATCAGCATATAAAACACTCCTCCTGCCAAACCACCCAGTACGTAGATATTAACGAATTTTTTGCTCCCCAGATAATCCATAATCAGTTGTCCAAACCAGTACAGGAACAGCATATTGAACAGGATATGGAAGAAATCCAGGTGGGTGAACATATAGGTAACTACCGTCCATGGCCGGTATAAAAAGGCAGTAAAATCAGCCGGCAGCATCAGCTGGCTCATAATGAGCGCAAACACCTCCGCTGCTCCTGAAAGGTTAAGGATTACCCTCAGCACTATCAGCACCGCATACACAATCAGGTTGATCAGGATAATTCTGATTAAACCATTATTAGGCCTGTTAAAGGCATTTTTTAATTCTTCAGCGAATCGGTTCATGAACGATTAAAATTATTCGTATCGGGTATTGTGTTCCTGCCAAGCTAACAATAGAATATATCCTACCAGCATGCCACCCAGGTGGGCAAAATGGGCCACATTATCATCGGGCGCCCGCTGGAAGATGGAGTAAATCTCATAAGCCCCATATAAAACAACCAATATTCTCGCCCGCATAGGTATCGGCGGAATTAGAAGCATAATCCGGCGGCGCGGAAATAAGAGACCGGCTGCCAGCAGTATACCAAAAACTGCCCCGGAGGCACCCAGCATCGGAATATTTAACTGCTGATTATAGGCATCCTGTATAAAAATCCTTGCCTGCCGCTCGTACTGATTGCTTTCAGGATTTTCATAATAAGCATCGATAAAACCAGACTCATAATTATACCCGCGGGAAAAGTACTCTCCCACCAGCAGTTCAAAATCTTTAGGGGCAGGCTCGGTTAAAAAGGCCTCCACTTTCTCCTCTATGGCTGCCTTTTCAAAATAATCGACCGCCATAAATAAAACACCTGCTCCTACGCCTGTAATAAGGTAGTATTGCAAAAAGCGTTTCGAGCCCCACACCTCCTCCAGCCAGGTGCCAAACACGATCAGCCCTATCATATTCCCGAAAATGTGATTGAAGTTGGCATGCAGGAACATATAGGTAACAAACTGCCATGGCTCAAAGTTATCGGATGCAAAATAATAAAGGGCCAGGTAATCGTTTACGTCTATACCGGTTTGGCTGTATAAAAGAAACGACAGGACAAATATCGCAACATTCGCAATTAAAAGGTTTTTAACTACAGGACTGAATCGGAACATCTGATTTATTTAGTGAAAAAGTTTGCTAATTTTTCCATTTCCAGAATGCAGAACGTAAGCCTTCCGTCAGGGGCATAGTTCGGATTCCGGCAGGCAAAGAGCTGGTCTATGAGAGCCCGCATTTCCAGCCCGCTCAGCTTCCGTCCCTTTTTAATGGATGAGCGGCTTGCCAGGGCCCTTGCCATATTCTCGCGCTTATCGAGACTTAGTGCTGCCTGGTTGTGCTTAAACTGCTCAATCAGTCCTTCAAAAAGATGCTTCTCATCGGCTCCGGCAAGGTCAGCCGGCACACCGTTTATCACCACGCACTGCTGACCAAAAGGTGCTACATCAAAGCCAAGGTCCCGTATTTCCTGCATCAGGTCGCTCACCAGGGCAAAATCGGCTGTACTCAGCTCTACTTTCTGCGGGAATAAAAACTGCTGTGAAGCGCCGCTTTTCTTCTCCAGGTTAAAAATATACTTTTCGTATAGAATACGCTCATGGGCAGCCTGCTGGTCAATCAGCATCATGCCTGATTTTACCTGGCTAATGATGTACCGCTGATGCAGCTGAAAGGTATTGCTCTCGGCTTCGCTGGGAGCAAAAGAGCTGGCCTCTGTTTTAGTAGTGCCCTGCTTTAACTCATTGGCCGCACTCTCGAAGGTAACCGATTCTCCAAAAGCTTTGGAAGGCTGAATAATGCTTTCGCGCGAATGGCTGGGACTCGCCTGTCCGGGCTGCGGCGAATGCCCCGGGTCGAACGGAAAGCGGGACTGCCGCGGCTTTTCTTCTTCGAACAGCTTCTCCCAGTTTTGCAGGTTATTCCGCTCCTGTGCTCCATGGCCGGATGTCGGCTGCCGAAACTGTTCCCACTGCCTGCCTGCACTTTTTTCCTCGTCCGTCCGCGGGCCTGAGGTGCCGGTGATAAAGGCCTGAAAATTTACATCCTGGTCAAAATCAATAGAAGGGGTAAGATTGTGCGAACCAATGGCCTGGCGTACGGCCGACTGCACAATGGCATAGACAGTCCGTTCGTCGGTAAACTTAATCTCGGTTTTCGTCGGGTGGACGTTGATATCAATGTTTTTCGGATCTATCTCGATAAAGAGCACATAAAAAGGATAGGTATCTGAAGCGAGCAGGTCCTCATAGGCATTCATGACTGCATGGTGCAGGTAATTATTTTTGATGTAGCGGTTATTAACGAAGAAAAACTGTTCTCCTCTGGTCTTTTTGGCAAATTCGGGTTTGCCTATGTACCCGTGGATGCTTACATGAGGCGTTTCTTCGCGGCAGGAGGCCAGCTGCTCTTTATAACTCTTATTAAACAGCTGTACAATGCGGTGACTTAACTTTCCGGCCGTTAACTGATAGGTTTCCAGGTCATTCTGGAACAGGCTAAAGGCTACATCCGGATGCGCCAGGGCAATCCGCTGAAATTCATCGACAATATGCCGCATTTCCACGGCATTTGATTTTAAAAAGTTTCGCCGGGCCGGGACGTTAAAGAAGAGGTTTTTTACTGCAATGGACGTTCCCTCCTGCCAGGCTACCGGCTCCTGGTTTTTCAATTCCGAACCTTCTATGCTTATACAGGTACCCAACTCCGCTTCCCGCTCCCGCGTTTTAAGCTCTACCTGCGCAACCGCTGCAATGGAGGCCAGTGCTTCGCCCCTGAAGCCTTTGGTACGGATAGAAAAAAGGTCGTCGGCGGTTTGTATTTTAGAAGTGGCATGGCGCTCAAAACTCATACGGGCATCGGTAGGCGACATTCCTTTACCGTCGTCGATTACCTGAATAAGGGTTTTGCCTGCTTCCTTAATAAGGACCTGCACCTGTGTACTTCCGGCATCAATGGCATTTTCCATCAGCTCCTTTACCACGGAAGCCGGCCGCTGCACTACCTCGCCGGCAGCAATTTGGTTGGCGATGGCATCCGGAAGTAACTTGATGATATCTGACATGGAAAAAATTTATAGGTTAAACCGTTAAAGGGCTGGTTTTTCAGAACAACAAATATACAAAATTTGCACAAAGCGCCCGCAGCTTTAAACGCTCAAAACTACCACAACTGAGGTGTGAGCAGCAAAAAAAAAGCCGCCTTCGTAAAAGCAGCTTTCTTTCCCTTAAAAACAGGAAGTTTTTATTTTTTATTACGCGTAAAGCTCTTCCTCCGGTACAAAATATAGATCGGAAGTAAAATCAAAGCAACGTAAAAAGCGTTATTACCATAGAACAGGTATCCTACAAAAACAGAAGCGAACAGCAGGATAAAGACGGCCTGAATGATGCCGGTTTGCCGATCCTCGTTCGCTCTTCGCCTGAACACCTGTTCCATTTCGGCCTTAAACTGAGCCCGTTGGTCAGTAGTAATCCGGCTTTCGGCTTCCAATTCCTGTTTTATCTTACTTGTCCTGATTTCGATTTCTTCTTTAACAGGATCGTAATACCGAGGCTCGAAATTAAATTTATTATATTTAGGGAGTTTTATCAGGGAAGGAAATTTCATAATTCAGTAATTTGCATCTCTGCTACAAAGATAATTGATTATTCTTATAAAATTTGTTTGGTAACGTTGGTATGTCCGGAAAAGTTTGTATAGCACTCATTCTCTTTCTGTTAGGCGGCAGTTTGCACGCCCAGGAAATTACTGAAGGTGCTGGGGAGGAAGCCTGGTTGTTAAAGCGGGACCGCTGGGTAGACAGCGTCATGAACAGCCTGGATGATGAAGAGAAGCTGGGCCAGCTGTTTATGGTTGCGGCCTATTCGAACCGTGATGATGATCATTTTAAAGAGCTCAGAAAGCTGGTAGAACGCCAGGGAATTGGCGGGCTCATCTTTTTCCAGGGCGGCCCCGTCAGGCAGGCACTCATCACCAACGAGCTGCAGGCCGAAGCCGATGTACCTCTTTTTATAGCCATGGATGCCGAATGGGGACTGGGTATGCGGCTCGACAGCATTCCTGATTTTCCGCGGCAAATGACTTTGGGAGCCATACAGGATAACCAGCTGATTTACACCATGGGTGCCGAAATTGCCCGCCAGTTAAAGCTGCTGGGAGTACACATTAATTTTGCCCCTGTTGTCGATGTAAACAGTAATCCCGAAAATCCGGTAATTGGCACCCGCTCCTTTGGAGAATACAAAATGAATGTGGCCCGTAAAGGCATAGCCTATATGCGGGGCCTTCAGCATAATGGCGTGCTGGCCTCTGCCAAACACTTTCCCGGCCATGGCGATACCGACACCGACTCTCACCTTACCCTGCCGGTTATCCGCCATAATATGGAGCGGCTGAAAAGTGTAGAGCTATACCCTTTTGAGCAGTTGATTAAAGACAGCCTGGCCAGCATAATGGTGGCCCACCTGCATGTGCCCGCCCTCGACAACCGCCCAAATGTAGCCACCACCCTCTCCCCGGCAGCGGTTAACGACCTCCTGAAAAAGGAAATCGGCTATAAAGGCCTCATCTTTACCGATGCCCTGAACATGAAGGGCGTAAGCAACTTTTACGAACCCGGGGAAGTAGATGTAGAAGCCTTTAAGGCGGGTAATGATATTCTTCTTTTTTCAGAAGATGTACCCGATGCTATTCGTAAGCTCAAGCGCGCCATTCGCCGGGGCGAAATTGACCAGAAAGAAGTAGACGAACGGGTACGAAAAATACTGATGGCAAAATACTGGGCCGGACTTCATAACTACCAGCCTACCGATACCGCTAACCTTGTTCGCCAGATTAACGAACCTGTCTCCGACCTTATTCGCCAGAAACTCTATGAACACAGCACTACGGTGGTACGAAACAGTAAGGAAGCCATTCCAATCCGCCGGCTGGAAGAGCGCAACTTTGCTTCTGTCGCCATTGGCGGGGCAGAAAGTGCGGAAGCCACTGCCGAGTTTAGCCGAATGCTCAACGAATATGCCCCTTTTACCCACTACAGTTTGCCCGAAAATGCTACAGGCCAGGAGATAGAAGCGCTCTACCAAAAATTAATGCTCTACGATTATGTAGTAGTAGGTGTTCAGGGAATGAAACGCTCGGCCAAAGAGCAGTTCGGCTTAACGGATGCGGAACTTACCTTTATCAGTAAACTAAAAAGAAAGCCGAATATTATCTTTTCAGTCTTTGGATCCCCTTACAGTCTTAAATACTTCGAGGAGGCTCCTCACCTCATTGTTGCCTACGAAGACAATACCTACACCCGCAAAATAGTACCTGCTATTATTTTCGGCGGCTTACGGGCAAAAGGTGAGCTCCCTGTAACTGTTTCCGGCCTGCTTCGGCGCGATATGGGCGAAGCCACCCGGGAGCTGGACCGCCTGAGTTATGCCACCCCCGAAGATGTAGGGCTGGACTCGAAGGTGCTGGCCAATATCGATGAAATTGTAAAGGAGGCCATCGAAATACAGGCCACTCCTGGTGCACAGGTGCTGGTTGCGCGTAAGGGCTCAATTGTCTATCATAAATCTTTTGGGCACCTGAGCTACGACAGTCTGCAGCCGGTTAACAACCAAACCATATACGATATCGCTTCTATTACCAAAGTAGCGGCTACCCTGCAGGTAATGATGTTTCTGGAGGAAAGAGGGCTGGTAGAGCTGGATAAACCCATCGTCACTTATCTGGAAGACCTGAAAGGAAGCAACAAGGCCAACCTCACCCTTCGCAATATCCTTACGCACCAGGCCGGGCTGGTTCCCTATATTCCTTTCTGGAAAAACACCGTAACAGAAACAGGACTTAACCAGGATTTCTACAGTGCCTACCCCATACCCGACTACAACCTCCAGGTGGCCAGTGGCATCTATGCCGCCAACAGTCTGCAGGATTCCATCTGGCAGTGGATTAAACATTCTGAACTGCTCCCACTGGAAAAGGGCAAGAAAAAGCATGAATATAAATACAGCGATGTAGGCTATTACATCATGCAGCGGATTGCAGAGAAAACACTGAACCAGCCAATGGCCGCCTTCCTCTCGCAGAATATTTATGAACCACTGGGCCTGACAACCATGACTTACCTGCCCCTCTGTAAGTTTCCGATGGAGCGGATTGCCCCTACCGAGCAGGATAATTACTTCCGTAATTCACTGGTATGCGGCATGGTACACGACCAGGGAGCCGCCATGTTTGGTGGTATTGCAGGTCATGCAGGTGTTTTTAGCAACGCCCGCGATTTAGCCACCTTACTCCAGATGAACCTGCAGGATGGGGTGTATGGCGGCCGCAAGTTCCTTGCTCCTGGTACGGTGAGCAGGTTTAGCAAGAAACAATTTGAAGATAACCGCCGCGGCCTTGGCTGGGACAAACCAGCCCTCGATGAATTTTACGGACCGGCCTCTAACCTTGCTTCCCCCTCCACCTTTGGTCATACCGGCTTTACCGGTACTGCCGCCTGGGTTGACCCGGAATTTGACCTGGTATATATTTTTTTATCGAATCGCATTCACCCCGATGCCGGAAATACTAAACTGATTCGTTACAACTTTCGTACCCGTATACAGGACGAAATTTATAAGGCTATGCAAAGCTTTAATAAATATAAGCTCGTACCTTAGCGCTTAAAAGGCGGCAATCTCCGTTAAAATAATGGAGTGTTGTGCTTTAAAATCAATATCCGGATGAAAATAGGCATTGTTTGTTACCCCACTTTTGGTGGTAGTGGTGTAGTGGCCACAGAGCTCGGTAAAGCCCTGGCTAAAAAAGGGCACCAGGTACACTTTATTACCTACTCTCAACCCACGCGCCTCGACTTTTTTAACGAAAACCTCTTTTATCATGAAGTAGGCATTCGCTCCTATCCCCTTTTCGTATATCCGCCTTACGAGCTGGCACTGGCAAGTAAAATGGTAAATGTGGTGCAGTACGAGAAACTCGACCTGCTGCACGTGCATTATGCCATACCGCATGCTTCGGCCGCCTATATGGCGAAACAAATCCTGAAGACACAGGGCATTGACATACCCGTTGTTACTACTCTCCACGGTACAGATATTACCCTGGTAGGCAAAGATCCTTCTTATGCACCGGTGGTCACCTTCAGCATTAATGAGTCGGATGGCATTACCGCCGTATCGGAAGACCTCCGAAAGGATACCTATCAGCACTTCGATATTAAAAAAAATATAGCGGTTATCCCGAACTTTATTGACCTGGAGCGATTCAAAAAGCAAAAGAAAGATCATTTCAAAACCGCTATCTGCCCGAACGGAGAAAAGCTGATTGTCCACACCTCTAACTTCCGAAAGGTAAAGCGGGTGGAGGATGTGGTCAGGATTTTCAGCAAAATTCGTAAACAAATTCCGAGTAAGCTTCTCCTGGTGGGCGATGGTCCTGAGCGGATGAACATCGAAAGCCTGTGCCGCGAATTACAGATTTGCGATGATTTGCGCATGCTCGGGAAGCTCGACGCGGTGGAGGAAGTACTGAGTGTTGCCGACTTGTTCCTTATGCCTTCGGAGAAAGAAAGCTTTGGACTGGCCGCCCTGGAAGCCATGGCCTGCGAGGTACCTGTAGTGGCCTCTAATGCCGGAGGTTTACCGGAATTAGTGCAGGATGGCATTAGCGGCTTTGTGAGTCCTATCGGAAATGTTAAACAAATGACCGAAAAAGCTCTTTTTATATTACAGGAAGAAAACCTTCCGCAATTTAAAGCAAATGCCTTACAGCGGGCTCAGGAATTTGATGTTGCTAACATCTTACCGATGTACGAAGACATCTACAAAAAAGTAAAGGCCGAACAGGACCTGCTTACCTCCGAAACCCGCTAACGGGGCACAGAATTACCCTTTTTCATTTTTAAGGATACGGCCTTTTGCCGTTCCGCTGTACTTATATTTTTAACTGATACTTAAGGAAACCATGAGTCAGTATACTCACATCAGACCAAAGAATAAAGGAACCAGGGCTTTGTTCTCGAACCCTGTTTTAGAACGCCTTACCCGAACAAATGTAGCCATACCCATTAGCCTGTTTGGCATTTTATCCATCGGCCTATTATACTATGCCCTGGCCGAAGAAGGACTGGGTGCTTTAACAACTGCCGGTCTTTTTATAACAGGATTTCTATTTTTTACCCTGCTGGAATACCTGGCACACCGCTATTTTTTCCATATGCTGCCCACCAATAAAGTAAAAGCAAAGGTGCAATACTCTGTGCATGGCATCCACCACGAATATCCGAAAGACAAAGACCGCCTGGCCATGCCTCCTTTTATCGCGCTGATATATGCCACCATTCTCTACTTCCTCTTCCATTTTCTGCTGGGCGACCTGGTGTATGGATTTCTGCCCGGCATCCTGATGGGCTATGCAACCTATTTATCTATCCATTACATTGTCCATGCCTATCAGCCGCCTAAAAATTTCCTGAAGGTTTTATGGGTACACCATGGCATCCATCATTATAAAGACCCTGAGGTTGCCTTTGGCGTTACCTCTCCCCTGTGGGATTATGTTTTCCGGACCATGCCCAAATAAATTTTTGAATGAGTGAATGAAGGAATGATAGAATGGTAAACAGAAAACGATACGCTCCGACTTCTGCATAACCGGGCTCTCCGCAACTTTAGCAATAGCAATTTGAAAAAATCAGCTGAAAATTCGACGATAAGTATTTTAGGCTGTGGCTGGCTTGGTGCGCCACTGGCAAGGCGACTGCTGGCCGAAGGTTACACCGTAAAAGGTAGCACCACCAGCACCGAAAAGATGAGCGTAATGAAGGGCGTAGGCATTGAGCCCTTCCTGCTGCGGCTGGAACCTGGGCTGCAGGGTAGTGCGGAAGATTTCTTCCAGACCGATTTGCTCATTATTGACATACCGCCAAAAAGCCGTAAAGAGGGAGATGACTTTCACCCTGCACAGATAAAAGCCATTTCGGATGAAATTAAAAAGCATAAAATAAGCCACTGCCTGTATGTCAGCTCCACATCGGTATACCCAAACCTGGAGCGGGAGGTAAAGGAAGAAGATGCAGGGATTAAAGGTGGGCACGCGGCCATTTCCGGAGCAGAAAATATTTTAAAAAGTATTTCCGGCTTAAACTGCACCATTCTCCGCTGCGGCGGCCTTATGGGCTACGACCGGATACCCGGCCGCTACTTTGCCGGACAAAAGAATCTCACCACAGGGCAGGTGCCGGTCAACTACATCCATCGCGACGATGTTATCGGCATCATCACAGCCATTATCAGGCAGAACTACTGGAATGAAACGCTCAATGCAGTGGCTCCGCAACACCCCACCCGGCAGGAGGTTTATGAGCAGAATGCACGGGAATTTGATTTTGAAGCACCCACCTTTGCTCCAGCCGAAGCAGAGGGTTTTAAAGTTGTAAGCAGCGACAAACTGCTCAGCGAGCTAAACTATCAGTTCCTGCACCCAAACCCGCTGGAGTTTCCCTACAGCCACTCCTAACCACTGCATGAGTATCCAGAAACATAAACAACCTTTATGTGCACCATCACTTACCTGCCCATTTCTACTGCCGGCTTTATTCTAACCCAGAATCGCGATGAGAGCCCATTGCGTTCACCAGCGGTGTTTCCGGTAAAGGAAAGAAGAAACCAAACGGAACTGCTCTTCCCGCAGGACCCGCAGGGAGGCGGCTCCTGGATAGCCACCGACTGCAGGAAGCGCCTCTTCTGCCTCATGAACGGCGGAATTGGGCACCACCAACCGAAGCCGCCATACAGGCAGAGCCGCGGGCAGATTCTGCTCGATGCTGCCAGTGGTTCTTTCTCAGCTTTTGCAGAAGACTATTCACTGGAGGGTATAGAGCCTTTTACGCTGCTCTGTTTTGAGAGAAAGGAGCATAACCTTGCCATCTATGAACTCAAGTGGAATGGTAAGTTAAAGTATACCCGCACCCATGATCCGGCCCGTCCTCACATCTGGTCCGCCCCTCAATTATATTCGCCCCCTCAGCAGCAGGAAAGGGAAAGCTGGTTTCTGCAATGGCTGGAGACAAACCCTTCCCGAACTCCCGAAGCCATTCTGGACTTCCACTTCCGTGGCCGCCACGGAAGTGGCGGAAAAGAGCAGCCGGAGCACAGCCTGCTCCTTCGGCGTGAGCAGGTAAAAACGGTGAGCATTACCCAGGTACAGGCAAACGATAAAGGAATGGAAATGAGGCACATCCCTTTACAAACTGACCCCTGAAGCGCTGCCGGAATGAAACTTAATAAATCCTATTTTGTTGATTGAAAAGGAGGCTGCATACCTTCAGCCAATAGTTCATCGTTATAACTTTAAACTGCTGTTCTCCTGCAGTCCCTAACCTATAAAAGCAAAAGAAATCAGATGTTAGGATATCGTTTCTCCCAGTATATACCCCAGGAAATGGCCGGCGAAGCCACCTTCGACAGCCTCCTGAAAATATTTATGCAGCTGCTGCTCGTTACTTCCGGCGATGTATCGGAAGCGCTTCACTGGCTAAGCAATCTCGATAAGCAGTATAACTTCAGCTCCGAAGATTACGGCATCGGCGACTTTATCGAAGACCTCAAAAAGGAAGGGTATATCACGGATGAAAACCCTGAAGGACGCTTCGAGCTAACCGCTAAAAGTGAGCAATCCATCCGCCGCTCTGCCCTGGAGGAGATTTTCGGAAAACTGAAAAAGGGCAACAAAGGCAACCACCATACTCATTTTGGCGGAGCCGGCGAAGAGCCACGTACCGAGCTGCGCGATTACCAGTTCGGCGACAGCCTAGACCAGATTTCCGTAACCGATTCGCTACGGAATGCACAGGTAAACCATGGCATGGAGCAGTTTATGCTTACCGAGAATGACCTGGAGGTGCACGAGAAAGACTTTAAAACCCAAACCTCCACGGTGCTAATGATTGATATCAGCCACTCCATGATTCTCTATGGCGAAGACCGTATTACCCCGGCCAAAAAAGTAGCGTTGGCCCTGGCAGAGCTTATCAAGATCAAATACCCGAAAGATTCGCTCGAGATTATCGTGTTTGGCAACGATGCCTGGCAAATACAGGTCAAAGACCTGCCCTACCTGCAGGTGGGCCCCTACCACACCAATACCGTCGCCGGGCTGGAGCTGGCTATGGACCTGCTCAGGAAGCGTAAAAATTCGAATAAACAGATTTTCATGATTACCGATGGAAAGCCCACCTGCCTGAAGCAGGGGATTAAGTACTACAAAAATTCCTTCGGGCTCGACAGCAAAATCCTGAATAAAACACTAAACCTGGCTGCGCAGTGCCGCCGCCTCAATATACCTATTACCACTTTTATGATTGCCTCCGACCCTTACCTGAAGCAGTTTGTGCAGGAATTTACGAAGGTAAATAATGGCAATGCTTATTACAGCAACCTGCAGGGGTTGGGGCATCTCGTTTTTGAAGATTATCGTCGGAACAGAAGAAAAAACTTTTAACTATGCAATATTATGAACGCTCTGCCGAGCAGTTACAAAAAATTACTACTCTTGGAGAGTTAAAAGCAGCCGGCTACAAAAGCCGCAGCATAAAAGAAGAGCTTCGCGAAAACCTGATTAAAAAGCTCCAAAAGAAAGAAACCATTTTTGAAGGCATCCTGGGCTATGAAGAAACAGTGATACCGGATATGGAGCGGGCCATTCTTTCCCGCCATAATATTAACCTGCTGGGCCTCCGCGGCCAGGCCAAAACGCGCATGGCCCGCCAGATGGTGATGCTCCTCGACGAGTACATTCCCTATATTGATGGTGCCGAACTGCTCGACGATCCATTAAACCCCATCAGCTACTTTGGCCGTAAAACGGTTGAAGAAAATGAAGACCAGACCCCTATTGCCTGGTTGCACCGCAGCGATCGCTATACTGAAAAGCTGGCTACGCCCGATGTAAGTGTAGCAGACCTCATAGGAGACGTGGACCCAATAAAGGCCGCCGCACTAAGGCTCCCTTATTCCGATGCGCGCGTTATCCACTACGGACTCATTCCCCGCTCGAACCGCTGTATTTTTGCCATCAACGAACTGCCCGACCTGCAGCCGCGCATACAGGTAGCCCTCTTCAACATTCTGCAGGAAGGCGATATCCAGATTCGTGGCTTTAAACTGCGCCTGCCGCTCGATATTCAGTTCGTATTTACCGCTAATCCGGAGGATTATACCAACCGGGGCAGCATTGTAACGCCGCTTAAAGACCGTATCGACAGCCAGATTATTACCCACTACCCACGTTCCATTGAGGTGGGCAAAAACATCACACAGCAGGAAGCGGCCCTCACCCCTGCCCAAAAGGAAAAAATTAGCACGAACGAAACCATCAAGGACCTTATCGAGCAAATTGCTTTCGAAGCCCGTAACAGCGAGTATGTCGATGCCAAAAGCGGCGTATCGGCCCGACTGACTATTTCGGCTTATGAAAACCTGATAAGCGCCGCCGAAAGGCGTACGCTTATCAATGGCGATAAGCAAACACATATTCGGCTGGCCGACCTGGTTGGGGTAATTCCGGCCGTAACCGGTAAAATTGAGCTGGTGTATGAAGGAGAGCAGGAAGGTGCCGGCATTGTTGCCCAAAACCTGCTTGGCAAGGCCATCCGCAGCCAGTTTGTGAATTATTTTCCGGACCCTAAACCTGCTAATAACCAAAAAGACGGGCAAAAGCCAAAGGGAAAGCAGGCTACACCTTATAAAATCATTACCGACTGGTTTGGAGAAGGGCATACGGTAGATGTACTCAGCGATGCCAGCAATAATGCTTACCAGGAGGCACTCCTGAAAGTACCCGGGCTGCAGGAGCTTGTTAAAAGGCATCAGCCCGATGTACCTGCACAGGATCGTTTCTTTTTTATGGAATTTGTGCTCCACGGCCTTGCCGAATACAGTATGCTCAGTAAACGACAACTCACCGCCGGCACCCAGTTTGGCGACCTGCTCAGCAGCATGTTTTCGATGCCGGGCATGGCCGACTTCGAAGACGAGGACGAAGATTATTAAAATTAAGAATGGCAGCGTTAAAGCTGCACCATTAGCTTTTTTAGAAGGCAGCTCATCAGCTGCCTTCTTTTCCCGCGAAAATCTGCCCGATGACTGTAAGAGAGCTACAGCTGTTAGTAAAAGAAGGAGAGCATACTACCCTTGAATTTAAAAGAAAGGTGGCACATCCTGAAAAAATTGTAAAGGAGATAGTGGCTTTCGCCAATACCCGTGGCGGTAATCTTCTTATTGGGGTAAATGACGATGGCAATCTAACCGGTCTTAAGTTTCCTGATGAAGATGCTTATATGCTGGAGCGGGAAATAAACCGGCTTTGCCGGCCTGCCATTGAGTACCAGAGAGAGTACATAGCAATTTCCGATAAAAAAACGATTGTCCGTTATTTTATTCCTGAAAGTTCCCAAAAGCCCCACCATGTGGTGGAAACAGAAGTAGCTTCCACTACAGAAATAAACAATGCCTCCCAATCATTACAGAATAAAAAGGTAAATGGGCAAGTAAAGAAGTCTTCCTCCGTAGCACAGCTCCGTAAACGTGCCTACTTCAGGGTAAATGACCGAAGCATTCAGGCCAGTCGTGAGCTGCGGGAAATTCTTCGCAGGCAACGTAAACAACGAGATATCCGCTTTAGCTGGGGAGAGCGGGAACAGCAGCTGGTACAATACCTGAGCGAACACCAATCCATTACAGTTAAGGAATTTGCCCGGCTGGCTGGTATCCGCCCTTACCAGGCTTCACGCACGCTGGTTCTACTGGTGCTGGGCAATGTTCTCAAAATTATCCCTGCCGAAATAGAGGATAAGTTTGTAATGAAGGAGAACACCTAAGCCAGAAATAAACATTCATTTACATCCAATTCCCTACATGACTCTTGTATCTGTCTAAACTACATCAAAACAAGCTTATTGAATTGGTACATTTAAATAAATTTATTTGACGGAACAAAGGCAGGGTATATGCTCAAAACGTTCTTATCTGGCTACTTCCCCTCCTCGCTAAAGGACTGGGATTACAGCCGCTATGAGGAGAAACTAGCCAATATCAATATTGAAAGGATTCGAAAGTTTTCCCTCATCATTGCTATAGCAGTCATTCTATTTGCAGCAATCCCCGATATACTTATTTTCCTGAGCATTCCTGAGCTTACGGCCGAGCTTTCCATACCTGTTTTAATACTTCAGCTATCGGTAACCCTCTTCATGTTACTCTTTTACTGGATCGCCCCCTCATTCAGTGTAGAAAATAAACCAAAGAGTAAGAATATTTTCATAAATGCCTTTATTTCAATTGTTTTATTACATGCTGCCGGGACTTCCATTGCCACTTACAGCAGTTCTTCCGAGGTATCAGTGTTCTTATTCACTACCGCAGCTTTAATGGTCGGCCTTTACTGGTCCGCACAACAGTTGATTCTTTTACTGGGCACCGCCCATGTCCTTTATTTCTTAGCCCTTTATTTCACTGTTCAGGAAGCTTCCATCTGGTACACTCACCTGCTCGACCACCTGCTGTTTGGAAGCATCTTCTTTTTACTTTCACGTTCTGTCCATGAACTGAAAGCAAGAAACCTTAAAAGCATTGAAAAAATAGAAGCACAGTCGGCCGAGCTCCGCAGCAGCCACACCATGCTGCGCATGACGGAGCACACCCTTAATTCCCTGAACCGAAATATGCAGCAGGGGATTTTCAGGCTCGACCGAAAAAATGGCTTTACCTATGCTAATGATCATTTTGCCCAAATGCTCGGCTACAATTCCGCCAATGAGCTAATAACAGAACAAACTGTTCCCTTCCTCAGCGTTCAGCAACTCGAAGAAATTAGCCGAAAGGTGAATGAGCAGGGTTTTATCGAGGGCATGGAAGTGGAAGTAAGCCGCCGGAATAAAAATAGTAGTACAGAGAAATTCTGGGTCCAGCTAAGCTGCGCTGTGAGGCGTGATGAAAATACAGGAAGCATTTTGTACGAAGGTTCCGCAACAGATATTTCGCACAGAAAAAAAGTACTGCAGGCAGCCCTGGAGAATGCCGCCAAGCTTGAGCAGGCTGAAAAAATTGCCCACACCGGCTTTTATGAAATCAATGTCGGAACAGGGCTGATTACCTATTCGGCCGGTTTATGCAAAATTCTTGGTATTGACGCACCCGCCCCACTTAAACTGCAACAGCACCTGGAGTACATTCATCCTGATGACAGGGAACAGGTACGCAACACCCTGCTGCAGGCTATTACCAGAAACAGTGAATTTACACTGGAGTACCGGGCCATTAGTCATGGCGGCAGTGTTTGCTACCTGAACAGCAAAGCCGGGCTCATCCGCGACGAGAAAGGAAATAAGATTAAAATTTTAGGCACTGTACAGGATGTATCACAGATCCAGCTCAACCGGCAGGCCCTTGCCCTTTCTGAGTCGTATGTCGAAGCCGCTTTTAACAATCCGCGCCATAGTATTTACATCCTCGACCTCGATTACCACCTCCTTGCTTTTAACCATGAAGCTTCCTGGCGGTTGAAGTTGTGGTGGAAAGTAGACTTGAAAAAAGGAATGCATATCCCCGATGTAATTCCTCCTGCTGCGCTCGCTCAGCTAAAACCACACCTTAAACGAGCAGCCAGCGGCGAAAGCAGTTTACTTGAATACAAGGGGATGAATAGTACCGACGAAGAATACTGGACTGAGGTTTACTTTTGCCCGGTAAAAAACAGCCAGGGCGAAGTAAGTGGCATAATGGTAATGGGCAGCAACATTACAGAAAGGAAAATGGATGAAAAACTACTTTCCAACCTTTCGCTGGTCGCCAGCCACACCGATAATGCGGTAATGATTTCCGATGCCGATTTTAGGGTGGAATGGGTAAACGGCGCTTTTGAACGGAGCACAGGATATAATCTGCAGGATATAAAAGGCCATTTTCCTGCAAGCTTTCTGCTCTCAGAAAAAACCAACACTGAAACCATCCGAAGAATAAACAGCTGCCTGCAGGAAGGTAAAAGCTTTAAAGATGAAATTCTGATTTGCGATAAAAGTAAAAAAGATCGCTGGATGTACCTTACCATTAACCCGGTTTTCAACTCAGCAGGTGAGCTGCATAAATTTGTGTCGGTTTATACCAATCTGGATAAGGTAAAGGCTTATGAGCAGCAGTTACAAATAGCCAAAGAAAGAGCAGAATTAGTGGCCGAAAGTAAGGAGAACTTTCTTTCATCTGTTAGTCATGAACTACGAACGCCTCTTAATGCAGTCATTGGTCTTACCCACCATATGCTGGAAAATGAGCCCCGCGAAGACCAGCTCGAAGATTTAAACATCCTAAAATTCTCTGCCGAAAACCTGCTAAACCTCATTAACGATATCCTCGACCTTTCTAAAATAGAAGCAGGAAAAGTTAAAATAGAGAAGGTGCCTTTTAAACCAGAGGATGTCATTAATCGTCTGAAACAGAGCTTCCTGGCACAGGCCGAAGCAAAAGGACTTTCTTTTAGAGTGTACCTGAACGATCATATCCCCGAGCAGCTGCTGGGCGATCCCCACAGGCTCATCCAGATACTGACAAACCTCCTGAGCAATGCCATTAAATTTACCCCTAAAGGAAGTGTTGAGGTGTATCTTTCAGCAGACTTAAGCGGGAATGGAGGTTATGCGCTTACCATCAGCGTAAAAGATACCGGCAGAGGCATTGCACCTGAACAGCTGGACCTGATTTTCGATAAGTTCGAACAGGCTCCTCAGGACCGTGACCAGTATGTTGGCGGCACCGGGCTGGGCCTTTCTATCACCAGGCAGCTTGTAGAGCTTCAGAACGGGGAAATAAGTGTTAACAGCACTCCGGGACAGGGAAGTACCTTTACTGTTACCCTCCCCTATTCGGTGGCACCAGAGTCCGAAACATTACTGCCAGAGCCATCCACTACCGGTTCGGAAGCAGACCTGAGCCGCCTACACCTTTTATTAGTAGAGGATAATAAAATAAACCAGACAGTAGCCGGGAAATTTCTCAAAAGCTGGGGCATTAGCTTCACCCTTGCCGAAAATGGTATGGAAGCAGTGGCCGCTGCAAAGGAAAAAGCCTTTGACCTTATTCTCATGGACCTGCAGCTGCCCCTGATGGATGGCTATGAAGCCAGCCGCCTGATTCGCAGGCTCACACAGCCCGACCATCGCACCACTCCCATTATTGCCGTTACTGCCGGGGGTAAGGGCGGCATTGAGCAGAGAGTGAGGGAGGCTGGCATGAACAGTATGCTTTCCAAGCCTTTTAAGCCAGATGCATTACTAAATAAACTCCGGCAGTACTGCCCCTACCAAAGATTGAACAAGAGCTCCATGAATGAAGGCGGGGCCGGCTTTAACCACACAGTTTCCGGATCCGAGGTAGATTTCTCAGAAATGGAAAGACTTGCCGGCGACGATCCTACTTTTATGCAGGAACTGATAAGGCTTTACATCGAACAGTTCCGCCTGCTCAGGGAGGAAGCCTTAAATGGTTTGAATGCCCAGGATACGGCAGAGCTTCGCAGGATTTTTCATAAAATGAAGCCATCTATAAGTATGCTCAGGCAGGAAAGGATGCTGCAGCTGAGCAGCAAAATTCATCAGCTACTGCACAATGAGTTTGCCGACATCAGCCTTATTAGTGCCTTAAGCCGAGAATTTATAGAAGAAATGGATAGAACCAGTCGAACCCTTCAGAAAGCCCTGGAAAAAAGTAGCCTTACCGTTAAGGAATAAGCGACCATCTTTCAAAACAATTCGGCGGGTTTAAGAATTTTATTAGTATCTACTCTTCACCAAACCCGCTCGTATGACTACAGGAGATGCTACCCGCAAAATTTTCGTTTTAGATACCTCTGTAATTCTGTACGCCCACAATGCCATCATGAACTTTGCCGAACATGATGTAGCCATTCCAATTACCGTACTGGAGGAGCTTGATCAGTTTAAGAAGGGCAACGAAAATAAAAATTTTGAGGCCCGCGAATTCATCCGGATGCTCAACCAGCTTTCCGCCAACCAAATGCTGCACACCTGGATTCCTATCGATAGCCGCAGCGATAAAAAGGGCCACTTTAAGGTGCTCATGGGCTTCGACAGCAAGGTGGATGCCCGGCAGGTGTTTGGTGAAGAAAAAGCCGACCACCGCATACTCAATGCCGCCTTAAAGCTGCAGGAAGAAGAAAACAAGAGCAAGTCGGCCCGCAGAGTGGTGCTCGTAAGCAAGGACATTAATCTACGCTTAAAAGCCAAATCGCTAAACCTGCCTTCTGAAGATTATGAAACCGGGAAGATCAAGAATGTCCAGACGCTTTTCAAGGGTAAAAATGAAGTTTCCCGGATTTCTGTAGAAACGGTAAATAAGCTATACGAAAACGGCAGCTGTGAGGCCAGAGAGGCCTTAAAAAAAAGCAAACCGGTCGACAACAGCTATTACATCCTTAAAAGCAGCAAAAATTCCGTTCTGGCCTACTATAACCCACTGGAACAGCAAATTGAGAAGGTAGAGAAAAAGCAGGTATATGGTATTAAGCCCCGCAATGCCGAGCAGACTTTTGCCATTCATGCCCTGCTCAACCCTAATATTAAGCTGGTAAGTTTGCAGGGTGTAGCCGGTACCGGCAAAACCCTTCTTGCGCTGGCAGGAGCCCTCGAACAAAGAAGCAGCTTTCGGCAAATATACCTGGCCAGGCCCATAGTTCCCCTCAGCAATAAAGACATTGGCTACCTGCCGGGCGACATAAAGTCTAAGCTGAACCCCTACATGGACCCGCTCTGGGATAACCTCAAGTTTATTCAGAACCAGTTCGATGAGTCTGATAAAGATTACCACCGAATAACGGAAATGGTGGAAAAGGAAAAGCTTGTTATTACCCCCCTTGCCTATATCCGTGGCCGAAGCCTCAGCAATATTTTCTTTATTGTGGATGAAGCTCAAAATCTCACGCCCCACGAAGTAAAAACCATTATTACCCGTGCAGGCGAAAATACAAAAATCATCTTTACCGGCGATATTTACCAGATCGATACTCCTTACCTCGACACCCAGAGTAATGGCCTGTCCTACTTAATTGATAAGCTGAAGAATCATCCGCTCTACGCCCATATTACACTCGAAAAAGGAGAACGCTCCGAGCTGGCGAATCTGGCAAATGAGCTGCTCTAATTAAGGCCCAGAAGAAGTCTAATGCTTTCTTCCTTAGCAATTTATCCAAAGCTAAGACACATAAGCATGGTCATATTGCCTCTACCAAGCGTACGCTCTTTCTCAGGCCATACCCGCTAAACCTTTCTTTTTTAACGCCGTTCATTTTATAAAGCAAACACTTAGGTATGAAACTTTTAGACTACGCTACTACCAAAGAACTTATCGGGCAAAAGGTGACCGACAGCCTTGGCAATAACTACGGAACCATCAGGGATATTCTTTTTTCTCCCGGCCACCGGAAGGCTGTTTTAGCAATTATCTCATCCGGAGGCTCCACAGATACCATTGTGCTCCCCTTTCAGGCGTTACGGGTCAATCCCAACACCCGGCATGTAACGGCAGAGCTGAATAAGGAAACGGTAGAGCACGCACCGGAAGTTGATATGAACCGCCTCCACGATGGGGACAGAGAGGAGCTCATCAAAATATATAACTACTACGGTTACGAAAATATCTGGAAGGAAGAAAGCCAGGAAGGCCAGCCCCTGCACCAGAACTACCGGAGCGGCGAAGATGTAGGAGACCACAACCCGGCGGCAGAAGGCTCATACGAGATTACAAAACAATATCCCGGGCCCAAGGGCTCTCACACAGAAGACGAAGTTGACTTTGATAAAATGAAAGGTTTACCAAAAGATAAAAAATAAATTCCTTAACAGCTCAAGGCCTTTTCCAAAGAGCGTGCCGGGGCATATTTCAGAATTTTATCTGCCAAAAATAAACTTTTGAAAAATTTTAGAAACAAAAGCTGGCAAAACAAAGTATATAATATACCAACTTTAGTAAATAAATTGTAAATTAAGACCTGAGGTTAGAACAAAAGCCTTCCCGCTAAAAACTATTGAGTAAAATCCTCTTCACACGAAATAGTATTATTGGGGAAGGCTTTTCTTTTGTCCTTCACCAATTAATACTCAGGTACTGATGCTCCTCCTTTCTCCCTTCCTTTTTTTATACTTCACGATCCATCAGGGCTTCTCTTGCTTTAAAAGTCTTCATCAGAAAGTAAAGAGCAGGCAATATGAGCAGGGACCCAACAATTAAGGCGAGTGCCAGCTGCCGAATAGTTGGAAAAGGTGCTGCCGTATCGAGTAAGCCCAGATAGGAACCATCTGCATAGCGGATTACCACCGGGTATTGCACCCAAAACCAGGCTCCGAGTATAGCAGTAGCCTGAAAGCCTGCCAGGAATCGGGGTAATATAAGCTGCTCCCGCAGAAGACTCCACCACAATACAGGCAAAGACAGGGTGGCCAGCACCATGGCTACGATGGCAGGTGTAGACTGCAGGAACTGTGTAGCCAATGAATAACCGCTGACTTCGGCCGAAAGAAAAACAAAGCCTCCTGCTACCACAGTAGCTAAATTGGCATTCCTTGCCATCCGCAGGAAGTGTTTTCTGATTACTTGATCTTCCGCTTCGCCAATCAGGTATACGGCTGCCAGAAAGGCAAAAAGGCAGCAGGTAAAAATCCCCAGCACAAAACAGAACCAGTTAAGCCAGGGCGCCATAAAGGCATCATAAAAGGAGCCAGGCTCCAGCGGAATTTTTCCCAAGATGAGAGCCCCCATAATTACCCCCAGGAAGAAGGGAGAAATTACACTGGAAAGCTTAAAGATAAAGGAATAATAGTTTTGCGAGCGGTCGATTACTGCATCGTAATGCCGGAATGTAAAAGCAGTACCTCTTAAAACGATTCCCAACAGCAGCACCACCAGAGGAATATGCAGGTAGAGCGAAACCTGGGCATAAATAAGTGGAAAACCCATAAAAAGAATGACCACTACGAGTATGAGCCAAATATGGTTCGCTTCCCACACCGGTGCAATAGCATGTGTAATCGTTTTTCTGGTTTTATTTCCAGCAAAAATTTCAATGATACCTGCCCCAAAGTCGGCTCCACCGAAGAGGACGTAGGCCAGCAGAGAAAGTGCTAAAAAAAGAATGACGAAAAATAGCATACTATTTATTTTTTGTCAGATACTCCGCTTTCACAGAAGGGTACTTTTCTGGCAGGGTAGCAATTTGCCGCCGCATCAGCCACACCAATATAAAGCTTAGCAGGAGATACACCACAGTAAACAAATAAAATGGCACCTCCAGCCCCGGCATAGGCGAAACTGCTTCGCTGGTTCGCATAATCCCGTAGATAATCCATGGCTGCCGCCCTACCTCTGTAACTGTCCAGCCGGCTTCCACAGCGATAAAACCCAGGGGAGTCGCCAGTGCCACCAGCCATAAAAACCAGCGCCGGTTAATTAAATGTTTCCAGCGCCAGCTGAACAACAGAAATAGAAAACCAATCAGGGCCATCAGCATTCCAGTTATCACCATTACCTGGAAGGCAAGATGGGTAATCAGGACGGGGGGCTCCTCATCGTCAGGAATAGCATCAAGTCCTATAACAGGTGCGTCAAAATCGCCATGAGCAAGAAAGCTCAGCATTCCCGGTAGGTGGATGGCATAGTTAACAGTCTTTTTCTCTTCATCCGGAATACCCCCGAGTATAAGTGCTGCAGGTTGTGTCGTTTCGAAGTGGGCTTCCATGGCCGCAAACTTTGCCGGTTGGCGTTCTGCCACATCCTTAGCCGCAATGTCTCCACTCAGCGGTTGCAGTATGGCAGAGACAGCTCCCACAGTAAGGGCAATTTGCATGGCTTTTTTATGGAAAAGGCTGCCAGGCCGGCGCAGGAGTAAAAAGGCATGTAAACCAGCCACGGCAAAACCCGTGGCCACAAAGGCCGCAATAGTCATATGAAGCGCCTGAGAAAACCAGGCATCGTTAAACATCGCCGCCACCGGATCGATATTATAGGCTTTGCCGTTAATCCAGTCGAAACCGGCGGGGGCATTCATCCAGGCATTGGCGGCCACCACAAAAATACCGGAAGCCACTCCGGAAATTCCTACGACTACTCCCGCTCCCCAGTGTACCCATGGGTGCAGCTTATCCCAGCCATACAGAAAGAGCCCTAGTGCAATGGCTTCAATAAAAAAAGCAGTGCCTTCCCAGCTAAATGGCATACCAAATATAGGACCGGCATGCGCCATAAACGTTGGCCAAAGCAAACCTAACTCAAAAGAAAGAACAGTGCCTGAAACAGCCCCAACTGCAAAAAAAATAGCTACGCCAACAGACCAGGCTTTTGTAAGGTCCTTGTACAGCTGCTTACCTGTTTTTAAATATTTAAAGCCGGAAATAGCCATTAGAAAAGGCATGGCCATACCAATACAGGAAAAAATAATGTGAAAGCCGAGCGAAACCGCCATTTGCAGACGTGCAGCCAGTAGATCCTCCATTATCGTGAGGTTAAAAATTTGGTAAATGTTAAAGGAATTGCCCTTCTTTTTACCTTTTAAAGGTACAAGCCAGCGCTGATTTTACCCACACATTTAAGCGAAAGTTTGGAAGAAAAGATTTACCAGAGAAGAGAGAAGAAAAACGCTGGCTTATAAGGGATAATAAGTTATTGAAAGAGGCCGGAACTGAATGCTTCTGCTACTTTCCCCTCAAATTCACTGCCTGATTTCAAAACCACCCGAAGCTTTTGGCTCAATTTCTTCATGTACTACCTCATTTACGATAGCCGCTCCGGGTCCCTGCCTGCACCACTCCAGCAGTTTATCCAGCTTCAGCTCCTCGCCTTCTGCTTCAATAAGAACCGAGCCGTCCTCTTCATTGGCCACCCATCCATTCAGTCCCAGTTCTTTTGCCATTGCCTGAGTGCTGGCACGGTAAAAAACTCCTTGCACCTTGCCTTTTACTTTAATCCGGTATCGTATCATAGTTCTGCCTGTTTCATTATTTCTGTTCCGGAGGATGTGCCGATCCGATCTGCACCGGCTTCGATTAGAGCCACTGCCTGCTCATAGCTTTTAATTCCTCCCGAGGCTTTTATGCCAACATTGCTGGGTAAGATTTCCCGCATCCGGCGAATTACTTCCACTTTTGCCCCTTCGGGGGCAAATCCTGTACTGGTTTTAACGAAATCGACCCCGGCATCGGCACACCAGCGGCAGGCCAGTTCCAGTTCCTGTTCATTCAGGTAGGCTGTTTCAATAATAACTTTTAAGATCCGCTCCTGTTCATGCACCAGTTTGGCACATTTTGCAAACTCTACCTTTACCCAGGGCATTTGTGCCTTTAGAGCCGAAATGTTCATTACCAAATCAATTTCATCAGCACCATCGCGCAGGGCCACTTTTATCTCCTCTACTTTGGTTTCCGTCATATGGTAACCCAGTGGAAAACCAGCCACTGTTACCAGTTGAACATCGCTTTCGCCCAGATCGCGCCGCACCTTCTTTACCCAAAAAGGAGGCACACAAATTCCCTTAAACTGATGCTCCACGGCCTCTGCAGTAAGCTGTTCTATGGCATAAGCATCTACGGTTGTCTTGAGATTCGTATGCTCAATATAGCGTTGTAAATTTTTCATGAATAAGGACAGAAAATATAGAAAAGCTAAACAAGTTAGGCAGATTTATAAAAGTTCAAAACAAAAAAGCAGTACAACCAACGGGTACTGCTTCTAATTAACACGAAAATGGATAAGAGGTTTAATGGACGATACCGCATTCTTTGCAGAACTTACGCTTGCCGACAGGTCTCTTTTTGGGCTTCTTTTTATGACCGAAGTAGCTAAAATCTGAATACTGTGGCTTCTCCGCCATTTTGGCTTCTTTTTCATATCGCTCTGCATTGGCTTCCATCCTGGCTTCATACTCTTTTACTAAATCTGCATGAGTTTTGCCTTTTACTCCGCGCCTACCCCCTTTGCTATTGCTCTGCTCCTTTATAATAGCAGCCGTATTATTACTACCGCTCTCACCCGGTGTGCGGGAAGAGGGGGCTGCCTGCCCATAAGAAGAAGCTCCATGGTTCAGGGCGGGCTTTTTGCTAGAGGCACAGCCCGCCAGCAGAAACACTAATCCGAAAAGGAGAGAAAAGGAATAATTAGAAAATTTCATATACACTGGTTTAAATACACCTGTTTATCTATTAACTCTGTTCCTTCAGGAAAATTGCAAAGGCTGCTGAATAGTTCACTCGCAGGTGGTTTCCAGAAAAACGATTGACCTTCACCAACTTCAAGGATAAACAAAAGCAAAAAAAATCCACCGACAAAAGCCGGTGGATTTTTTAAAGAATGGTGGTTTCTTATAATTTATTTATTCGAGCTATTCGAACCCGAATTTCCTGAGGAGGAACCGGTACCGCCTGTGCTACGGTTAGCGCTACCTCCGCCGGAAGAAGAACTCTTATCGGAACTGGAACCTGTGCTGCCTGTAGCTCCGCTACCGCTACTCCCTTTGGTTGAATTACTGCTGTTGCTATCACTCTTAGAGCTGGTAGAGCCAGCGCCTGTGTTGCCTGTGTTGCTGGTGGAACTTACGTTGCTTCCACTACCTCCCGTACTTCCAGTCGCGGCACTTTCCTTTTGTGTACCAGTACCGCCAGTGCTGGCAGCTGCCGTGGCGGCCTGACTGTTCGTGCTGCTGCTGGCGCTGCGGGCAGCGGTGCTTCCCGGAGTAGCATCACGGTCGGCTGCCGGTGTAGTAGACTTGGTACTTCCGGAAGAGGACTTTTGCTGCTCCATCTTTTCACGACGACGCTCATTCGCTTCTTCCCAGTCCACAAACTGCTGCAGATCGTCTTTTACAGAGCTGTAAACCCATGCAAGGATGGCAAGGTCATCTGTTATACCTATAATCGGAATAAAGTCAGGAACAAGGTCTGCAACTGAAACAAAGTAAACCACCGCCGCAATAATTTTTACGATGGACGTGTACGGAAACTCACGGTAATGTCCGTTGGCATAGGCTTTCATCAGGCGACGCATAGTATCTACTTGCTCGCGGGCATCGTCCTTCATTGCTTTGCGGGCATCTCCATCCTGCAGTTTCGAATAAAGTTGCTGCCCTAAAGACAAGATAAGGTCTTTTTTAGCTACAATAATTAAGGCAACGGCAATAAAGCGCTTAAAGCCTCCTCCTTTTCCTAAGTGGTGCTTGTCCTTTTCATTCCGAAGGGCCATTTTTTTCTTAGGCTCAAGCCGGTTACGGCCGGCCAGGAAAGTAGCTGCAATCGCCTGCATTAAATTAGCACCACGGAGTCGGAGTTCTTCTTTACGGGCATTCGCCATTCCTTTGAACTCCCCCAGCCGCTTATTGGCTAATTTACGAGCCTCCGCATAGTTTTTTTCTAAGTCACGGCGCGTTTGGTTAATTTTCTTTTCTGCATCTTTACGAGAATAGGCATATAGTTTTTCAGCCTCCTTCGTGGAATTTCGCAGCGTACTATCTAACTGCGTGCGGGCTTTCCCATACTTCTTATCAAGCCTTTTGCTTGCAACCTTTAGTCGTTTGGTAGCATCGGTGCGGGTTCCTTCCCACTGCTTGCCCACCTCTGCACTGGTTTCAGCAATTAGCTTATCTAAAATATCCTGTGTTTCGTGTAACGAATTCTTCAGTTGTTCTAAATTACGATCTCTCTTCATATCAAAAAATGTTTATTGGAACCGATTAAAAATACCTGCCAGCAGTTCCGGCTTCCATGGCAAAAAATTACGGAAGAATGGCAGTAAACACCCGGACCTCGGGCTACTCCTATCAACTGACTTTTCGTCAAAAAGTTTTAATTTTTTGACGCTGAATTCCATGAAAACCTGTCCCTGCTAAACTATTTCCTTTATTTGTATATTAAGACGAATACTACCTTATTAGGTTTTAATTCGTTTTTGCATTTTTCAACATTCATTATTTGGCCCGCATTAAACTTTCAAAAGTTCCTCATTGCCCCTCTACAAAGAAGAATAATTGCTAAAGTTGGTGCACCCTCTCCTCCCTTTAATGGCTCTTTATTTTTGATAAAAAAGTGCGAAAATGGATTACAGCAAATGCTACATCTGAAAAAAATCTGATTTTACTTGTGTGGAATACCTAATTAATTGTACTTTGCCATTGCCCGTGTTTCGAAACATTTTCGAAACATTATTTCAGATAATGAAAAACAGGCTAGGGCACTGATTTTTAGTCAGAAGCAATATTTTCCTTTCCAGGAAGCAGGAAATTTTTTTCACAATTTTCCTGACAGGCCTTAATTTTTAATTAAAGGCCAGGAAAAAAAGACTCTATTTTTCATTAGAGTGGCAACCCTGTATTTGTTTTTGAATTATCTGGCTTCATAGTACTTCTTAAACCTGCTTTGTCAGGCTATTTTTCTAATTAAACCTGAAAAAGATGAATGAGCACCCTCACCGCTGGCTTAAATCATTTTCTTTATCTGCTTTGACCTCTTACTGCCTGCAGCACACTTCCACTGTTTTTGAATACGCTAAAAAAGGCCTCGGAGGAGAATATATCAGGCAAATGGCAAGGCAATATGCCCATCAGCACCACCTTCAACTACCACCAGAGAAAAGCCTGAATATGGATTATACCGCTCGCTATGAAGGCTTTGAAGCTTTATTCATTCAGGCCTGGCCCTGCCTTCTGTTAAGCCTGCCCCCGGTATACCTGGCAGCCGTAAGAATAGAAAACCAGTCTCTCTGTCGTGTTTTCAGGATGAACAGTATGGAGCCAGGGCAGCTTTACCTGAATGAACTTACAGCAGAAGAACGTGACGGAAGGCTTATAAATGTACCAACTTATAAGGACGCTTCAGCTCTTATTTTCTCCTACACATTAGGCACACCGTGCTTTACAAACAGAGCAGTAAAAGAGAGCTGGATGGCACAGGAAGCGATTCCAAGGCAACAGTCAGTCATTCATTGACCCTTTTATGTTATGACCATCAGCCCAGGTTTAATTTATCCTGATCTATTTTCCCCGTATACAGAAGTTGAATAGCTAAAAAGTGTTGTAATTATTTTCTCTCCTTGTTGTGTTGAGCAAGAAAAACACAAAATAAGTTATAAAAAAAGCCCCTCAGAATTAACTGAGGGGCCTTCTTAGTAGCGGGAGCAGGACTATTAATTAGCTATCACATTAATCAATGTTTGTTGATTTATTAGTCATAACATGCTTTTAAGTAAGATTAGGCTAAAATGAGATAATACTTTTTCTACTAAAATCTAAAATTTGTTTCCGAATTGTTTCCGAATGTTTCCGGCAGGTGGTATCTTGTATAAAAATCGGAAACACTATGGCTACCTTTCATTTCTACCTCGACAAACCATTTATCGAAAGCCCTGAAGCTAAAGAACAGATTAAAGCTTTAAAGAAGCAGAAAAAGGAAATTCCTGTTTCCCTTTTATCAGACAGCGAAACAGCTATCTATTTATATGTCATAGTAGACCGGAAAACAATTAAGCTCCGCACTCAGGAAAGGATTCTGCCTAAACATTGGAATTTCAACCAGCAAACTGTAAGGAAGAACCATTCCGATTCTGCAAACTTCAATATCCGGCTAAGAGATTTTAAAGATAAGATTGTTAACCTCCATGCTGAACACATGAAAACGGCTGATAATCCTACTCTCGCCAGTATCAGAAAAGCACTACAGAACCACAATGCAGAAAAGAACATAGCTCAAAGGGAAAACACCTTCTTAGAAATATACGATGCCTTCTTAGCCTTCCAGACTGCTAATTTAAAGGCTTTAACTATCAAGAAGTACAACACACTTAAAAAGCATTTGATAGGCTTTGAATCCCATCTCCAAAAAAGCAGCAACCAAAGATTTTTAAACCATAGCTCAGATAATAACTCCATTGAATTTGCAGCCATTGATAAGGACTTCATTTTGGAGTTTAAACGCTACCTCGCTAATGAAAAGGGCCACCTAAACGATACTATGGTTAAGTACATGGAGTGCCTGAAATACTTCCTTAACTGGTCTTTTGACAGGGGAGCGCATAAGAATGAAATATTTAAGGATATTGATGTTAAGCGCACCAAAGACAAAAACGATAAGATTTATTTAACCTCTGAAGAGTTCTATAAAATATATGATCTTGATTTAAGCGAAACCCCAGGCTTAGAACTTGCTAAAGATATGTTCTGCTTTCAAACTCTTACAGGTCAACGAGTTTCGGACATTCAAAATATCAAATGGAGTGACATTGCCACTACTGAGGACGGTAAAGAGTGGAGGCTATATCAAATAAAAGGCTCAAAGGAAAAGAAAATAAACGTTCCTCTTTTTGATGATGCTATTACCATCCTAAACAAGCACGCTTCCAGAGGTACTACAGGCAAGATATTTCCTTACATTTCAAACCCAACTCTTAACAGATATGTAAAGGAAATCGCAGAACTGGCAGGGATTAACAGCGAGGTAAAGATTAGAAGAAACTCCCTTAACACCACAAAGGAGCGCACCGGATTTAAATATGAGTTTGTCACCACTCACACCGCTAGGGTAACATTCGTTACTATTTCACTTGAAAAAGGGATGCGCCCCGAAACAGTAATGGCTATTACAGGCCATGAAGATTACAAAACAATGAAGATATACCAGCAGCTAATTGACAAGGTAAAGAATCAGGAAGCTAAGGCTGTTTGGAATCGCCCTAATATGAAGATTGCTTAATTATAAAAGCAAATACAGCTAAAAGTCACCCTACCTATGTGTCTCTTCTGGCAATCTTAATAAATGATAAGACAGCTTAAATACAAAAAGATAATAACCCAAGAAGTCTAAGGAAACTAATCTGTTTAAGTCAATTCCGTCTTTAAGATTAGCCAACTCCTCAATAGAAATCCACGCAATATCATCAAGAAAAGCAATATACTCTTGATTATCATCACCTATGGTTGGAGGCAAATAAAGAACATTAGAGAACAATTGGCTTTTAACTTGTATAGCTATTTCATTAGCATTTTTAATTTTCGGATCACTGGATAGTTCATCAATGAAATTCTGAAGAGGTATCACCTTAGCAATAATGATATTTTTTTTAACATTCCTCTGATTTCCCTCATCCATGTCACATGTATTTGAGAGAAGTATTGCATCAAAATAACCCTTGGAATACTCACCAGAGATAAAATCAAATACAGGAAACCTTATCTCCCTCACTACATCCCCCTGTAAAAAGAAAGAATAATCTGCGGTTGAATAAAAATCAGAATAAGCTTCGCTCAGATTTTGACTATGAAATTGCTTTAAGCCATTCCTTAATCTATCCTTTTTCTGTTCAGCTAAATCTTCGGGAATTAATCTATCAAGCTCCTCAATATTAAAGGGCATCTACAGTCTATTTTTTAAAGTAGGCTTGGCCTTCCCACTTTTATTTATTGCTCTAACTAGTGCTTCTTTTGCAAGACCATCGATTGGCCTTGCATTTTGAAACAGTCCTTTAGCAAAATTGATAACCGAAGCACTATTAGGCGATAATTCAAATTGCGGCTGAAAATAACCTTTCTGGTTATTTAAAAAGTAAGCTACATTTTCTTTGATAGCATAATTTTTTCCAGCTTCTGATAAAACAAAATATGAGTTTGGGTCTGGATACTCAATTTCACTTTTTTTAATCCTACTATTCATAATAGAAATTGAAGGATTAACATTCTCCACTTTTACATCAAGGTCTACTGCTGTAACAAACATATTATTTGATTTTATCCTTGAAATGGGTTGACGATATTTGAAAAAATGCTTCTTTTGCATGATCGTGTGCATCATTAGAAAGGGTTATCCAATCTTTCTCATTAACAATATTATTAGCAATACAGTTACACTCTAACGTCACTTTCTTTATATGATCAGGCTCGTGAACATTTAATATTGTTTTTAATTGAAGCTGTTTATTAGGAGAAATCCTATAAGTACTGTTAAACATGTGAGACAATTCTTCCCCCTCCCCAAATTGCTCCATATTTGGCAAAAAGGTCAAATATTCATGCAAATGCTCATTTTGACTAATGTCAAAATTATTTATATAGATCATTTGAGCACTTGTAAGCCCCATCCCTAAGCCTAATGAATAATATTTTTCCAAAGAAGGGGCTATCAAATCATTTTTGAAAACATCCCACCCTGGATAATGATTAAGCGTGTGAAAAGAAATATAGTTATTTCCCAATAAAATAGCGTAATTTTCATCCTTATTTTTAAAAACCATTTTAGTTTCACCTTCAAGCACCTGATTAACAGAAGGCTCATTATTCCTAAACTGAAAATTAAACTGCATTGGTTTAATCTCCTGCTTTTTATCAAATCCTAAAGGTAGGCCTTTGATTTTATTATAGTAATCTGCAAAAGAAGTAATGTCCCAGTTGTTTAATTTAGGATCAAACCGAAAAGCACACACGGCTTCTGTAACCTTATGGTTTATAAATTCCATTTGGAAGGATAAAAATTTGTGGTTGCGAAATTATGGATGTTTCCTCAACTAACCTAACAAATATTTTATCAAATATAAAGATAAAGATTTTCTAAACCACCATTGCATCTAAATAAGATTATACCATACATAATAGGTGTATTTCTCTAAAAAACTGTAATAAACCAATAAAATAGCCCTACTGAAGCAAGGCTAATATTTTCATTCCATAACCTTTTAGTGCTTATTCGCTGGCATTCTCATCTCCCGTTAATTCCTTCAACTCATCATTCGGAAAAAATCATTCTGTCATAAGCCGCCAAAAAAATATCACTCCAACAATAAAGTATTCTAGCCCTTCCTTTGCTATCCCATAAAACCTTCAGCTTGTACTGTAGTGCCAACCTTTCAAAACGCTTTAAAATGTATTCTTTCGCCTCAGATAAGGAATAAGCAAAACCGTCAAACTCTATAATATCCCTCTCAAAGTCAAATCTAATTGGCTGTCCTTGAATCTTATGCCCCTTAACATTTAAGCTATTCCGCTTTACCCTGTTTGGCTTCCTTGGCTTCCTTGCTTTCTTCATTAATAAATTTCCTCTCCTTCAGGATTAACAAAAGCAGCTTTTTCCTTCTCACTATAAAGATTTAAAGGGTCGTTAAATAAACCAGATTTAGGCTTACTACTCCCGCCCCATTCTATTCCAGACTTAGGTTTCTTTTTCTTCTGATTGCCATTTATCCAATCCTTTGCTCTATCCCTCTTAGACTTCTTCTTTTGCTCTTCGTTAAATTTTATCTGCTGCTGATAATCTACCCTGTTCCTTGCCTCTCTTGTACTCTGATAAATATTAAAGAGCTGCTCATATCCCCCAGGATTGGAGAGATCAATCCGCACCTTATCAGTAAATACCTGCCCTCCTTGCTTACCGGCACTTACCTTTAGTACCAGCGCATTATTAGCTCCATCCTTACCCTTTTCAAACTCATATCCTAAAATATTTAGGCTCCCTATCTTACCACCAATAAGCGTGGATGCGGCTTTATGGGCTGCCTCTCCTACTTCTAATTGGCCTCCATCTGCACCAAATGCATGCTGAATATTACGGATAATTTTGTTAGTGATGTTGTAGTCCTCCTTGTAAGAATACTCTCCAGAGCCTCCATTGCTACCGTTTCCACCAACACTCCCTTGCCTATCAACCTTCTGCTCTATCCCCAGCTGGCCATTTACAATCTTTTCGTACGCATCAATATAGTTCTCAGCCTTGCCTTTCTTTACCATGGCATCCATAGCAGGGCCAAGTACAGAATGCTGACGTGCCCTGCCTATTGCTTCATTACTTGTGTCTAATTGGATAGACCCATCCGGAGCGTAAAGAGAAGGTTTGCCGTTTCTGTCGTAGTGAACCTTTATTAAGCCATTCGCTTTATTTGCAATTTCATCGTATCGACCATTACCCAACTCCTTCACCTCTTCTAGTGTAGTTTCAGCAAGGGTTTTAGCGTAATTATCAGCGACTACCGGAAGGTTATACAGTACATCAGCATCCTTTTTAATCTTATCCAGAATATACTTTTCATTGTACTTAGTAAAATCAAAGTTACCCTCTTCATCTACAGGCACATCAACCAGGGCAGTGCGCAAACCATTTAGATTATAGATTCCGTCCTTATCTTTCTCTGCTTGCTCAAGTATACTTTGTGAGTAGTTATAAGCGGTTTCTATCTGCTCCCATTCATTCCGGAAACTCTGTAACTGCTTCTCCAGATTTTGCTTAACATTTAACGGAATAGACTGCCCCTTTGCGCTATACTGTAGGTTCGCTTGGTTCCATGTTTCACGGAGGTTATTCAGAATAGCATTCTTATACTGGTTCCGTTGGGTATCGAGGCCATTAAATTTCTCTTTAAACAACTCCTCCCCGAATGCCTGATTGCCTTCAACAGCATTTTGTCGTGCTTCGGCTTCCTTTTGCTTTCTAAGCTTTTCCTCTTGTAACTGCTGAGTATACACCCCTAAAGCAGGACGAGCTAAACCAGTAATTGGAGTAGCTAAGCCAAGGTTTCCTTCACCAAATGATATTCCTTTAGAATCTTCCATATTTAGAATTGGTTGTTATAACCGTTTACTCTTTTTAGTAAGTTTGAAATTAACATTGCTTCGCTGTTATTTACCATATCACTAAGCGTATACCCAACAGGAGCCGGAGCAGCAGGAAGATGAGTAACTTCTTTTTGCTGTGGCTGTCCTTGCTTCATTTGAGCGTAAGCAGAATAGTTTGCGGCTGCATCTGAAAGGGTTTGTAATCCACCACCAAACAAGGCTGATTTCGTTTGTATTGCGTTCTGGTACGGTTCAGCTTCATTGTACTGGAAAGCCCTCTGTTGCTCTCCGGCTAAAGCACCAAGCGATTGCATGTGTACCGCTTTCCTTCTCGCCTTATCCTGCATGTTCATTCTCACTAAATCTGAAAGAGAACGATTCTGCATTCCCTGTATGCCTCCTACCGAGTTCAATATATCGCCTGAGCTTTGGGCAGTCTTGGTTACATTCTGTAATGCGTTGGCTGCACTCTGCTGAATCCCCTGCTGCGCCTGAGCGTACCCAGGCATAAGGCTTGCATTTGATTCCCTTTCAGCAGTCTGTTCAGCTTCTACGATTGCAGCAGCAGGTTTATATTCAGGTCTTTTAGGTGTTTTAGTCAAGGCACCACCAGCCATTTGAGCTAAACCGATACCGCCCTGAGCTAAAGATATAATAGTAATAGGGTCCATAAATCAATGATTATTATACCTTGAATTTACGAAGAAAAGCCCGTTTTAGCCCTGCATCATGCCTCTTGACGGTTCGGCTATAAGTGGAGAAAAAATCTACTTATGTCTAGCTTGAAAAGTGGGTTTTTATGCTTATGTTTGAAATGCACGAATTATCATAAGTATTAACCTTTAAAAGTAAAGCAGAACAGAGCTAAGATACGACCTGAAAAAAAATACAGCCGGGGAGATTAGGTGAGAGTCCTAAAGGTCTTATCATGTTCTGCATGATAGTTCGTGCAACCACCCCGGCCATTTCTTAGCAATTTCCAAAATCTTTTATCATGCACGAACTAAAAGACCGAAACACCAGCAATGTCTTATTTGCTGAAGAATCTTCCCACACTACCAACGTAAGGCACCTATTACCAACCGATCAGCAACTTCTAAACCTAGTTGATGGCTTTTTTGATATTGGAAAGGCATCCGGCACAATTGAAACACTCCACTTTCTTTTAAATAGCTGGATCGAGTCTGATGAATTTAAGGAATATCAAAAGAGTACAGTGGAAAACACTGTATTTGAGATCAACAACCTTGTCCTCTTTATTGTCAGACTCCAAGAGCAACGTACAAAGCTCCAGGCGAACAAGTAAACAACACATTGTTTTCTACCTCCTTAACACCTGGGCTTGTCTCATTTTTGGGGTGTTACTTTTTCCTTTGTACTTTCTCTATTCCCCTACTATCATTCAACCATCTTAAACATTCGCTGTAAATATAGGTACAGGGCTTTCCTGCTATGTAGGGCATTCCTTGTTGGCGGTACGCTGCAATAGTGGGCGGCTTCTTTTTCAGCCTCTTACATAATTCATCTAAATGGATAGGTTCGTTTTCATCCTCATACATTTTCTGCTTCTTCTCCTCTCCTCCCTTTAAAGCTTTCACGAATCTCTCAAACTTCATTACCAAAGCATCCACATCATCTTCGTCTTTTAAATCAAATACTATCACATTCTTTGCCATTTTTCTTGCTGTTAATATATTTAACGATATTTTATTATATCACTAAATAAATTAATAAAAGTCGTTTAAACAAGTGCTATGTTAGAATCTTAAGCCAAATACCTCACCCTAAGCTAAAAAGCAGCATAAGTACAATTAACATTATTATATAGCATCATATAATTTGAACGGTGTAGGTACAAACATGAAGTAACACCCTATAGCATTCACCATAAAGTATCAATATCTAAAATACCCCTCTTTTACCCGTACCTGCAACATCTCCACCATTCATACAGCAACTACAAAAACCGCTATTCTGAAATTCTGGAGCAACAAAAGAAGGTTTGGCAATCCATCATTCAAGGTTGTTCCTCTATTAATGTCAGATATACCCCTGAATGACGGGCTAATTATCTACCCAACCAGGAAGAGTTAAGGAAAAGAGGGCTGCTTTATTAATAAACTTGCTGGAAATGTTAACCACCTTCTATAAGAAGAGTGCAATATCTACGACAGGAGCAAAAACAATCGCAACTCCCTTTTAGAAAATTTCCTTCTCCTAATACAACCTTTCCAACTACATACCGTCTTACCTATATGATGATTATTTTTTAACCTCACCCGAAAAATTTTTTAGACTAACAACAGCCTAACTGACAGTAAAATGTTGGTTGGGCTTTTTTATTTTATCAGTGTTGATAGCATCTACCATTTGCAGAAGTAGTCTTACGCTTGCACCTATTCCCCGCCTTAGTTGTTCCGGAGCATTGCACGGAAGTTGTTGATTTTTGACTACTCTTCCGATAATCAATTTCCGCAGGCACTATCCTAGGAGTAGTTGTTACATTGGTTGAATCACTAGAGCTTAACTTAGACGGCTTACAAACTTTGCACGGTTCATAACTTTTAACTGCCTCTGATAAATCAACAGCCTTGCCACTTGTCTTAATGTACCTACAAGAAGCAGTATGATACTTTTCGCCAGTGCGGGTAATATAAACCTTTTTACTTTCGGCGGATTGCGCCTGTACTGGTTGAACTACTGCAAAAAAATATAGTAGAACCAGAGGGAGAAGAGAGAAATACTTTTTCATGGATTTATCTTTTTATTGTAATAAATCCAAAAAAAATATGATTCACAATAGAAGGCTCAATTATTATGGATGGGGAGCCTGTGCCATGCATTCAAAATGCAGCTAGCTTGCTTCCATAGCCATCAACAAGCCACTTTCATTCCCTCCCCTATACTTTGTACCGCCTCAGAAAAATAATGGCTTAAATTCTGTATTGGGAAGCAAGTTTTAAAATTGCTGTGTGTTTGACGTTGGGAAGCTACTATACTATACTGAGCAATGTACCCTAAGAAAAGAACGCTTTTATATTTAGGGGGTACTACCTTTTCTATAAAAAAGGGAATTCAAATCAATTCATTAAACTTTCTGCCTGCTCCGAAGCTACTGAACTAATCTTTTCATCAAGCTCTCTTATTAGTTCATGCCTATCTCCTAACTGTATTTGCTCAAGTCTTTTAGCAAGGTCATTCCTTAAACGGCTATAGTATTGGGCCTTGTCAAACCTGCCATGCCTTCGTATCTCTTCCGGTAGCTTCATAATTGCCTCCACCCCATAGTCCTTAGCCATTACCGCCAGGAAGTAGTTATAAATATCGTTGGGCTTTTTAATCATTGAGAAGTCTTTCATAAGTGCATCAAGCTTTTTTATTCCGGTGTAATCCTTGCTCCATCTGTTAATACTCTGCCTGTGAAACTGCCTATCCTTTAGCAGTCCAACATTTACAGAGCCTTTGTAATATATCTTAGGCTTTAAAATGCTACTCTCATACCTGAGCAGCTTTTCATTCCGGTAGTCCTTCAGGTTTGGATCATTAGCTGCTTGCAACTCTTCTGCCTTACTGTAGAATAACAGCTTTTGCCTCTGGTTCCTCTTATTCTTCGCCTTGCTGTTATAGTAAAGGGAGGATTCATTAAAGAGCATTCTATTGAAAAAAGGCTTATCCCCTAAATAGGAAAAGTAATCTGTTTCCGGATTATTAACCGCTAAAGTTGCTGCATAGTCTACCCGCCTTACCTTTGCCTCTTCCAATGACTTAGGGCAAATTCTCAGTTCATCACTCAGCTTTTCAAAGGCTAAAAGAACGTCCTGGTAATTGGACGTCCTTATATTATTGCCTTTAAGATATTTGGGTAAACTACCCTCCAAGAATAATCCATGCTCCTTAACTGTTACCTTCATGTTTAAAAGGGTTCCTTTTACGGCTACGCCTCCCCTCTCTGGTTGGTATTCTCTAAGATTGGTTAGGTAGTTGGGAATCTCAGCCAGCAGATCAACACTGTTTAGCTCAGACTGTGGCAGGTATAAGTTTACACTATCTATCATTTTACATTTCACAAAATTTGTGAAGAATAAGAGTTATTATATAAGGAGGTTATAAATCCCTCCTGCATATTCCGTTCTTAGCAAAGTCAATCATAGGCTCACCAAATCGGTTATTTCCGTAATGGTTATTAATCCCCTCTATCAACTGGAGGATTATAAACTGCTTATCTAATACTGAAAGCTGCTCTCTGTTCTTATTTTCCATCCTCTTTCGGTTTTGTCATCCCATTAAAACGTTCCAATGCCTTATCTCTGTCTCTTGTTATAGACCATGCCCACCGTCCGAAATCGCTATTACCTGGAAACACTTCCATTAACACTTTTTCCGTAGTCCTTGGGTTTAGTTTCCTGTATTCCTTCTTTACATAAAAGACCTCATGTGCAATAACATATGATGCAAAGTTCTTGTAACTCTGAGCATACAGAGCTTTGGTTTCATCTCTTGCTATAAGGGTATAAAGAAAGCTGTTTCTGATAATTTCCTTTGCTAATGGGATATAGCTTTCCTGTTCCCCATTTTCATGTAGGTTGATATTTTCCATTATTTCCAGTGGTTTTTGGTGGAGAGATTAAGACTTTACAACTGCAAGAACTTCTTGATAATCAAAATAGGTACTACGCCCCATCTTGTGAGCCTTTATAAGCTTCCTTTTACGCCATGCGTAAATAGTTGCTAAAGACTTATCAAGCTTTTTAGCAAGTTGCTTAGGTGTAAGTAAATTGGATTGCCCTTCTTCGGGGAATGAATCTTGGCAGTTTGTTCCTTTCGTGTTCAGTTGGCGTACTTCTGAAACTAAAGATTCTACCTGTGAAATGAGGTTGCTAAATTCCTTGGAATCCAGCATAACAAAGGAGTTTTCTCTTAGCATAAATATAAATTTAAAAACAAAAACACTTGTCAATCAGGAAGCCAAGAATCCAATGATTTAGGATTTATAGCCTCAAGGCCGTAGCCCATATTTATGAGCCACGAAACGTTTTTAATTATTTATATTTATTAAGATTAAGACAAAGGTAATATACATTCCTCTACCTATGCAAGTTTCGGCTTTTTAGTTCTGGCAACCTACAGTCGGTTTTTGTCTGTTTTATTTGATTAGACAAAATAGAGCAGTATTTTAGTGGAACGAATGTATAGGTTTTGAAATAAAGAAAAGCACATGCCCCAATGTCCTGAGTGCGAAAATTATGATAGTGTAATAAAATTCGGCAAATCCAGAGGGAAGCAGAGATACTTTTGTACTACAGAGTGGTGCAATAAGGGAACATTTACCACTACTAATGAATATAAATCAAGCGGTGCTGGAAAGTGGTATTCCGCATTGTTCAAGATTCAAACTTGCAATAAGTATAGGAATATGGCTAAGGACGGGATTTCATTAAGGAAGGCAGCTAAAATCCTTGGAATAAGCCACACTTCACTATCTAGATGGGAAGCAGATTATGAGGAAATAAGATCGAAACTATCCGGAAGGGAAGCACTTGATTTGTGGGAGTCTGAAAGAAATGAAAAGCCGTAAATCAATAGCAAATCTCTAAATGTTTCCGAACTGTTTCCGAAAGCATAAAAAAAGCCCCTCAGTTTTACCTGAAGGGCTTAAATAGTAGCGGGAGCAGGACTCGAACCTGCGACCTTCGGGTTATGAGCCCGACGAGCTACCAACTGCTCCATCCCGCGATGTATATTTTTAACAAACTTCCCAACCGAAAAGTTGTGTTAGAATCAAATTATTTAAAGCCTTTTGCCTTAATGCGATACAAAGGTAGGGCATTATTTTAGAAAAACAAATACCTTTGCCTAAATTATTAGACAGTAATGACGGAAAAAGACGATACCCCTCACAGCAACGGCCTTATAACACCCGAAAATACCCCCCCCCACCATAAGGCCGGCTTTGTAAGCATCATTGGCAAGCCTAATGTCGGAAAATCAACCCTCATGAACCAGATGGTAGGTGAGCGGCTCTCTATTATTACAAGCAAAGCGCAAACTACCCGCCATCGCATTATGGGCATTCTCAACGGCCCCGATTACCAGGTAGTATATTCCGACACACCCGGTATTATTCAGCCAAAATATGAACTGCACCGTAGCATGATGCGCTTCGTGCACAGCTCGCTGGAAGATGCGGACATCATCCTTTTTGTTACCGACCTCTTCGAAGAGTATGATGAAGATGAGGTGGTACAGAAATTACAGCATGTGCAGGTACCCGTGCTGCTGCTCATTAATAAGATAGACCTCGACAAAGACCAGAAGCTGGAAGAAAAAACTGCCTATTGGCAGGAGAAAATGCCGGGCCGAAAAATTATTCCAATCTCTGCACTCGAAGGAAAAAACATTGGCGAAGTGTTCGACATCATTCTGGAAACCATTCCGCAGCATCCGCCTTATTTTCCTAAAGATGAATTGAGCGATAAGCCGGAACGCTTTTTTGCCGCTGAAATTATACGCGAAAAAATATTTCAAAATTATAAAAAGGAAGTCCCTTATAGCACGGAAGTCGCCATTATGGAATTTAAGGAAGAAGAAAACATCATCCGGATGAGGGCAGAAATATACGTGGAGCGCAAGACCCAAAAAGGCATTATTATTGGCAAAGGAGGCGAGGCCCTTAAAAAAACAGGTATGGAGGCACGCCAGGCCATGGAATCTTTTTTTGGCAAACAGGTATACCTTGAAACCTTCGTAAAAATACAGCCCGACTGGCGCAAACATAACACTCAGCTGAACCGCTTTGGGTATAACAGTTAAAAAGTAGAGGAAGGCATTCGATAAGTGTTTCAGCAAATAGAATTGGCGAACCTCTAAACAAAAAATAGCTGCAGTTCTTCAGAAAAAGGAAACTTCTTAACCTTTTCACGACACAGCTATTATGAATTAAAAAAGCATTACTTTTGCAAAAAAATTAAACAATTGAGTGGTTAAGTGAAATGTAAAGAGATAATCTCCATACTTAATAACCGCAGGGAAGAACCGCTCAGGACTCAAGATTATTAAATGGCAAATATTGTAGCAATAGTAGGCAGGCCAAACGTTGGGAAATCTACCTTATTTAATCGCCTGGTAGAAAGACGACAGGCAATCATGAACGATGAATCGGGGGTTACCCGCGACCGCCACTATGGATATGCCGAGTGGGTGGGCAAGCATTTTACCGTTATCGATA
>NZ_ANNU01000018.1 GCF_000346615.1 Nafulsella turpanensis ZLM-10
CCCGCGACCGCCACTATGGATATGCCGAGTGGGTGGGCAAGCATTTTACCGTTATCGATACAGGAGGGTATGTTGAAGGCTCAGATGACATTTTTGAAGAAGCCATTCGCACACAGGTAAAACTTGCCGTGGAAGAAGCCTCCGTTATTTTGTTTATGGTCGATGTCCGGGAAGGGCTCACCGGCCTGGATCAGGATTTTGCCAGGGTGGTTCGCCAGTCGAAGAAGCCGGTTTATGTGGTGGCCAATAAAGCCGACACCCATCAGGCTGCCTTTTCTGCAGGAGAATTCTATGGACTGGGCTTAGGAGAAGTGCACCCGATTTCCTCCGCAAGCGGCTCCGGCACCGGCGACCTGCTCGATAAGGTGGTATCGCACTTTGAGGATGAAGGTATAGAAGATCCTGATGCCGAAATTCCACGGATAGCTATTTTGGGCCGCCCGAATGTTGGTAAGTCAAGCTTCCTTAATATGCTGTTAGGTAATGAGCGCAGCATTGTTACAGATATTGCCGGCACTACCCGCGACGCCATCAACACCCATTATAAAATGTTCGGGAAGGATTTTATCCTGACGGATACGGCTGGCTTGCGTAAAAAGAGCCGCAGCAAGGATGATATAGAATTCTTTTCCGTTCTCCGCTCTATTCAGGCACTGCAGGATTCTGACGTTTGCATTGTCATGATCGATGCGGAACGGGGCTTCGAAGCCCAGGATATGAGTATTATTTCACTGGCTCACCGCTATAATAAGGGTATAGTATTGCTGGTAAATAAATGGGATTTAGTAACTGATAAGGACAGCATGACCGCCAAACATTTTGAGGACACTATCAAAGAAAGACTGGGGCCGCTGGACTACATTCCAATTATGTTTATCTCTGTCCTAAAAAAGCAGCGAATTTTCCAGGCAATAGAAAAGGCAGTAGAGGTAAATGAGAACAAGCAGAAGAAAATCTCCACCTCCACCATTAATGATGTGATGCTGAAGGAAATTGAAAATTACCCTCCTCCATCCATCAAGGGCAAATACATTAAAATCAAGTACATTACCCAGTTACCCGGCCGTGTACCCACTTTTGCCTTTTTCTGTAATCTGCCGCAGTACATTAAGCCTCCTTATGAGCGCTACCTGGAAAATAAATTACGCTCACACTTCGATTTCACAGGAGTTCCCATTAGGCTTTACTTCAGGAAAAAATAATGGTCTAAAAGTGGTAATTTCGAAATAATATATATATTTGAGTCTTAAACCAAAACCTAACTTTAAAAATTACGTCTTTATTCCCTGTTTGTAAACCGAGTAAAACTGGCGTTAACAGACACAATTGAGAACTAATTGATAAAGATTATTATTTCTAAAACCACAACTAAACAAAACCAGACCATGAAAAAATTACTTTTTACCATGTTTGCTGCTGGTCTCTTTTTCGCATCATGCGATTCAAGCGAGACGTCAGAAACTGAAACTGAAACTGAAGTATTAACTGATACTGCTGTAGTTGTCAAAGAAAGAGAAGTAACTATTGAAAAAGAAACTGAGATAGATGTAGATACTTCAGATGCCGAGGTAGTGGATGAAATCGAAAACGAAGAAGTAATTGAGTAGTCTTTCCACTACTTTGCTACTACTTTAATAGGTACAAAAAAGAAGAGCTTTGCCGACTGGCAAAGCTCTTCTTTTTTGTACAGAATTCTCTAAATAATTATTTTCCAAGCCCTCACAGACAATAATTTGTTATTATTTTTGCTAAATAAAAGCTGCCATAACAGGCATAATTTTTAAAATTTTATCCTGTGCAGAATTAGAAGAAAGACGTTTGTGAAGAAAGATCAATTTTATAAAGTGAGCGCCGCCCATTTTCCAGGAGCCGCTATCGATTACTGCTGCGACTTGTGGCTGCTTTATCAGTTTAACTTTAAAATTAGCAGGGACCGCCAAACCAAACTGGGAGACTTCCGGTACGATAAAATTAAAAAGACCTATCAGGTAACGGTAAACAAAGGACTTAATCCTTATGCTTTTCTGGTTACCTATATTCATGAGGTGGCACATGTCGACAACTACCGGCAGCATGGACAAAAAGTAAAACCACATGGGCCGGAGTGGCAGCAAAGCTTCCGAAAGCTCGCTTATCCACTCCTCAATACAGACGTTTTTCCTGCTGATGTATTAAAAGCTTTCAAGGATTATCTTCAAAAGCCTGCTGCCAGCTCCAGCGGCTACCTGCCCTTATCCCTGGCGCTCCGCAGGTATGATACAGGAATTGAAGAAAGCCTGCTGCTTGCCCATCTTGACCAGGGCAGCAAATTTATTTTCAAGGATCGTACCTTTGTAAAAGAAGGAAAGAAAAGAACCCGGGCAATTTGCACCGACCTGGGCAATGGCCGAAAGTACCTGATCCCGGAAGGAGCACAGGTAAAAAAAGTGGCTTGAAAAATAAAGTTTAAACTTCAATTAAGCTCCTCAGTCCTGGAAAGTTACCATGGCTGGTTTCTGTTTTTCACCCTATCTCCATAAACATTTCCGGAAGAAAACAGTCCTGATTTCATGCGGTGCCCTGGAATGCCCTTATATTTGTGCTGAATTATCGACCTTACTTTTATGAGATCAGAAAAGATAGAACTGGATCAGCTTCAACAATTCTCTCCCCTTTTTTTAGACTACCTCAAGGGAAAACCTGAATTAAAAAGCTTCTACCACCTTCCCCCCTCTCCTGCCAGCTTCCAGCCACAAATTCAACAGAAGCAATTCTCTTCTCAGTATCGGGCTAATTTACAGGAGGTATTAATCGAACAGTACAGCGGCCTCCCCACAGCAGATGCCGTACAGGAAAATATTCGCTTGCTCGGCCTCGACAATACTTTTACCGTTACTACCGGACACCAGCTCAACATCTTTACCGGCCCACTCTACTTTATCTACAAAATTATTACCACCATTAATACCTGCCGCGAGCTGAGCCAGAAGTACCCCGACTACCATTTTGTACCGGTTTACTGGATGGCTTCAGAAGATCACGATTTTGAGGAAATTAATAATTTCAGGCTTTTCGGCAAGGAGTATCGCTGGGAGAGCAGCCAAAAAGGACCTGTTGGTGCTTTTTCCCCAAATGGGTTAAGTAGCCTGTTAAAAGAACTTCCGGAGTCTCTCCCCGTCTTTGAGAAAGCCTATACCGAGAACAAAACGCTGTCTGCTGCTACCCGCCAGTATGTACATGAGCTGTTTGCCAAAGAAGGGCTGCTCGTACTCGATGCCAGCCACCCGAAACTAAAGGCTTCTTTCACTGATATCATTAAAGCAGATTTACTCGAAAACCAGGCCAACCGCTTAGTAGAAGAGCAGTCAGCCAGGCTTAAGGAAATGGGTTATAAAGACCAGGTTTTCCCGCGCGAGATCAACTTCTTTTATATGAAGCCAGGCCTTCGGGAGCGCATTGTCAGGGAAGGGAATGAATTTAAGGTGTTGAATACGGAGCTCACCTTTTCCGAAGAAGAGCTGCTGCAGGAAGTGGAGCAGCACCCGGAGCGCTTTAGTCCCAATGTAATTCTACGTCCCCTCTACCAGGAATGGATTCTGCCTAACCTGGCTTATGTGGGTGGTCCGGCAGAAGTTGCTTACTGGCTGCAGTTAAAAAGGGTGTTTGACCATTTTGGTGTTCCCTTTCCCCTCCTGCTCCCCCGCAATTTTGCCCTGCTCATTAACAAGGCCAGCCAGCATAAACTCGAAAAAACAGGTCTCGAAGCCGTAGAACTTTTTAAAGATTCGCACGAGCTCAAGCAGCAGCTGGTTTTGGCCAATGTCGAGCAGGAAATAAGCCTGCAGGAAGAACAAAAGGAGCTCGAAGCGCTCTTTGCCCGTATTCAGGAAAAAGCAGCTGCTGTAGATAAGAGCCTTGAAGGATTTGTAGGAGCCGAAGCCGCCAAGAGCCAGAAGAGCCTCGAGAATATAGAAAAGCGAATTAAAAAAGCCGAAGAACGTAAACACGAAACCACACTGAGCCAGGTCGACAGTCTGAAGGAAAAACTCTTCCCTGACAACAGTTTGCAGGAAAGGAAAGACAGCTTCCTGAACTTCTATATCAATAACACTGGTTTCCTGCAAGAGTTAAGCCAGGAGCTTCACCCCTTCGATTTCCGCTTTAACATCCTTTCTTCCGATGAATAAAGAGGCGTTACGGAAGCAATACCTGCAACTGCGCCAGGCCCTGTCGGAAGAGGAGGTTGATAAACGGAGCCAGCAGATTTGCGACCAGCTCTTCGGTAGTGGAAAACTGAAAGAAGTAAAATATCTTCATTGCTTCCTCCCCATCCGGCATAAAAAGGAGGTCAATACCTGGATTATCGTAGACCGCATACGGCAGGAACAGCCACAAAGCAAAGTCATCGTATCCACCACTAACTGGACGGCAAAACGAATGGACCACTTTTTCCTGGAGGAGAGTGGTCTGATAGAGGAAAGCAAGCTGGGGATACCGGAGCCGGTTGATGCACCTGTATGCCCGGCTCAAAAGATTGAGCTCGTGCTCCTCCCTCTTTTAGCTTTCGACCAGAAAGGCCAGCGGGTTGGCTATGGGGCAGGCTTTTACGACCGATTTCTGTCAGAATGTATGCCCGGCACGCAAAAGGTGGGCCTTTCCCTTTTTGGTCCCACTTCAGAGCCTGTTACCGATGTGCACGAACTGGACATACCGCTCGACAGCTGCGTTACCCCTGAGAAGGTTTACAATTTTTAGTTTTGGTTGTTGGTTGTTGGTTGTTGGTTGTTGGTTGTTGGTTGATAAAGGAATTTTTTCCTGACTCCCTTTTGTTCTGCTACCATGCCTTCTTCCGTAGAAACCCTTCAAAAAGAGCTTGCCGCCTGCCGCTTATGCCAGCACAGCTTTAGCCATGAACCCCGGCCAATGATTTGGGGCCATGCTTCCGCGCCTGTTATGCTAATCGGACAGGCCCCTTCGCGCAGGGTCCATGAAACCGGAAAACCTTTTAATGATATGAGTGGCCGGCGACTCCGGAACTGGCTTGCCTTAAATGAGGAGCAGTTCTGGAATAAGGATTTCCTTTATATCTCAGCCATGGGACATTGCTTTCCTGGCAAAGCCCTTAAGGGCGGGGGCGATAATAAGCCGCCAAAAGTCTGCAGCGAAACCTGGATGCCACGGCTGTTGGAGAGTTTTCAGCCACAGCTGTACCTGCTGGTTGGCAGCTATGCCGCTCAGTACTTCTTTCCGAAGAAAAAACTGTCGGAGCTGGTATTTGAGGAACTGAGCATCCGCCACAAACCTGCCTTTGTGCTACCACACCCTTCGCCCCTCAACCAGAAGTGGTTCAAAGATTACCCTGAATTTGAACAGGCGCGGATATACGACATCAGGGCTGTCTTGCAGCAGTGGCAGCCATTGCAATAGCTGCCTCAATAAAGGTTACCGCGCAGTAAAGTCTAATTGCCGGCGGCTCCGGGCAAATCCTTTTAGGCTTCTCCGCTTTTACCGGCCCTCACCATCTCCTTTTTACCGGGTGCGCCTGGAAGAGTTTCCACCTCCAGTCCAAGGGCCTTTAAATCGCGCTTGAGCTGGCCTTTCGCACAATAAGTAGTAAATATAGCACCCGGTGCCATCAGCCGGCTTATTTTCTCCAGTTGTTCTTTTTCCCACAGTTCAGCCTGTTTGCTGGGGGCAAAAGCATCGAAAAAGATAAGGTCATAGGTAGCTGTTGCGCTGAAGTCCTCCAGCTTGTATCGCTCTTTCCGGAGCGTGAAATAGGGACTGATTTTTACGGCTTCTCCCCAGGGGCAGGTATGCATCCTGAGGAAGTCATTCTCATACCTACCTTCCGCCACCATACTGCCATAATTGAGGGCCTGAACAGTTTCCGCAGCAATGGGGTAAGGCTCCAGGCTGGTAAAGTTAATAGTCAGTTTCTCCTGCTCTGCGGCCTCCAGCGACAGCAAGGCATTGAGGCCGGTGCCGAAGCCTACCTCCAGCACATGCAGTTCACGGACATCAAGAAACTGCTCCCGCCAGTGAGCTAATCCCATTTTAATGAATACATGGCGGGATTCGCCCAGCGCGCCATGAAAGGAGTGGTAGGTCTCATTCAGCTCCGGCAGGAAAAGCGAACTGCTGCCATCTTCAGTTTCAATAACCTTTACCTCCCTCATATCCGGTTATAGGTGTGGTAATTCAGATCACCGCTGGCCTCAACCTTATAAATTAAAGCCACACAATAGGCAGATACCCCTTCTTCGCGTCCTACAAAGCCCAAACGCTCCGTAGTGGTCGCCTTTACCGATACATCCTCTTTGCGGCAGTGCATCGTTTCGGCCAGCACCTCCTTCATCTGCTCTATGTGCGGACTCAGCTTTGGCTGCTGCAGACAAATGGTGGCGTCGATATTTCCGACTTCGTACTGATGCTCCCGCAACAGTTCCATGACCCGCCCAAGCAGTATTTTACTGTCAATGCCCTTGTACTGAGGGTCCTTATCCGAGAAATGAAAGCCTATATCGCGCAGGTTGGCCGCCCCAAGCAAGGCATCGCATATTACATGGATAAGCACATCGGCATCGGAATGGCCCACGGCACCATGGGTATGGGGAATTTTAATGCCGCCAAGCCAAAAGTCTTTTCCTTCTTCCAGCTGGTGTACATCATACCCCATGCCTATGCGGAAGTTTAATGTCGGTTTGTTTGGTATCATAATTTAGTCCTGAGTCTTGAGTCATGAGTTGCTGACACCATTGATACTGTTTCTCCATCTATCACTTCTTCGATAGAGGCTTTCCAAGTACCAATTACCAGCTACTATCTACTCACTACTATTGTTTTTTGCTTTATAATGAAGAGTAGAGCAGTTGGTGGGCACGAGAATCTGGCGAGCCATCGCCTGTATACCCTCCGCGCTTACACCCTGGATGTATTCACCTTCTTTATTAATCAGGTCCGGCTGGCCGAGTAAGGCACCGAAAGCAAGATTCATAGCCCGGTTAAGCAGGTCCACTTCAGAAAACACCAGGCTCGATTCGGCCTGGTTCTTTACCTTCGCCAGTTCCTCTTCGCTCACACCTTTTTCCCGTACCTCAGTAATCACTGCCTCAATGGCTTCCTCTCCCTGCTGATGGGTCACACCCGGCCTTAACTTGCCACTAATAACCAGCAGCCCCGGATCTATGGAGCCGGTAACATAGGCCGACAGCTCCGAAAACAGCTTTTCCTCCTTCACCAGCTTATCATATAAAAGACTTGATTTTCCTCTTCCAAGTACATCACTCAGCAAATCGGCTGTATAATAACGAATGTCGGTACGGCCGGGCATGTGGTAAGCCTTGTAAATGGCATCGAGCGGCACTTCTCCTTCGGCAACCTCCAGCCTTGCCTCTGTTTGCTGTGGCTCTGCCGGTACCTGGCGAATGTATTTCTCCCCCGCCGGAATAGGCCCAAACCATTTTTCGCTCAGCTCCTTTACCTGTTCAAAGGTAACATTGCCGGCCACCACCATTACAGCATTATTCGGCAGGTAAAACTTAAAGAAGAATTTACGCACATCGTCCAGCGTTGCATCTTCGATATGCTTTATTTCTTTTCCAATGGTAGCCCAGCGGTAGGAATGCTTCCGGTAAGCCAGCGGGCGCAGTTTCAGCCACACATCGCCATAAGGCTGGTCCAGGTAGCGTTGTTTAAACTCTTCAATAACCACTTTCCGCTGTACCTCCAGCACTTTCGGGCTAAAGTTAAGGCTCATCATACGGTCAGATTCCAGCCAGAAAGCAGTTTCCAGGTTCAGTGCCGGAAGAGTGATATAATAGTTGGTTACATCGGGCGAGGTAAAGGCATTATTTTCGCCCCCAACCCGCTGCAGCGGCTCATCGTACGATTCGATATGTTTAGAGCCCCCGAACATTAAATGTTCGAAAAGGTGCGCAAAACCCGTCTTTTCTTCTTCTTCGTCGCGAGAGCCTACATTATACATAATATTTACTGCGGCCAGTGGCGTTGCACGATCTTCGTGTACAAAAACCTGCAAACCATTGGGCAGTGTAAAACTTTTATAATCGATCATAGTATTTCCGGAGCTCTCCTGGAGCTTTTTTACATCTACATTCAGTTTAAGCAACCCGCCTCAGGCTGCTTAAGTTTTTCAAACAGAGAAGGATCAGTAGCCTGTTTCGCCTCCTTTAGCCGCACAAGTTCCTGTACTTCAGCATAATTTACTGAAATACATTACGCAGCCACCCCACAAAAGTAAAAAATATTTTGCAGCTAAGGCGAATCCTGTAAATTTGTCAGATATCTATTATTTTATGAAGTTCGACCGCCAAGATTTTTCCGACGAAGATTTATTACATGTCTACGAGGAGCTCCTGCGCCCCCGTATGATTGAAGAGAAAATGCTTATCCTCCTACGCCAGAACAAAATCAGCAAGTGGTTTTCCGGTATTGGACAGGAGGGGGTGGCGGTAAGTGCTGCCCTCGCCCTGCAGGATAATGAATATATACTCCCCATGCACCGTAACCTGGGTGTATTTACCGCTCGTAAGGTTCCTTTCAACCGCCTCTTCAGCCAGTTCCAGGGCAAGCGAAATGGCTTTACCAAAGGCCGCGACCGCTCTTTCCACTTTGGAGCACCCGATTACCACATCGTAGGCATGATTTCGCACCTCGGTCCCCAAATGGCCCTGGCCGATGGTATTGCCCTGGCGCATAAGCTTAAAAAAGAAAATAAAATTGCCCTTGCCTTTACAGGCGACGGGGCCAGCAGCGAAGGCGACTTCCACGAAGCCCTTAATGTGGCTGCGGTATGGGACCTGCCGGTTATTTTCCTGGTAGAAAATAATGGGTATGGCCTTTCCACCCCCAGCGAAGAGCAGTTCCGCTTTAAATATTTTATCGACAAAGGCCCCGGCTATGGAATGGAAACCGTGCAGCTCGATGGAAATAACATCCTGGAAATGTACGGCACCCTCCGTAAACTGGCGGCAGATATACGTAAAAATCCACGCCCAATTTTAGTGGAAGCCCTCACCTTTAGGATGCGCGGCCACGAAGAGGCTTCAGGCACCAAATATGTTCCAAAGGAGCTCTTCGAAATATGGGGCAAAAAAGATCCGGTAGAGAATTACGAAAAATTCCTGCTGAAGGAAGGGGTGCTGAACGAAGATAAAATAGCCACACTCCGTAAGCAGATTACTAAAGAAATAGAAGCAGGCTTAAAAGATGCTTTTGCCGAAGGGGAGCCGGTGGCCGATACCGCTCTGGAGCTGCAGGACATGTATGCCCCTCACGAGCAGGAAGTAATTAAGCCAGAAAGTAAGCAGACAGAAGAAAAACGTTTTGTCGATGCCATTTCCGATGCCCTTCGCCAGAGTATGGAGAAGTATCCGAACCTGGTACTCATGGGACAGGATATTGCCGAATATGGAGGGGTATTTAAAATTACCGAAGGCTTTGTGCAGCAGTTTGGCAAAGAACGGGTACGAAATACGCCCCTCTGCGAATCGGCAATTATTGGTACCGGCCTTGGCCTGAGCATTAACGGCTATAAAGCAATGGTGGAGATGCAGTTTGCCGACTTTGTTACCTGCGGCTTTAACCAGATTGTAAATAACCTTGCTAAAATCCATTATCGCTGGGGGCAGCATGCCGATGTAGTGGTGCGTATGCCTACCGGTGCAGGCGTAGCGGCAGGCCCTTTTCACTCCCAGTCGAATGAAGCCTGGTTCTTCCACACTCCAGGCTTAAAAGTAGTGTATCCTTCAAACCCGCACGATGCCAAAGGACTCTTAAATGCTGCGCTGGAAGATCCAAATCCGGTTATTTTCTTCGAGCATAAAGCACTCTACCGCTCCCTCAGCGGACCTGTTCCAAACGATTATTATACAGAAGAGATTGGAAAGGCAAAACTGCTACAGGAAGGGGAAGATATGAGTATCATTACCTATGGTATGGGAGTACACTGGGCAAAGCAGTATATGGAAGAACACCCGGAGCTCAGCATCGACCTGCTCGACCTCCGCAGTCTGCTGCCATGGGACAAAGAAGCCGTGGCTGCCACAGTTAAAAGAACCGGAAAGGTGCTCATTCTGCACGAAGACTGCCTGACAGGCGGAATCGGCGGGGAAATTGCCGCCTGGATCGCCGAGCATTGCTTCCAGTATCTCGATGCCCCGGTAATGCGCGAAGCCAGCCTCGATACCGCCGTTCCTTTTGCGCCACCACTGGAGCAGAATTTCCTGCCTAAAAACAGGCTAACCAAGAAAATTGAATCTCTGGTTTCCTTTTAAGAGGTGCCGGATGTATTGATACCCACCGAATGACAGAGGGGGTATACCTGCAAGAGGCAGAGAGTGGATAGAATGTGGATTGTGTTCTGATAAATGAAATCTGTTTGAAGCAACGAATTATTAAATATGGATTTTCCCTCTGGCTGGCCTTCTGCCTCCTCAGCGGACTTTCGCCCTGGAGCAGTGCAGCCATGGCGCAGGGAGGCTATCCGGACAAGGTGCTGGAAACAGTAAAAAAGAAAAAGCAGAAAAAGCGAAAGAAAAAGAACCCCAAGCCGAAGGAGAACCGAGGAACAGATGTAATGGAAATTCAGCCACCCCTCATGGACCTCAGAAAACCGGGCAGTCGTGGAAAGAGAAAACTTCCTAAAAAAGATAAGTTTTATCAACCCGAACTCAACGATAACCGCAGCCTAAGGCTAAAGCAGAAAAAGGAAGAGCGGCAGCGAACCATCTTCTCAGGTCGGCTGAAAGAAGATCGGAACGAAGGGCCGGCCCCTGGCACCCATTATAAAGGACGAATAAAGCGGCAGGAAATAGACAATAATCAGCAGGGCACCCGGCATGCTGGTAGTATTCGTGTTAAACCTTCTGAAATAAGCGAACCCGGCAAGGGGCAGGAACATAGCCGAAAGGAATTCAGAAAGCACCAGCAACGCAATGGCACCGGCTTTGCCGGAAGAGGGAGCGTCCCTAAAAAGCAGGTGCGGGAGCCGGGAGTCCACCATCAGGATAGGCCCGGGAGTTTATCGAAGAAGTGGGGCAACAGTACCGAGGCCGCTTCTCATGCCGGGCACATGAGAGTCCGTAAGGATGAGATGAACGAGCCCGGCACTCTGCACAGCGACAGAAAGGAATCAGTAGGCAGAAAATACAGCAGCTATGAAGGAAGCCGCCACAGCGGCGACCATAAAATAGCTAAAAAGTATGTTAAAAAGCCCGGCACTCACTATTCTGAGCGAAAGAAGAGTATGGCCGGGCAGTATGAAAGCACCGTCGGCACGAACTATGCAGGTACTGAGCGTGTTAAAAAGAAGTACCTGAAGGAACCAGGCACCCTGCACAGCGACAGAAAGCGCTCTCTTGCCAGACAATACAGTAGTACAAGGGCTACGGGTTTCCGGGGACATATTAAAGTGCTCAGTCGCCGGCAGGAATCGCGCTTCTACGAAGAACTCTCATACGAGATGCATCAGTACGAAGGAAGCATTAAGATAAAATCAAGGCATCGAAATATGCATCCAAGTGCAGCCGCCCGAAAAAACGTGGTGATGCGCTCCAGAGAAATGGCAGAGCGCAGGCGCGGGCTCCACAGGTGGTGGAACAAACTATGGGACCGTGGCCAGCCGGAGGTTGTAAAAGAAGAGGCAAAGAAGCCCCGTTACGATGGGGATGAAGGAGAAATTTGGGATAAAAGCAGAGAATGGTAATATGAAGTGGAATCAACTTAATTCTGAACAAGCACTGGAGGCCATAAAAGAGCACTCAGCCGATAAAGCAATCATTATTTTCAAGCACAGCACCCGCTGTCCGGTAAGCCAGATGGCTCTCAGCTGGTTCGAGCGTTCCTGGAAAGAGGAGGAAATGAAAGGGGTAGAGCCTTACTTTCTCGACCTCATCAGTTACCGCCCGGTTTCCGGAAAGGTAGCCGAAATATTTAATGTTCAGCACGAATCGCCACAGCTCCTGCTCATACGTAATGGCAAGTGTACCTACCACCGCTCTCATTCGAATATCTCTTATAAAGAGCTTCAGAAGGAATTAGGCTAAAGAAAAGCCAGGGAGATAAATCTAAAAGAGGCAGCTTTAATTTTTAAGGCTGCCTCTTTTCTTCTTATAGAACAGCATGTACGCCAGCTGTTTTCTATCATAAAGGGACATCAAAAATCAAAATTGATCACCTGCTCAATTTCCGGATGAAGGCTTAGTGCAACCGGGCAGGTGCGTGCCGCATTCTTCAGCTTTTGTACCTGGGCCGCACTTAAAGCGGGGGCATTTTTCCAGCTGAAGTGGATTTCAATCTTCGATATACGGCGCGGCTCTGCGGCCATATGTTTGGTGGTGCTGAGGGACAGGCCTTCGAGGGAGATATCTTCCCGCTGGGCTACAATCCCCATAATCGTCATCATACAGCTGCCGAGTGCCGCGCATACCAAATCGGTAGGCGAAAAAGCCTCACCCTTTCCCTGATTATCCACAGGGGCATCGGTAATGATTCTGTTAGACGATTTTAAGTGGGTAGCTTCCGTCCGTAAGCTTCCCAGGTATTTTCCTTCTATGGTTGGCATAAACTTATAGGGTTCTTTTTTGTTAATTTATTAATTCATATTTTTATAGACAAACCTCTTTCGCTGGCATGAAGGCTCAACCGCTCAACACTCTGCTCCTGCTCTTATTTTTTTCCCTGGCAGGCATTTCTTCTTTACAGGCACAGGACGATGAAGAGGAAGAATATACCCGTGAGTTTGTGGGTGGTGTAAACCTCAATACCAATGGCGGTATTGTTGGTTTAGGAGGCCTTACTTTCAAATATTCCACCCTTCTTCGGCCGGGACTTTACCGGAGTCTTACCTTTGAAGCAGTAAACGTAAAACATGCCAAGGAAACCCGCTATCCTTCTTTCTCCGGCGGCACCTTTATACTGGGTAAAGTTAACTATTTATATTCGTTGCGCTTTAGCCTTGGGCTCGAAAAAATAGTGTTTAAAAGAGGGGTACAGCAGGGCGTTCAGGTAAATGTACTGGCGTCGGCAGGGCCTTCGATTGGCATTATTTCGCCTTACTATGTAGAGTATGCTGATGGCTCAGGCAACTATGCCAATTCCATTCCTTACCGGCCAGGACTTAACCCCAGTGGCATTTACGGGCCGGGGCGGCCGCTCCAGGGTATTGGAGAATCTAAAATAAGCCCGGGTCTGCATGTTCGTACCGGTGTTGGCTTTGAGTTTGGCACCTTCGAATCGAACATCAGCGGCTTGGAGCTGGGCCTCCTGCTCGAAGCCTTCCCTAAGCGCATTCAAATATTATCTGAGGCAGATACCCAATGGTTTTTCCCCTCAGCTTATCTTACTTTCTTCTTTTTTGGCAGCCGAAGTTAGCCCATGTTAAGCCTGGGTGAAGTCCGCAGAATTGCCTACCTTTGTTAATGAACAACGAAAGGCTCAGATGATAGAATTACCAGTGATATCAGAAGAAGCGAGCAAGCGTAAAAAGCCTGACTGGTTGCGCGTAAAGCTTCCGGTAGGAAAAGAATATGCGAGCGTTCGCAAATTAGTCGACCAATATAAACTTCATACCATTTGCGAGAGTGGCAACTGCCCGAATATGGGCGAATGCTGGGGCGCCGGCACTGCCACTTTTATGATATTAGGCAACGTATGTACCCGTAGCTGCAGCTTTTGTGCCGTAGCAACCGGCCGGCCGCCGGAGTACGATGAGGACGAACCTCGTCGTGTAGCCGAAGCCATTAAGCTGATGGGAGTTAAACATGCCGTCCTTACTTCGGTAAACCGCGATGAACTAAAAGACCGTGGTGCCGAAATCTGGTACCAGACCGTGGTAGAAACCAAGAAGCTAAGCCCCGAAACCACTATCGAAACGCTTATCCCTGATGTGAAAAGCAATTGGGATGCCCTCTACCGCATGATTAGTGCCGGGCAGGAAGTGGTTTCGCACAATATGGAAACGGTAGAGCGCCTGTACCGCCGCGTGAGGCCACAGGCAAAATACCAGCGTAGCCTTGACCAGATAAAGCTCACCAAGGAGTACGGCAAACGCACTAAAACAGGCATTATGCTTGGCCTGGGCGAAACGCCGGACGAGGTACACAAGGCAATGGACGATCTGGCCGCGCATGGCTGCGACATCCTTACCTTAGGGCAATATCTGCAGCCTACTAAAATGCATATTGAGGTGGCCGAATTTATCCACCCCGATTTATTTGATGCTTACCGGGAGGAAGGCCTGAAAAGAGGACTTAAATATGTGGAATCCGGCCCTTTGGTACGTTCTTCTTACCATGCCGAACGGCATGTAAATGTGTAAATTATTAGCAGTCACCCTGTTAGAAGAGCCTTTCCTTCCGGAAGGGCTTTTTTATTTTCTATTAATATTACTTCTGTACCATCCAACAATATCTGCCGCACAACAGAGTTATAAGTTTTGTATCATTGTAATACTAATACACTCAGCTAGTTAAATAAGTAGAAAAAATAGGGATGGGAATGTGTAGTAGAAGAAATAATACCATTTTAGCGTTAGCCATCAGTAGCCTTATGTTACTGGGCGCCTGCGAAGAAATGACAGAAGTGGTACCGGAACAGGCAGAGGTGCCGGGTACGGCAAAAGAAGCCGCCGCTGCGGCTGATATTGAAAAATATGTAATCCTGACCGGTGAGCACCACGCAACCCTAAGTTTTGAAAATGTTGCGCTGGACCAGTTAAAGTTTAATGCCCTTTTTGATAGTACCGCCATTTACTCCACTATTGATCCTGCCAACCAGGCCGACATCAATAAGCTGTACGGAATGGCCGACTGCAACAGCTACCACCATACCAACAGCGCCCGCTTCGGCTGGAGGTGGCACGAAGAGCAGCTGGAAATATGGGCATATACCTATGTAAATGGCGAAAGAAATTCAGCTTTCGTAGATACTGTTTCGCTGGGTGTGTTTAATGAGTATGAAATTAGCTTCGAAGATAATAATTACCGCTTCCGGCTAAACGAGAAAGAAGTAGAAATGCCCCGCCAGTGCGAGGCCACAGCTGAAGGATATAAACTGTTCCCTTACTTCGGTGGTGATGAAACCGCCCCCCACGATATCAGTATCTGGATAGAAGAATTAAAGAACTAAAGATAATCCTCTGTTAAACGTGTAATCTGAGTTCGAGAGTTGTTTGTTGTTAGTAGTTTTGTTAAAGGTGAAGAGCGGCTGGTTGAAAGACTGGCCGTTTTTTATTTTTCTGAGATGCCTGCAACAAAATATTTCTTGGAAAAGCTGGCTAGCACTTGCAGCAAAAAGGATACAGCAGGCTTTCTTTTTTCATCATCTTGTTTAATTATTCTGCTTCCTTAACTACCGCTAATCCATTTCAGTTTGTAAGCTTTCTGCCATTTCCTTACCTTCGCCCTATTTCCAGTTGGTCCCTTTTTAGTTTTAAGCTTTGAAATTATTATGCAAACGATATTAGGCGCCGGTGGTGCCATTGGCCATCAGTTAGCCCGGGAACTCCACCAGTATACCAGAAATATCAGGCTGGTGAGCAGAAACCCGCAAAAGGTAAATACCACAGATACTCTTTTCCCTGCCGACCTTTCTGATGTATCGCAGGTCGACAGGGCCATTGAAGGCTCTAAGGTGGTATACCTGACCGTAGGCTTTGAATATAATATAAAGGCTTGGCGCAAAAACTGGCCTCCCCTCATGCGGCGGGTCATTGGCGCCTGTAAGAAGTACGATGCTAAACTGGTGTTCTTTGATAATGTGTATATGTATGATTCAAAATATGTATACCACATGACGGAAGAAACCCCTGTACGACCGGTAAGTAAAAAAGGAGCCGTAAGGGAGCAGATTGCCCAGATGCTGCTTGCAGAGCTTGAGCGGAATGAGCTAACGGCTCTTATTGCCCGTGCGGCTGACTTCATCGGTCCTAAAAACAGCATCCCGGTGGAGATGGTGTATAAGAACTTCCGGAAGGGAAAAAAAGCCGACTGGTTTGCAGATGTTAATAAAGTCCATTCCTTTACCTATACCCTCGATGCTGCTAAAGCCACCGCTCTTTTAGGGAATACTCCCGCTGCTTATAAGCAGGTGTGGCACCTACCTACCCACCATGCACCTCTTACCGGAAAACAGTGGATTGAACTCTTTGCACAGGAAATGGAGGTTAAAGCCCGTTACCGCGAACTGCCTGCCTGGCTACTCAGCTCCCTGGGTGTTTTTATGCCCCTTATGCGGGAATTCAGGGAAATGAATTACCAGTACGACAGGGACTACTTCTTCGACAGCAGTAAGTTCGACAAAAGATTCGGACTAAAACCCACCCCTCCTCAGGAAGCGGTACGACAAACTATTGAAACCCTGGAACAGGAGCATTCCGCAGCACCAATCGCAAACATAAAATAAATACAGCAGCAGCTAAACGTGGACAGGCCATTTAGCTAATGCACCTGATTCATTCCAAAAAAAGAGGCTGCCTGTGATGGGCAGCCTCTTCTTGTTTTCTAAAACAATTATTTAAACAGCCATTGCTTCCTGCTCTTCTGATTGCTCATACATTTCCACAGGAATACAGCTACACATCAGGTTGCGGTCGCCATAGGCGCTATCGATCCGGCTTACCGTTGGCCAGAACTTCATTCCTTTTACCCATTCCAGCGGATAAACTGCCTTCTGGCGGCTGTAAGGAAGGGTCCAGTTATCGGATAAGGCCACTTCGGCTGTATGGGGTGCATTTTTCAGCACATTACTTTCCTTATCAGCCTTACCCTCTTCTATTTCACGAATTTCGTTTCTGATTTCAATGAGGGCATCGCAGAAGCGGTCAAGCTCAGCGGGAGATTCACTTTCAGTTGGCTCTATCATCATGGTACCCGCCACCGGGAAGCTAACAGTTGGAGAGTGGAAACCATAGTCCATCAGGCGCTTGGCAATATCCTCCACTTCCACATCCGCTTTCTTAAAGTCGCGGCAATCGATAATCATTTCGTGTGCGCAGCGGCCATTTTTACCGGCATACAACACATCGTAATGGCCCTTGAGCCGGGCCTTGATGTAGTTAGCATTCAGGATGGCCATTTGCGTAGCTTTCTTCAGGCCTTCGGCACCCATCATGGCAATATAAGCATAGGAGATGGTAAGGATGCTGGCACTGCCCCATGGCGCTGCCGATACCGCACTAATCGCTTTTTCGCCACCGGCTTTCGCCATTGGATTCCCCGGCAGGAAAGGTGCCAGGTGTGCTGCCACTCCAATTGGGCCCATACCAGGTCCACCGCCACCGTGAGGAATACAGAAAGTTTTGTGCAGGTTCAGGTGGCAAACATCCGCACCAATATTGGCCGGCGAAGTAAGCCCAACCTGTGCGTTCATATTCGCCCCATCCATATATACCTGTCCGCCATACTGATGAATGGTTTCGCAGATTTCAATAATGGCTTCTTCAAATACCCCGTGGGTAGATGGGTAAGTCACCATTAAGCAGGAGAGCTGGTCTTTATGCTTTTCTGCCTTGGCTTTGAGGTCTTCTACATCAATATTGCCACGCTCGTCGCACTTCACAATTACTACTTCCATACCCGCCATTACAGCCGATGCAGGGTTGGTACCATGGGCGGAAGATGGAATGAGGGAAACATTACGCTGTCCTTCGCCCCTGCTCTCGTGGTAAGCACGAATCACCATAAGGCCGGCATACTCGCCCTGTGCACCTGAGTTAGGTTGCAGAGAGGTGGCGGCAAATCCGGTAATTTCACATAGCCAGCTTTCGAGGCGGCGGAACATTTCCTGGTAACCTGCGGCCTGGTCTTTAGGCGCAAAAGGATGCACACCCCCCCACTCCGGCCACGTAACCGGAATCATTTCGGTTGTGGCATTGAGCTTCATGGTACAGGAGCCGAGAGATATCATGCTATGCACCAGCGAAAGGTCTTTATTTTCCAAACGCTTGATGTAGCGCAGCATTTCGTGCTCGATATGATAGCTGTTAAATACCGGGTGTTCCATATAGGCCGTACGACGAATCAAAGCCTCGGGAACCTGCAGTTTCAGTTCTGCTGCTTCACTATCAATTGCCGGAGCTTCCTTACCTGCTACTGCAGCAAATACCGCCGCCAGGTCCTCCACATCTCTCAATCGGGTTGTTTCATCGAGCGAAAGAGTTACAATGGTGGTATCGGGGCGGTAGTTCAGGTTCATTTCCTTTTCCAGCGCCGCTTTGCGTAGCTCTTCAAGCTTTTCGGCTGAACCCAATTCTACCGCCAGGGTATCGAAGTAGGCCTCATTCAGCTGCTGATAGCCGATTTTCTCCAGTACGCCTGCCAGCTTTTGGGTAAGCAGGTGTGTGCGGCCCGCAATCCGCTTCAAGCCCTGCGGACCGTGGTATACACCATAAAAACCGGCCATTACAGCCAGCAGTACCTGTGCGGTACAAATGTTGGAAGTAGCTTTTTCGCGGCGAATATGCTGTTCGCGGGTTTGCAACGCCATCCGGAAAGCGTTTTTGCCGGTCCTGTCTTTCGATACACCAATAATACGGCCCGGTATCTGGCGCTTGTACTCATCTTTGGTTGCAAAATAAGCAGCATGCGGTCCGCCGTAGCCCATAGGTACCCCTAAGCGCTGCGAAGTTCCTACCACTACATCGGCTCCCATTTCGCCCGGAGGGGTAAGCAGGGTAAGGCTCAGCAGGTCAGCGGCAAAGGCCACAAAAACATTCTGTGCTTTAGCCTCAGCCACAAAGCGGCTGTAGTCTTTTACCGCGCCCCATTTATTGGGGTACTGCAGCAGCACACCATATAAATTCTCATCCTGCAGGTCAAGCGTTTCCACATCGCCTACCACCAGTTCAATTCCAACCGGTATAGCGCGGGTTTTAAGGATGTCGAGCGTTTGCAGGAAGGTATTCTGATCAACAAAAAACTTATTCGCTTTCTTTTTAGCGCCCTTACGGAGGCCGGACAGCATGGTCATGGCTTCAGAGGCAGCGGTTCCCTCGTCGAGCAGAGAGGCATTTGCAATTTCCATTCCCGTCAGATCCATTACCATGGTCTGGAAGTTCACCAGCGCCTCGAGGCGGCCCTGGGCAATTTCGGCCTGGTAAGGAGTATAGGCAGTATACCAACCCGGGTTCTCCAGTACGTTTCGCAGAATTACAGAAGGAACAATGGTATTGTAGTAGCCCTGCCCGATATAAGAGCGGTAGAGCCTATTCTGGTTAGCCAGTACTTTAAAATCTTTTAAAAACTCATACTCGCTTTGTGCAGCCGGCAGTTGCAGCTCTTTTTTCAGGCGAATCGACGCAGGGATGGTCTGGTCTATGAGGGTATCAATAGAATCAGCTCCTACTTTATCCAGCATGTGACGGATGCCGCTTTCGTCAGCGCCATTATGCCGTGTTTCAAACTTCTCGAAACGGGTCAGATCGATCTTCATTCTATGGTAAAAATTTTGACGGTTTGGGTAGAATTATCTTATTTATGCCATGACAAATCTACAATTTATTTAGGATAAAGATTCAACTTTGACAATAATTGTAGCCTAGTGGAACTATCCGAAACAGTTGTTCTGCTTATCTTTGTATAATGGTATTTTATTTTGCCATTCCAATCTTTAAAAATTGAATCTTATATGAAAAAGACCCTGATGACTGCCTTCGTGGCCAGCCTCAGTCTGCTTAGTGTGCAGGCCCAGGATAGCCTTTCCGTAGACAGTACAGCACTTCGCTTTGCCGGTACCATTACGGCCGAAGACATGGAAAAACACCTGAGCATTTTGGCTTCCGACAGCCTTGAAGGCCGCGAAACCGGCACCCGTGGCCAGAAGATGGCCGCCGATTATATCATGAATCATTTTAAGTCTTTAGGCCTGCAGCCGGTTGCCCAGAATAACAGCAGCTTTTACCAGCCTTTCGAGCTCGAAAAGCGCAGCTGGGGTACTGTTTATCTGAAAACAGAGGAGGATGCTACTCTTAATAACTTCGAAGATGTTATTTACTACGGCAGCGCCCATGTACCGGAAGAAACTGAAATGGAAGTCGTTTTCGCAGGCCGCGGCCGGGCGCAGGATTACGAAGGCCTCGACGTAAAAGATAAGCTCGTACTTATTTTCGACTCGGAAGATAAAGACTGGCGCCAGAAATTAAGAACGGCTAAGGAAAAGGGCGCTGCAGGCTACATCGTTACCTCAGGCGGCGATAAAGCCGAATTCAGCAGAACGGTGAATAATGCCCGTCTTTTCGTGGATCGTCCTCGTCTTGGCTTTAAGAATGAGGATAAGGAGGAGACTGGAACCATTTTCTTCTTTACTGCCCCTGAAACCGCCGCAGAAATTATGGATACCAAGCTCTCGAAGCTCGACAAGGCGATGGAGAGGAAGGATAACGGGAAGGAAAAGGCCCTGCGGAAAATAAAGCCGGCCACCATTACCGTTAAATCTGAACGGAATGTGGAAACCGTAAAGACGGAGAACGTACTTGGCTTTATGCCCGGCACTGACCTGAAAGACGAAATAATAGTCATTACCAGCCATTACGACCACCTGGGTAAAACTCCTGAAGGGGAAATATTTAACGGGGCCGATGACGATGGTTCAGGCACCACTGCCGTACTGGAAATTGCTGAAGCCTTTGCCGAGGCAAAAGAAGCCGGTAATGCTCCCCGCCGCAGCATCCTATTTATGACGGTAACGGGAGAAGAAAAAGGGTTGCTCGGCTCTGAGTATTATACCAATAATCCTGTATTTCCGCTGGAGCAAACGGTTACTAACCTGAACATCGATATGGTGGGTCGTGTGGATAAAATACACGAAGGAAAAGAAGACTATGTATACCTGATTGGTTCAGATAAGCTTTCTACCGAACTGCACGAGCTGAGTGAACGTGTAAACGATACCTACACCCAGCTGGACCTTGACTATGCGTACAATGACGAAAACGATCCGAACCGCTACTACTACCGCTCCGACCATTATAACTTCGCCAAAAATCAGGTGCCGGTTATCTTTTACTTTAACGGAACCCACGAAGACTACCATAAGTCAACGGATACCGTAGAGAAAATAACTTTTGAGCAAATGGAGAAGAGGGGCCGCCTTGTATTCCACACGGCCTGGGAACTTGCCCAGCGCGACGAGCGGGTAGCTCTGGATAAAAAAACTGAAGAGGCTGAACAGAAATAGCCTCCACCCAGCCTATAAAATAAAAGCCGGTCCTTTATCAGGACCGGCTTTTATTTTTTCAGATTCTTTATTCTTAAGTCTACTTTACATCATCGCCATAGCGAGGATCAGTACTTTTCATGGCTTTTTCTCTTGGAAATTCCTTATGCACATCTTCTGCATGCTTTCTGCTCTCCCAGTAGCTGTCATAGTTTTCCGGAATAGGCGGCTCAGATGGCTGATGCGTACGAAAAACATCTACCAAAGACAATGCAACCACAGCGCCTATGAGTATACTTACAATCCAAAAGAAGAGATGGGCTCCTGTTCCAATAGGTGGGTCAAAAAACATAAGGTTATCAATATCTGGTTAAAACAAACTTTTAGATGTTGCGAAGATACCGCTTTGCCCTCAAATATTTTAGTGAAAGACTAACTTTTTCAGGTACCTTCATATAAAGAAACGGAGAGCGTGAAAATGAGTTTCTTTCCCTTTCAGCAAGCGTAAAATCAGGATAGTTTTCTTCTGCCTTTTGCGCCCCGGTTTCCTCCCCTACGTCCTTTTGGCCCCTTCTTAACAGATGGCCCGAACTCCTTTGCCTTCTTCTGGTTTTTATCTACCACCTTTCCTTTAGGATTTTTAAACACCCTCTTTTTCTCATGGAAGGCTCCTTTAAAGTTAGGGTCTTCTTTTCGTTTCTGCTCATCTATTTCACGAGCCATTTGCTGCTCTTCGGTAAATGGTGTTTTCTCGATGGTTACATCCGGCGGAATAAAGGCCCGTGGAATGGGCTGGCGTATCATTTCCTCAATTTTAGCAACATGGTAGGCCTCGGCCGGGCTCATAAAAGTGATGGCCACCCCATTTTGCTCGGCTCTTCCGGTACGCCCAATACGGTGCACATAATCTTCGTAAATCAGGGGCACATCAAAATTAAACACATGGCTTACCATGCTTACATCTATACCACGGGAGGCCACATCGGTAGCCACCAGCACCGGCACGTTTCCTTCTTTAAAAGCATCCATGGTGTTAATGCGCGTATTTTGCCCTTTGTTGGCGTGCAGCACCCGTACTTCTCCCTCGAGCTTCCGCCCCAGGTATTTACTAATATCGTCGGCAGCTTTTTTGGTTTTGGTGAAGACAATTACCCTGTTAAACTCCTCCTGGTTCGAAAGAAGGTAAAGCAGGAGGTTTATTTTGGTTTTATGGTTAGGCACTTCGTAGAGCTTCTGGCTTACTGTTTTGGCCGTGGTTGCCTGCGGCTCTACCTCTACCCGCTCCGGAAATTCAAGGAAGTTCTCCGAAAGGCGCACGACCTTTTCGGCCATGGTAGCAGAAAACAGAGCATTTTGCCGCTTAACTGGAATTACTTCCAGTATGCTGTTAATCTGGTGCATAAAACCCATGTCCATCATCTTATCGGCCTCATCCATGATAAAGGTTTTTATCTGGCGGGTAGGCAGACTGCCGGTGCGGTACACATCTAAAAATCGGCCGGGGGTAGCAATGATAATATCCACTCCCTGCAGCACCAGTTCGGCCTGGGCCATTACCCCTTTACCACCAATTAGCGCAAGACAACGAAGGTCGGTATAGGCACTAAACTGCCTTACTACTTCCTCTATCTGCAGCACAAGCTCGCGGGTGGGGGCCAGAATAAGAGCCCTGGGAGTATTGCCCTGTGCATATTTTACCTTCATGAGCAGGGGCAGAACATAGGCTGCCGTTTTTCCGGTACCGGTCGGGGCAATACCCATCAGGTCGTGTCCTGCCAGCAAAACAGGAATCGCCTTCTGCTGAATTTCCGTCGGCTGCTGGTATCCGGCTTCCTCCACAGCTGTAAGGAGCTGCTTGTTGAGCTTGAAATCGGAAAAAGTTTTTATATCTTGGCTCATCAGTAAATTTTAACTTGTTCGGCGCAAAGATAGTGCTTTGTAATGAAAGCATCAGTGCCGCGGTTTTGTTCCGCCTTCATGCACTGCTTTTTACTTCTTCCGCCCGACCGTTAAAGCTTCCTTACCGTATAATTAGCCATGAAAACTACCCTTATTTTAAATGCCACCATCGTCAATCGGGGCAAAATTGTTGAACAGGATGTATATATCAAGGGCCCCTGGATAGAACAGATAGGCTCTGACCTTTCAGGCCGGCAAGCCGATCAGGTTATTGATGCACAGGGCAAATACCTGTTACCTGGTGTAATTGACGACCAGGTACACTTCAGGGAACCGGGCTTAACCCATAAAGGCGATATTTACAGCGAATCGCGTGCAGCCGTTGCCGGGGGTATTACCTCCTTTATGGAGATGCCCAATACCCAGCCCCAAACCCTAACACAGGAGTTGCTGGAAGAAAAATATGCCATTGCTGCAAAAGACTCCCTGGCCAACTATTCTTTTTACATGGGTGCCTCTAACGATAACCTGGAAGAGGTACTTAAGACAGATAAGGAGAATGTTTGCGCCATTAAGGTATTTATGGGCTCCTCTACCGGCAATATGCTGGTGGACGATACGGAAACCCTTGAAAAACTCTTCAGCAAAGCCGGAATGCTCATTGCTACCCACTGCGAAGATGAAGGAACCATCCGCCGGAATGCCGAAGAATTCCGGGCCCGCTTCGGGGAAGAAGTTCCTATGGAATACCACCCGAAAATACGAAGTGCCGAGGCCTGCTACCTTTCCAGCAGCCGGGCGGTTGAGCTGGCGAAGAAGCATGGTACCCGCCTTCACATTCTGCATATATCCACCGCCCGGGAAACTGAGCTCTTCCGTAACGATATACCGTTGAAGGATAAAAAGATTACAGCAGAGGCCTGCATCCACCACCTGTGGTTCGAAGAAAGCCAGTATACCGAAAAGGGCAGCTTTATCAAATGGAACCCTGCTGTAAAATCGGCAGAAGACAGAGCCGCCATCCGGCAGGCGGTAAAAGACGGACGCATTGATGTTATGGCGACTGACCATGCCCCACATACTCTGCAGGAGAAGCAAAACACCTATTTTAAAGCGCCAAGTGGCGGGCCACTGGTGCAGCACAGCCTTGTGGCGGCACTGGAACTACACAAGCAGGGGGTATTTTCGCTTGATGAGCTGGTGGAAAAGATGTGCCATAATCCCGCCATACTGTTCAACATCCGGAAGCGGGGCTATATCGAAGAAGGCTTTTATGCCGACCTGGTGCTGGTCGATCTGAACCGCCCCTGGACTGTAAGCCGGCAGAACATCCTGTACAAATGCGGATGGTCACCTTTTGAGGGGCAAAGCTTTCAGAGCTATGTTACCCATACCTTTGTTTCGGGCCACCTTGCCTGGGCCGAAGGGGCATTCAGGGAAGAAAAGAAGGGTGAGCGCCTGCAGTTTGATCCACGGTAAATATCTGCTGATTTTTTTCGGTAATCTGTTTGCAAAAAGCAAAAAGGCTACTACATTTGCATTCCAAAGACGGTGATTGTAGTTCAGTTGGTTAGAACGCCTGATTGTGGTTCAGGAGGTCGCCGGTTCGAGTCCGGTCTTTCACCCTTTCCCAAGCCCTTGTTAATTTGTCGTTAACAAGGGCTTTTTGCTATAGAACCTTTTCCGAGAAAAAAGTATTGATGGGTATATGATAGATGTGGAAATATTTTCGGGCCTCCCGATTAGGCAGAAGATAAAGGTGCTGTATGAACATGGCTCCTTTGTAGTGGCCATTCGCTACTATGGATACAAAATTAACCTGTACCTCATCGGCAGCCATTATGTGGAGGTGTTTTACAACCACAAGTTGGACTGTATTGAAAAGGTAGAGCTGATGAACCCCCGGCACAGCCGCCTGAAGTTCTATACCGACCAAATCAACCTACCCACTAACCTGCTCTAGTCTCCATCCGCCGTATAATCTTCGGAAACAGCCGCACGTTTAGAAGAAAAAATGCATTAGCTTGGGTATTTTAATCTTCCTCTTTATCTTCGTAAGGATTATAAAAATATCTTTACCAAGACAAACCTTCAACCATACAGCTAAATGGAAAATATTACGAAATACCTCGGTCTTATTTTAATTATTATTGCAGCTATTTTTATGCTGGTTGTTTTTATGATAGACAGTGTAAACAACACAACCTTAGCCATTGCCGGCGGGCTTAGCATTGTAGGTTTACTGGTACAGGTATTTGTGGGCCGTTCGGTAGATTATTAAGAAAAGCGTATTTCAGCAAATACATCTCTTTCAGCTAAACTCTCTAAGCGGGTTTAGCTTTTTTTTGCCAGGAAGGTGCTATCAATACAGGCTAACGGGCAGCAAAGGAAGGCTGACTGAACTGCTTATGGAGGCGGAGCACCTGCGGTACTACCAGGCTTTTGTCGCCATTCGTAATTTTATAGTCTGCCCTGCTTAGTCGTTCCTCTTCAGAGAGTTGCTTACGAATAATTTCTTCTACCTGCTGGCGGTTCCGGTGCTCATCGCGAATAATCGTTCTACGAACCCTTAATTCTTCGGGAGCTGATACCGCAACAACTGCATTTAGATTTTTATAAGAGCCTGCCTCAAAAATTAAAGCCGCCTCCTTTATTACATAGGGTGCCTCTTCGTGCCGCTGAAGCCATTTATTAAAATCTACGGCGACTCTCGGGTGCACCAGGCTATTCAGCAGGACCAGCTTCTCTTCATCTTTAAATACCTCATTGGCTAAATATACGCGATTGAGTGTGCCATCTGCCGCATAGCTTGCTTCACCAAAATGAGCCTTGAGCTGCCGCACAAGCGCAGGGTCCTCTGTGAGCAGGCGCTTTGCCTGCGTATCGGCATCGTAAACCGGAATGCCAAGGGCTGCAAAAACACGGCACACCACACTTTTGCCCGCGCCTATACCACCGGTAACGCCAATTTTCACTACCGGGCTGTGGGAAGGGTTATTCTTGTCTTTCGTCAGCATACTCTAAAGGTACCGCCTGCTTTTCAACTACTATATCTTTTATAAAGGCAGGTACTTCTCCTATTTTTAACTGTACCGTGGAATCCTGCCGGTTAATCTGGCGAAAGTCGGCCGACACCACAATATTTGTCTCCTGCCCCTGCTTCAGCAACTCATCGCGCACCATAAAAGAGACAAGGATGGCCGTATCTGCCAGGTACACACTCGAATCGGCCGGAAAATTAAGGGGCCGGATAGGCACACGCTTATCTACTCTTGTAAAATGAGCCACCTCAAATGCCACGGCAATTTCATCCGGCTCAACCTGTATCTGCTCCGATTCCATAAAGCTCAGATCTACCACATTATCGAAGGTTTCATTTAGCTGCTCGTAGGGCAGGTCAAGCAAAATGGAGTCGGATAACTGGCTGATAAAGGAAGAGGGCCCCACAAAAATGGCAGAATCTGGCTCAATCTCCAGAGGGCTTACAATGCGGAATCCTTTCTCCAGTGTTATACCGGAGCTATCGATTGCCAGAGCTACTTTTTTAGTTTCTTTGCGCTCGATATCCAGGAAAAGGGTATCGGTAATAACGTAATTCAGGCGCACCTCATTCAACTGATCGGCAATGATAGTTGCCAGCGAAGACTTGGTGATATACTTCTGGGAGGTAGGATTCTCGAGCAGAATTTGGATAGGGTTCAGATTAAACCAGGCGGTTTTCCGCAACAGGTTCCAGCCACCGCCTGAAATAACGATGCCCACCTCCTCCGGTAAGTCTTCAACCACTACCACTCCTTCTTTATCAAACACAAACTCCACCGGATAGTTAATTCGGGTCGCATAGTCTTTATTCAGGGCATTAAAAAACCAGAAAGTGGTAGCTCCTGCTATGCACAGGGCTACCACCTTCCAGTTCCTGCGGTCTGATTTAAACAGCCGCTTTAATCCTTTGAATATAGACTCACTTCTTTTCAAGCTGCTTTAGTTGCTTTGGAAAGTTTTTTACTTGCATCGAGAGAAATAGCCGACTTTTCAAAAGTAAGCTTGGTTCCTCTGTCCACATCCAAAATAACTATTTCACCTTCAATAGCAGATATACGCCCATGCATTCCCCCAATTGTTACTACCTGGTCTCCTTTTTTCAGAGATTCGATAAACGTCTTCTGGTCCTTTGCCTTTTTTTGCTGCGGCCGCACCATAAAGAAGTAAAAGATAATAACAATACCTCCAATAAGAATGAGGTTGCCCATCCAGCCGCTTTCGCCAGCCGGTGCCTGTAATAAAATAAACTCTAACATAGGGGAAATAAAATAATCCTTTATTGTTTAACTGGTCCTGCAGAGAGGTCCTGACCCGCTACAACAGTTCCTTTAATTTTTACTGTATTAATAGAAGGTTTTGTATTGGCAGTAATGGTAACGGTTTTGTTTTGAGTACCCACACGGTTATCGCTGTTAAACTTCACCTGAATTTCGCCGCTTTCTCCTACAGGAATAGGCTCCTTAGAATAGCTCGGAACGGTACAACCACATGACGCAGATGCATTCTGGATTATCAGCGGAACCTCTCCCACATTTTTAAACCTAAAGGTGTGCTCTACCACTGCTCCTTCAGTAACAGTACCGAAGTCATACACTTCTTCAGTAAACTCGAAAGCCGCTGCCGGACCGCTTACTTCCTGTACATCCGCAACATTAGAATTAAGCACAGGCTTTGCCGCAGCTACACCACCGTTTCCTTCCAACACTACTACCCGCTGTTCCAGCTTTTCCACGCGCTCTTCCAGCTCGGCATTGTTGCAGCTTGAAAGGGTGAATGCACCAGCACCCAACATAAGGGCATAAGCAAAATACTTTTTCATTCTTTTATGGTTTTGATTATAATTTTCCTGTAACCGAAGCTTTTTACCTGCGGTTTTGCATGAATACAAGAATTTTGAAGAATAAGTTTATTACCTCTTATTTTTTAATCTTCTCGATTACAAAATTAGTAAATTCTTCTGTAGTAGCCGAACCGCCCAGGTCGCCGGTACATTGCTCCTTGTGCTTCAGGGTTTCATTAATGGCATGGTCAATCGCATCGGCATACTCGCGTAGGTCCATATGGTGGAGCATCATAATGGCAGAACGCAGCAGGGCGGTAGGGTTGGCTTTTCCCTGGCCGGCAATATCGGGGGCAGTACCATGTACGGCCTCGAAAATTGCCACCTCATCGCCAATATTGGCACCTGAAACTACTCCAAGACCCCCTACGAGGCCGGCACAAAGGTCGGACAGGATATCGCCAAAGAGGTTAGTAGCCACCACCACATCGAACTGCTGCGGCTTAATAACCAGCTGCATACACATGTTATCGACGATTTTATCATCCAGCTCAATGTGCGGGTAATCTTTCGATACTTCTTCGCCAGCCTTCAGGAACAGCTTACCTGCACTTTTAAGGATGTTGGCTTTATGCACAACCGTAACCTTTTTGCAGCCCATTCTATCTGCATATTCAAAGGCCGCTTTTACGATACGATAAGAACCTTCCCAGGTAACACGGGCTACAGAATCGGAAATTTGCAGGCGCTCGTCGAAAAATTCTAATCCGGCATAAAGCCCTTCAGTATTCTCACGGAAGATTACCAGGTTTACATCCTTAAACCGCGACTCGACACCTTCGGTCGTTACACAGGGACGAACGTTCTGGTAAAGGTCAAATATTTGTCTGAGTTGTACATTTACGCTTTTAAAGCCTTTCCCTACAGGCGTAGTTAAAGGACCTTTGAGCGCTATTTTATTTTTCTTGATGGATTCGATAAGAGAAGATGGAATTAACTCCCCGCATTCTGCCAGCGTCGTCTGCCCTGCATTTTCCTCTTCCCAGCTGACAGGCACCTGAGCGGCTTTGAATACCGTCTTTACCGCTTCAGTAATTTCCGGTCCAATACCATCGCCCTTTATTAATGTTACTGTCTTTGTCATTTTTACAGTTTTTCCTCTTTTTTAATTTGACCGATTAAGGTCTCCACATCTTTTAATAATTCTTCCGCCTTTATTTTGGCGTCTGATATCACCCGCTCACCTTCTGACTTTGCCGCACTATCGGGCAGGTCTTCGGCCTGGAGTTCATTCAGCAAATCTTCTAATGCTGCTTTAAATCTGAATAAGTTATAGGAAACTCTGCCTCTGGTGTTAGAACCTGTGTCGGGTGCAAATAATACGCCTACCGCCAGCCCTACGGCTGCGCCGGTTATGAGAGATAAAAAACCTACGGTACCTTTATTCATAATATATATCTATTTATTGTCAATTAATCCTCTACCGCTCTTCTTGATGAGTCCCTTCTCCTGCAACTCGTTTGACAGCACATCGAGCACCCCGTTAATAAAGAATTTACTCTTGGGTGTGCTATATTTTTTGGCGAGTTCAATATACTCGTTTATTGTCACTTTTACAGGAATACTGCTAAAATTAATCATTTCGCAGAGGGCCATTATCAGAATTACCCGGTCGAGCAGGGCCAGTCTTTCGACGTCCCAGTTCTTACTTTTCTGCGAAATCATTTCTTCATATTCCTTCTCATGCCTGATACTCAGGTTAAAAAGGTCGATGAAGAATTCTTTGTCATCTTCCCAGTTATACGAAAGCTCTGCCAGCTCAAACTGGTCGTTGTTTTCTTCCTCCAGCGCCTTAACTGTCCGCTGCACCATGCTCTTCAACACTTCCCTGTTTTCGGCCCAGTAAAGGTCGCGCTGGTCCATTAGAGAACTTACCAGCTCATTTTTAAAGAACACTTTTTTAATGATGTGCAATACTATCTGCTTATCGTCCTCGAAAGTCGTGCCGCTTTTCTCCAAGTACTTTAAAAAAGTTTCATCTTTCCCCAGTACCTCTTTATAGAGCTGCTTAATAAACTCCTGCTCATCGTTCCACTGGAGGTTATGCTTAATAGCTTCCACCTGCAAGGGCTTATTCTGGGCCAGTTGTTCCACTACCCGGTTATTGAGCCAGTTGGTTTCATCTATTTTTGCACTACGTCCAAGGCTCAGGCGCTTGTCCCGCTCATTACGTGCATAGCTAACCAGTTCTGTCAGTAAAAGTAAGAATTCCAGGTAACGTTCGGCTATTTTCTCTGCTTCGGCCACCATACTTTTCCGCAGGTGCTGAGTATCCTGTCTTACCAGTTTATCGTAATATTGAAGCGCATCCTGGGCCGCTTTTGTCTGTGCTTCGGTTGTCTCTTTGGCAGGCGCCAGCTTCATTTCTTTATAACCCGCTGCAAACAAATCTGAGGCCGCTTTCCTGTCCGCCTCCAGCTTTACAGGGTCTTGTACCTCCATCGAGTTCAGGTCAGGTGCAAATTCCTCCTTAATCAGGTCCAATCCCAGATGGAAATCGGACTGACGGCACTGAATAAAAGCGAAGAAATTTTGCATCACCTTTATCCGTAAATATCTTCTGTTAAGCATTCTTCCTGATTAAATGGCCTCTTTAAAATTTAAGAAGCACCGCCGCCAGGGCAGCAATGCTTCCTAAAATAATAATGTAATTTTAGTAATAGTTGTTCTTTTCTCAGCAAAATATACCTTCCATAATTAGTACGGAAGCTTTACTCTGCCCATTGCCTCAATCCGCTCCAACGCCATTTTCATGGCTGCTTCCTGTGGCGTAATTCTTTCGTCATCTGCCTTTTTAAGAATATCGGTACAGATACCGTATACTTTCTCTGCTTTCTGGTAAGCACGCTCGCGCTGGTAGTTGCCTTCATATTCGGCGGCCACATTTATTACACCGCCGCAGTTAATAAGAAAGTCAGGCGCATAAATAATACCTTTTTCTACCAATTGCAGACCATGGCGCTTCTCGTCTTTCAGCTGGTTATTGGCAGCACCGGCCACCACCTGGCACTTCAGCCGGCTGATCGATTCGTCGTTAAGCGTAGCACCAAGCGCACAGGGCGAATAGATGTCGAGATCCAGATCGTAGATTTTATCGCCTGCCACAATTTCGGCTCCATAAGTATCGGATACGTGCTTCAGACGCTCAGGCGATATATCAGAAGCATAAATTTTTGCTTTTTCTTTATGCAGCAGCTCTACCAGGTAAGTACCTACCTGCCCTACTCCCTGCACCAGTATCTTTTTACCTTCCAGGCTGTCGTTTCCCCATGCTTTATGAGCAGCTGCCTTCATACCAAGGTACGTACTGTAAGCTGTTACCGGAGAAGGGTCTCCGCCACCGCCCACCACTTCAGGCAAACCGGAAACATAATCGGTTTCCATGGCAATGTATTCGATATCGGAAGTACGGATATTCACATCCTCAGCCGTTACATAGCGGCCTCCAAGGCTGTCGACAAAACGACCGAAGCGGCGCATGAAGGCTTCGGTTTTCTGGGTTTTAGCATCCCCGATAATCACTGCCTTACCGCCACCAAGGTTCAGGCCGGCAATGGAGTTTTTAAAAGTCATGCCGCGCGAGAGTCGTAGCACATCGGTAAGGGCTTCTTCGTCGGAAGCATACTGCCACATACGGGTACCGCCGAGTGCGGGGCCGAGGGTAGTATTATGCACGGCAATGATGGCTTTTAAGCCGGTGGGTTCATCATAGCACATCACAACCTGTTCGTGCCCCATCAGTTCAATCTGACCAAATACAGAATTCTTTGTTTCTGTACCTACTTCATTTAACTCTACCATTTAAAGTTATTTATAGTTTGTACTACCTTTACATGCAGGGATGCTACGGTATAGCTTTTAAAAATAATGCAAAATTAGAGCTTTTCATCGAGTATTTCAATCGTTAATGCAGAATATAACTTAATTAAACGTCCAACGTTGTTCATAAGGTGAAAGAGCTTAATTACCTCAATAAATACCTGCTGAAGTATAAGCGCTATCTTATTTTAGGTACGCTGTTTCTGATCATATCCAATATTTTTGCCATTGTGCCGGCACAGGTGGTACGCTATGCCTTCGACCTGGTGAAGGAAAACATAGAAGTATACCGGCTATACCGCGATTTTGAGCTGCAGGAATCCATCTTCGACATGTTTGCCCACAGCATTTTTGTGTATGGGCTTATTATCCTGGCCATGGCCATTCTGCGCGGCGTTTTTCTCTTCCTGGTACGACAGACGATTATTGCCATGTCGCGGCACATTGAGTACGACCTTAAAAACGAAATTTACGAGCACTATCAGAGCCTGCCGCTCAGCTTTTACCGCCGCAATAATACCGGCGACCTGATGTCGCGCATATCGGAAGATGTGAGCAAAGTACGGATGTACCTTGGGCCTGCCATTATGTATGGCATTAATCTGGTCACCCTTTTCCTGATTCTCATTCCGTACATGGTGTCAGTCAATGCCAGGCTTACCCTCTATGCGCTGCTCCCGTTACCAATCCTTTCGGTCAGCATTTATTTTGTCAATAACCTTATTAATAAGCGGTCGGAAGAAATACAGCGGGCATTGGGCGGGCTTACTACTTTTACCCAGGAGGCATTTTCGGGTATTCGGGTACTGAAAGCTTTTGCCCGTGAGAAGGACTCGGCCGAGCAGTTCGACCGCAAGAGCAATGAGTATAAAGATAAATCGCTGCGACTCACCTTCGTCAATGCTCTCTTCTTTCCGCTGGTAATGGCGCTCATTGGCCTCAGCACTATATTAATTGTATATATAGGGGGTGTGGAAGTAATGCGTGGCGCCATTTCGGTGGGTAATATTGCCGAGTTTGTTATATACGTCAACCTGCTTACCTGGCCTGTTACATCCGTAGGCTGGGTTACCAGTATTGTACAGCAGGCCGCCGCCTCCCAGCAACGAATCAATGAATTTCTGCATACCAAAAATGACATTGTCTCTCATAAAAATCTCCAGAAGGAAATTCAGGGACATATTGCCTTTGAGGAAGTGAGCTTTGTGTACCCCGACTCCGGCATAAAAGCATTGAAGAACATTTCTTTTGAAGTGGCTCCAGGGCAGTCGCTCGCCATTATCGGCACCACCGGCTCCGGAAAAAGCACCATTGCCAACCTGCTGCTCAGGATGTACGATACCACGGAGGGAACGATTTATATTGATGAAACGCCTATCGAGGACTATAACATTAATAAGCTCCGTGCCCAAAGCGGCTATGTTCCGCAGGATGTGTTTCTCTTCTCAGAAACCATCCGCAATAACATTGCTTTCGGCAATGTAGACCTGACAGAGGAGCAGATTAAGGCCGCCGCGGCCGATGCCGACCTGCTGGAGAACATCAGCCGTTTCCCGCAGGGCTTTGAAACCCGACTGGGTGAACGGGGTATCACCCTCAGTGGTGGCCAGAAGCAACGCGTAAGCATTGCCCGCGCCATTGCCCGAAACCCTAAAATCCTCATTCTTGACGATGCCCTCTCGGCGGTCGATACCAAAACGGAAAACAGCATTTTAAATGCCCTCAAAAAGATTATGAAAGGGCGAACCAGCATCATCATCTCCCACAGGGTATCGTCTGCCAAGCTGGCCGACAAAATTATCGTGCTCGACGACGGCCGCATTGTGGAACAGGGCACCAACGAAAGCCTGCTGAAAAAGAATGGGGTATACAAAGAGCTCTACGATAAGCAGCTGAAGGAAGAAGATGAGGTAGTGGATTAAGCTGGCAAGATGATGTATTTAGAGTGAGGAGGAAGTACAGCAATTGATTTAGAAATCACCCACTCTTGTCATGCCCCCGGGCATCTGAGGAATTAAGTGCAAAGTGGAGGCACTTAAATGAAGAACAGAGAGGGCTTTATTTTTCAGGAGCTCCGTCAGGTTCCCTGCAGGTATAACAAATCTACCATTTCTGTTAATAAGGAATCTCTTATTAAATCTGAAAACCATAGCCGGAACTACACCTTTTTAGCTTGCAGCGATAAACCTAAAAAGCTTCTACTCCTCCACTGGCACTTCAATCTCCAGGTGTCGCTCTCCTATATACTTTTCGATGCTGATATTAGGTTGTAGCTTCAGGCCCTGTTCTTTTGCAAAAGCTTCCAGCTCTTCGCGGATAACATTTGGCTTGGCCATCACCATATTGTGCGACCGGATGGTACTCCGCACCGCCTGGTCGGCCTCGACGGTAAAATGTTCCCAGCCTTCGGGTAGTTCTTCCACAGGTTGTTCGGTAAGCACGCCTATAAACTGCTCCACCGTGTCTTTTTCTTCCACCGGCTCTTTCAGCACCACTACAGTTAACACTCCTTCCAGCTCATCCTGCTGCACTTTATCCTGCACTTCGAAAAAGATATCCCCCAGCGCCTCATTCTGTAGGGTTCCGGTATAGTGCTTCCCAATGAGGTGGTAATTATTTACCTCCACGAGCGCCAGCTCCCGATCTTTAAAACCACCTAAATAAATGTAGCCTGCAAGACTGATAACTGCCGCTATCAACAGAACTGTAATAATGTATTTTTTCCCCGACATGGATCTGGTTTTGCGTAGAGCTGCAAGTATAGGCAGGAAGGCTGATATTATACAACCTCTTTGTACTGCATTTTATAAAGCTGGGCGTAATAGGCATTCAGGTTCATCAGCTCCTCATGAGTTCCTTCTTCCATTATCTCTCCTTTGTCCAGCACAATAATTTTATCGGCCTTTTGAATTGTAGACAGGCGGTGGGCAATAACGATGGAGGTTCGGCCTTTCATCAGCTTTTCTATGGCGCCCTGTATCATTTCTTCTGTTTCGGTATCGACAGAGGATGTCGCCTCATCGAGCACAATAATGCGCGGGTCATAGACAAGGGCCCGCACGAAGGAAATCAACTGGCGCTGGCCTACGGAAAGAGTGGCTCCCCTCTCCATTACATTATAGTCGAAGCCACCGGGCAGTCGCTCGATAAACTTAAACGCCCCCACCAGTTCAGCTGCCTCCCGCACTTTTTCCATGCTTATTTCCTCATTATTCAGGCGGATGTTCTGGCCAATAGTGTCAGAGAAAAGGAAAACATCCTGCAACACCACGCCTATTCGCTGGCGCAGGTTGGCCAGGTCAAACTCTTTGATATCACGCCCATCGACGCATATCTCTCCTTTGTTGATATCGTAAAAGCGGTTGAGCAGGTTAATGATGGATGATTTCCCGGCACCGGTCGCTCCTACCAACGCCACGGTTTCGCCGGGCTTAACGGTAAAGCTGATATCCTTCAGCACCCATTCCTCTTCATTATAGGCAAACCACACACTTTTGAAGGCCACCTCCCCTTCCATGCTTTCAGGAATAAAGCTGCCATTATTCGGAATATTTTCTTTACTATCGAGCAGGCGCATAATACGCTCCGAGCTTACTACGCCCAGCTGAAGGGTATTAAAGCGGTCGGCAATGAGACGGATGGGGCGGAAGAACATCTGGATATACAGGATAAAAGCTACCAGCACCCCCAGTTCAATTTCTTCGTAAATTACCTGTCGTGCACCGTACCACACCAGCAGTCCAATACCTGCTGCCTGAATAACTTCTGCCACCGGAAAGTAAACGGCATAATACAGCACCGAGCGAAGGTTCGCGTGCCGGTGCTCTTTATTGATATCTTTAAACTTTTTGTATTCCCGCTCTTCACTGTTAAAAATCTGCACAATGCTCATGCCCGAGATATGTTCCTGCACAAAGGAGTTTAGGTTACTCACGGCATTTCGTACATCATTAAAAGCAACCTTAATTTTTTCTTTGAAAACATAGGTACTGATAATGAGTACCGGCAAGGTAGAGAGGGTAACCAGTGTCAGGCGCCAGTCGGTATACAGCATAAAGCCGATGATGAAGACCAGCTGCAGCAGGTCGCCTATAATGGCGGCAAAGCCCTGACTGAAAACGTTGGCCAGCGTTTCAATATCGGATACACTTCGGGTAACCAGGCGGCCGATAGGTGTGCGGTCATAAAAGCGGAGCCTGAGGGTAAGCAGGTGGCGAAAAAGGCTGGTGCGTATATCGCGGATTACATACTGGCCCAGCCAGTCGCTGGAGTAGGTATGCAGGTATTGCACTACCGCATTGAGCACCAATAGTCCAATGAGGATAAAAAGCATGAGCTGAAGGCCGGAGTAATCGCCTACCAGAATGTAGTTATCGATGGCCTTCTGGATTACATAAGGACGCAGCGGGGCCAGCACAGCCAGCAGCACCGTAAGCACTACTAATACCCAAAATCGCACTATGTATGGCTTTACAAATTTAAAAAGCCTGCCCAACACCTGTGCATCTACAATATTTCCGCTTTTAACTTCTTTATCCATCCCTTAACAATCATCCAAATTATAAGTCCAGGGCATAGGCCTGGTCGCAGCGACAGGACATTTCCTTCCTGCACACAGGCCTGAAGCCCCGCTTTTCGTACAGCTTTATGGCCTCCTTTAATACCTGCGCTGTCTCCAGCTCCACTCGGCTAAATCCTTTTTCACGGGCTATTCTTAATAATTCATCAAGCAGGAAAGCCCCCAGGCCTTTTCCACGGGCCGAAGGCAGCAGGTACATCTTCCGCACTTCTGCCACACGGCCACTCTCCTCCTCCAATGGGTATAAGCCAAAGGTACCAACCAATGTTTCTTCTTTATCTTCCACCACTCCAAAAAAACCGCCGCGGCTGTTATAGCTGGTTTCCACATCTGCTATATCCGCATCGGTACTTCCTTCGTCCGGCTGCAATCCATAATCCTGCAGCACCCCAAACACCAGCTTTTTAATGGCCGCGCTATCGGCAGAGCGAGCTGCCCGAATGCGGTAGTCTTTAAAAGTCAGATTCATAGTCGGAAAGTTCGTAAATCTTATCCGGATAAGTGACTTTGGTGAGAAATAAACCCTGCGCCGGGGCCGAGCGGCCAGCACGGGAGCGGTCGCGGCTTTCCAGTACCTGCCGAAACTCTTCCCGGCTCATCCGGTGCTGCCCTACTTCCAAAAGCGTTCCTACAATGGCACGCACCATATTACGCAGAAAGCGATTGGCGCGGATGTAAAAAACAAGCATATCTCCTTCCTCTATCCACCGGGCCTCCTGAATGTTACAACGGAAATGCTTTACCTCGGTATGTACCTTGCTGAAACATTCAAAATCTTCCCATTGCAGCAAGAATTCGGCTGCTTTATTCATCGCCTCCACATCGAGCGGGCGCCCATTTACATAAGTGAGCTTTTGCAGAAAAGGATTCTTCTGGCGGCTGATACGGTACTCATAGCTCCTGAAAAGGGCACTAAAGCGGGCATGAGCCTTCGGATGCACCGGGAAAATCCGTTTTACGGCAATATCGGACGGAAGAAGCTTATTAAGCCTGAAGTGCAGCTGCTCCACATCCAGCTCCGCATCCCAGTCGAGATGTACCAGCTGCTGCTCGGCATGTACACCCGTATCGGTACGGCCACTTCCAACCACGGCAATGGGAGTCCGCAGCAGCTTCGATAAAGCCCCCTCCAGCTCTGCCTGAACGGTATTGGCATTCTGCTGCACCTGCCAGCCATGGTAGTGGGTGCCGTTATACGCTACATCTAAAAAATACCTCAAGTTTAAAGTGCAAATGGTTTGATGTGATAACCTACCTGCCGGCAGGCGGGTGTGCTGATGATCTGGCCTGCCGGTGGCTTTATATGCTTACATCCTTTCTGATACCTATGCCAGACAGCCTATAAAGACTGCCTGACAAAGCTCATATTGTTTGATTACGGCAGGTTAAACTTTCTCAAAAACAATCGCTGCGCCCTGCCCTACGCCTACACACATGGTGGCCAGGCCATAGCGGGCATTCGGCCGCTTCTGCATTTCATGCAATAAAGTAGCCGAAATACGCGTACCACTGGCGCCCAGCGGGTGACCAATGGCAATGGAGCCACCATTCACATTTACAATCTCCGGGTTCAGGTCCAGCTCCTGCATACAGGCAATGGACTGGGAGGCAAAGGCTTCGTTCAGCTCGATGAGGTCAAGATCTTTTACCTGCAGGCCGGCACGCTTAAGGGCTTTGCGGGTCGCTTCCACCGGGCCAATACCCATACACTCCGGCTCCACACCGGAAACAGCCATAGACACCACACGTGCCATGGGCTTCAGGCCGTATTTCTTCATGGTTGCCTCATTTACCACCAGGGCGGCAGCTGCTCCATCGTTTACGCCGGAGGCATTACCAGCCGTTACGCTTCCATCTTTTTTAAAGGCCGGCTTTAAGCTCAGCAGCTTCTCGACCGAGGAAAGGCGTGGATGCTCATCGGCCTCAAACATAGTATCTTCGCCCTTGCGCTGCGGAATCATAACCGGCACAATTTCATCTTTAAACCTGCCGGCCTCAAAAGCCTGCTGGTATTTTACCTGCGAGTGGTGCGCAAACTCATCCTGCGCCTGGCGGCTGATGTTCCATTTATCAGCCACATTTTCGGCGGTTTCGCCCATGGCAAAGGGATAGTGCAGCTCCGACAGTTTTGGATTGATAAAGCGCCAGCCAATGGTGGTATCGTATATTTCCTGGTTCCGGCTCCAGGCATTTTCGGCTTTGCCCATTACGTAAGGTGCACGGCTCATGCTTTCGACGCCTCCTGCAATATAAGCACCGCCTTCCTGCAGCTTGAGCGCGCGGGAAGCATCCATAATCGACTGCAGGCCCGAAGCACATAGGCGGTTAACTGTAACCCCCCCGATGGTCAGTGGCAGCCCTGCCATTAAAAGGGCCATACGGGCCACATTACGATTGTCTTCGCCAGCCTGGTTGGCGGCACCAAAAATTACATCTTCCAATTCATTCACCTCCAGTTCAGGGTTGCGCTTCATTAGTTCCCGCATTACATGGGCAGCTAAGTCGTCGGGCCGAACAGCGGCTAACGTTCCTCCGAATTTACCGACAGGGGTGCGGATAATATCAATTATATAGGCAGATTCCATATTGTATTATATTTATAATTTCAGCAAAAAATCAATCAATCCGGAGGCTCCCGAATTACCGGCTATTGTGGCCTGTTGTTTTTATTTTAAGGCTTTTTATTCTTACTTTGCAACGCAATTTAACCTTTAGCTGACATGATACAAAGAATACAATCCATATTTCTGTTACTGGTAGCCATATCGATGGGCCTGATGCTGGGCTTTGACATCTGGCAAAAAGTGGCCCCTGAGCAGGCAGTAATACTGAATGCGTATTTCCTCACCCACCAGGAGGTAAATGGTAGCCTCGAAGCTGCACCGGCTGACATCCTCCACCAGGAAGCCACCTGGTATATCGCTATTCTGGCGAGTCTTACTGCCGTTATCGCTCTTTACTCCATTTTCCGCTACGACAACCGCCTTACCCAAATGAAGCTCGGTGCCCTCAACTCTCTTTTAATTGGAGGCACCCTCGCCGTTTGTCTTTACCTGGCCTACCAGGGTCAGCAAATGCTGCCTGGCCCTGAGCATGGACAGTACCTGGTGGGCATTTACCTGCCCGGCGCTGCCCTGGTGTTTAATATGCTGGCCAACCGCTTTATCAGGAAAGATGAAGCTTTAGTACGTTCAGCCGACCGTTTCCGCTAGGAAAACCTAAAAACGACAAAAAGCCCTCCGGAAGTTAAAAACGACTACTCCCGGAGGGTTTTTTTTATCGTTTTCTTCTACGCTCTGGTCTGTCTTCGGGCAATAAACTGCAGGAGCTTCTGTTCCATTTCTTCTGCCTGAAAAGGCTTGGATACAAAACCATTCATACCAGCCTCCAGGGCTTTCTGCTGTATTAGCGGCTCCGTTGCCGCAGAAATAGCCAGTACCGGCAGTTCCGCCACTCTTTTATCTTTTAGCCGGCGAATCTGGCGGGTGGTTTCAAAACCATCCATTTCCGGCATCTGCAGGTCCATCAGAATAAGATTAAAAAGTATTTCCTGCTTTTGAAGCATTTCCAGGGCCACCAGTCCGTTTTCAGCCGAATGTACCTCTACCTCCCACTTCTGCAGAAATTTTTTTCCTACAAACACGTTTAGCGGGTTATCTTCGACCATTAGTATTTTACAACCTTTCAGCCCATGGTTTTGCTGACTGCCCGGTGGCTCTTTTTCTTTCATTACGATAGGATCCTGGTATTTATCAAGCTTTAAACAGAAAGAAAAAGTACTTCCTTCATCCTCCCGGCTTTCCAACATAATTTTACTTCCCTGAAGTTCAAGGAGGCGTTTACTAATAGAAAGGCCGAGACCTGTGCCGCCATAACGACGGGTAATATCGCTTCCTGCCTGGGTAAAGCTCTCGAAAATGACTTCCTGCATATTTTCAGGTATCCCTATTCCGGTATCTTTTACTTTAAACTGCACCAGGCTACTCTCTTCTGTGTCTTCCAGCACTGTAAGCTGCACCAGAATACTGCCCTCATGGGTAAATTTGATGGCATTGCTGATCAGGTTGGTAAGCACCTGCGACAAACGTACCGGATCGCCCATTACTTTCCGGGGCAGGTCTGCATCCTGCAACAGTTCCAGCTCCACTCCTTTCTTTCTGGCGGCTGGCAGCATGGATTTTTTAATATCGGATATGAGCTGTGGCAGCTGGAAAGGAATATGCTCGAAATGAATTTTGCCGGCCTCTATTTTGCTCAGGTCCAGCACATCGTTCAGGAGCACCAGCAGATTTTCGGCCGAGAACTGTAGTATCCGGAGATTTTCGGCCTGCTCGGGAGTCGGTTTATCTTCCTGCAGGAAATGGGTGATGCCAATGATGGCATTAAGCGGAGTTCGAATTTCGTGGCTCATGGTACTCAGGAACTGCGCCTTTACCCTTGCCGCCTCTTCTGCTTTTTCTCTTGCCTCTACCAATGCTTTGGCTGCCCTCTCCTGCTCAGTAATGTCTTTGGCAAAAACGGTATAGCGATCTACTACCTCACCATCCATTATTGGGAATACAGTCGTTCTGAAAACCCGCTCCTCGTTGCCTGTTGTAAGGTGGTCAATATAGGCGTGCACCTGCCCGCCGGCAGCGGCCTTATAACGCTGGAGCCACTTCTCATGTTCCCCGGGGGGTGTTAAGCTAAAAATGTTCTCATTCCTCCGCAGTTCCTGTCCATAAGCTGCCGTAAAAGAATGGGCAAATGCTTTATTAAAATCGAGGAGGCGATATTCCTTATCAATCAGAAAAATCCGGTTATCATTATTATCAAGTATACTGCGGATGTTCCTTTCTTTCGTGCGCGCCTGCTCCTCATAATGGAGCCTGTCGGTAATATCGCGGGAGTTAATAACAATACCTCCTACTGTTTTATCGCCCAGCAGGTTGGTGCCTTTTGCCTCCAGGTATAAGTAACTGCCGTCGGACTTCCGGTAACGAAACCTGAGAACGGACTGACTGGTAAGCTCCTGCAACCTGGCTGAAAAACGATCTTTCGTTGCGGCCAGGTCTTCGGGATGTACAAAGTCGAAAACCGTTTTTTCGGCCACTTCCTCTGGCTTAAAACCCGTAAGTCGAAAGAAAGAGGGAGTGAGATATTTAAAGTAGCCCTCTGCATCGACTACCGCGGTAATGTCAGAAGCATTTTGTAAAAGCGCTTTAAAATAGTCATTCTGGTCGCGCAGGCGCTCGCTCAGGCGGTTGGAGTGCAAAAGGTTCTTTTGCAGCTTCTTCTCCTGGTGGCGCAGGTGCAGGTTCAGCTCTTCCTGCTTTTCGAGCGCCTGTTTTAGCTGTTCCTGCTGCTGAATGGTCATCCGGAAGTACAAAAAAGCAAGCAGGAAAGAAGAAATAATGGTAAGGAGGAAGCTTTGCTGATTTATTTGCTGCAACTCCTGGCGGTACAGTTCCTGATCAACCGCCAGGCTGTCATCCAGGTACAGCAACAGTAAAATTGACAGCACCGGAGCGGCGAGTACTGTAAAAATATACTTTCGCTTCCGCAGGTTAAATACCAGGGCCGTTGCCGCAATAATGGGAATAAAATAAAGCTGAATTCCACTGCTAAAGCCGAAGCTGGCCGCCATAGTAAAGCAATAGACATTAAGGGACAGGTAAAAGATTAAACGTGCCTGCCTGGTGTATCCGGCGCTATTCAGGATGGGAATACAGATAAAAATGAAGGGAATAAGCAACTTCAGCACCCTTAGCCAGGAAGACTCAAACCCAAACTGCTGAAATATAAATACAGAAGCGAGCAAACTGATTAAAAGGCTCAGCTGGTTAACCAGTTGTATAGATTTTTTCTTGCCGGCATTAAAATGCTGTTGCACACCTAAGTTTGAGTACAGCAGAAATGCATGATTCAGTTTTTTCAACATACAGGGCACCAGGGAGAGAGAACTGCCAATACGGCAAATGGTGTGTTAAAAGTATGGCTTGCTGCTGCAGTAAAAAATTGATAATGCACCACAAAATTACACTCCTGACAAACTGTCATTTATTCAAACAATTTTTTCTTCTGGAATAGCTTTTGATAGACCTGCGGTGGAAAATAGTATAAACCACAAAAAATAAGGCACATGCAAGAGAAAGGAACCATTTCCATACATACCGAGAATATCTTTCCGATTATCAAGAAATTCCTCTACTCTGACCATGAGATTTTTCTGCGCGAACTTGTTTCTAACGGTGTGGATGCAACACAGAAGTTGCAGAAGCTTGCACAGCTGGGAGAATACAAGGGAGAGCTGGGCGATTTAAAGGTAACTGTAACGCTCGATAAGGAAGCGAAAACTATTACCGTATCGGACAATGGTATTGGTATGACGGCCGAAGAAATTAAGAAGTACATCAACCAGATTGCTTTTTCGGGCGCTACCGAATTTATAGAGAAATATAAAGACAAAGGCGAAGACAAGCAGATTATCGGCCACTTTGGTCTTGGTTTCTACTCCAGCTTTATGGTGGCTGGCAAGGTAGAAATTAATACCCTTTCGCGCCAGGAAGGGGCACAGCCTGCCCGCTGGGAGTGCGATGGCAGCACCCAGTTCGAAATTACCGACGGCAGCCGCACCGAGCGGGGTACCGACGTTATTCTGCACATTAACGAAGACAGCGAAGAATTCCTGGAGCCTTACCGCCTGCGTGGCATCCTGGAGAAATACTGCCGCTTTCTTCCCGCTCCTTTATTCTTTATCGATGGAGAAAAAGGCGAAGAAGGAAAGGAAAAAGAGCCGGAGCAGATTAATGATCCGAACCCGCTATGGACCAAAGCTCCAGCCGAGCTTAAGGACGAAGATTATCTGAAGTTCTACAAAGAACTGTACCCTTACGCCCCGGACCCGCTGTTCTGGATTCACCTGAATGTCGATTATCCTTTTAACCTTACCGGTGTTCTGTACTTCCCTAAGCTGAAAAATGACTTTGAAGTACAGAAGAATAAGATACAGCTCTACAGCCGCCAGGTGTTTATTACCGATGAGGTAAAAGATGTGGTGCCAGAATTCCTGCAACTGCTGCATGGAGTTATCGACTCACCCGACATTCCGCTGAACGTATCGCGCAGCTTCCTGCAGGCCGATTCGAATGTGAAGAAGATTAACTCCCACATCACTAAAAAAGTGGCCGACAAGCTGGGCGAGCTTTATAAGAGCGACCGCAAGGCTTACGAAGAAAAGTGGGACGATATTGGCCTGTTCGTGAAGTACGGCATGATTAGCGAAGATAAATTCTACGACCGCGCCAAAGATTTTGCCCTGCTCAAAAACACCGAAGGCAAATACTTTACCCTCAACGAAACCAAAGAGCAGGCACAGGCTAACCAGACCGATAAAGACGGCAATGTGGTATTACTTTACACCAACGATGCCGCCAAGCAGGATGCCTACATTCAGGCTGCCAAAAAGCGTAGCTACGATGTACTGGAGCTCGACACGGTTATCGACAGCCACTTTATTAATATGCTGGAGCAGAAGCTCGAAAAAACTTCGCTCAAGCGCGTAGATTCCGACACCATCGATAAGCTTATCGACAAGGACGAGAAGAAAGAAAGTGTACTGAACGATAAGGAGAAGGAAAAGGTAAAAGAAGTATTCGACAAAGCCATCAACAATAAGAGCTATACCGTACAGGTAGAGCCAATGGCGACCGACGAAATGCCGGTAAGTGTAACCATGCCTGAATTTATGCGCCGCATGAAGGACATGAGCATGGCCGGCGGCGGAGGCATGCAAATGTTCGGCAACTTCCCCGATAACTATACCGTGGCGGTAAATGCCAACCACAGCATTACCGGCAAAATTCTGAAAGAAACCGATGAGGCAAAGCAGAAAGAACTGGCCAAGCTGGCCTTCGACTTAGCCCGCTTACAGCAAAACATGCTGCAGGGTGCTGAGCTGACTGCCTTTATCCAGAGAAGTGTAGACCTGGCCGCAAAATAAGCCAGTTCCTTTTTTTCTTTCCCGAAGCCGGAGTGCAATTGTGCTCCGGCTTTTTTATATCCTGATTCCAGCCCTTAATCAATTAAGATCAAAGCCTCCTATGTTCTGGACATAATTCTTCCTGAAAATTTATTAAACGGTCACTCTGGTGATTCCCTTTAAGAAAAATTCCTTTTTATCAGCCTTCCAGATCAAAAAAGTCCCTGCAATCAGGAGGAAGAGAAGAAAAGGAAGTTCTGATACTATTATCTCGGAGAGCTCCATCTGGGGTATAACTACCGGCGATTCTAATGCTTCCACATCAGGCACCTGCCGCTCCTGTGCCCTGCGGAACTTTTGAATATTCTCTTTCACATCCCATAAAGAATGTATTAGGGAGGGAATTACTATATTTTGGGTTATCAGAAACAGACCACAGAAAAAGATACCTGCACAGGAAGCAGATATTACCTGAAATACCGTTACCTGAAAGTGCTGCCCATAAGCCAGATTAATAAAGTGAAAAACTCCGAACAGGAGGGAAGAAAAAATCACCCCTGCCATTACAGGATTCCTGTGGTTTGCAAACACCCTGATCAGACGCGGCAGGAGAATTCCTCTGAAAAAGAATTCTTCCGTAAAACCTATTAAACAAAACCCGAGAAGAAATAACAGAAGGGTGAAACCATAGGGGTAGTTGAAGGCACTGAAATTGTTCAGTAAAATAAAAAGCAGATAGGCTACAGGTATCCATAGTAGCTTCCGATTTTCAGGTAAAAGTCCTCCTTTTATTCCGTTGAACTCCTGTAGCCTCCATTTCTTGATGAGCCACACAAAAAAGCCCATGAGAGGGAATAGTAAAAGGATGCTTACAACAGAATAAATATTTTGAGCTGATACAGGAAATAATTCCAGCAGCTCTTTTAGCGGTAGCCCTAAGGATAAATAAAGAACGTAAAGCAAAAACAGGAGCGGTACAGTCGAGACTGTAAATGGAACTGTGTCAAAGTTAAAAAAATAATTAATTTAGCTTTAACACAGCAAGTATGTCCGAGAAGAAATTTGATTACGAGCGCTTTCAGAAGGAAGCCATCCAGGGCTTATATGAAGGCAAATCTTTAACGGGTGAAAATGGGATTTTCGCCCCACTTTTAAAGCATTTCTTAGAGTCAGCATTAGAGGGAGAACTCTCTGCTCACCTTCTGGAAGAGAAATCCAGTGACTCTCCTTTAAAGAACCGCAGGAACGGCAAAGCTACTAAGCAGGTAAAGAGCCTTTCAGGAGACTTTGATTTGCAGACTCCCAGAGACAGGGCAGGCACTTTTGAACCCCATGTTGTAGGTAAGCGCCAGGTTATCATTACAGAGGGCCTGGAAGAGAAGGTAATTGCCTTGTACGGAATGGGCAATAGCCTCAGAGATATATCTTCTCACATCCAGGAAATCTATGGCATGGAACTTTCGGCCACTCAGCTTTCGGAGATAACTGACAAGGTGATTCCTGCCATGAACCAATGGCGAGTAAGACCGCTGGAAAGCCTTTATTGCTTTGTTTATCTGGATTGCATGCATTACAAAGTGAAAGACCAGGGACGGGTGGTGAGCCGTGCTGTTTATAATGTTCTGGGCATAGGACAAGAGGGAAGAAAAGAACTGATAGGCATGTACGTATCAGAGAGTGAAGGGGCTAAATTCTGGCTCTCTGTACTCACTGATCTGAAAAGCAGAGGAGTAGAGGATATCCTCATTGCCTGTGTGGACGGGCTGAAAGGCTTTCCTGAAGCTATAGAAACTGTTTTTCCTCAAGCCCAGATACAGACCTGCGTTATCCATCAAATCCGAAATACCATGCGCTACGTGGTGGAAAAGGATAAGAAGGAATTCATGGCAGACCTAAAGCCTGTTTATCAGGCTGTAAATAAGGAAGATGGCTATTTTAACCTGCTGGCTCTGGAAGAAAAATGGGGCAAAAAGTACCCTGTAGCCGTTCAGTCCTGGCTAAATAACTGGGAGTATCTTTCCACTTTTTTTGCTTATGATCAGGAAGTCAGAAAGGTGATCTATACCACCAATACGATTGAGGGATTCCATCGTCAGGTGAGAAAAGTGACGAAAACAAAAGGGGCCTTTACCTCTGACGCAGCCTTACAGAAGCTTATTTATCTGGTGGTGATGAATGTCTCTAAAAAGTGGACCCTGCCTTTACGCAACTGGCCATTGACTTTCTCGCAGCTTTATATCATGTTTGAGGAAAGAATCAAACTGCACGTGAGGGTTTGACTTTTTCGGCGTTAGGCTTCGCCGTAACACCGAAAAAGCCAGTTGACACAGTTGCGTTTACACTCCC